>NZ_JYOF01000015.1:3534-315927 GCF_000955865.1 Pseudomonas sp. 2(2015)
GCTGTCTTAGGACGGGCGTCGCAGGGTCTTTTGCCGCAGGATGTAAATGCTCACCAGCACCGCGCTGGTGAGCATGAACCCCCGCGCCCAGATCAGCGGCACCAGGTAGCAGGACAAACCGATGCTTAGCCACATCAGGCCGATGGCGTAGACCTTGCCTTTGAGGGGAATGCCTTCGCCACTGAGGTAGTCACGAATCCACGGCCCGAGCTTGGGGTGGTTGACCAGCCAGTGGTGAAAGCGCGGCGAGCTGCGCGCAAAGCACGCAGCGGCCAGGAGCAGGAACGGGGTGGTCGGCAGTACCGGCAGGAAGATCCCGATCACCCCCAGCGCGACGCTGAGCCAGCCGATGGCCAGCAGCAGGTAGCGCATGGACGCCGACTCAGTGGTGGCGAGGCTTGAGCAGGGCTGGCTTCTCGTCCGGCGCGTGCAGCAGCAGGTACAGCGCGGTCAGGGCTTCAGGGATCTGCACGATCATGTCGTCCTGCAGGTTGGCGTCCTTGGCGATGTCTTCGAATTCTGGCTGTTCATCGAACAGGCCGGAACCGACCATGATCGGCAGGAGCATCTCGCTGACTTCGTCTTCAGCGGTCTCGAACCAGGCCTCTTCGCGCATGAACACGCCTTCCATGAAGCCGATGCACCAGCCGCGCAGGTCGGAGTCGTCCGGGTCTTCACCCAGGTCGAGGTCGCACGGCAGTTCGAATTCCTCGTCGCTGGCCAGCTGGCGGGCAACGTGGGCTTTGAGCTGGATCAGCGTGGCTTCGATCTCTTCACGCTGGGCGTCGTCCTTGTAATGCGGCTCTTCGGCGAACAGGGCGTCGATCCATTCGCGCTCGGGAACCTCTTCGGCACCGATCGACAGCGCGGTCAGGAAACCGTGGGCGGCCACGTAGTCGAGCGCCTCTTCATGCAGCTCGTCGGCGTCGAGGAAGGCTTGCAGGCGGGTCAGTTGCTCGGCGAAGGACATTACGGGGCTACCTTGGGAATAAACGATACTGAATTCTAGCACCTTGCAGCGCAAACGAGGCAAAGGAAGACGTCTATCGCAGAGCATCCTGCTAGGCCGCAGGCTCCGGTATAATGCCCGGCTTTTATCCCAGGGCCCTTGTAACTCGGGGGTCGGGTAAAAGCCGCTTACGCATTTTCGGGTGTCGCCAGCGGGTTTTTCGTCCAGCCTGTGCCCAGGATGGTTCTGCGATTTTTGGAGTTTTTATGCTCGAACAGGCTCAGCGCGTCCTCAAGGACATCTTCGGTTACGACAGTTTTCGGGGTCGCCAGGGCGCGATCATCGAATGCGTGGCCAAGGGTGGCGATGCGCTGGTCCTGATGCCCACCGGCGGCGGCAAGTCGCTGTGCTTCCAGGTCCCGGCCCTGTTGCGCCCTGGCCTGGCGGTGGTGGTATCGCCGTTGATCGCGCTGATGGACGACCAGGTGGCGACCCTCGACGAATTGGGCGTGGCCGCCGCTTCGCTGAACTCGACCCTCAGCGCCGAGCAGCAACGCGAACTGGCCGGGCGTATCCGCCGCGGCGAAGTGAAGATGCTCTACCTGGCCCCCGAGCGCCTGGTGCAGCCGCGCATGCTCGATTTCCTGCGTACCCTCGACATCGCCCTGTTTGCCATCGACGAGGCCCACTGTGTGTCGCAGTGGGGCCATGACTTCCGTCCCGAGTACCTGCAACTGGGGCAACTGGCCGAGCTGTTCCCCAACGTGCCGCGCATTGCCCTGACCGCCACCGCGGACATGCGCACCCGTGAAGAGATCGTCACCCGCCTGCACCTGCAGAACGCCGAGCGCTTCCTGTCGAGCTTCGACCGGCCGAACATCTTCTACCGCATCGTGCCCAAGGAGCAGCCGCGCAAGCAGTTGCTGGCGTTCCTCGGCGAGCGGCGCGGCAACGCCGGTATCGTCTACTGCCTGTCGCGCAAGAAGGTCGACGACGTCGCCGCCTACCTGTGCGAGCAGGGCTTCCCGGCCTTGCCTTACCATGCCGGCCTGCCTGCCGAGACCCGCGCCTCCAACCAGCGGCGCTTTCTCAACGAGGAAGGCCTGATCATGGTCGCCACCATTGCCTTCGGCATGGGCATCGACAAGCCCAACGTACGCTTCGTTGCTCACCTCGACCTGCCCAAGTCGCTCGAGGCCTACTACCAGGAAACCGGCCGCGCCGGTCGTGACGGCCTGCCTGCCGATGCCTGGATGGCCTACGGCCTGCAAGACATGGTAATGCTCAAGCAGATGCTGCAAAACTCTGAAGGCGACGAGCGCCACAAGCGCATTGAGCAACACAAGCTCGATGCCATGCTCGCCTTGTGTGAAGAAACCCGCTGCCGCCGCCAGACCCTGCTCAACTACTTCGACGAAGAGTTGCCGCAGCCGTGCGGCCACTGTGACAACTGCATCGATGGCGTGCAGACCTGGGATGCCACCGAGCCTGCGCGCCAGGCGCTGTCGGCGGTGTACCGTACCGGTCAGCGTTATGGCGTCGGCCACCTGGTGGATGTGCTGCTGGGCCGCGATAACGAAAAGATCCGCAATTTCGGCCACGAGAAACTGGCCGTGTACGGCGTTGGCAAGGACCGCTCCGAGCACGACTGGCGTTCGCTGTTCCGCCAGTTGGTCGCCCGCGGCCTGGCCGACATCGACCTCGAAGGTTACGGCGGCCTGCGCCTGTCCGACACGTGCCGGCCGTTGCTGCGCGGTGAAGTCAGCCTCGAGCTGCGTAAAGATCTCAAGCCACAAACCAGCAGCAAGGGTGGCAGCAGCAGTGGCGGCAGCCCGGCCAGCCAGCTGGTGCGTGGCGAAGAGCGCGAACAATGGGAAGCCCTGCGTGCGTTGCGCCGCAAGCTGGCCGAAGAACATGGCGTGCCGCCGTATGTGATCTTCCCCGATTCGACCCTGCTGGAGATGCTGCGCAGCCAGCCCACCAGCCTCAGCGAGATGGGCCGGGTCAGCGGCGTCGGTGCGCGCAAGCTCGAGCGTTACGGCGAAGCCTTCCTCGAAGTGCTGGGTGGCGGCGTCGAAGCGCCAAAGATCGTCACCGACCTGCGCCACGAACTGGTCAGCCTGGCCCGCGCCGGCATGACTCCGATGCAGATCGCCGGGCAGCTGAACTGCAGCGAAAAGAACGTCTACAGCCTGCTTGCCGAGGCCATTGGCCGCCAGGAGCTGTCGCTGGACCAGGCCCTGGACCTGCCGGAAGACCTGCTGGGCGAAGTTCAGGATGCCTTCCTCGATGGGGAAGGCGAGTTGCCGCCGGTGTCGGCGATTGCCGAGCAGTTTGGCGGGCGAGTGCCCGAAGGTGTTTTGTATTGCGTACGGGCCGCGCTGGCTGCCGAATTCGAGATGTAAAACCGGCCTTGTCATCATTTATAACGATTATCGAAGCACCGCCAGCCGTATGAGCCTTGCCTGCGGCTCACGGTCATGGTTAGCTGACTAATAATTAGTTCTGATGATGAGTTTCTCTATGCCGTTGACCGACCAACACAAATTCGGGATGCAGCTGGCACACATGTCCCGCGGCTGGCGCGCCGAACTGGATCGCCGCCTGGCCGGGCTGAACCTGTCCCAGGCCCGCTGGCTGGTGCTGCTGCACCTGGCTCGTTTCGATGAGGCGCCGACCCAGCGCGAGCTGGCCCAGAGTGTCGGCGTCGAGGGGCCGACCCTGGCCCGCTTGCTCGATAGCCTGGAAACCCAGGGGCTGGTGCGCCGTCAGGCGGTGCTCGAAGACCGACGGGCGAAAAAAATCCTCCTCTGCCCACCGGCCAAGCCTTTGATCGACCAGATCGAAACCATTGCCAACGCCTTGCGCGCCGAGCTGTTCGTCGGTGTTGACGAAGAGGACATGCGCATTTGCATGCGCGTCCATGCGCGGATCCTGGCCAACCTGGAAAAGTCCTGATCCTGCTCAGAAGGTGTGACCCAGGTTCAGGTACATCGCCTTCTGATTCTCGCTGTTGGCCCCGTAGCTGAAGTTCAGCGGCCCCAGGGGCGTCTCGAAACCGACGAAGATGCTGGCTGCATTGATGTAGCCACTGTCGAACTCGTTGTCGTTGTTCCAGGCCCGGCCGCGCTCCAGCGAACCGCCCAGGTACAACGGGAAGTCCAGCGGCAGGTAGGCGCGTGGGGTCAGGCGGCGGTAGTAGACCACGCGCATCAGGCTGACGTTTTGCCCGGATACCGAATCCTGGCGAAAGCCCGACAGCTGCCGGGCGCCGCCGAGCACGAAGCTTGAGGTGACCACTTCGGCATCATCCAGGGTCCTGCCGTAGCGTCCGCCCACCACCCAGGTGTTGGGGCCGCTGCTCATGGCCTTGTCGATGTTCAAATCCCACTGCCGGTAACGCTGGTCCGAGCCCAGGTTCGGGTCGAACTGGCGCAAGGTCAGGTTGATGTCCTCACCGCTGTGGGGGAAGTAGACGTTGTCGAGGGTGTCGAACGAGTACTTGAGCTCGTAGAAGCCTTCGTTGAAGTTGACCTTGGGCAGGTCCTGGTCACCGATGCGCACCTCGGCCTGGCCCCAGGCCTGGCCGACGCCAAAGCGCACTTCGCCGTTGTTGCCGATCTGCCGGCCGAGGTTGAGACCGAAGCCATAGCGCTCCAGGCGGTATTCGGCAATCGGGTCGTCGTCCAGGGTCGCCTCGATGTTTTGCGAGCCGAGGTCAATGTATGGCGCGATGAAATAGCGCGAGCCGGCATCCAGCGGCTGGTAGAACTCGCTGTACAGCTCTTGCTGGTCGCCGATCTGCGCGCGGGTCAGCCATTCGGCGCCGAGGGAGTTGATGCCGTTGACCCGGTAGCTGGCACCGATGTTGAAGGCGCTGTCGCCGCGCATGTCGTCCGACAGGTTCAGGCCCAGGCGCAGGTAGTCGGTGCCGCCGCGACGGCCACGGGCGTTGATCACCAGGGTGTTGTCGTCACCCTTGTGCACTACCCGGTACTGGACCCGGTCGAAGTAGTCGAGGCCGTACAGGGTGCCCATGTCGTTCTGCAGGCGGCCCAGTTCCAGTGGCTCGCCGATGGGTTGGCGAATGTAGTAGCGGATCACGTCGTCGCTGACTTTTGAATCGTTCTCGATGCGGATCGCGGTGATCACCGGTGTGCGCTGGCTCGGCGAGCGTGCGGCCAGCAGCTCGCCGTCGCTGGCCTGCGGGCGCTTGAGCACCGCCAGGCGTGCGTCCAAAGCGCGGGCGGCGCGGTAGCCGGCGTCGATCATGTCCTGGGCGCGGCCGAAATCGGTGACGCCAAAACTCGACAGCGGTGGTTGGATGAGAATGTCGTCGCGGTGCAGCGCTGCCAGTTGCTCTTCGGAGTTGCGTCGGGTCATCAGGGTGATCGACTGGTTGAGCACATCGACCACGGTTGCCAGCTGCTTGCGGCTGCGCAGCGGGGTGCCGATATCGACGACGATGGCCACGTCCACACCCATCTCGCGCGCGACGTCCAGGGGAATGTTGTCGACCATGCCGCCATCGACCAGTAGCCGGCCATCGATCTCGACCGGGGCGAATACCGCCGGGATCGACATGCTGGCGCGAATCACCTGGGGCAGGTGGCCACGACGGAATACCACCTTTTCGCCGCTGGCGATGTCGGTGGCCACGGCGCGGAAGGGAATCGGCAGCTTGTCGAAGTCGCGGGTGTCGCTGGTGTGGGCGAGCATGCTTTCCAGCAGCAGCGCCAGGTTCTGGCCCTGGATCACCCCCAGCGGCAGGCCCAGGCTGCCGTCGTCGCGAAAGCTGAGCTTTTGTTTGACGAGAAAGTCGCGGTCATCCTGCTTGCGCCGAAACGGCACGTCCTTGCGCGGCGGCGCGTCGGACAGCGCCTGCTGCCAGTCGATGTTGAGGGCGAGCTTTTCCAGTTCGTCGATCTTGTAGCCGGAGGCGTACAGGCCGCCGACCACCGCGCCCATGCTGGTGCCGGCAATCGCATCGACCTTGATGCCCTGTTCTTCCAGGGCCTTGAGCACGCCGATATGGGCCAGGCCACGGGCAGCACCGCCGGAGAGCACCAGGCCGACTTTCGGTCGGGGCGCTTCGGCGGCCAGCAGCGGGAAGCAAACGAACATCAGCAGCAGGGATAACAGCAGGCGGTGCATCATGACTCTCGGAGCGAAGGCTAAAGACCGCTAGTATAAGCGCGCCCACCTGTCAGGAGACCTTCAGTGTATGTCCGCGCATAAACCGGAAATTGTCATTACCTACTGCACCCAGTGCCAATGGCTGCTGCGTGCCGCCTGGCTGGCCCAGGAACTGCTGAGCACCTTCAGTGACGATCTGGCGCGGGTGGCCCTTGAACCCGCCACCGGTGGCTCCTTCCGTATTACCTGCGACGGCGTGCAGATCTGGGAGCGCAAGGCCGATGGCGGCTTCCCTGAAGCCAAGGTGCTCAAGCAGCGCGTGCGCGACCAGATCGACCCGCAGCGTGATCTGGGTCACAACGACCGGCCCTGACAATCAGCCCTCGGCGAGCGCCGCCTTGCCTACTTGATTGCCGGCCGCCAGGCGGCTGGAAATGACGATGGCGAGAATGATCAGCACACCGCCCATAAGCATGCGCAAAGTCGGGGTTTCGGCGAAGATCAACCACGCCATGGCGATGCCGTAGACCGGCTCCAGAGCAAACACCACGGCAGCGGTGCGCGCCTTGATCACCGCCAGGCTGGCGACGAACAGGCTGTGGGCGACGCCGGTACAGAACACCCCGAGCAGGCCGATCCACAGCCAGTCCATGGCGCTGACGCTGCCCAGCGCCGGCGCGGCCACCGGCAACAGGCACAGGGCGACCACGGCGTTCTGGCACAGTGCCGCCTGCACCGCCGGGATGCGCCCGGAGCCTGCACGGTTGGTCAATGACAGCAGTGAAAATAGCAGGCCTGACAGCAGCGACCAAAGCAGGCCGCCGGTGGCCTGGCTGGCCAGGTCGAAGTCCGGGGTTACCAGCACCAGGCCGATGCTCACCAGCAGCACCAGGACGATCTCGTTGGTGCGGATGCGCTCGCGAAACAGCAGGCCTTCAAGGATCACGGTAAAGGCCGGGAAGCTGGCAAAGCCGAGGGTGGCGATGGCGACACCGGCGACTTTCACCGAAATGAAAAAGCTCACCCAGTGCCCGGCCAGCAGTACGCCGCCGAGCAGCAGGCGGCGCCAGTCCTGGGCCTGCAGGGGCTGCCAGGCCTTGCGCGCAAAGCCTGCGAACACGGCCAATGCCAGCACGGCAAAAGCGGCTCGGCCGAAGACGATGATCGCCGGCGCGGCGCTGGCCAGTTTGCCGAATACGCCGGTCAGGCCGAAAAACAGTGCGCCGATGTGCAGGGCGCCGAGGGCAGTGCGGTGATTCATGGTGGTCCTTGTCAGAGAGCAGGGCAGCGGCGCCAGTTTACGGGGGCGGCGCTGGCGCTGTCTGTCGCGGTCCTCGCGTCAATTGTCGGCACAATCGCGGCGCAAGGCACCAGGCGTGCGGCCAAACGCCTTGAGCATGGCGGCGGCAAAGGCGCTTTGCGAGCTGTAGCCGACCTGGCAGGCAATATCGCCGATCGGCAAGCGGGTATCGCGTAGTAGCTGCCGCGCGCGTAGCAGGCGACGCTGGCGTACATAGTCCATGGGCGTGACCCCGCATTCAGCCATGAACCGCGCATGCAGGCGCGCGCTGGATAGCCCGGCCAGGCGCGCCAGGTCGGCCACCTGCAGCGGGTAGGCGGCGTTCTGCTCGATATGCGCATCGAAGCGGGCATAGGGCAGTGAGGTTGTCGGCGCAACGGGCGCCGCGCCGCCGTTCAGGCTGGCCAGCAGCAACACTGCACCTTGCTGGGCGATTAGCGGATCGTTGATCGGGCTGGCCGCCAGCCAGTCGACCAACTGCTGCTGACGATGGTCCAGGTTCAACGGCCCGGCCCGCTCCAGCAGGCGCTGGCTGGCGTCCAGGTGCGCGCCCAGGCTCTGGCCCAGCCAGTTGTCGACCGGGACGTCCAGCACCAGGCAATCGCTGCCGACAGTACTGCCGCAGGTGTGATGGCGGCCAGCCGGGACCACCATCAGGTCCTGGCGGTCCAGCTGCGCGCCGCGGCCTTCGACCTCGAATTCCAGGCGCCCGCGCAGGCCGAACACCAGTTGCGGGTGGTCGTGGCTATGGGCGATCAGGTCGTGGCGATAATGGCGCAGGGAAAGTATCGGGGCGCGGCTCATCGAAGGCTCCTCCGGCAATCGCAGCAGTGTACAGGCAAGCAGGCGGGCCGGGCATGTCATCAGACCGACACCGGGCGGTCATGTTCGATTCACCGCTGCTTGGCAAGCTGGCGCAAACCTTCCCGGAGCCTGCCGATGACCCGTGCCGAGCTTGTCAGACCCTCGCGCAAACAGCGCGTGCGCACCCTGTGGATCTCGGACGTGCACCTGGGCACCCGGGATTGCCAGGCCGAACACCTGTCGCAGTTTCTCAAGGGTTACCAGGCCGATCGCATCTACCTGGTCGGCGACATCATCGACGGCTGGAAGCTGCGCGGCGGCATGTACTGGCCCCAGGCGCACACCAACGTGATCCGCCGCCTGCTGACCATGAGCAAGCGCGGCACCGAGGTGATCTACGTGACCGGCAACCATGACGAGTTCCTGCGTCGCTACTCCAAGCTGGTGCTGGGCAATATCCAGTTGGTCGACCAGGCCGAGCACCTGACCGCCGATGGCCGGCGCCTGCTGGTGATTCATGGCGACCAGTTCGACGTGATCACCCGTTATCACCGCTGGCTGGCGTTCCTCGGCGATTCGGCCTACGAATTCACCCTGACCCTCAACCGCTGGCTCAACCACTGGCGTGCGCGCTATGGCTACGGTTATTGGTCACTGTCGGCGTACCTCAAGCACAAGGTCAAGAGCGCAGTCAGCTTCATCAGCGACTTTGAGGAGGCCATCGCCCATGAGTGCGTCAAACGCGGCTTTCATGGTGTGGTCTGCGGGCACATTCACCATGCCGAGATCCGCAAGGTCGGCGAGGTGGATTACCTCAATTGCGGTGATTGGGTCGAGTCGTGCACGGCACTGATCGAGCACTGGGACGGCAGCATCGAGCTTTATCGCCTGGCCGACGCCCAGGCCGAAGCCGCCCGGCGCCAGGCCGGGCTGGAGGAGCTGGTGGATTCAGGCAGTGGCGGTGGGTTGCTCTAGCGCGGCCTTGTAGATCGACTGCCGGGGCTTGGCGAACAGGCGCTGCAGCATCGGCTCGAAGAAGCTCAGGGGCAGGCTGTCGTAGCCCGGATCGAAGGCGGCGGCATCGTAGCGGGCACAGAACTCGATGGTTTGCTGGTACTGCGGATGGTCCTGGAATTGCTCGCGCAGGTGCCGGTCCATGCCCAGGTGATGGAAAAAGTAGTAGCCCTGGAACACCCCGTGTTTTTCCACCATCCACAGGTTTTCCGGGCTGATGAACGGCTTGAGGATGGCGGCGGCGATGTCCGGGTGATTGTAGCTGCCCAGGGTGTCGCCGATGTCGTGCAGCAGCGCGCAGACCACGTACTCTTCATCGCGCCCGTCACGCCAGGCGCGGCTGGCGGTTTGCAGGGAGTGGCTCAGGCGGTCGATGGGAAAGCCGCCGAAGTCGCCATCGAGCAGGTGCAGGTGCGCCAGGATGCGATCGGCCAGCTGGCTGGCATAGGCCCTGAAATCCTCGGCGATGATTGCCCAATCCTGCTCGGTACCGTCCTGCATGTGGTTAAAGCGGGCTTGCTGGTTCATCGGCGCTCCGAAACGCGGGGTTTCAGGGCACTCTACCTGTACCGTTGGTCGGGGCAGTGGCCGCCCGGGACGGGTTTCTGACCTTGCGGGCCGAAATCAGAAGCTGACCTTGCCGCGCAGCATGTCGCGGTACATGGCGAAGTCGCCAATCAGGCTGTACAGCGGGTGCTTGAAGGTGGCGGGGCGGTTTTTCTCGAAGTAGAAGTGCCCGACCCAGGCAAAGCCGTAACCGGCAAAGGGCAGGGCCAGTAGCAGCAACCAGTTGCCGCTGCCCAGGGCAAAGGCGAGTACGGCGATGACCAGGCTGGTACCGACGAAATGCAGGCGCCGGCAGGTGGGATTACTGTGCTCGCCGAGGTAATAGGGGTAGAACTCGGCAAAACTGCGAAATTGCTGAGGGCTGTTCACGACACTGCTCCAGAGTCTGGTCAATCTGACGAAGATACACGGCGTGGAGCCTGATCTGAGTCTAGAGTGAGTAACACTACAGAGCAGTGACAATAGGCGCCAATTGAGTATCCTTTGAGATCGCCGCAGGAGCGGCTTGTCGGTAACAAAAGAAGCCAGCCATGAGCGAAAGAACCACGTCAGCAAGCTGGGCATCAGGGATCGTCAAGGCACTTGAACTGGAAGGGCTCGATTGCCGTGCCATGTTCAAGCAACTTGGCCTGGATTTCACCGCGCTGGACGACCCCGACGCACGCTTCACCCAGGACTCCATGACCCGCCTGTGGCAGTTGGCGGTCGATCTTTCCGGCAACCAGGCGATTGGCCTGAACATGGCGCGGGTGGTACGCCCGGCGTCCTTTCATGTGGTCGGCTACGCGCTGATGTCGAGCCGCACCCTGGCCGAAGGTTTCGAGCGGCTGGTGCGCTATCAGCGGATTATCGCCGAAAGCTCCGACCTGAGTTTTCGCCTTGAGCCCGACGGCTATGCGTTGATTCTGACCGTGCATGGCGATCACCTGCCACCCACCCGGCACAGTGCCGAAGCCTCGCTGGCCTGCGCCCTGGCGCTGTGCAGCTGGCTCAGCGGGCGAGTGATCCAGCCGCGTCGGGTGCTGGTCCAGGGGCCGCAGCCCAAGGACTTGGGCCCTTACAAGACCGCATTCCATGCCCCGCTGGTGTTCAGCGCACCTTACGATGCGCTGGTGTTCGAGCGCGCTGATATGGAGGCGCCGCTGCCGACCGCCAACGAGGCCATGGCCACCTTGCACGACCGCTTTGCTGGCGAATACCTGGCGCGCTTCTCGGAAAGCCGGGTTACCCATCGTGCGCGCCAGGTGTTGTGCCGGGTTTTGCCCCAGGGCGAGCCCAAGCGCGAAACCATCGCCCAGGCCCTGCACCTGTCGCAGCGCACCTTGCAGCGGCGCTTGCAGGAAGAGGGCACGAGCTTTCAGACGCTGCTGGACGATACCCGCCGCGAGCTTGCCGAGCAGTACCTGGCGCAAGCCAACATGACCCTGCTGGAGGCTGCCTATCTTCTGGGTTTCGCCGACCCGAGCAATTTTTTCAGGGCGTTTCGCCGCTGGTTCGATGTCACCCCTGGCGAGTACCGGGCGCGCTTGAACGGGGCCGTGGTGGCCCCGGTAGAGGATCCGCCGGTCAGTGACGCCAGAACGCCGGCATACATAGCACCAGCACCGTAATGATCTCCAGGCGCCCGAGCAGCATGCCGAAGGCTAGAATCCACTTGGCCGCATCCGGCAGGGTGGCGAAGTTGCCGGCCGGGCCGATGGTTTCGCCCAGGCCCGGGCCGACGCCCGATACGGTGCTGGCGGCGCCGGTCAGGGCGGTCATCCAGTCGACACCCAGCAGCGACAGGGCCAGGGCGATGACGCAGATGGTGATGGCGAAGAAGAACGAGAAGGTCAGGATCGAACGCACGATCTCTTCATCGAGGCGGTGGCCGTTGTACTTCTGCTTGATCACCGCCCGGGGGTGAATCAGCTGGTTCAAGTTGGCCTTGAGCAGGATGTAGGCCACCTGGAAGCGGAAAATCTTGATGCCGCCAGCGGTCGAACCCGAGCAGCCGCCGACAAAACCCAGGTAGAAGAACAGCATCAGCGAGAAATTGCCCCACAGGCTGTAGTCGCCCAGGGCGAAGCCGGTGGTGGTGACCACCGAGGTGACGTTCAGGGCCACGTGGCGCAGGGCGTCGAGCCAGTGCAGGTTGGTGGTGGCCCAGTACCAGGTGCCAAGCACCAGCCAGGTCGCCACCAGCATCGCCAACAGGCCCTGGACCTGCTGGTCCTTGATCAGCGCCTTGCGGTTGCCGCGGATGGTCGCCACGTACAGGGCGAACGGCAAGCTGCCGAGGATCATCACCACCACCGCTACCCAATGCACCGCCGGTATGTCCCACTTGGCCAGGGACTGGTCGGAGGTAGAGAAACCGCCGGTGGAAATCGCCGACATGGCGTGGTTGATCGCATCGAAGGCGTTCATGCCCGCCAGCCAGAAGGCCAGGGCGCCGAGGGTGGTGATGCCGATGTACACCAGCACGATCGACTTGGCGACCATGTGCGAGCGTGGCATGACCTTCTCGGAGCGGTCCGAGGACTCGGTCTGGAACAGGCGCATGCCGCCGATGCGCAGCAGCGGCAGGATCGCCACGGCCATGGCGATAAAGCCGATACCGCCGAGCCAGTGCAGCAGCGAGCGCCACATCAGGATACCCGGCGACATGCTGTCGAGGCCGCTGAGTACGGTGGCGCCGGTGGCGGTAATGCCGGACATGCTTTCGAAAAAGGCGTCGGTGTAGCTGATGTGCTGGGTCAGCAGGAACGGCAGGGCGGCGAAGATGCACACCACCAGCCAGCTGCTGACCGTCAGCAGGTACATGTCGCGCGGGCGCAGGTGCACGTGCTCGGGGCGGCCCTGGATGATCAGCGCCAGGCCTGCGATAAAGGTGATCATGCTGGCCCACAGGAACGACGGCAGGTCGCCCGTGCGGTCGAAGATCACCAGGGTGGCCATGGGCACGACCATGCTGATCGCCAGGGTGATCAGGAAGATGCCGATGATGAAACCAATGATCCTTAAGGTCGGCAACGCCATGTGATCTGCTCTGACTCAAAACGGAAGGGCGCCATTCTACCTATGGACCTTTTTAAGTAAACGCTAGAATAGCCCGACATTTATCCACAAGGGGTAGCCAATGGAGGCTCTCGACGCATTGCTCAACCGGGTTTCGGTTCCACGTCTGCTGGATCCGGCACCCAATACCGCACAACGCGAGGCGCTGTTTCAGGCCGCCCTGCGGGCACCGGACCACGGCCAGTTGCGGCCCTGGCGCTTCTTGACGGTCGAGGGCGAGGCGCGAGCCAAGCTTGGCGAACTGCTCGCCGAAGCGGTCAAACTCAATGGCGAGACCGGCCAGGCGGCGCTGGACAAGGTCCGGGCCATGCCGTTGCGGGCGCCGTTGCTGGTGGTTGTGGTTGCGCGGCTGCAGGATCACTTCAAGGTGCCGCAGTCCGAGCAGCGCCTGGCGGCCGGTTGCGCGGCCCACGGTATTTTGCTCGCGGCTCATGCCCAGGGTATTGGTGCGGTATGGCGTACCGGTGAGCTTTCGTACAGCAAGCATGTGGCCAAGGGATTGGGGCTGGCGGACAACGAAGAGATCATCGCCTTCCTGTACCTGGGTACTCCACAAAATGAACCGCGCACCGCGCCGGTGCTGGCGACGGCTGATTTTGTCAGTGCCTGGGAGTAGCAGCGGGGGTTAGGGCCTCATCGCGGGGCAAGTCGAGGCGTCGCACCGCCGCTCCCACAATGTAGGAGCGGGCTTGCCCGGCGAAGCTATATTGAGTCAGGCCTTGCCAGTGGCAACTCTAGCGTGGCAACAAACCCGCCCTGGGGATGATTGCCCAGGCTCAAGCTGCCGCCATGGCGCTCCGCCGCCTTGCGCGCAATGGCCAGCCCCAGGCCATGGCCTGCGGCACTCTGCCCGGGCGCCCGGTAGAACGGCTCGCCCAGCTGCGCCAGGTGCTCTGCGGCCACTCCCGGGCCATGGTCACGCACACTCAGCACAATCTTGTCGCTTTCGCGCACCCCGGTGATTTCAATCGGCTGCCCGGCCGGGTTGAAGCGCACGGCATTGCGCAGCAGGTTATCCAGCGCCCGCTCCAGCAGCGTCGGCCAGCCTTGCAGGTTGAGCCCGGGTTCATGCTGCAGCAGGATCTCCTGCTCCGGCGCGCCCAGTTGCGCGTCCTTGTGCACGGCGGCCAGCAGGGCATCAAGGTCCACCGGTTCGGCCCGTGCCTGTTCGGCATCGACCCGGGCCAGCACCAGAATCTCACTGATCAGCGCTTCGAGGCGGTCGCACTCGCGGGTCAGGCGCGGCCACAGGGCCTGGCGCTGCTCGGGCTCGGCACGTTCGGCCAGGGCCAGGGCGATGCGCAGGCGCGCCAGCGGCGAGCGCAGTTCATGGGAAACGTCACGCAATAGCTGGCGCTGGCTGCCGATCAGGCTCTGCAGCCGCGCACCCATGCGGTTGAAGTCGTTGGCCAATACGCCGAACTCGTCGCGGCGGTTGGCCAGGCGCGCCAGGCTGTTCTGCTGGTAGGTAGTTTGCCCCAGGTCATGCACGGCGCCGCGCAAGCGGCTCAGCGGGCGGGTGATCGACAGGGTCACCAGCAGGCTGAACAGGGTCAGCACCACCAGGGCGATGCCTAGGGCGCTCAACGGCCAGAGCAGGCTGTCGCGGTGCCAGGCATCCAGTTCCGGGTGCGGGATCCGGTAGATCAGCAGGTAGGTCTCGCCGCTGTCGGGGCTGGTGTATTCCTCGGTCAGGCGGCGCCACGGCAGGCGCCGGTCGTCGTTGTGGCGGCGCGCCTCGAAGGCGGCGGCGCGGCGCGGGAAGGTGCCGGGCACGACGGCGTCGCCACTGTCGTTGAGCACTTGCACATCGATGTTGTAGCGGCGCTTGCGGTGTTCGAGGTAATGCTGGGCGTATTCCGGCCCTTGCTGTTCATAGCGCTGGGTCCAGTTCTTGGCCAGGGTATTGAGGCCCGGGTGGCGGCTGAGAATCCAGGCGTCCTGGTTCAGCATGTGCCCGAGCAGGATCGACAGCCCGGCAACCAGGGCGATGGCTAGCCAGAAACTGGCCAGGATGCGCCAGAACAATGAACGCAAAAGAGGCACCTCTAACGGAAAAAGCCCGGCCTGCTGGGGCAGGCCGGGCGGGTGGCTGACAGCTTACTGGGCCTTGTTGGCTTTTTCAGCTTTCCAGGCTTTGAACTCGGCCCATTCGGCGCGGCGTTCATCCTGCTTTTTCTTCATTTCGTCGAACTGCTTTTGCTGTTCGGGTTTGAGCAGGGCGCGAATCTCGGCCTGGGTCTTGTCCTTCTTGGCCTTGAGCTCGTCTTTCAGGGCCTTCTGGTCAGCGGCCGGGAGTTTTTCCAGGTAGCGCTGGGTGATTTCCTGACGGCTTTTCATCTGCTCGCCCATCAGCTTGCCGATCTGCTGGCGCTGTTCGCGGCTCAGGTCCAGCTGGGCGAAAGGCGCTCCACCGCGGTGGTGCTCGCCGTGGCGCGGGCCGCCGGCATCTGGCATGGCCATGGCAACGGTGGGCAGAGCAGCGGCGAACATCAGGGCGATAAGGGTCTTGCGCATGGTGACTCTCCTTTCTGAGGCCGGTCGTTACCGGATGTGCCCAGTCTAGGGAGATCAAGGTCAGCGGCGGTCAGGCAAGGGTAAAGCTTGGGTAAAGATGCCTGCGCGCCGTGCTGACATTACAGGCTGTAGTAGTAGCCGCGGCTGCGCAGGGCGACGATGCGCGGGCGGCCATCGGCGTGCGGGCCGATCTTCTTGCGCAGGTTGCTGACGTGCATGTCCAGGCTGCGGTCGTACAGGGTCAGCTTGCGGCCCAGGGCGATCTGCGCCAGTTCCTGCTTGTCCAGCGGCTCGCCGGGCTGGCGCAGCAGGGCTTCGAGGATGCGGCTCTCGGAGAGGGTCAGGGCCAGCTCTTGCTCGTCGATGCTGACCACGCCGCGGGCCGGGCTGAAGCACAGGTCGCCGATTTCCACCTGGCTCGGCGTCGCGTTGGGGTGGCTGCGGCGCAGCACGGCGCGCAGGCGGGCGGTGAGTTCACGCGGGTCGCAAGGTTTGGCCAGGTAGTCGTCGGCGCCCAGCTCCAGGCCGAGAATCCGGTCCAGCGGCTCACCACGGGCCGAGAGCATCAGCACCGGCAGTTCGGCGTGTTCGCTGCGCAGCTGCTTGAGCAGCTCAAGACCGCTGCCGTCGGGCAGCATCACGTCCAGCACGACGGCGGCCGGCGCCTGTTCGGCCAGCGCCTTGCGGGCGCTGTGGCCATCGTGGCAGGCACGTACCACGAAACCTTCCTGGGTCAGCCAGCTGCCGAGCAGCTCGCAGAGTTCCTGGTCATCATCAATCAGTAACAGCTCGCTCATGACTCACTCAATTCAACCATTGCCGACGCTTTCTGTGTCCGCCACTGGCAAAGATACCGCAGAGTGCTGCAAACAGGGCAACTGCGCCACCAATCAGGAACCATTGTTGCTGCTCGGTGATGAGTTTCGGCGCGGCGCTGGCCTGCAATTCCTTGAGTGCCAGCTTCAGTTTCTGGTTTTCCTGGCGCAGACGGGTGAGCTGGGCGCTTTCGCGTTCGCTGTCGGCGTTGTGCAGTTGCTGGACCAGGGTTTCGCGCAGGCGCTCGCTTTCTTTGAGGCGCTGTTGCAGCTCGGTGATCTGGCTGCCGGCACTGAGCGACAGCGGGGTGCTGGAGCCGCTGGGCTCTTCAGCCTGGGCCAATGGGGTCAGCAGCAACAGGCACAGCAGCAGGGACAACGGACCTTGACGCATCGGAACTCCTGATTCCATTGGATGGTTCAGGAGGTTGTCGGCCATCGGGCGAGAATAATGAGCATTTGCCAAGAGAAAGCTGCAAGGGGCGGTGCGCCGGCTTGGCCACCGCCCTGCGGCATTACGGCAGGACTTGCTTGAACGGCTTGACGATGACGTTGGCGTAGACGCCGGCGGCAATGTACGGGTCGGCGTCGGCCCAGGCCTGGGCGGCGCTGAGCGAGTCGAATTCGGCGACGATCAGGCTGCCGGTGAAGCCTGCGGCGCCTGGGTCGTTGCTGTCAACGGCCGGGTGCGGGCCGGCCAGTACCACGCGGCCTTGCTCCTTGAGCTGCTGCAGGCGTTCGATATGCGCCGGGCGCGCGGCCAGGCGTTTTTCCAGCGAATCGGCTACGTCTGTGGCAATGATGGCGTAAAGCATGTCATTCCTCGTGCTTGGGAGTGGAAGGCGGAGTGCTCGGGTCGCTGTCGTGCAGGTGGCGCGACAGGTAGACACCCTGGGCCACCAGGAACAGCACGGTCATGCCCAGGCTGCCGAACACCTTGAAGTCGACCCAGAAGCTCTGGAAGGTGAAGGCGACGAACAGGTTGGCCGCGCCACAGAACAGGAAAAAGCCGATCCAGGCGATGTTCAGGCGCGTCCATACCGGCTCCGGCAGGGTCAGGGCGTGGCCCATGATGCGCTTGATCAGCACCCGGTCGCCGATGAAGTGGCTGCCGGTGAAGGCCAGGGCGAACAGCCAGTTGACCACCGGCGCCTTCCATTTGAGGAAGGTTTCGCTGTGGAAGGCCAGGGTCAGGCCGCCGAACACCAGGCAGGCCACCAGGGTCAGCCACTGGCCTTTCTCCAGCTTGTGTTGGCGAAGGAACAGGGCGCCGTAGACCACCAGCGAGCTGATGATCAGCATCGCCGTGGCGCTGTAGATGCCGCCCAGTTCGAAGGTGTGCCCGGCGAATTCGACGGCACGCGGTTCAAGCTTGTAGACGATGAAGAACAGGAGCAGCGGGATGAAATCGATGAATTGTTTCACAATGGCAGCCAGAAGCAGGATGTGACGGCATAATAACAAACATCAATGACAGCGAAAGCGCCACCTATGAATGTTGATCTGCACTGCCACAGTACGGCCTCCGACGGCGCCTTGTCGCCAACGGTTCTGGTCGCCCGGGCCCATGAGCACGGCGTGCGGATGCTCTCGCTGACCGACCACGACACCCTCGAAGGCCAGCTCGAAGCCCGCGCCGCCACCCAGGCCCTGGACATGCACTGGGTCAGCGGCATCGAGCTGTCGTGCACCTGGGGCGGGGCGACCATTCATGTGCTGGGCTACAACTTCCCCCTCGACGCCGCGCCGTTGCAGGCCGCCGTCGAGTCGCTGCACCGTGGTCGCTGGTTGCGTTCGGAAGAAATCGACCGACGGTTGGCACTCAAGGGCATGAAGGGCGCGCTCGACGGCGCGCGGGCCATCCAGCAGGAACTGGGCGACAGCGGCAATGCCCCGGCGCGCCCGCATTTTGCCGAGTACCTGGTGCGCGCAGGCTATGTAAAAGACCGCGCCGAGGCGTTTCGCAAGTGGCTGGGGGCCGGCAAGCTGGGCGACGTGAAGCTGCACTGGCCAACCCTGGAGGAGACCGTCGAGACGTTGCGCCAGTCCGATGCCTGGGTCAGCCTGGCCCACCCGATGCACTACGATTTAACCCGCAGCAAGCGCCGCCGGCTGATTGCCGACTATATTCAAGCAGGCGGGCAGGCGCTGGAAGTGGTCAACGGCATGATGCCGGCCGAACAGGTAGGCACTCTGTCGATCCTGGCCCGTGAATTCGGTCTGCTGGCCAGCGCCGGCAGTGATTTCCATGGCCCTGGCACCTGGGGCGAGATCGGTGTCTACCGGCCATTGCCAGAGGACCTGCCACCACTGTGGCGCCGATTCAAACATGAGCAGCCTATCGCGGCAGTCTGAACAGGAAGAGAACGTGAGTCAGTTTTTCCAGATTCATGCGGAAAACCCGCAACCGCGCCTGATCAAACAGGCCGTCGAAATCATCCGCAAGGGCGGCGTGGTGGTTTATCCCACCGACTCCTCCTACGCCATGGGTTGCCAGATCGGCGACAAGAACGCGGTTGAACGGGTTCGTCGCCTGCGTCAGCTGGACAAGAACCACAACTTCACCCTGATCTGCTGCGACCTGTCGCAGATGGGCCTGTTCGCCAAGATCGACACCGCCACCTTTCGCCTGCTCAAGGCCCATGTACCGGGGCCGTACACCTTCATCCTCAACGCCACCCGCGAAGTGCCGCGCCTGCTGCTGCACGAAAAGCGCCGCACCATCGGCCTGCGCGTGCCGTCCAACCCGATTGCCCTGGCCCTGCTCGAAGAGCTCGGCGAGCCGCTGATGAGCGTCAGCCTGATCATGCCCGGCGAAGACCAGCCGATGACCGATCCCTACGAGATTCGCCAGGCCCTGGAGCATCATGTCGACCTGATCGTCGATGGCGGCTTTGGAGACCTCAAGGCCTCGACCGTGATCAACCTGGCGGGCGATGAGCCGGAAGTGATCCGCGTCGGTTGCGGCGACCCTGCGCCGTTCATGGTCGAAGCGTGAGCCAGGCGACCACCCCCCAAGGCAGTATCGACCCACAAGCAGGCGCCCAGCAGGAACTGCCGCTGGTGCTGGTGTACGGCGAAGCCATGACCGAGATGCCGGTGGACCTGTACATTCCGCCGGACGCCCTGGAAGTGTTTCTGGAGGCCTTCGAAGGGCCTCTGGATTTGCTGCTGTACCTGATTCGCAAGCAGAACGTCGACATCCTCGACATCCCGGTGGCGGAAATCACCCGCCAGTACATGGGCTACGTCGAACTGATGAAAACCGTGCGCCTGGAACTGGCCGCCGAGTACCTGGTGATGGCGGCGATGCTTGCCGAGATCAAGTCACGGATGCTGCTGCCGCGTTCGGCCGAGGTCGAAGAAGAAGAGGCCGACCCGCGTGCCGAACTGATCCGCCGCCTGCAGGAGTACGAGCGCTTCAAGGCCGCCGCCGAAGGCATCGACGGCCTCAGCCGGGTTGGCCGCGAGGTCATCGTGCCGCGCCTGGACGCGCCGCAGGCCAAGGTGCGCAAGCTGTTGCCCGAGGTCAGCCTGGAAGAGCTGCTGGTGTCGATGGCCGAAGTGCTGCGCCGTGGTGATCTGTTCGAAAGCCACCAGGTCAGCCGTGAGGCGTTGTCGACCCGCGAGCGCATGAGCGAAGTGCTTGAGCGCCTCAAGGGCGGCGGCTTCGTGCCCTTCGTCGAGCTGTTCAGCGCCGAGGAGGGCAAGCTCGGGGTGGTGGTGACCTTCATGGCGATTCTCGAACTGGTCAAGGAATCCTTGATCGAACTGGTGCAAAATGAGCCCTTTGCGCCGATCCATGTACGCGCCCGCGCCGAGTAACAACTGAGCAAGCCCATGAACCTGAACGAACCGCGCGACCTGGCGCCCCTGCTCGAGGCCTTTTTGTTGGCCTCGGGCAAACCGCAATCCCTTGAGCGCCTGTACGAATTGTTCGAGGAAGCCGAGCGCCCGGAACCTGCGGTGTTCAAGAAGGCCCTGGAGGTGCTGCGCAAGTCCTGCAATGGCCGCGCCTTCGAGCTCAAGGAGGTGGCCTCGGGTTACCGCCTGCAGATCCGCGAAGACTACGCGCCCTGGGTCGGCCGGCTGTGGGAAGAGCGCCCGCAGCGCTACTCCCGGGCCCTGCTGGAGACCATGGCGCTGATCGCCTACCGCCAACCCATCACCCGCGGCGAGATCGAGGACGTGCGCGGTGTGGCGGTCAACACCAACATCATCAAGACCCTGCTCGAGCGCGAGTGGATCCGCATCGTCGGCTACCGTGAAGTGCCGGGTAAACCGGCGATGTTCGCCACCACCAAGGCCTTTCTCGACCACTTCAACCTGAAGAACCTCGATGACCTGCCGCCGCTGGCCGAGTTGCGCGAGATGGAGCCTGAGCCCGAACCGGTACTGGAACTGGACGATGCCCCGGTACCGGCGCACCTGCAGGCCCTGGCCGATGCCAGTGCCGAGCCGCAAGAGCCCCAGGAAGAAACCAGCTTCCGCAGCCTGTTGACCGAACTGGACGCCATGGAAGAAGGGCTCAAGACCGATTTCGATGACCTGGTCGACGACACCCAGGTGGATCTGGACGACGAGCCGTTGGCAACCGAACTGCAGACGCCGCATCAGTAACCCTGGCCTTCGGGCGGATAGACCCGGCAACTTTTGCAATTTCGGCTAGTCTCAGGTGCGTTCACGCTGCGATCAGCGTATGATTCGCGACCCTTTTTGGCGCTTGTTCGCCATACCAGATTTTCGTAAATACACCGGGAGGTGCCCAGCATGAGTGAAAAAGACCTGCAAGAAACCCAGCCATTGCCGCCATCAGGCGAGAAACTGCAAAAAGTTCTTGCCCGTATCGGCGTGGGCTCGCGCCGCGACGTCGAGGCCTGGATCAGCCAGGGCCGGATCAAGGTCAATGGCGTCAATGCCACCCTTGGCCAGCGCGTCGACCTGCACGATGCGATCTCGGTCGACGGCCGCGTGATCAAGCGCGAAGAAGCTGCCGAAACCGTGCGCCGGGTGATCATGTACAACAAACCCGACGGTGAGATCTGCACCCGTGACGACCCGGAAGGCCGTCCGACCGTGTTCGACCGCCTGCCACGGCCGAAAGAAGGCCGCTGGATCAACATCGGTCGCCTCGACATCAACACCACCGGCCTGCTGATGTTCACCACCGACGGTGAGCTGGCCAACCGCCTGATGCACCCGTCCTACGAAATGGACCGTGAGTATGCGGTACGTGTGCGTGGTGAAGTCGACGAAGACATGATTGCCCGCCTCAAGGCCGGTGTCGTGCTCGAAGACGGCCCGGCGCGTTTCACCGACATCCAGGAAGCCCCTGGCGGTGAAGGCTTCAACCACTGGTACCACTGCGTGGTGATGGAAGGTCGCAACCGTGAAGTACGCCGCCTGTGGGAATCCCAGGGCCTGGTGGTCAGCCGTCTGAAGCGCGTGCGTTTCGGCCCGGTGTTCCTCAACTCCGACCTGCCGATGGGCCGCTGGCGCGAAATGAGCCAGCAGGAAGTCGACATTCTTGCCGCCGAAGTGGGCCTGACCCCAGTGGCCATGCCGGCCCTGAACCACAAGAGCAAGGACAAGCTCGAGCGCCTGCAGCGCAAGTCCACCCGTCCGCTGGGCCGTGGCGAGCGCGTGCGCACCCTGCGTCCGGCCCAGGATGGCGCTGCAACCGGCGAGCGCCCTGCGCGCCAGCCTCGTGGTGAAGCCGAGCGTCCGGTTCGCCAGCCCCGTGGCGACGAGCGTCCGGCCCGTCAGCCGCGTGGTGAAGCGCCGCGTAAGGACAGCGGCCGTGGCAGCAGCACCGTGGCCGAGCGCCCAAGCGACATGAACAAGCGCGGCAAGCCGGCGCCCAAGCGTCCGGGCAGCACCCGCAACAAACCGCGCCCGTAAGTCGGGCCGGTTAAACAAGCCAACCTTCGGGTTGGCTTTTTTTTGCGCAAATTTCCTTGTCTTACAGACACTTCCGTAAGCCGTGGAAAGTTTTTACACCATCATGTAAATAAATCGTTACAAATATCAGCCGGTACACGGGCCCTGGCTGGAGATTTCTATGGGTGTAAACAGAACTTGCCGAAAGCCCCGGGCCAGGGCGCTTTACCTGCCCGTCAACAGCTTGTTCGCAGGCCCCGGGAGCGGTGAGATAGGCGCCATTGCCGTGTGCAAAGCCGGGCCGGAGAGCCGGGCATTCAATAAGAACAAATGGAGGCGCCATGTACGCCGATTACCTCCCCAGGCTAGAACCCTTCCTCAGGACCGGTGCGTTTTGTCGTCAGACAGTCACGCAACGTGTTGACCCCTGCGCGTCTGTAGGGGTATACAATGCGCCGCGTTTTAACTGTGACCCCAATGCGTACCGCGCACTCTTGCTGACACCCGGCTGATTCGCCCACGGCTTATGCCCTGGACGGGCAGCAGTTGGCCAAGATCCTCAAGGTAATCACCTTGTTAATTCCGCTGCGCCACGAGCGCGGTGGGTCCGATTCCGTCACAGATAAAAACAAGCAGGTGACTTCGTTCATGAGTGGACAAAACACGCATTCAGGCGAGCTGAAACGCGGCCTGAAAAATCGCCATATCCAGTTGATCGCCCTGGGCGGTGCAATCGGTACCGGGCTGTTCCTGGGTTCGGCCGGGGTGATGAAGTCGGCGGGCCCGTCGATGATCCTCGGCTATGCGATCTGTGGCTTCATTGCCTTCATGATCATGCGCCAGCTCGGCGAGATGATCGTCGAAGAGCCGGTAGCCGGCTCCTTCAGTCACTTCGCGCACAAATACTGGGGCGGTTTTGCCGGCTTCCTGTCGGGCTGGAACTGCTGGGTGCTGTACATCCTGGTGGGCATGTCGGAGCTCACCGCCGTCGGCAAGTACGTGCACTACTGGTGGCCGGAGATCCCGACCTGGGCCTCGGCGGCTGCTTTCTTCATCCTCATCAACGCGATCAACCTGGCCAACGTCAAGGTGTTCGGCGAGGCCGAGTTCTGGTTCGCGATCATCAAGGTCCTGGCCATTGTCGGCATGATCGCCCTGGGCAGCTGGATGCTGGCCAGCGGTAGCGGCGGCCCGCAAGCTTCGGTGAGCAACCTGTGGGAACACGGCGGCTTCTTCCCCAATGGCGTCAGCGGCCTGGTCATGGCCCTGGCGATCATCATGTTCTCCTTCGGCGGCCTGGAAATGCTCGGTTTCACCGCTGCTGAAGCCGACAAGCCGAAGACTGTGATCCCCAAAGCGATCAACCAGGTGATCTACCGCATCCTGATTTTCTACATCGGTGCCCTGGTCGTGCTGCTGTCGCTGACCCCATGGGACAGCCTGGTCACCAGCCTCGATGCCGCCGGTGGAACCTACGGCGCCAGCCCGTTCGTGCAAGTGTTCTCGCTGCTGGGCAGTGATGTTGCTGCGCACATCCTCAACTTCGTGGTGCTGACCGCGGCGCTGTCGGTGTACAACAGCGGTACCTACTGCAACGCCCGTATGCTCTACGGCATGGCCGAACAGGGCGATGCCCCGGCGGGCCTGGCGAAGATCGACAAGCGCGGTGTGCCGGTGCGTTCGATCCTGGCTTCGGCAGCGGTGACCCTGGTCGCGGTGCTGCTCAACTACTTCATCCCGCAGCACGCGCTGGAGCTGCTGATGTCGCTGGTAGTGGCCGCCCTGGTGATCAACTGGGCGATGATCAGCTACTCGCACCTGAAGTTCCGCCAGCACCTGAACAAGACCGGCCAGACCCCGCTGTTCAAGGCGCTGTGGTACCCCTATGGCAACTACATCTGCCTGGCCTTCGTGGTGCTGATCCTGGGCATCATGCTGCAGATCCCGGGCATCCAGATCTCCGTCTACGCGATTCCGGTCTGGCTGCTGGTGATGGTGGTCTGCTACAGCCTGAAAACCAACCGCAGCAAAGCGGCGGCAGCGGCTACCCCGGCCTCGCTCAAGCGCTGATTCACACGGTTGAAAAAACGCCCCGGTTATCCGGGGCGTTTTCGTTTACAGGTAAATGATCTCGATCGTCGCCGAGCCGTCGAGGTGGATGTCCTGGCGGTTGTCCAGTTCGCTGGTGGCGGCGATCACCGGCATGATGTTGATTGGCGTGCTCAGGTGGCGGATGGCGATCGGGCCGTTGCTGTTGTTCTCGACATCATTGAAGCCGAGCAGGGTAGTGGTGGTCAGCGCTTTGCTGGTGCTGCCTGCGGTGCTCCAGCCGGTGCCGCGGGTCGACTGGGTGAGGTACACCGCCGGCAACTGGTCGGCGCTGATGTGCAACGGGTCGATCTGCACCTCGTACAGGCCGATTTTGTTCTCGCTGGCATCGCGGCCCAAACCGTAGAAATTCAGCGAATCGACCACCGCCGTGCCGTCGCGGTTGTCCTGCATCAGCAGGGCATAGCGCGCCGGGCTGTCGCACTGGATCGACAGGTTCAGCTGGCGCGTGGGCAGGCGCGTGCGCTTGTCGCTGTTAAGGCTCTGCAGGCTGATCTTGCCGTAGTCCACCACCCCGCCCTGGGACAGCAATGGCGTGCAGGCCGCTGGCTGGATCTGCCATTGCAAGGCCAGTTCGGCAGTGCTGCCGGAGGCCGGGGCAGCGAACTGCCCGCTGCTGCGCAATGAGGTCGACTCGCGCACTTCGAAAGCCTTGGCAGACAGCTCGGCTTCGAACACCAGGGTCAGATTCAGGCTGCGGCCTTGCACGGCTTTGCCGGCCCGGACCGGGACCATGCCGCTACGCGGCTGCCAGCCCAGCGAGGCGCTGGCCGGGCCCGGCACGGCGCCGGTTTGTTCGATCCGGGCCAGGTCAACGCGTTCGCCGTCGACCACGGCATCGGCGGCACGTATTCGGTAGTGCCCGCCAGCGGCGAGTTCGAAGCGCTCGCCGTCCAGGGCATTGGCTGTATAGAACACACTCAGGTCGGTGCTTTCGCTGCAGCTCAGGGTCAACTGCGCGGATTTCTCCGGCAGTGCCAGGCCTGGGCTGCCGGGCTGCAGGCGGCTGCGGTCGAGGGTGCCATAGTCCAGCGGCGTCGGCGTGATCTGTAATCGGCATTCATTGGCGAAGGCTGTCAGCGGCAGGCCGCAGAGAAGGAGCATTGCAAGCTGGGGTTTGTACCGGGTGTTCATGATTTGACGCATCCTCACCAAAGCGGTGTATGGAAGGACGACACAAGGTGTAGCTGCCGTCTGGCGTCATGTCGTCGCGAAGGGGGGTCAACTGCAGGTGCGTTGGGCCTGGGTGTAGTAGCTGTCGCTGCTGGCGCCGGTATCCGGGTCGAGGGTGACGCGGCATTCGCGGGCCTGGTGGTCGCTGATGATCAGGTGGCCGATGTCGGCGCTGTTGTCGATGAACACCAGCC
This sequence comes from Pseudomonas sp. 2(2015), assembly GCF_000955865.1. NCBI lineage: Bacteria > Pseudomonadati > Pseudomonadota > Gammaproteobacteria > Pseudomonadales > Pseudomonadaceae > Pseudomonas > Pseudomonas sp. 2(2015). The sequence continues at coordinate 29,053 of NZ_JYOF01000015.1, forward strand.
CGCCCGGTTGCACCAGGTTGATGAAGCGGCCGCGATCGTCGAACACCGACGCGCCGCTGGGCAATGGCTGGCCGCTGCTGTCGAGCAAAGTCAGCAGTACCCGGCGGACACTCCAGGCGCGCAAGCTCAGGCGCGGCACCGCGCCGCGAGTGGCGCGCAGTACGCCGGCGCCCTGGTCGACGTTGATGTGGGTCGGCAGGCTCTGGGTGTCGACCTCGACCGGGCTTTTGCCATAGGCGGTGAGCGAGGCCACCACCGCGTTGCCGGCATGATCGGTCCACACCGGGCCGCTCGGGGTGCTGGCCTTGACGCCGGGGGTGTCGGTGACCGAGAGGATCGCGAAGGTATCGCGGATCGGGTAGGGCGAGGGGGTGATCCCGGCCCCATGCACGGCGATGCCGCCGCGCAGGCCGAGGTTGTAGTTGCTGTTGTCGCCGTCGCCGCTGTAGTTCAGGTCCAGCTGGGTGTAGCGCGGTAATGCCGAAAGACCGGCGCTGGCCAGGGTGCTGGAATCGCCGGAACGATGTTCGGCGCCCAGACGATAGCCAAGGCTGTCACTGACCTGCTCGTTGTAAGCCACCGTGCTGGTGGTACTGCTGTCGTTATGGCGCACGCTGCTGCGCAGGCGCCGGCGACCATCCAGGGGGATGCTGGCACTGAAATACACGGCGTCATCGTTGTAGCCGTCGCTGCTGCTCAGGGCTTTTTCCACCGTCGCCGAGAGTGTGACACCGCCGTAGCTGTTGCCCCAGGACAAAAACAGCCGTTGCGTGCTGTCGTGCTCGTAGTAGGTGCTTTGCGTGTATCCCAGGTTGAGGCTGCCCAGGGCGCGGCTGGCCCAACGCAGGCTGGTGCTGAACTGGTCGCGGTAGCTGGAGGCGAACTGATCATTGTCGCGGTAGGTGCTGTCGAGCAGTTCGCGGTAGCCGCGGCTGCGGTGGTTGGCGGCCACCAGGCTGCTCCATTGCTCGTGCATTTGCCAGTTGAGCTGGCCGCCCAGTTGCGCGCCCTGTTGATCGAGGCTGCTGGCTTGCGCGCCGATGGCAAACACCTCGGTGCTGAGCTGCGGCGTGAGCGCGGTGCCGAGGCTGGCGCCAAGGCTGCGATAGCCCTGGGCGAGGATCAGGCCGCTGCTGATGACCGAGGTATTGCCCAGGGCGCCAGACTGACCCAGGCTCACCACCGCCGGGTCGTCGCTGCCATGGCCATGGCTGCGCACCACGCCGGCGCCGACGCTGTAGCCGCTTTGCGGGCGGGCGCTGGCGGCGAGGCTGGCCGGTACGCGAAAGCGCCGTTGCTCGCCATTGGTTTCGATCACCGTCACTTCCAGGTCCGAACGCGAGGTGATGCGCGGGATGTTGGTGAGGGTGAAGGGCCCGGGCTGTACCACGGTGCTGTACAGCAAGGCGCCGTTCTGGTGCACCTCGACCCGCGCCTGGCTGTTGGCGATACCCTGCACGCTGGCGTTGTCGAGCTGCGAGAGCAGGCCATACTCCGGCGTGAGCTGCGCGCCAATGATCTGCGCGCCGTTGAGCACCGGGTTGACCAGGCTGATCTCGCCGGCCTGGAACAGGCTGCGGTGCTGGGCGAAGCTGCGTTGCACATAGGTGTCGAGCATTTCGCTGCGCATCTTGCCATCGAAGCGGCTGTGCACCTGGCGGCTGCGCAGGATCCAGTTGTCCAGGTTCAGGCCCAGTTCGGTATTGGCCGCGGCATAACGGCTGGACTGGCCATCGTAGCGGTTGAACGAGCTGAAAATGTCGTAGTTCAACAACCCGGCAATGCCGCCCTGGCTGTAGTCGTCGGACAATTGCCGCTCGTCCAGCAGCGCCTGGTCCGGTACGAACAGTCGCACCTGGTGCTGACCGGGTTGCAGTTCGACCTGGGCTTGGGGGAACGCTGTGGCCAAGGCCAGGCAGTCCGGATCGGCAGGCTGCTCCTGGGCATCCAGGGTGGTGGACCACTCGGCGGGTTGGCGCAGCCCGGCGAAGGCCAGCAAGGGATTATCGACGCACAGGCTGCCATCCTCGCCGAAACGCGCCTGGGTGGTGCCCTTGTCGCGGCCGTTGACGCTCAAACTGATCTGCTGACGCCCTGGCGGGAAGCGGGTTTGCCGGCCAAACAGGGCGGCCAGCTTGGGGTCGATACCGCGCTGGCGCAGGACCTCCTGGTCGAACACGCTGTGCCCGGGCGCTGCGGCTTCATTGGCGGCTCGCGCCGGTTTGAAGGTCTCAAGCCCCAGCAGGGTCAGGCACAGGCCCAGTATCAGTTGCTCGCGTGGTCGCGGTTTGCCAATGGCATTGTCGATGACCTTCACAGGATGCGTGCCTCGTATGGATCGACCGCAAAGCCATAGACCGTGGCCGGCTGAAAGCGCACGGTGTTGGCCGCAGCGGCGGCATCAGGCAAGTCGAGGGTGATGGTTTGATTGGCCAGCAGGTAGGTGCGGCCAAGGTCCAGGGCGTGCTGGCCGGGCAACAGTTTCAGCTCCTGGGCCAGGCGCACCACGTAGGGGGTGTTGTTCTCCACCCGCAGTTGCTTGCCGTCGATGCGCCAGGTCAGGCCTTTCCACGGTTCGCTGTTGCGCGCCAGGCCCTTGGGATGGAGGATCACCGGCAGGTTCTGGCGCACGCCGAAGTTGACCCGCATGGCCCCGGGATCGCCCGCTGCGGTTTCGCGGATACCTTCGAAGATCACCCGGCGCAAGCGTTGGGTCTGCAACTGTTCCTTGCCGACGTAGTGGAAGATCACCTGTTGTTCTTTGCCGGCTTCGACCCGCGCCACCGTGGGCTGCACCACCAGCAGGTTGTCGGTGTCTTCGCTCGGGTTTTCGATAAATACCGCCAGCAGGGCGGCATGCGGATCGGTGTTGGTGACCACGAAGTCGCTGCCGTTGGCGCGGGCTTCTTCAACGATCACCACCGAGGTTCTGGGCACCATACCGTCGGCGTGTGCCTGCATCAGGGGTAGGGTGCAGATAAAAATCGCAGGCAGCAGGCCGCCGGCAAAGGATTTGCACGCAATAGTCATGGTTGTAATGTTCTTGTGCGGCGTCGGGCGCAGCTCCCCTTGAGTTGCATCCGGCAAGCTCATGGCGGGGGAGTGCACTGGCCGTGGGTCATGGCCGGGGTGCGAGGGTTCCCTGTTCGCGCCCCTTGGGATCTGCGGTCAGAGGTAGAACACTTCAATGGTAGAACTGCCATCGATAGGGATCGTGCCGGTGACGGTCAGGCTTTTCTTGATGTAGCCCCGAAGGTCCATCAGCAGGCTCACATTTCTGGCGGGGTCGGGGCGTAGTTGTATCGATTTGGCGATCCCTGCGCGAAAGCCCGGTGTTTTGCCGGTATCGGCCAGACTGCCTCGGTCGTCACCTAGTCCGCTCCAGGAATGACCGCCATCGTCTGAGTAGAAGTTGTACCCCTGCTCACCATCGATCAGGGTATTTTCGAATTCCCACGACATCATGTAAGAGCCGAAGCTTTCGCCCTCGTGCATGCCCAGGCCAAAGCGATAGTTTCGCGGATCAGTGGCATCTCGTCGATTATCATTGGCAGCCAGGGCAAAGGTGGTAGGGCCGTCGCAATCGATCGAGAGGCTCAGGGTTTTAGCCGGAAGCTTGTACTCGGTTGGCCCTTCTTCCAGATTGGACAAGGCAATGTTTCCGTAATCGACCACGCCACCATTGCCCAGGGTAGGGGTGCAGGCTGTCGGGGTAATGGTGCCGGTCACAGTGAGTTCGGCAGTGGAGGCCATGGCGTTGGCAGTGGCCAGGCTCATAAGTGCGGCAAGGCTCAGTACGGACTTTTTCACAGTACGGTCCTTCAAGTTCTGTAGGGTGCAAGTGTCCTGTCTCGCGAGCGCGGTTCCCCCGTCCTGCTGTCCAGCAGGCAGGGGAACGCCATTCGGCGATCAGGGGCCTTTTGTATCAGTTGGATAGCGGCCGTTGCCTTACAGGTACTTGACTTCGAGGGTGGCGCTGCCGTCGAGCTCCATGGCCCCGTTCAGGGTCAGGTCTTTGTTGATGAAACCACCGACAATCATGGTCAGGTTGACGCTGGTCGCTGGAGCCGGCCCCAGTTCGCTGCCGGTGGTGGAGAAGCCCACCAGGTGGGACGGCGCACGTCCGGCGTCATACAGAACGCCGTCGAGGATATTGCTCCAGGTGTTGCCGTTGTCGTGAGATTCAATGGTATAGCCCTGGGTGCCATCAATCACGAGGGTTTCATAGTTCCACTTCATCGCGAAGTGACCAATGGCCTGGTCTTGATGGGTTCCCAGCCCGAACAGCCAGGGGTTGGCCGGGCTGCTGTCGCGGCGGTTGTCGTTGGCGATCAGGGCAAAGGCGGCCGGTGCGCTGCATTCGATGGAGAAACTCAAGGTTTTATTGGGCAGCTGGTAGCCAGCAGAAGTTTCTTCAAGCTCGGTCAATGCCAGCGAGCCGTACTCCACCTGCCCACCATTGCTCAGGGTGGGGGTGCAAGCGGCCGGCGTAATGGTTCCGGACACGGTCAGGTCGGTGGTGGCTGCCATGGCGTTGGCAGTGGTCAGGCTTATCAGCACGGCAAGGGACAATACGGACTTTTTCACAACGGTTTTCCTTTTAAGTGTTGGTGTTGGGTATTGCGATGTGACCCGTTTCGCGAGCGCAGTTGTCTGTTCCCTGTCGGACTTGCCAGGGAAAAACGTCGGGCGTTCGGCGGGTTCTAGTAATTACTTGTAACGCGTGGGCGTTCTGTTACCCGCTAGAGGTACTGCAACTCGATGGTCATGTGCCCATCGAGCAGCGCCTCATCGACATGGGTCATGTCGTTGCGCAGCCAGCCGGCCACGTCCAGTCGCAGGTTGAGGACTTCGGCTGCGCTGGGGCTGGTCTGCCCCCGCAGAGCAAAGCCCAGGCGTGACTCGGGCTTGTCACCCAGGTGCTCGAAGCCGCTGCCTGGGACTTTCACCCAGGTGCTGCCGCTGTCTTCGGAATACAGGGTGTCGGCCGGCAGGTTGTCGAGGGTGGCGCCGTTGTCGGGCCAGGTCGCGCTGTAGAAGCCGATGGCCTCTCCGCCGCTGGTAGTGCCCAGGCCAAACGCCTTGGGCAGGGGGATCGAGCTGCTGTCGCGACGGTTGCCGGTGGCTACCAGGGCAAAGCGGGTGGCACGGTCACAGATGACGCTGAAGGTCAGGCTGCGCGGCGCCAGGACCGAGTGGTCGGGGATGCCGGGCTGCGGAGTGAGATCGGGCATGCTGATGTTGCCGAAATCGACTTGGCCATTGCTGGAGAGCGACGGCGTACAAGCTGCAGGAGTGATGGTGCCGCTGATATTGACGTCGGTACTGCTGGCATGGGCGCCAGCACTGACAAAGGTCAGCAGTGCGGTCAGGGTGCACAAAGGCTTGGTGTTCATTATTCGGTCCTTTGAAAATGAATGAACCTCCGTGCCGTGGTTGGTCTTAGGGTGGGGCCGGCAGCGGATGGCTCGTCAGGCGCGCTGGGCATGCCTGCTGTACCAGTTACCAGGGCGAGCCCTGATCCTGTGTCATCCGTGACGATTTTTCACACGTTTTGGCTAGACGATAGAACGTGCGAATGTTTGGTTTTATGTGCTTTGCTTGGCCTTGCCCAGGAGTAAACAGCGGGGGCATAGTGCTCGGCAAGGCTGTCTGTGTTGTTCGGATGCCGATTATGCCCAAAAAAATGTTCGTGTAAAGGGGTTTTGATTGAAAAATTGTGCAACAACTGCACCGAAATCGGCACAAAGCGGTGAACGATTGCGTCAGGAGCGTACCCGCCTGGGCCTTCGCCAGGATGATTTCGCCCAGCTTGGCGGGGTCAACCGCAATACCCAGGGCAGCTATGAAAAAGGCGAGCGCAACCCGGATGCGGCGTATCTGGCGGCGGTCGCCGGGGTTGGTGTCGATGTGCGCTACGTGATCACCGGTGTGCGCACGATCGATGATGGCGCTTCGTTGAATGAACCGGAGCAGCGATTGCTGGCTCAGTACCGATCACTGGCTATCGCTGACCAAGAAGTTGTGCATAGAATTGTCGGGGCCATGCACGACGCGAAGGGTAGTGGCGTATAGCTATTATCTCAATTTTCCTACGAAACGCTCGGAACGGTCCTGGTGGGTCCGCAGGGAATTGCTCGTAACGTCGATGCATTCAGTCTCGCTAGGGAAGGGTGATCATGTCGGAGCATAAAACCTGCGCATTCAACACGGAAAGTAAGGCTTCGCCTGTGCAACGCTTGAGTGAAGTCGAAAACGAGCTGCTGATTTTGTTTCGCCAGTTGTCCCCGGTGGACCAGGGCTGCGTACAGCGTGTAGCCCAGGTGCTGTGCCTGGGAGCGCAAGAAGCTGAGCGGGGACGCTGCCGAATACCTGAGTCGGCCTGAATGTTTGATCAAAGGATGTGTGATGTTGCAGTTATCCAACGCGGTGCAGATCCCGGACGACGAGATCGAGTTGACTGCCATCCGCGCCCAGGGCGCCGGCGGGCAGAACGTCAACAAGGTCTCCAGCGCCGTGCACCTGCGTTTCGACACCCAGGCTTCGTCATTGCCGCCGTTCTACAAGGAGCGTCTGCTGGCGCTGAGCGACAGCCGCATTACCCGGGACGGGGTGATCATCATCAAGGCCCAGCAGTATCGAACCCAGGAGCAGAACCGCGCCGATGCCCTGGAGCGCCTGCGCGAACTGATTCTCTCGGCGACCAAAGTGGAAAAGGCGCGGCGCCCGACCCGGCCGACCCTGGGCTCGAAAACCCGGCGCCTGGACACCAAGAGCAAGCGCGGCGTCATCAAGGCCGGGCGCGGCAAGATCGATTACTGAGACAAATGCCGCGGCGGTTGCAGGCGGGCCTGGCGGTACAGATACAGGCTCAATAGCAGGCCGCAGAACGAGGCGCCGGCGGCAAAGACAAAGATCGAGGCAAAGCCGAAGCCGGCGGCAATTGCCCCGGCCAACGGGCCGGTGATGCCCAGCGACAGGTCAATGAACAGCGAATAGGCGCCCACGGCCGCCCCGCGGTTGGAGGCGGATACCAGGTTCACCGCTTCGACCCCCAGGGCCGGAAACACCAGCGAGAAACCAAAGCCGCTCAACGCCGCACCGGCCAGGGCCAGCTCGGCGCTCGGTGCCTGCCAGAGCAACAGCAGGCCGAGGGTTTCTACCGACAGGCAGGCGATCGCCACCCGGTACCCGCCTATGCGATTGATCAGATTGCCAAACAGCAGTCGCGCGCCAATGAAGCAGGCGCCGAACAGGCTCAGGCACAGGGCCGCGTTGTTCCAGTTGTGGCTGGCATAGTACAGGGTGACGAAGGTGGCGATGGTGCCAAAGCCGATCGAGCCCAGGGCCAGCCCTGAGCCATGGCCGAATATCCGCCCGAGCACGTGCAGGAACGGCAGGCGTTCACCCGCCACTACCGGGGCGGCGGTTTTCGGCCAGGCCAGCGCCAGACCCAGTACGCACAGCAGTAAAATGCTGGCGCCCATGCTCCACAGGCCGAAGCGTTGCACCAGTTCCACGCCCAGCGGCGCGCCGATGGCCAGCGCGCCGTAACTGGCGATGCCGTTCCAGGAGATTACCTTGGCGGTGTGTTGCGCGCCGACCCGGCCAATGCCCCAGCCAATGGAGCCCGAACCCACCAGGCTTTCGGCACTGCCCAGCACCAGGCGCCCGACCAGCAAGCTGGCCAGGCTTAGCCAGGGCGCATGTTGCAGCCACGCCGAAAGCAGCATGAACACGCCGCTCAAGCCGCAACCGGCCAGGCCATAGAGCACCGCGCGCTTGCTGCCCAGGTTATCGATGAGGCGGCTGGCGTAGGGGCGGCTGAGCAGAGTGGCCAGGTACTGCACGCTGATCACCAGGCCCGCGACTACGGCGCCGAAGCCCAGGTCGTTGTGCACATAGCCAGGCAAAACGGCCAGAGGAATGCCGATGTTCAGGTAGCCGATGAAGGTAAACAGGACGATGGAGACGACTTGCAGGGTGACCGCAAGGGGGCGCGGTGAGTCGGGCATGTGCGGGCTTTCGTAAAGGGGAATTCTTGACGGTGTGAAAACGTGTTGACGGGGTGGTCCCTGCATCAGCCGTTTTCACACAGTCTGATCGTTGCGCGAGTTATTCCTGGTCGGCGCTGGAAGTTTCGTCGCCGTCGTATTCAGCCTGGGCTGGTTCGGCGCTGTGAGTGGCAGGAGTCTGCTCTTCTGGGTTCAGGCTTGGGAAGGGAAGATTCGGGATTTCATGCATCTCGTCGTTCCTCGCAAGTGTGTGGAAAGGCTGCGCAAGGCGCGCATGGGCTTGTGAAAGCCTGTGCAGGATACAGGAGTCTGAATGACAGTATGAATTTTCCTGCCGATTGGTGTTGAAGGTCGGCGGATCTTCCGGGGCTGTTGCGCAGCCGATCGCTGGCAAGCCAGCTCCCACAAGGTCCGGTGTATGCATGACCTGTGGGAGCTGGCTTGCCAGCGATGCTTTTAGCGACAGACGTCGGCGATGGCCGCAGCCAGTGCCTCAAGGCGTGCCGCATCGGCGCCGGCGATGTTCGCCCGGCCAGTACCAACCATGTACACGCTGTGGCGCTCACGCAGTTGCTTGACCTGCTCCGGTGACAAGCCGGTGTAGGAGAACATCCCGCGTTGCTCGGCGATGTGCGCGAAACGTTCGCTCAGGCCGTGGGGCGCCAGGGCCTCGACCAGACCGACCCGCAGCTCGGCAATGCGCTGGCGCATGGCCTCGACTTCTTCGACCCACAGGCGCTTGAGGTCGGCGTCGCCAAGAATCTGCGCCACTACCGCCGCGCCATGATCCGGTGGTGTCGACCACAGGTTGCGCGCCAGTAATGCCAGTTGACTACGCACATCCAGCAGCTTGTCGGCATCGTGGCTGCACACCAGCAGAGCGCCGGTGCGGTCGCGATAGAGGCCGAAGTTCTTCGAGCAGGAACTGGTAATCAGCAGCTCAGGCAGTTCGGCGGCGAACAGCCGTACCGCCCAGGCGTCTTCTTCCAGACCATCGCCAAAGCCCTGGTAGGCGAAGTCGATCAACGGCAGCAACTCACGGCGGCGCACCACCTCGAGCACGGCGCGCCAGTCGTCCTGGCTCAGGTCGAATCCGGTCGGGTTGTGGCAGCAGGCGTGCAGCAACACTACGTCGCCCTTGGGCGCAACTTCCAGGGCGGCCAGCATCCCGGCGACGTTCAGACGGTTGTCGGTGCCGACATAGGGATAGTGGCTGACCTTGAGGCCGGCGCCGGCGAAGATGGTTTCGTGGATTGGCCAGGTCGGATCACTCAGCCAGATACCGCGGCCCGGCAGGCAGTGTTCGATGAACTCCGCCGCCAGGCGCAGGGCACCGGTGCCGCCCGGGGTCTGGGTGGCGCCGGCGCGCTGCTGGCTGAGCAGCGACGAATCACTGCCCAGTACCAGTTCGCTGATCAGTCGGCCAAATGCCGCATCGCCATGACCGCCGACGTAGCTCTTGCTTGCCTGTTGCTCAAGCAGGCGCTGTTCAGCCTGTTTGACCGCGGCCGGAATCGGCGTCAGGCCCTGGGCATCCTTGAACACGCCGACACCGAGGTCGAACTTGTTCGGGTTGCTGTCCTTGGCATACGCCTCCATCAGCCCGAGGATCGGATCGCCGGGTACGCGCCCGATGGCGCCGAAGTGCATTACTTGCGGCCTTCTGCGGTGCTGGCGACCTCGTCGGTGCGCGCGGCCATGATGAAGTCGTTACGGTGCAGGCCCTTGATCGAGTGGCTCCACCAGGTCACGGTGACTTTGCCCCATTCGGTCAGCAGGCCTGGGTGATGGCCTTCGGCTTCGGAGATTTCGCCAACGGCGTTGGTGAAGGCCAGGGCGTGCTTGAAATTCTTGAACAGGAAAACTTTTTCCAGCTGCATGATGCCGTCACGGACTTCGATGTTCCAATCCGGGATCTGCTTGATCAGTACCGGCAGTTCTTCGTCGCTGACCTGTGGAGCATCGGCACGGCAGGCTTCGCAGTGGGCTTGGTTCAAGGCGTTCATAAGGTTTTCCGCAAGTGGTTTGTTATTGGTTTGCAAGGTCGCTCAGGCGGCGACCTTGGGTGGAAATTTCGGTGCGTGCAGGCCCATCTTCATTGCCGTGTGGACCATGCCCATGATGTCTTCGTGGGCCAGGTCGAACAGGCGCTTGAGGTTGGGCAGGGCGAAGTACAGCGGCTGCAGGATATCAATGCGGTACGGCGTGCGCATGGCTTCCAGCGGATCGAACGCCTGGTGCTCGGGCTCGCCGGACAGGCTGTAGACGGTCTCTTTCGGTGAAGAAAGAATGCCGCCGCCGTAGATCTTGCGGCCTTGCGGGGTGTCGACCAGGCCAAACTCGATGGTCATCCAGTAGAGGCGGGCGAGGTACACGCGCTCTTCCTTGGTGGCCTGCAGGCCGAGCTTGCCATAGGTGTGGGTGAATTCGGCGAACCAGGGGTTGGTCAGCAGCGGGCAATGGCCGAAGATCTCGTGGAAAATGTCCGGCTCTTGCAGGTAGTCGAGTTCTTCTTCGGTACGAATGAAGGTGGCTACCGGAAAGCGCTTGCTGGCCAGCAGTTCGAAAAAGGTCTGGAAGGGGATCAGGGCAGGTACCCGGGCAACTTGCCAGCCGGTGGTGGCGCCCAGCACCTTGTTGATCTCACCCAGCTGCGGGATACGGTCGTGAGGCAGGCCCAGCTGTTCGATGCCGTCCAGGTATTCCTGGCACGCGCGGCCTTCGATCACCTTCAATTGACGGGTAATCAGGGTGTTCCACACCGCGTGTTCCTGCTGCGGGTAGTCGATAAAACCCTGCGCATCGGGCTCGCGAGCCACGTATTGCGTCTGTTTCATGCTGCTCTCCTGCTGAGGGCCATTCTTGTTATGTGTTCAAGCCATTGCCCTAGTGATAACCCGCATTGGTCCGGTTTGCAGCGTCCTGACGGCAGCTTCGCGCTTGAACTGCCTCGGATTTTGTAACGATAACTTTACGAAATAGCCGGAATCCCGAAAAAACGGGTGCTTTAATCCTTGAAACTGCGGTTATCTGTCACATAATCTTTACGACTATTCTTCGGTCGCTGCAAAAACTTGCTTGCCGTGGCGCTTACCAGACCTTCTTGTAGGACATTTCATGCGTATTAAAGTGCATTGCCAGAACCGCATCGGCATCCTGCGCGACATTCTCAACCTGCTGGTGGAGTACGGCATCAACGTCGCCCGCGGTGAGGTCGGTGGCGAGCATGGCAATGCCATCTATCTGCACTGCCCGAACCTGATCAACCTGCAGTTCCAGGCCCTGCGGCCGAAATTCGAATCGATCGCCGGGGTGTTCGGGGTCAAGCGCGTCGGCCTGATGCCCAGCGAGCGTCGGCACATGGAGCTCAATGCCTTGCTTGGCGCGCTGGATTTCCCGGTGCTGTCGATCGACATGGGCGGCTCCATTGTGGCTGCCAACCGCGCTGCGGCGCAGCTGCTCGGGGTGCGTGTCGACGAGGTGCCGGGCATTCCGCTGTCGCGTTATGCCGAGGATTTCGACCTGCCGGAGCTGGTGCGGGCGAACAAGTCGCGTATCAACGGCCTGCGGGTCAAGGTCAAGGGCGATGTGTTCCTCGCTGATATTGCGCCGCTGCAGTCCGAGCACGACGACAGCGAAGCCCTGGCCGGTGCGGTGTTGACTCTGCACCGCGCCGACCGCATAGGCGAGCGCATCTATAACGTGCGCAAGCAGGAGTTGCGTGGCTTCGACAGCATCTTCCAGAGTTCGCGGGTGATGGCTGCGGTGGTGCGCGAAGCGCGGCGCATGGCGCCGCTGGATGCACCATTGCTGATCGAAGGCGAGACCGGCACCGGCAAGGAGTTGCTGGCCCGTGCCTGTCACCTGGCCAGCCCCCGTGGCCAGGCGCCGTTGATGGCGCTCAACTGCGCCGGCTTGCCCGAGTCCATGGCCGAGACCGAACTGTTCGGTTACGGCCCGGGGGCGTTTGAAGGCGCGCGGGCCGAGGGCAAGCTGGGGCTGCTGGAACTGACGGCAGGCGGCACGCTGTTCCTCGATGGCGTCGGTGAGATGAGTCCTCGCCTGCAGGTAAAACTGCTGCGTTTTCTGCAGGACGGCTGCTTTCGTCGGGTAGGCAGTGATGAAGAGGTGTACCTGGATGTGCGGGTCATCTGTGCCACCCAGGTCGATCTGTCCGAGTTGTGCGCCCGTGGCGAATTCCGCCAGGACCTTTACCACCGCCTCAACGTGCTGTCGCTGCATATTCCGCCGCTGCGCGAATGCCTGGACGGCTTGCCGCCGCTGGTCGAGCACTTTCTTGACCAGGCCAGCCGGCAGATCGGTTGCCCGCTGCCCAAGCTTGCGCCAGCGGCCATGGAGCGTTTGAGCCAGTACCACTGGCCGGGCAACGTGCGGCAACTGGAGAACGTGCTGTTTCAGGCCGTGTCGCTATGTGACGGCGGGGTGGTCAAGACTGAACATATTCGCCTGCCGGACTACGGCGGCCGGCAACCCTTGGGCGAGTTTTCCCTTGAGGGCGACCTGGGGCAAATAGTCGGGCGTTTCGAGAAGGCAGTACTGGAGCGCTTGATGAGCGAATTTCCCAGCAGTCGGGCGCTGGGTAAACGCTTGGGAGTTTCCCACACCACGATTGCCAACAAGTTGCGTGAACATGCAGTCGGCAAATCGGATTAATTAATCTGGCGTTAATAAAGTATGGGTAATACAGGCAGGTTATTAGTTGCAGGTGTACTGTCCAAATAGTGCAGCGCGCCTCGTTGAATGCCAACCGAGGCGCTGCAGGCGGTCAACCCGTTGGATCAACCGTTCGAGCACCCGTTACCCATCACCCGGTACTCGAGAATGTGGCGCTTGCCCTGGGAGTCTTCGTAGGTCATGCGCGCTGGGACCACTTCGCAGACATTCGGCACTTCGCTCATGGAAATGACCTTGGCGATGTCCAGATGTTGCGAGTAACTGTACTGTTCAACCGGAATCTGCTCGGCGCCGCCATTTGCAACTTCGTCGGCCATCGCCACGCTGCAAAGACTACCCAGTGCCAATACCAGTAAAGCTTTCATCTTCATTTTTACCTGTCTAAGGTCGTAAGGGGGCACGCAGCGCTTGTGGCGCCGCGTGTACAGCAGGATCAACTATCACGATTATTTGCCGATTAACTTCCCTTCGTGGGGGGCTACAAGAAAGTTAATCGTGGTGCCGTTGCTGGCGAGGTGAATTCTAGGAGTGCGGCCTGCGCTTAAACAGCCACGGTTTTGATAAACACTGTTGGCAGAAACTGTAACAATCGCCTGGCAGACTGCCGGGTAATTTTATTTTTTCGCCGTGCAGGCCCGACCTTGAGCCTTCGCGGTTTGTCGCAGGGAGAAAAGACCAGGGCGTTACTACCAACGTCGAATGGCCGGCGCAGTCTGGTACAGTTACAACGAGGTCATACAAAAACAACTATTACACCGAGGTAACAAAGATGAGTGCGGCTCCCCTGTATCCCGTTCGTCCCGAGGTTGCGGCCAAGACGTTGACCGACGAGGCGACCTACAAGGCCATGTACCAGCAGTCGGTGATCAACCCGGACGGCTTCTGGCGCGAGCAGGCTCAGCGCCTCGACTGGATCAAGCCTTTCACCAAGGTCAAGCAGACCTCCTTCGACGACCACCATGTCGATATCAAATGGTTTGCTGACGGCACTCTGAACGTTTCCTACAACTGCCTGGACCGCCATCTGGCCGAGCGCGGCGATCAAGTCGCGATCATCTGGGAAGGCGACGACCCCTCCGAACACCGCAACATCACCTACCGTGAACTGCACGAGCAAGTGTGCAAGTTCGCCAACGCCCTGCGTGGCCAGGATGTGCACCGCGGTGACGTGGTCACCATCTATATGCCGATGATCCCCGAGGCCGTGGTCGCCATGCTGGCGTGCGCCCGCATCGGTGCGATCCACTCGGTGGTGTTCGGCGGCTTCTCGCCCGAGGCACTGGCCGGGCGCATCATCGACTGCAAGTCAAAGATCGTCATCACCGCTGACGAAGGTCTGCGTGGCGGTCGTCGCACCGCACTCAAAGCCAACGTCGACCTGGCCCTGACCAACCCCGAAACCAGCAGCGTGCAGAAGATCATCGTCTGCAAGCGCACCGGTGGCGACATCGCCTGGCACCAGCACCGCGACATCTGGTACGAAGACCTGATGAAGGTTGCCTCCAGCCACTGCGCGCCGAAGGAAATGGGCGCCGAAGAAGCGCTGTTTATCCTCTACACCTCCGGCTCCACCGGCAAGCCCAAGGGCGTGCTGCACACCACCGGCGGCTACATGGTCTACGCCGCGCTGACCCATGAACGGGTGTTCGACTACCGTCCGGGCGAAGTCTACTGGTGCACCGCCGACGTCGGCTGGGTCACCGGCCACAGCTACATCGTCTACGGCCCGCTGGCCAACGGCGCGACCACCGTGCTGTTCGAAGGCGTGCCGAACTATCCGGACATCACCCGCGTGTCGAAGATCATCGACAAGCACAAGGTCAACATCCTCTACACCGCGCCGACCGCCATCCGCGCGATGATGGCTGAAGGTCAGGCTGCCGTCGCCGGTGCCGATGGTTCCAGCCTGCGCCTGCTGGGCTCGGTGGGCGAGCCGATCAACCCGGAAGCCTGGAACTGGTACTACCACACTGTCGGCAAGGAGCGTTGCCCGATCGTCGACACCTGGTGGCAGACCGAAACCGGGGGCGTGCTGATCAGCCCGCTGCCAGGCGCTACCGCGCTCAAGCCGGGTTCGGCGACCCGTCCGTTCTTTGGTGTGGTGCCGGCCCTTGTGGATAACCTTGGCAACCTGATCGAAGGCGCCGCCGAAGGCAACCTGGTGATCCTCGATTCCTGGCCGGGCCAGTCGCGCTCGCTGTACGGTGACCACGACCGCTTCGTCGACACCTACTTCAAGACTTTCCGCGGCATGTACTTCACGGGTGACGGTGCCCGTCGCGACGAAGACGGCTACTACTGGATCACTGGTCGCGTCGATGACGTGCTCAACGTCTCCGGCCACCGCATGGGCACCGCCGAGATCGAAAGTGCCATGGTCGCCCACCCGAAAGTCGCCGAGGCCGCAGTGGTTGGCGTACCGCACGACATCAAGGGGCAGGGCATCTATGTCTACGTCACCCTCAATGGCGGCGTCGAGCCAACCGAGCAACTGCGCCTGGAGCTGAAGAACTGGGTGCGCAAGGAAATCGGCCCGATTGCCTCGCCGGATGTCATCCAGTGGGCGCCCGGCCTGCCGAAAACCCGCTCGGGCAAGATCATGCGCCGCATCCTGCGCAAGATCGCCACGGCCGAGTACGACGGCCTGGGTGATATCTCGACCCTGGCCGATCCGGGTGTGGTGCAGCACCTGATCGATACCCACAAGGACATGAGCAAGGCTTCGGCCTAAAGGTATCGCGGGGCAAGCCCGCTCCTACACAGCGATCGGGTCCACGCAAAGCCCTGCCGGGTTACTCCGGCGGGGCTTTGCGCTTTCTGTTACTTCGACAATCATCGGTAACCCTTCTGTCACCGCTTTCGCACAAAAGCGGGGCATTGCGAAACGCCACCGTACGTTTTCAGGGCATTTCAGCCACCCGTTTTCGCCTGCTGAAACGCTGCGCTTGCCGGATTAGAAGGCTTTGCCAATAATAGGCCCGCTTATTGCTTCATTGATTGGTTATTTGTCTTTTGCTTTTGCATATTCCGTGAAAGCTGTCAATATCTGCGCCCCCGCGTTCCTGCGCTTCTGTAACTAGTTGTCGCATTGAAGAAATATCGGCTTCGGAGCTGTCGTTAAAATGCCGATCACTCGCTCGTCGCGTCTGCTTCAATGCCGACCCTGCGCAGCTCGCGTTGTACCCATTCGCATATCGGGCAGTTCTCAACCCTGCCTCGTATTGCCCTTTACCGATGGAGTTCCAGATGAAGAAACTCGCACTGCTTGGCGCCCTGGCGCTGTCCGTGTTTTCCCTGGCAGCGCTGGCTGATGAGAAACCGTTGAAAATCGGGATCGAGGCCGCCTACCCACCGTTCGCTTTCAAGCAGCCTGATGGCAGCATCGCCGGCTTCGACTACGACATCGGTAATGCCCTGTGCGAAGAAATGAAGGCCAAGTGCACCTGGGTCGAGCAAGAGTTCGATGGCCTGATCCCGGCGCTGAAAGTGCGCAAGATCGACGCCATCCTGTCGTCCATGTCGATCACCGACGATCGCAAGAAGTCCGTGGACTTCACCGGCAAGTACTACCTGACCCCGGCACGCCTGGTGATGAAGGAAGGTACTGCGGTCAGCGAAGGCCTGACTGAGCTCAAGGGCAAGAAGATCGGCGTGCAGCGCGGCTCGATCCACGATCGCTTCGCCAAGGAAGTGTTCGGTGCGCAAGGCGCCACCATCGTTCCTTACGGCACCCAGAACGAAATCTACCTGGACGTCGCCGCTGGCCGTCTGGATGGCACCGTCGCCGATGCTACGCTGTTGGAAGACGGTTTCCTGAAGACTGACGCCGGTAAAGGCTTCGCCTTCGTTGGCCCATCGTTCACCGACGCCAAGTACTTCGGTGACGGCATCGGTATTGCCGTGCGCAAAGGCGACAAGGCCAACCTGGATCGCATCAACGCTGCCATCGCGGCCATTCGTGCCAACGGCAAGTACAAGCAGATTCAGGACAAGTACTTCAACTTCGACATCTACGGCCCAGACGCCAAGTAAATCGTCGACGTTTCACCTGTTCAATGGTGCAAGCAGCAGAGACTCTGAGGTTTGCACCATTTTTTCATCCCTAAGGTCGAGGACCTCATCATGTTGAAAGGCTACGGGGCAGTCATCCTCGACGGAGCGTGGCTGACGCTACAGCTCGCCTTGTCGTCCATGGCCCTGGCCATCGTGCTCGGTCTGATCGGTGTGGCGCTGCGTTTGTCGCCAGTGCGCTGGCTGGCCTGGCTCGGCGATCTGTATTCCACCGTGATCCGCGGGATTCCCGATCTGGTTTTGATCCTGCTGATCTTCTACGGCGGCCAGGATCTGCTCAATCGCGTCGCGCCGCTACTGGGCTTTGACGACTACATCGACCTCAATCCGCTGATGGCGGGTATCGGCACCTTGGGCTTCATCTTTGGTGCCTATCTGTCGGAAACCTTCCGCGGGGCGTTCATGGCCATTCCCAAGGGGCAGGCCGAAGCCGGCATGGCCTATGGCATGAGCAGCCTGCAAGTGTTCTTCCGGGTGCTGGTGCCGCAGATGATTCGCCTGGCGATCCCCGGCTTCACCAACAACTGGCTGGTCCTGACCAAGGCAACCGCACTGATTTCGGTAGTGGGCCTGCAGGACATGATGTTCAAGGCCAAGCAGGCGGCCGATGCCACCCGCGAACCTTTCACCTTCTTCCTGGCGGTAGCGGCGCTGTACCTGGTGATCACCAGTGTTTCGCTGCTGGCCCTGCGTTACCTCGAGAAGCGCTACTCGGTTGGCGTAAAGGCGGCTGATCTATGATTTTCGACTACAACGTCATCTGGGAAGCGCTGCCGCTGTACCTGAGCGGCCTGCTGACCACCCTCAAGCTGCTGGCGCTGTCGCTGCTGTTCGGTTTGCTGGCGGCGATCCCGCTGGGCCTGATGCGGGTCTCCAAGCAGCCTTTGGTGAACATGAGCGCCTGGCTCTATACCTACGTGATCCGCGGCACGCCGATGCTGGTGCAGCTGTTTCTGATCTACTACGGCCTGGCCCAGTTCGAAGCGGTGCGTGAAAGCTTCCTCTGGCCGTGGCTGTCCAGTGCAACCTTCTGTGCCTGCCTGGCCTTTGCCATCAACACCAGCGCCTATACCGCCGAGATCATCGCCGGCAGCCTCAAGGCTACGCCCCATGGCGAGATCGAGGCGGCCAAGGCCATGGGCATGTCGCGGGTCAAGATGTACCGCCGCATCCTCCTGCCATCGGCCCTGCGCCGGGCGCTGCCGCAGTACAGCAACGAAGTGATCATGATGCTGCAGACCACCAGCCTGGCGTCGATCGTCACCCTGATCGACATCACCGGTGCGGCGCGCACGGTCAACGCCCAGTACTACCTGCCGTTCGAGGCCTACATCACGGCCGGCGTGTTCTACCTGTGCCTGACCTTCATTCTGGTGCGCCTGTTCAAGCTGGCTGAGCGCCGCTGGCTGGGCTACCTGGCGCCGCGCAAGCACTGACGGCCTGCGCCCACTTTTTCGCCCTGAGCGTTAGCTCAAGACTGACTGCTTTGTGAGAATCGACAGCATGTACAAACTCGAAATCCAAGACCTGCATAAACGCTACGGCAGTCACGAAGTGCTCAAGGGCGTGTCCCTGGCGGCCAAGGCAGGCGACGTGATCAGCATCATCGGCTCCAGCGGTTCGGGCAAAAGTACCTTCCTGCGCTGCATCAACCTGCTCGAGCAGCCGCACGCGGGCAAGATCCTGCTCAACAACGAAGAGTTGAAGCTGGTAGCCAACAAGGATGGCGCGCTCAAGGCCGCTGATCCCAAGCAGCTGCAGCGCATGCGTTCGCGCCTGTCGATGGTGTTCCAGCACTTCAACCTGTGGTCGCACATGACCGCGCTGGAAAACATCATCGAAGCGCCGGTGCACGTGCTCGGCATGTCGAAGAAAGACGCCCTGGAAAAAGCCGAGCACTACCTGGCCAAAGTCGGTGTCGCCCACCGCAAGGACGCCTATCCTGGGCATATGTCCGGTGGTGAGCAGCAGCGCGTGGCGATTGCCCGGGCGCTGGCCATGGAGCCGGAAGTGATGCTGTTCGACGAGCCGACCTCGGCGCTCGACCCGGAGCTGGTTGGCGACGTGCTCAAGGTCATGCAGTCGCTGGCACAGGAAGGCCGGACCATGGTCGTGGTCACCCACGAAATGGGCTTTGCCCGTGAGGTGTCGAACCAGCTGGTGTTCCTGCACAAGGGCCTGGTGGAAGAGAGCGGCAACCCGCGCGAAGTGCTGGTCAATCCGCAGTCGGAACGTCTGCAGCAGTTCCTCTCGGGCAGCTTGAAGTAAGATTGCCGCTTTGCACCAAAATGGGTCATGCTGCGTATCAAGCGCAGCCTGACCAGGCTCTAACTTCTTGACCTCTCTCAGGTTTCGGACCGCATCCCATGACCACCCAGCGAATCGGTTTTCTCATCTGGCCCAGCACCAAAGCCCTGACCCTGGCGCTGGCCGAGGAGGTGTTGCGGGTAGCACAGAAGGTTCATCCGGAAGTGGTCTACGAGTTGTCCTTCCTGCAGGCCGAAGCGCATGGCGAGGGTGCCTGGCGCCTGCCGGGCGAGCCGTGGGCGGGCAAGCTCGAAGGCTGTCAGAAGCTGTTCCTGCTGGCGGACGAGCCGCCGCAGGCCGTGGCCTCGAGCCTGGCCAGCGCACTCAAGCAACTGGTGCGTGCCGGTTGCGTGGTCGGCGGCTTGTCGGCGGGGGTCTATCCGTTGGCGCAACTGGGCCTGCTCGATGGTTACCGGGCCGCAGTGCACTGGCGCTGGCAGGATGATTTCGCCGAGCGTTTCCCCAAGGTCATCGCCACCAGCCACCTGTTCGACTGGGACCGCGACCGCCTGACAGCGTGCGGCGGCATGTCGGTGATCGACCTGTTGCTGGCGGTGCTAGCCCGCGATCACGGTGCCGAGCTTGCCGGTGCGGTGTCGGAGGAGTTGGTGGTCGAGCGGATTCGCGAGGGCGGCGAGCGCCAGCGCATTCCGCTGCAGAACCGCCTGGGCTCCAGCCACCCGAAGCTGACCCAGGCCGTGCTGCTGATGGAAGCCAATATCGAAGAGCCGCTGACCACCGACGAGATCGCCCAACATGTATGCGTCTCGCGCCGCCAACTGGAGCGGATCTTCAAGCAGTACCTCAATCGCGTGCCGAGCCAGTATTACCTGGAGCTGCGGCTGAACAAGGCCCGGCAGATGCTGATGCAGACCAGCAAGTCGATCATCCAGATCGGCCTCTCATGCGGGTTTTCTTCCGGGCCGCATTTCTCCAGCGCCTATCGCAACTTCTTCGGTGCCACGCCGCGCGAAGATCGTAACCAGCGACGAAGCAGCAGCCCGTTCGAACTGTCTTCGGTACCCGCCGAGCGCGGCTGATTTTTGATCGCGGGGCAAGTCGGGTCGCCGCGATCGAACCGCCCATACAGAATCTCCCGCATATTCCCCGCAGCGTTTAAACTGCGCCTTTGCGACCCTATTTGTCGCATTGCCGAAAGCCTTGGTAAAACAGGGTTTGGCGCTATAAGAAGTTGTCGCTTGGCGGCAAGGTCAGGCGCCGATCTGTCCTTACAATCCCCCCATCGCTCGCCAGTTCCAGGCAGGCGTTCCTCTTCAGGAGACTCCGATGTCCGCTCCGCAAGCTCCGGTGCAACGCGCCGATTTCGATCAAGTGATGGTCCCCAACTATGCACCGGCGGCTTTCATTCCCGTCCGTGGAGCGGGCTCCCGCGTGTGGGATCAGGCGGGCCGCGAGCTGATCGATTTCGCCGGCGGCATCGCCGTAAACGTGCTTGGCCATGCGCATCCGGCGCTGGTTGGCGCCCTGACCGAGCAGGCCAACAAACTGTGGCACGTGTCCAACGTGTTCACCAACGAGCCGGCCCTGCGCCTGGCGCACAAGCTGGTCGACGCGACCTTTGCCGACCGTGCGTTCTTCTGCAACTCCGGTGCCGAAGCCAACGAGGCCGCATTCAAGCTGGCCCGTCGTGTCGCCCACGACCGTTTCGGCCCCGAGAAGCACGAAATCATCGCCACCGTTAACAGCTTCCACGGTCGTACCCTGTTCACCGTCAGCGTCGGCGGCCAGCCGAAGTACTCCGACGGTTTCGGGCCGAAAATCACCGGCATCAGCCACGTGCCGTACAACGACCTGGAAGCGCTCAAAGCACAGATCTCCGACAAGACCTGCGCTGTGGTCATCGAGCCGATCCAGGGTGAAAGCGGCGTGGTCCCGGCTGACGTTGCCTACCTGCAAGGCGCCCGCGAGCTGTGCGACAAGCACAACGCGCTGCTGATCTTCGACGAAGTGCAGACCGGCGTTGGCCGTACTGGCTCGCTGTTCGCCTACCAGCACTACGGCGTGACTCCGGACATCCTCTCCAGCGCCAAGAGCCTGGGCGGCGGTTTCCCGATCGGCGCCATGCTGACCACCGAAGACCTGGCCAAGCACCTGGCCGTCGGCACCCACGGCACCACCTACGGCGGCAACCCGCTGGCTTGTGCGGTGGCCAACGCCGTGCTGGATGTGGTCAACACCCCCGAAGTGCTGGCCGGCGTCAAGGCCAAGCACCAGAAGTTCAAGGCGCGCCTGGAGCAGATCGGCGAGAAGTACGGCCTGTTCACCCAGGTACGTGGCGTTGGCCTGCTGATCGGTTGCGTGTTGTCTGAAGCCTGGAAGGGCAAGGCCAAGGACGTCTTCAACGCCGCCGAGAAAGAAGGCCTGATGGTCCTGCAAGCCGGCCCGGATGTCGTGCGTTTCGCCCCGAGCCTGGTGGTCGAAGATGCCGACATCGACGAAGGCCTGGATCGTTTCGAGCGTGCCGCGGCAAAACTGACTCAGGCCTGATTCACGCCTGCAGTCCTGTCATCGGCCCTGCGGGGCCGGTGATACCGAATTCCAGAGCAGGTGCCTGCGGGCGCCTGCTGTTTTTATCTGAGCCGGCGGATGTCGGCCTGTATACCCGAAAGGAGTGACACCATGCTGGTGATGCGCCCCGCGCAAATGGCTGATCTGGGCGAAGTGCAGCGTCTTGCCGCAGACAGCCCCATTGGTGTCACGTCCTTGCCGGATGATGCCGGTCGCCTGAGCGACAAGATTGCCGCTTCGGAAACCTCCTTCGCCGCTGAAGTCAGCTTCAACGGTGAAGAGAGCTACTTCTTTGTTCTCGAAGACAGCAGCAGCGGCAAGCTGGTCGGCTGCTCGGCCATCGTTGCCTCGGCCGGCTATTCCGAGCCGTTCTACAGCTTTCGCAACGAGACCTTCGTGCATGCGTCGCGCGAGCTGAAGATCCACAACAAGATCCACGTCCTCTCGCAGTGCCACGACCTGACCGGCAACAGCCTGCTGACCAGCTTCTACGTACTGCCGGAACTGGTCGGCAGCGGCTGGGCCGAGCTCAACTCCCGTGGCCGCCTGCTGTTCATGGCCGCCCACCCGGAGCGCTTTGCCGAATCGGTGGTGACCGAGATTGTCGGCTACAGCGACGAGCATGGTGATTCGCCGTTCTGGGACGCCATCGGGCGCAACTTCTTCGACCTCAACTACGCCGAGGCCGAGCGCCTGTGCGGCCTCAAGAGCCGGACCTTCCTGGCCGAGCTGATGCCCCATTACCCGATCTACGTGCCTCTGCTGCCGGACGCCGCGCAGGAGGCCATGGGCCAGGTGCATCCGCGGGCGCAGATCACCTTCGACATCCTGATGCGCGAAGGCTTCGAGACCGATCACTACATCGACATTTTCGACGGCGGCCCGACCCTGCATGCGCGGGTTTCCGGGATCCGGTCGATTGCCCAGAGCCGGGTGATGCCGGTCAAGCTGGACGACTCTGCCAGCAAGGGCGGGCGCCCGTACCTGGTCAGCAATGGCCAGTTGCAGGACTACCGCGCAGTGCTGCTGGAGCTCGACTGGGCCCCCGGTAAGCCGGTCAGCCTCAGTCTTGAAGCCGCCGAAGCCCTGGGCGTCGGCGAAGGCGCCAGCGTGCGTCTGGTCGCGGTTTGATCCCTGCGGTTCGATAATCGAGCACCCAGGTCGAGTTTTGCGGCAGGCCAAAGGCCGCCGCCCGAGGAGATAGCATGATCGTTCGTCCCGTACGCAGCAGCGATTTACCCGCGCTGATCGAGCTGGCGCGCAGCACCGGCACCGGCCTGACCACCTTGCCGGCCAATGAAGAGCGCCTGTCGCACCGGGTCGGCTGGGCCGAGAAAACCTTCCGTGGCGAAGCCGAGCGCGGCGATGCCGACTACCTGTTCGTGCTGGAAAACGACGAAGGCGTGGTGGTGGGTATCTCTGCCATCGCCGGCGCGGTCGGCCTGCGTGAGCCCTGGTACAACTACCGGGTCGGCCTGACCGTCAGCGCTTCCCAGGAGCTGAACATCTACCGGGAAATTCCCACCCTGTTCCTGGCCAACGACCTGACCGGCAACTCCGAACTGTGCTCGCTGTTCCTGCGCGCCGATCACCGCAGTGGCCTCAATGGCCGCCTGTTGGCCAAGGCGCGGTTGCTGTTTATCGCCGAGTTCCCGGAGCTGTTCGGCAACAAGATCATTGCCGAAATGCGCGGTATGTCCGACGAGCAGGGTCGTTCGCCGTTCTGGGAAAGCCTGGGCCGGCACTTCTTCAAGATGGAATTCAGCCAGGCCGACTACCTGACCGGTGTCGGCAACAAGGCCTTCATTGCCGAGCTGATGCCCAAGTTTCCGCTGTACACCTGCTTCCTCTCGGAAGCGGCGCGCAACGTCATTGGCCGGGTGCACACCGACACAGAGCCTGCGCTGGCGATGCTCAAGAGCGAAGGTTTCAGCTACCAGGGCTATGTCGATATCTTTGACGCAGGCCCTGCGGTGGAGTGCGAGACCGCCAAGATCCGTGCGGTGCACGACAGCCAGGCACTGGTGCTGGCTGTTGGCACTCCAGGCGACGATGCCACCCCCTTCATCATCCACAACCGCAAGCGTGAAGACTGCCGCATTACTGCCGCACCGGCGCGCCTTGCTGCCGGCACCCTGGTGGTCGATCCTCAAACCGCCAAACGCCTGCGCCTGAGCGCTGGTGACCAGGTGCGTGCGGTACCACTGTCTGCTGCCCGGGAGGCCAAATAATGACGACTCACTTTATCGCCGGCAGTTGGCAGGCAGGGCAGGGCGAAGCGCTGCAATCACTTAACCCGGTCAGCCAGCAGGTTGTCTGGCAAGGCCAGGGCGCCAACGCCGGGCAGGTCGACAGTGCGGTCAAGGCCGCGCGCCAGGCCTTTGCCGGCTGGGCGCTGCAGTCGCTGGAAGCGCGCATCAGCGTGCTTGAAGCCTTTGCCGCGGCGCTCAAGGCCAATGCCGACGAGCTGGCGCGCTGCATCGGTGAAGAAACCGGCAAGCCGCTGTGGGAAGCCGCCACCGAAGTGACCAGCATGGTCAACAAGGTAGCGATTTCGGTACAGAGCTACCGCGAACGCACCGGTGAAAAGAGCGGCCCGCTGGCCGATGCCACCGCCGTGCTGCGCCATAAGCCTCACGGTGTGGTTGCGGTGTTCGGCCCGTACAACTTCCCCGGCCACCTGCCCAACGGGCATATTGTCCCGGCGCTGCTGGCCGGTAATACCGTGGTGTTCAAGCCCAGCGAGCTGACTCCGAAAGTCGCCGAGCTGACGGTCAAGTGCTGGATCGACGCCGGCCTGCCGGCAGGCGTGCTCAACCTGGTCCAGGGCGCCCGCGAAACCGGCGTGGCCCTGGCTGCCAACCCGGGCATCGACGGTTTGTTCTTCACCGGCTCCAGCCGCACCGGCAACCTGCTGCACCAGCAGTTCGCCGGGCGCCCGGACAAGATCCTGGCCCTGGAGATGGGCGGCAACAACCCGCTGGTGGTCGACGAGGTCAAGGACCTCGACGCTGCGGTGTACACCATCATCCAGTCGGCGTTCATTTCCGCCGGCCAGCGCTGCACCTGCGCGCGCCGCCTGCTGGTGCCGCAAGGCGCCTGGGGCGATGCGCTGCTCAAACGCCTGGTCGAAGTGAGCAAGAACATTACGGTCGGTGCCTTCGACCAGCAGCCGGCGCCGTTCATGGGCTCGGTGATTTCCCTGGGCGCGGCCAAGGCACTGCTCGATGCCCAGGCGCACCTGCTCGGCAACGGCGGCGTGTCGCTGCTGCCAATGACCCAGCCGCAAGCCACCGCTGCCCTGTTGACCCCGGGCATCATCGATGTCAGCGCAGTCGCCGAGCGCCTGGACGAAGAGTTCTTCGGCCCGCTGCTGCAGGTGATTCGCTACAGTGATTTCGATGCGGCCATCGCCGAAGCCAACAACACCCAGTACGGCCTGGCCGCCGGCCTGTTGTCCGATTCCCACGCGCGTTACCAGTACTTCTGGCTGCAAAGCCGCGCCGGCATCGTCAACTGGAACAAGCAACTGACCGGCGCCGCCAGCAGCGCGCCATTCGGTGGCGTGGGCGCCAGCGGCAACCACCGCGCCAGTGCCTATTACGCGGCTGATTATTGCGCTTACCCGGTAGCCTCGCTGGAGACCGCCAGCCTGACCCTGCCTGCGACACTGACGCCCGGCGTCTCCCTATAACAAAAGGTCCACGGAGCCTTGCCGATGAAATCGTTTGAAGTGAATTTTGATGGTCTGGTCGGACCGACGCACAACTACGGCGGGCTGTCGTACGGTAACGTTGCTTCGCAAAGCAACAGCCAGCAGGCGTCCAACCCGCGTGAAGCGGCGCGTCAGGGCCTGGCGAAGATGAAGGCGTTGATGGAGATGGGCTTCCAGCAAGGCGTACTGGCCCCGCAGGAGCGCCCGGACGTGGCAGCACTACGCCGCCTGGGTTTCACTGGAACCGACGCACAAGTGATCGAGCGTGCGGCCAAAGAGGCCATGCCGTTGCTGGTCGCCAGCTGCTCGGCCTCGAGCATGTGGGTGGCCAACGCCGCCACCGTCAGCCCCAGTGCCGACACTGCGGACGGCCGCGTGCACTTCACGGCCGCCAACCTCAACTGCAAGTACCACCGCAGCATCGAGCACCCGACCACCAGCCGCGTGCTCGGCGCCATGTTTGCTGATAACAAGCATTTTGCCCACCACGCCGCTTTGCCGGCGGTAGCGCAGTTCGGTGACGAAGGCGCGGCCAACCACACACGTTTCTGCCGCAGCTACGGCGAGGCCGGTGTCGAGTTCTTCGTCTATGGCCGCAGCGCCTTCGACACCCGCTACCCGGCGCCACAGAAGTACCCGGCACGCCAGACGCTTGAGGCGTCGCAAGCCGTCGCACGCCTGCACGGCCTGAGCGAGGAGGGCGTGGTGTTCGCCCAGCAGAACCCGGCGGTGATCGACCAGGGCGTGTTCCACAACGACGTGATCGCGGTAGGTAACGGCGAAGTGCTGTTCTACCACGAGGACGCCTTCCTTGAGACCGAGGCGATGCTTGGCCAACTGCAGGCTAAACTGGCTAAACGAGGCGGCAACTTCAAGGCGATCTGCGTACCGCGCTCGGCTGTAACGGTAGAGGACGCGGTGCGTTCGTACCTGTTCAACAGCCAGTTGCTGTCTCGCACCGATGGTTCGATGCTGCTGATCGTGCCGGAAGAGTGCCGTAACAACGAGCGGGTCTGGGCCTATCTGTCGTCCTTGACCCGCTCGGGCGGGCCGGTCGGCGAGGTCAAGGTCTTCGACCTCAAGCAAAGCATGCAGAACGGTGGCGGGCCGGCGTGCCTGCGCTTGCGTGTGGCATTGAAAGAAACGGAACTGGCGGCGGTCAATCCAGGCGTTATCATGACCGCACCGCTGTACGACACCTTGACCCAATGGGTCGACAAGCACTACCGCGATCGCCTGAGCGAAACCGACCTGGCCGATCCGCAGCTGTTGCTGGAATGTCGTACGGCACTGGATGAACTGACCCAGATCCTCAAACTGGGTTCGGTCTATCCGTTCCAACTCCAACCTTGAGAGAGAATTCGACTATGTCCGACGCCCTGCAGCTGATCCTTGAAGATGAAGATGGTACCCAGCTGGAAACTTCCTGCACCCGCTTTGCGGTGGTCTGGCAAGGCAAGGAGGTATGGATTCAGCAGGATGGCCGTGGTCAGCTGCTGATCGGCGTCGACGTTGAAGAAGACGACACCGAGTACGCCAACCTGCTGCTGCGCCCGCTGGCCACCAACCTGGTGAGCCTGCAGCTGGAAATGGAACCGGCCGATGCCGGCGACGATGATGATCACGTCCATGGTCCCGATTGCGGCCACCATCACTAAGGAATAGCCCATGCTCGCCCTCGGCAAACTGCTTGAACTGACCCTGGCCGGTCGTGAACCGGCAGAGAAGACCCAGCTGACTGTCGAAGGCGTACGCATGCGCTGGCTCGGCGAGGGCGCCCTCGAAGTGCGCCCGCCCGATGCCCTTGACAATGGCCTGGACCTGCTGCTGTCGGCGGGTATCCATGGCAACGAAACCGCACCGATCGAGCTGCTTGACCGGTTGCTGCACGACATTGCCCGCGGCGATCTCAAGCCGCGCGCGCGTATTCTGTTCCTGTTCGGTAACCCTGACGCGATCCGCCGCGGCGAGCGTTATATCGAGCAAGACGTCAACCGCCTGTTCAATGGTCGCCACGATCAGACCAGCGGCCCCGAGGCCCTGCGCGCCTGCGAGCTGGAGCGCCTGGCGGCGACTTTCTTCAGTGTGCCTGATCGCACCCGCCTGCATTACGACCTGCACACCGCCATTCGCGGTTCGAAGATCGAGCAGTTCGCGCTCTATCCGTACAAGGAAGGCCGCCAGCATTCGCGTCGCGAACTGGCGCGCCTGAGCGCGGCCGGCATGGAGGCGGTGCTGCTGCAGAGCAAGGTGTCGATCACCTTCACGGCCTACACCTATGAGCAACTGGGGGCCGAAGCTTTTACCCTGGAACTTGGCAAGGCGCGGCCGTTCGGAGAGAACGGCGCGGTCAACGTCGATCGCCTGGAAACCCGCCTCAAACAGATTATCGATGGCACCGAACCCGAGCCGCCTGAGGCCCTGGATGGATTGAAACTGTTCAGCGTGGCGCGCGAGATCATCAAGCACAGCGAGCATTTTCGCCTGAACCTGCCGGCCGATGTCGAGAATTTTTCAGAGCTCGAACCCGGTTACCTGCTGGCCGAGGACATCGCCGATACCCGCTGGATTGTCGAAGAGCAGGGCGCGCGCATCATCTTCCCCAACCCGAAAGTCAAGAATGGCCTTCGGGCGGGGATTTTGATCGTGCCCGCGTCAGATCAGGGCCTTGCTTGAGATGGGCACGTTTGAACTTAAAAGTGAATTCGCGGCGCCAGGCCCAGCTCCAGGCGCAAGGCGTTTTCAGTAAATGGCGCTGGATTGGTACTCAGGGCGGGGGCATTGGCAGTCAAGCCGAAATCGTAAGGCGTATGGCTGGTAATAATGCCGATGGCCTGTAGTTCAAAATTAGCTACTTCCTGTTGCTTGCCGGTGCGCGTGGTAATCGTCGAGGTGCCTGGGAAGACCGTGCCGGTGAGGGAGTTCCATGCCTTGCACAGGCAACGGTAGAAATCCAGCAGGGGCAGGTCGTCGGAAGCTGGCCCTGCAGGGTTGAAGTGCAGTTTGCCGCCAGCGTCGCCAATGCCCGGATCGCCGTTCGGTGTAACGAAGTGATCGCCGATATCGTCATCGAAATCCATGTCGGGCTCATAGCCCGAGGGTAAATGGTTCAGGATTTCGTCCACCGTGATCGAGGGCCTGTTGTCCAGCGCCGTTAGCAGCTGTCTTCCCGCGCTGGTTTTGCGCAGCAGGTCTAGGTGGTCGGCGATCAGGCGCTGAAAGCGTGAGTCTCCTTGTGGGCAAATGCTCTTGTTGCCCAGGGCCGCATGTTCAGGGCTTACCGGTTGGCTGAAGCGGCTGTCGCCGGGCAAGTTGCGAGCGTAGAAAATCTCACTGCCTGCGCTACCCAGCAGGATGTTGCCGTCGATACGGTTTTCCCCTGAGCCCGTTTCGATGTAGGTAAGCCCTGTGCCCAGGACAATACGATTGTTGCCGGCCCCGACGTAGATTTTGCTGTCGCCGCTGCCTGTTTCGATATGGTTGTTGCCATCACCGGCATTGATAATGACTTGGTGATGCACGTCTTCAGTGATCGAGATCCTGCTGCCAGCGTTTTGAGTGCGCAGGACCAGTATTTGATCGTCGTTCATCGCCAGGACAAACCTGGTCGTGCCGAATTCAGCGAGCAGGTTGCAGTCCAGGGTTGAAATTTCAATATTTCCAGCAGGTAACCGGACCTGTATATCCACCTGGCTTGTGTGAGGGGCGCTGGTTACCGAGTGCTTGAAGTGTTCCGAGGTGACGGTGACATTGCTGTCCTCATGCAGCAGGATCACTTGACGGACCGCGCCAGGATACGGGTCATCGTCATACTGGAAGTGGGCATAGCCCGAGCCGCGCCCGGTAAGGTAGTAAGTCGGATTGGGGTTGCTTAGGTTGTACATGTCCACTCCATTGG
Source organism: Pseudomonas sp. 2(2015) (assembly GCF_000955865.1). Lineage (NCBI taxonomy): Bacteria > Pseudomonadati > Pseudomonadota > Gammaproteobacteria > Pseudomonadales > Pseudomonadaceae > Pseudomonas > Pseudomonas sp. 2(2015). The sequence goes on from NZ_JYOF01000015.1 coordinate 58,283, forward strand.
GCGTTGGGAAAACGTCAGGCTATGGAGGTTTGAACATGTCCGGGCACTACATATTTATGCATCTGTGCGCAAGGCGGGGAGGCTGCCAGGCCCATCGTTGAGCGGTGCCATGGGCCCAAGAACCGGCCGCAGCGGTGCGGCCGGCGCTGGTGATGCAGGATTAGATTGCGCGTTTTTGCGCTACTTCGTTACGGCGCAACGCACGCAACTTCTGCAAGGTATCGGCGCAGGTTTTCGCCGCTTCCACGCCCTTGACCAGGAAGTGTTCGAAGTAGAAGTTCTGGTGCTCGTCGCCGGCATGGAAGTGGTGCGGGGTCAGCACTACCGAGAACACCGGCACTTCGGTTTCCAGTTGCACCTGCATCAGGCCGCTGATCACCGACTGGGCGACGAACTCGTGGCGGTACAGGCCGCCATCGACCACCAGGCCGGCAGCAACGATGCCAGCGTAGCGGCCGCCACGGGCCAGCAGCTTGGCGTGCAGGGGGATCTCGAAAGCGCCGCCGACTTCGAAGAAATCGATGTCGCTGGGCTGATAGCCTTGTTTACCCATTTCCTCGACGAATGCCTTGCGCGCCTGGTCGACAATGTCTTTGTGCCAGCAAGCCTGGATGAAGGCGATGCGCTCGTGGGAAGGGTTCTTGCTATCGATTGCGGTAGGTTGCATTGAAACGGACTCCTGTTTGTATGAGAAACAGGGCGCTGGATCGAAGGGGATTTCGCCGTGCAGGTGCAAAGCGACAGGCGCGGCTGCGCCTATCCCGTTCTCTCTTTATCCGGACTATGACCGTCGGCCCCGGAATCACACCGGGTCTGCTGACCTTGCAGGCTGGCCTGCAAGCGCTCGCGGGCTATGCGCATTGCGCGCAATTACCGCCGGTGGGGAATTGCACCCCGCCCTGAGAACGTTGCCACCGGTATCGGCGGCGGGGAATTATTAGCACAGATGTCAGGTAAACGTATAGGCTGCTAACGGTTTTTTCCGGATGAACGACATTTCATCAGGGAAACCTTGCCAATTGTTTTATACGGCCCCAGTAATACCGTGTCAGCAGATCACAACAGGCCCTGAGAGGCCGGGCAGGGTGCCAGCGAGCGGTTTTTCGCTGACGTTGTCGTTGCAGGCCGTCCAATTGACGGTTTCTATAGCATAAACACACTGCACCCGAGCCTAAGGCCCGATATAATGCGGCCCTTTGCCGTCGTTTCGTCAATTTGACGCAAGCATTTGCCTTAAGGCCGCCGTTTCCGTGGAAGAACCTATGAAAAGCGCAGAAATCCGTGAAGCCTTCCTTCGCTTCTTCGAAGAGCAGGGACACACCCGAGTTGCCTCCAGTTCCTTGATTCCGGGCAACGACCCGACCCTGCTGTTCACCAACGCGGGGATGAACCAGTTCAAGGACTGCTTCCTTGGCCAGGAAAAGCGCGCCTACACCCGCGCGACCAGCAGCCAGAAATGCGTGCGCGCCGGTGGCAAGAACAGCGACCTGGAAAACGTCGGCTACACCGCCCGTCACCACACCTTCTTCGAAATGCTGGGCAACTTCAGCTTTGGTGATTACTTCAAGAAGGACGCGATCACCTACGCCTGGACCTTCCTGACCAAGGTGCTGAACCTGCCGGAAGAGAAACTCTGGGTCACCGTCTATGCCAGCGACGACGAGGCATACGACATCTGGACCAAAGAGATCGGCGTACCGGCCGAGCGCATGGTGCGCATTGGCGACAACAAGGGCGCGCCCTACGCCTCCGACAACTTCTGGACCATGGGCGATACCGGCCCGTGCGGCCCTTGCACCGAGATCTTCTATGATCACGGCGCCGACATCTGGGGCGGCCCGCCCGGCTCGCCGGAAGAAGATGGCGACCGTTACATCGAGATCTGGAACAACGTTTTCATGCAGTTCAACCGCACTGCCGATGGCGTGCTGCACCCGCTGCCTGCACCGTCGGTGGATACCGGCATGGGCCTGGAACGCATCAGTGCGGTCATGCAGCATGTGCACTCGAACTACGAGATCGACCTGTTCCGCAACCTGCTCAGCGCTTCGGCCGCCGCCATCGGCTGCGCCAATGCCGAGCAGTCGTCGCTCAAAGTGGTTTCCGACCACATCCGTTCCTGCAGCTTCCTGATTGCCGACGGCGTGCTGCCGTCCAACGAAGGCCGCGGCTACGTCCTGCGCCGCATCATCCGTCGCGCCTGCCGCCACGGTAACAAGCTGGGCGCCACCGGCAGCTTCTTCTACAAGATCGTCGCCGCCCTGGTCGCCGAGATGGGCGAAGCCTTCCCCGAGCTCAAGCAGCAGCAGGCCAACATCGAGCGCGTGCTCAAGGCTGAAGAAGAGCAGTTCGCCAAGACCCTGGAGCAGGGCCTGAAGATCCTCGAGCAGGACCTGGCCGAGCTCAAGGGCACCGTGGTGCCGGGTGACGTGGTGTTCAAACTGTACGACACCTATGGCTTCCCGATGGACCTGACCGCCGACATCGCCCGCGAACGCGAGCTGACCATCGACGAAGCAGGCTTCGAGCGCGAGATGGAAGCCCAGCGTGAGCGTGCCCGCTCCGCCAGCGCCTTCGGCCTGGACTACAACACCCTGGTCAAGGTCGACGTGGCCACCGAGTTCACCGGCTACAACGCCACCGAAGGCAGCGCCAGCATCGTTGCTCTTTATAAGGACGGCAAGGTTGTCGAGCAGCTGGGCGAAGGCGAGGAGGGCGTGGTCATCCTCGACCGCACGCCGTTCTACGCCGAGTCCGGTGGCCAGGTGGGCGACACCGGCTACCTGCAGGCCGACAACGTGCGCTTTGACGTGCGCGACACCACCAAGACCGGCGGCGCCTTCCTGCACCACGGTGTGGTGGCCAGCGGCACCCTGACTGTCGGCACCCAGGTGCAGACCCGGGTCGATGCCGACGTCCAGCACGCCACCTCGCTGAACCACTCTGCCACCCACCTGCTGCACGCTGCGCTGCGCCAGGTGCTGGGCGATCACGTACAACAGAAGGGCTCGCTGGTCGATAGCCAGCGCCTGCGCTTCGACTTCAGTCACTTCGAGGCGGTCAAGCCGGAGCAGCTCAAGGCCCTGGAAGACATCGTCAACCGCGAAGTGCGCAAGAACTCCGAGGTGAAAACCGAAGAGACCGATATCGAAACCGCCAAGCAGAAGGGCGCCATGGCGCTGTTCGGCGAGAAGTACGGCGACAGCGTGCGGGTGCTGAGCATGGGCGGCGATTTCTCCGTCGAGCTGTGCGGCGGTATCCACGCCAAGCGTACCGGTGATATCGGCCTGCTCAAGATCATCAGCGAAGGTGGCGTGGCCTCCGGCGTACGCCGGATCGAAGCGGTCACCGGCGCTGCCGCACTGGCTTACCTGAACGCTGCCGAAGAGCAGCTCAAGGAAGCCGCGCAACTGGTCAAGGGTAGCCGCGAAAACCTGATCGACAAGCTCTCGGCAGTGCTGGAGCGCAACCGCCAGCTGGAAAAACAGCTGGAGCAACTGCAGGCCAAGGCCGCCAGCGCTGCTGGCGACGACCTGTCCAGTGCAGCCGTCGAGGTCAAGGGCGTGAAAGTCCTGGCCGCGCGTCTGGATGGCCAGGATGGCAAGGCGCTGCTGGCGCTGGTCGATCAACTGAAGAACAAACTCGGCCGCGCAGTGATCCTGCTCGGCAGTGTCCATGAGGAAAAGGTCGTACTGGTTGCCGGTGTGACCAAAGACCTGACTGGCCAACTCAAAGCCGGTGATTTGATGAAGCAAGCCGCTGCCGCGGTGGGTGGCAAGGGCGGTGGTCGTCCGGACATGGCGCAAGGTGGTGGCGTAGACACCGCCGCGCTGGACAACGCGCTGGCCCTGACCGTGCCATTCGTGGAGCAGGGCGTTTAAGGCGTACATCGGCCCGCCGTCCAGTGGCGGGCCATGGCGTCGTTTGAATGTTTATTGGGTGCCCTTCATGGGCTGAGGCGGCTTTGAAATGGCGTTGATCGTACAGAAATTTGGCGGTACCTCGGTCGGCACAGTCGAGCGAATCGAGCAGGTTGCCGACAAGGTCAAGAAGTTCCGCGAAGCCGGCGATGACCTGGTGGTAGTACTGTCGGCGATGAGCGGCGAAACCAATCGCCTGATCGACCTGGCCAAGAAGATCAGCGATCAGCCGGTTCCGCGTGAACTGGATGTGATCGTCTCCACTGGCGAGCAGGTGACTATCGCCTTGCTGGCCATGGCCCTGATCAAACGTGGTATTCCGGCGGTGTCCTACACCGGTAACCAGGTGCGGATCCTCACCGACAGCGCGCACAACAAGGCGCGCATCCTGCAGATCGACGACCAGAAGATTCGTGGCGACCTCAAGGCCGGCCGCGTGGTTGTGGTTGCAGGTTTCCAGGGGGTCGACGAGCACGGCAACATCACCACCCTCGGTCGCGGTGGCTCCGACACCACCGGCGTGGCCCTGGCGGCAGCGCTCAAGGCGGACGAGTGCCAGATCTACACCGATGTCGATGGTGTCTACACCACCGACCCGCGCGTGGTGGCCCAGGCCCAGCGCCTGGACAAGATCACCTTTGAAGAGATGCTGGAAATGGCCAGCCTCGGTTCCAAGGTGCTGCAGATCCGCGCCGTCGAGTTCGCCGGCAAGTACAACGTCCCGCTGCGCGTGCTGCACAGCTTCCAGGAGGGTCCGGGTACCCTCATTACCATTGATGAAGAGGAATCCATGGAACAGCCGATCATTTCCGGCATCGCCTTCAATCGCGATGAAGCCAAGCTGACCATCCGTGGCGTACCGGATACCCCGGGCGTTGCTTTCAAGATCCTCGGCCCTATCAGTGCCGCGAACATCGAAGTCGACATGATCGTGCAGAACGTTTCGCACGATAACACCACCGACTTCACCTTCACCGTGCATCGCAACGACTACGACAAGGCCCACAAGGTCCTGGACAAGACCGCCGCCGAGCTCAACGCTCGCGAAGTGGTAGGTGACACCAACATCGCCAAGGTCTCGATCGTCGGCGTCGGCATGCGTTCCCACGCCGGTGTTGCCAGCCGCATGTTCGAAGCGCTGGCCAAGGAGAGCATCAACATCCAGATGATCTCCACCTCCGAGATCAAGGTCTCGGTGGTAATAGAAGAGAAGTACCTGGAGCTGGCAGTGCGCGCCCTGCACACCGCCTTCGAGCTGGACGCCCCTGCCCGACAGGGCGAGTAAGGCGGCTGCCTCTGGGGGCGCGGCCATGCCGCGCCCTTCGTGTTTCTGGCTGGCGTGAGAAATCTGTGCTTTTGCTCGCGCTAGTCAATACTTAGGCGTAGGTCAGCAGCCGTCACGGGTTGTAGGCTGAAGCCCTTTTTTTTGCAGACTGTTATCCCTGAACTGAATTGCGTGAGGAGAAAGCTATGTTGATTCTGACTCGTCGGTGCGCCGAGAGCCTGATCATTGGCGACGGCGAAATCACCGTGACCGTGCTCGGCGTCAAAGGAAACCAAGTGCGGATAGGGGTCAACGCCCCTAAAGAAGTGGCCGTCCACCGTGAGGAAATCTACCTGCGGATCAAGAAAGAGAAGGACGAAGAACCAACCCATTAATTTTTATCGAGTTTTTTTCAAAAAAGAGTTTGCAAACGGGGAAGGGTCTGGTTATTATACGCCCCGTGTTGCGGAGAGGTGGCCGAGTGGCCGAAGGCGCTCCCCTGCTAAGGGAGTATACCTCACAAGGGTATCGGGGGTTCGAATCCCCCCTTCTCCGCCATTATTCATGTAGGACGCTGTAATCTGCCTGAATCGCCTAAGTCGTTGAAATTAAACGAAAAAGTGGTTGGCAAAATGATTTAGCGGCCTATAATGCGCGGTAACAAATGCACTCATAGCTCAGCTGGATAGAGTACTCGGCTACGAACCGAGCGGTCGGAGGTTCGAATCCTCCTGAGTGCACCATACGACGAAGCGGTTTTCAACTTGAATGCTGCTTCAGCTGCAACCAGAGGTGATCTGGTCCATCAAGCGCCAACCCTGCACTCATAGCTCAGCTGGATAGAGTACTCGGCTACGAACCGAGCGGTCGGAGGTTCGAATCCTCCTGAGTGCACCATACACCGAAGCAGTTTTCAGTTTGAAAGTTGCTTTAGCTGTAACCAGAGGTGATCTGGTCCATCAAGCGCCAACCTGCACTCATAGCTCAGCTGGATAGAGTACTCGGCTACGAACCGAGCGGTCGGAGGTTCGAATCCTCCTGAGTGCACCATACAACAGAAAGCCCGCCTATCAAGGCGGGCTTTTTGCTTTCCGGCATTCATCTTCCGGTAAGGCGTGATGAATAGACTGTCATCGTTGCCGTGCCAGCCCCGCGCTATTTTATGCCGATCCCGATGTGTTTTTTTTCGCGCTACCGCCGTCGCACTGTTGCCTGCATACGTTGTCACAAGTATGTCTCGCAAACGATTGTTCTAGCCGCGATTTTTTCAGCACCCTGACAGCTCAAGCGGTGTATGATTGCGCCCGTCAGCCCCGCCGGGGCTTGTGGAATACCACCATGGACTTACCCAGTAGTTACTCAATAGCAAGTTTTGCCAATCAAGAATTGACTGATTGATCTCCCGGCGTGCTCCGCTGCTGGGAGTGGAGTTCGCCTATGACTGAAGTAGAAGTAAAAAAGACGCAAGAAAGCCTGCAGGATCGCCTGGCCCAGGTGGTCGAACTGCTGCAGCGTCAACGCGTGGTCGAAGACCTGACCCACCGTCAGGAAGGTCATCACCATGACCTGGTAGAAAACCTCGTTCACCGCCAGAACCTGGTCGAGCTGCAGCGCAAGCTCGACGACCTGCACTCCGCCGACGTTGCCTACATTCTCGAAGCCTTGCCGCTGGACGATCGTCTGACCGTCTGGCAACTGGTCAAGGCCGAGCGCGACGGTGACATCCTCCTCGAAGTGTCCGACTCGGTCCGCGAGACCCTGATCGCCGACATGGACGATCACGAGCTGCTCGCCGCTGCCAAGGAAATGGACGCCGACGAACTGGCTGACCTGGCGCCCGAGCTGCCCCGTGACGTTGTCCACGAGCTGATGGAAAGCCTCGATGCCCAGCAGCGCGAACGCGTGCGTTCGGCCCTGAGCTACGACGAGGACCAGGTCGGTGCATTGATGGACTTCGAGATGGTCACCATCCGCGAAGACGTCAGCCTCGAAGTGGTATTGCGCTACCTGCGCCGGCTCAAGGAGCTGCCAGGCCACACCGATAAACTGTTCGTGGTCGATTACGACGGCATCCTCAAGGGCGTGCTGCCGATCAAGCGCTTGCTGGTCAACGACCCGGAGAAGAAAGTCGCCGAGGTCATGGCCAGCGATCCGGTGAGCTTCCATCCGGATGAAGACGCCTACGATGCCGCTCAGGCGTTCGAGCGTTACGACTTGATTTCCGCGCCGGTGGTGGACAAGAGCGATCGCCTGATCGGCCGTCTGACCATCGATGAAATGGTCGACCTGATTCGTGAAGAAAGCGAAAGCGAAGTGCTGAGCATGGCCGGTCTGCGCGAAGAAGAAGACATCTTCGCCTCGGTCTGGCGCTCGCTGCGTAACCGCTGGGCGTGGCTGGCAATCAACCTGATCACTGCCTTCGTCGCCTCGCGGGTGATCGGCCTGTTCGAAGGCTCGATCGAAAAACTGGTGGCACTGGCGGCGCTGATGCCGATCGTTGCCGGTATCGGCGGCAACTCCGGCAACCAGACCATCACCATGATCGTGCGCGCCATGGCCCTCGACCAGGTCAGCCCCGGCAACACCTCGCGGTTGATGCGCAAGGAGCTGGCAGTGTCGCTGATCAACGGCCTGATCTGGGGCGGAGTGATTGGTGTGGTCGCCTACCTGCTGTATGACAGCTGGTCGCTCGGCGTGGTCATGACCGGCGCCATGACCCTCAACTTGTTGCTGGCGGCGCTGATGGGGGTGTTGATCCCGATGACCCTGGTACGCCTGGGCCGCGATCCGGCGATGGGCTCCAGCGTGATGATCACGGCGGTGACCGACAGTGGTGGCTTCTTCATCTTCCTGGGCCTTGCCACCATCTTCCTGCTCTGATTGAGCACCTCGCGAGGGGTGTTTTTTTGCCTGGCGTTTATTGCTCGGTGAGGTGCTCGATAAAGGTCGAACCGCTGTAGCACTCGCGGAACAACCCGGCCTGCACCAGGCGTGGCATCACCTGTTCAAGGAACAGGTGCACCGATTCCAGCGAGCCACCGGGCGCCGCGATAAAGCCATCGATGGCACCGGATGCAGCCCATTCGACAATACTCTCGACGGCATCGTCCACCGTACCGATCACCTGCCAGTGTGCAGCCGAGATCACCTCTGGGCGCAACAGTAACTCACTGACCCGCAGCGATTCACGTTCGATCAGGCGTCGCAGCAGGTTGGTGTGGGTACGGCTGCCAGGATTGCTCACGGGCGCAGGCAGGTCAGCGGCGGTGATCGGGCGGTCTTCTGGCCATTGGTTGAGGTCGAGCCCGGTCATCTCCTTGATCGAGGCAAACTTGCGCGGCTTGTCGATGCGCGCGTGGGTGCACATGAACAGCTCGCGGGCTTGTTCGCGGGTCTCGGCCAGGTACAGGCTCAGGCCGGGCAGCAGGCGAATGTCGGCCGGATCGCGGCCGTGTTTTTCAGCGCGGCGGGACAGGTCGTGACGCAGCTCGAGCGCAGCGTCGATATCCGGCGTGGGGGCGAATACCAGGTCGGCCACCGACGCGGCAAAGTCACGGCCCGAATCGGATGCGCCGGCTTGCACCAGCGGGATTCGGGTGTTGGCGTACACCGGCAGGTTGAGTGGGCCCTTGACCTTCAGGTGAGCGCCGTCGTGGTCGATCGGGCGAACCTGTGAGGCGTCGGCGTAACGGCCCGTGCTGCGATCCAGTTTCAGGGCGTCGCTGGGGAAGCTGTCCCATAACCGATGGACTACCTGGGTGAACTCCGCAGCCCGCTGGTAACGCTCATCGGCACTGGGCATTGCCGTCAGGCCGAAATTCTCGTGGCCTTGCAGCGCGGTGACGATGTTCCAGCCGACCCGGCCCTTGCTGATCCAGTTCAAAGATTGCAGCTGGCGGGCGACTACATAGGGCGGCAGGAAGGTGGTCGATACGGTCGAAACCAGGCCGATCTTCGAGGTGTGCTGGGCAACTGCGGCGAGCAGGATGCTCGGGTCGAGGCTGGCGAAGCCCGAGCCGCTTTCGAGCATCTGCGGCACCAAAGCATGAACATCGGGGCGAAAGACAAAGTCCAGGTGTGCAGCTTCTGCGCGCTTGGCCAGATCAATCGCAAACTCGGCGGTGAAAATACCTTCTATGTTGCTGTTCTCGCGCCGCCAGCCATCGCCGCTCAACCAGGTCGGTGCCAGTGACAGGCCAATGTGCAGGCGCTTGGGGGTACTCATCCTTGCAATTCTCCTTGTGGTCTTTTGATGGACTCAGAACGCGCCCTTGACGCCGACGCCGACCATGCGCGGCAGGGTCATGCTCGCCTCGGTGCCGCCGATGCCGCGGTTCTGCTGCATATAGGTGGGCGAGCGGTCGTCGAACACGTTCTTCACGTAGCCGTACAGCTGCACCTGCTTGTTGAACTGGTAACTCATCCGCGCATCGGTGAGGGTGTAGGGCTTCACCGAGTAGGACGAGGTGTTGGCGGTGTCGGAGTAATAGCCATCCAGGTGACGGACCTGGACGTTGAGGTTGAGTTTGTCGGTGATGTCCCAGCTCGGGCCAAAGCTCAGGGTGTAACCGGGGGAGCGGGCAAACTCGTTGGCCTGGTAGTCGGCGTTGCTGGAGATCTTGTCGATGCGTGTACGCAAGGCGCCGGCACTGGCCTTGAGGGTCAGGTTGTCGAGCACACGGTAGTCGGCGCTCAGCTCCAGGCCATAGGCGTGGGCCTTTTCGGCGTTGATGGTGTAGGACTGGGCGACACCCGGGGAAATCACCACCGGGATGTTGTACTGAGCGTCCTTGAAGTCCATGTAGAACAGGTTGCTGCTGAGGATCAGGCGGTCGTCGAGCAGGTTGGCGCGGCTGAACAGCTCATAGTTCCAGATCGACTCTTCCTTGAAGTACGCCCATTGCCGGGTGGTCAGGTTGAGCGACACGCCACCGGGATTGTAACCGCGGCTGACCAGGGCGCCGACGGTCCAGTCCGGCGTCGCTGCGTAAGCCAGCGAGACCTTGGGCAGCAGGGCGGAGAAGGTTTTCTCGTAGTCCAGTGCCGTCGGTGCCAGCACCGAATTGCCCTGGCGCTCGATGTGATCCTGCTGAAAGCGCAGGCCGGTGCTCAAGGTCCAGCGCTCACTCAGGCGGTAGCTGAGTTCGCCGAAGATGCCGAGGTTCTCCTTGGTGTCATCGAAGGCTGAGAGCCCGCGCAGGTTCAGGGTTTCGTCGGTCTTGGTGTGGGCGTAGTAGATGCCACCCATGCCGCTTAGGGTATCCAATGCGTCGCCGAAGGTGATGCGCGATTCGTTGGAGGCGTTTTTCTGCTTGATATCGGCGTCGCCTTCGCCGGCGATGCCGGTGAACCGCCGCACGTTGGACAGCGAGTATTGCGCCTGGTTGAACAGTTTGATGCCGTTGTCGAAGTCGTAGCTGACATCCACCACGCTGGTGTTGGTGTCCTGCTCCCAGCTGGGCATGGTGGTGGTGTCGTGGTCGAGCTTGTGCAAGGGCGCCGAGGCGGCCTCCTGGCTTGGACGGTTGCTGTCGTTGTGCGCGAAGGTGTACTTGGCCTCAAGGCCCGGCAGCGACTCGGGCACCCACAGCAGCTTGGCCCGGGCGGTGACGGCGCGGAAGTTCTGGTCGGCCTTGCCGCGCTGGAACTTCGGGTTGTCGTAATCGATGAAAGTGTCGCGAGCCGAGTAGTCCACCGCCAGGCGGCCGGCCAGTTCGTTGCCCATCAACGGGCCGGAAACAGCCACCGAGCTGCGCTTGGCGTCATAACTGCCGACCTCGGTCTGGTAGGCAGCTTCGGGAGTGAAGGTCGGATCCTTGGTGTTGACGATGATCGCACCGGCAATCGCGTTGGCCCCTTGCGAGGTGGTCTGCGGGCCGCGGAACACTTCGATGCTGTCGATATCCCAGACCGAGGTGGCGCCGAAGAACATCTCGTTGTAATTCAGGTAATGGCCGTCAAGGTTGATTGTCGCCCGTGGCACGGTGCCGCCCCAGAACACATTCTGGCCGTTGTTCGGGCCCTGGGTGTCCTGGCCGCGGATGATCGGCGCGCCGACCGAGTCGGTGTAGATCACGTTGGGCACATCATTGAGTACTTCGGCCACCGAGGCGCTGCCGGTCTTTTCCTTGTCGATCTCCTTGGCGGTCTTGATCGACACGGAGGAGGCGGTGTCCTTGAGTTCGCGTTCGAGCTTTTCACCGGTGACGATGATCGGCTCGAAAATAATGCCTGGCTTGCCGCCATTAACCTCGGGTTGCCCGAATGCGTAGGGCGAAGCCAGCAATGTCGAGAGTGTGAACACACTAAAGCCTTGGCGCAGTGTGCGATGTGGATGTGCCTTCAAGATGCCCCCAAATGAGAATGATCCTCTTTCCCGTTCGAGGGTAGCACGGTGCTATTGCGTTCCTCAATAAAGAATTCATTCCACAAAATGGCAATAGGTGCGGGTTCAGGGAATCGGTATCATGGCCGCCAACAAGCGCGACCGTGCGCGCCGGCGAGGAGAGCGAAGAATTGAGCAACGAGATGACCGCCCTGGACGAAGAGGCGCAAGCAGCCCCGGAAAAGCGCTCCGGCACTATTCAGTCGGTGTCGATTGCGGTGCGTTTTCTCCAGGTACTGGCCAATGCCGAGAGTGAGTTGGCGCTGGGGGAGGTTGCCAGGCGCACCGCGACCGGTGGCTCGACCGCCCATCGATATCTGCAGAGCCTGGTCAAGGAAGGCCTGGCCAAGCAGGACCCGGCCAGCGGCCTCTACGACCTGGGGCCGGCAGCGCTGAACATCGGCATCAGCGCCTTGAAGCGCGTCGATGCGGTGGATATTGCCGCCCAGCACATGAAGACCCTGGCCCAACAGCATGCCGCCAGCGGCGGGGTGGCGATCTGGACCGACCGCGGCCCGACCCTGGTGCGCTGGTACCGCAGCGCCTACTTCTCGATCAACCCGCTGGCCCTGGGCGACATCCTGCCGATCGACAACACCGCGTGCGGCCTGGTGTTCCAGGCGTTCCTACCCAAAGCTGTGATCGATGCCGCGCGCAAGCAGCAGCCCGCGCATTTTCGTGGCACGCCGCCTAACAAGGCGCTGCTCGATCAGGTGCGTAATGGCCGTTGGGCCGAGCTGACCAGCCATCTGCTCTCGAACGTCACCGGCCAGGCGGCGCCGGTGTTCGATGCGCAGCAGGAAATCGCCTGCGTAATGACCACGGTCACTGACCTTGGCCAGCTCAAGTCAGCAGAGGATCGCGACGCCCTGCACCGCGAAGCCGGCCTGGTCAACCAGGCCACCGGCGGGCGGATTTTCGCTCAGCGCGGTTGAGCCTGGCGACCCTTGGGCACCACCAGCGGCGTGCCGCTGACGGGGTCAGCAATGATCACCGCCGGCAGGCCGAATACCTCTTGCACCAGCGCCTCGGTGAAAATCGCCCCGGGCGCGCCCTCGGCCAGCACCGCGCCATCGCGCATGGCGATCAGGTGCGTGGCATAGCGGCAGGCCTGGTTAAGATCGTGCAGCACCGCCACGATGGTTCGGCCCTGGCGATTGAGATCGCTGAGCAGTTCGAGCAATTCGATCTGGTGGGCGATGTCGAGAAAGGTGGTCGGTTCATCGAGCAGCAGGATCGGTGTTTCCTGCGCCAGCACCATGGCAATCCAGACCCGCTGGCGCTGGCCACCGGACAGCTCGTCCAGCGCCCGCTCGGCCAGCGCGCTGACCTGGGTGGCGGCCATGGCGGCGTTGACCGCCTGCTCATCGGCTGGCGACCATTGGCGCAAGAACGACTGATGGGGGAAGCGCCCGCGAGCCACCAGGTCGGCGACCGTGATGCCTTCCGGGGCCGTGGCGCTTTGCGGCAGCAGGCCGAGGCGCCGGGCAACCTCTTTGGCCGCAAGCGCGGTGATGCTTTTGCCGTCGAGCACCACACGACCATGGGCTGGGGCCAGCAGCCGCGACAAGGCTCGAAGCAGAGTGGATTTTCCGCAGGCATTGGGCCCGACGATCACCGTGAAAGAGCCGTCGGGAATGGCGATGGAGAGGTCGCTGGAGATGGTGCGCTGATCGTAACGCAGCGTCACGGCGTCAGCATGCAGGCGATGCGTCATGGGTAGCCTTTCCTTGCTGGCAGCTCGGCGGCGAGTATTGCATGTGCAGAATTAATTCTGCAATATGGAATGCGATTGCATCGCATCCACGTTTAGACGAGCCTGTGCCCGTTCTCGAACCCTTCCTGCCGCCCTTGTAGCAAAAGACCGATTGCCGATGAAAAAGCTCACCTTCGCGCCAATGCTTGCTGTTGCGGCGCTGATCCTGCTTGCCTGCAGCGCCGTTGGGCCGAGCCCGGCAAGTGCCGCCAGCGAGCCCGCCAAACCGCTGCGCATTGCTTCGACTTCGCCGAGTGTCACCGGCATCTTGCTGGCCATGGAGGCGCCACTGGTTGCCAGCGCGGCCACCACGCCGAGCCGGATGACCGACAGCAAGGGCTTTTTCAGCCAGTGGGCGGCGGTTGCGGATCAGCGCAAAGTCGAGGTGCTGTACCCCAACCTGGTGTTCGATATCGAGTCGGTGATCGGCGTCAATCCCGACCTGCTGGTACTGGTTGCCACTGGCGCCGATAGCGTCGTCCAGCACCAGGCCGAGCTTGAGGCCCAGGGCATCGCCACCGTCGTGGTCAATTATTCGAACCAGAGCTGGCAACAGATCGCTACCCGCCTTGGTCAGGCGGCGGGGCTGCAGGCGCAGGCAGCGGCGGCGATCAAGGATTTTGACGACTACACCGCGCGCGCCGCTGCCACGATCAAAGCGCCCGTGGGCGGGGTGAGTATCGTCGGCTACAACATTGGTGGCAGTTATTCTGTTGGCCGTGCGTCCAGCCCGCAGGCCCGCTTGTTCACCGCGCTGGGGATCAAGGTCGCGAGCCTGCCGCCGGCCATGAGCGGTGAGGTCACTCGCGCCGTCGACTTCGAGTTCATTTCCCGCGAAAACCTTTCGGCTGCGATCACCGGTGAAAGCGTGTTCCTGCTGGGTGGCACCGATGCCGATGTACAGGCGTTTGTTGCCGACCCGCTGCTGGCCAACCTGCCGGCGGTGGTGCAGAAAAAGGTCTACGCGCTGGGCCCGACTTCGTTTCGTATCGACTACTACTCTGGCCGGCAGATGATCGATACCGTCGCCCGGCACCTGCGCTGAGTCATGGCGACTGCCGTGTTGCCCGCCATGGTTTTCAATCGCCAACGGCGCATGCGCTCATCGGGGCTGCTGTGCGGCCTGGGCGTGCTTGCGCTGGTCGCCGCCTGCAGCTTGCTGATCGGTTCGCGCAGCATCGCTCTTGGCGAAATCGCCGATGCCTTCTGGGCGTATGACCCACAGAACAATCAGCATCTGGTGATTCGCGAACTGCGTGTTCCGCGCACTCTGGTGGCGATTCTCGCAGGCCTGGCCCTGGGCGTGGCCGGGGCGCTGATGCAGGCGCTGACGCGTAACCCGCTGGCCGAACCCGGGCTGCTGGGCATCAACGCCGGTGCGGCGCTGGCAGTGATCATCGCTGTCACCCTGTTCAAGCTGGTGAGCATTGTCGAGTATGTCGGCTTTGCCTTTGCCGGCGCCGGGCTGGCCGGCGTTGCCGTGTTCGTCCTGGGCCAGGCCCACGAAACCGGGACCAATCCGGTGCGCCTGGTGCTGGCTGGGGCAGGCTTGTCGGTGATGCTGGTGTCGATCACTGGCATCATCCTGCTCAATGCTCCCCTTGAGGTATTCGACAGTTTTCGCAAATGGTCGGCAGGCTCGGTCGAAGGCAGCGGCTTGCAGACCCTTGGCGTGCTGGCGGTGGTCGTTGCAGTCGGGCTGGCGCTGGCCATCGCCATGGTCGGCAACCTCAATGCCATGGCCCTGGGCGCGGATCTTGGCCGGGCGCTCGGCGTCAATCTTCGCGCCACCTGGCTGCTCGCGTGCCTGGCGGTGATGTTGCTGGCCGGGGCAGCAACAGCGGCGGCCGGGCCGATTGGTTTCGTCGGCCTGCTCGCGCCGCACCTGGCCCGGCGGCTGGTGGGGCCTGATTACCGCTGGATCCTGCCGTATGCCGGGTTGTTGGCGGCGATCCTGCTGCTGGGCGCCGATGTGATCGGTAGGGTCGTGGCGGCGCCAGCGGAAGTCGCGGCCGGGATCATTGCCCTGTTGATCGGCGGGCCGTTCTTCATCGTCATCGTGCGCAGGTTCCGGATGAGTCGGTCATGACGGGTGCGGTGCTGCGCCTGGGCAATTACTCGTTGCGTTGGCGGCCTCGGGTTGCGGTGGTGTGTGCGCTGTTGGCGCTATTGGCGGCAGGGCTGGCGATCATGTTGCTGGGCGTAGGTTCGTTGTCGCTGACACCAGGTCAGGTGTTTGACAGCCTGTTCGCAGGTGGTGGCAACCCGACCGCCGAGCGGATCGTTCAACGGGTTCGCTTGCCCCGAGTGCTGACGGCGTTGCTGGTCGGCGGCGCGCTGGGCATGGCCGGTTCAATTTTCCAGTCGATCTCGCGCAACGCCCTTGGTTCGCCGGATATCATCGGCTTTACCACCGGCGCTGCCAGCGGTGCCATCGTGCAGATCATCCTGTTTGATGCCGGCCCCCTGGGTACCTCGCTGGCGGCGGTGCTGGCGGGGGTGGGCACGGCCTTGCTGGTGTTCGTGCTGTCGATGCGCGGGCGCAGCACTGGTGGCTATCGCCTGGTGCTGGTGGGGATTGGCGTGGGGGCGATGCTCTCGGGGCTCAACACCGTACTGCTGGTGATGGGCGACCTTGACCGGGCGATGTCGGCGCAAATCTGGCTGGCCGGCTCGCTCAACACCCGGACCTGGTCTCACGTGCTACCAGCAGCACTGGGTTTCATCGCCATCGTGCCCGTGGTGATTGGCCATGCGCGACACATCGACCTGTTGGAATTGGGCGATGACAGCGCCAGTCAGCTCGGCATTGCCCCGCAGCGTACGCGGCTGATCATGGTATTGGCGGCTGTGGGCTTGACCGCGATTGCCACGGCGGCAGCGGGCCCCATCGCCTTTGTCGCCCTGGCTGCCCCGCAACTGGCCAGGCGTCTGACTGCTGCACCAGAAGTGCCGCTGTTGTCTGGCGCGTTGATGGGCGCGGTGTTGTTGCTGGTGGCCGACCTGATCAGTCAGCGCCTGGCCTTCAATCTCAACCTGCCCATTGGCTTGACCACGGGTTTGCTCGGTGGTTTCTATCTGCTGTGGTTGTTGTCGCGCAGCAGGCGGGTTTGAGCCAGGCAATAAAAAAGGCCAATGCACGGGCATTGGCCTTGAGTGATTGAGCCACGCAATCAGGAAGCGTCAGCTGCCATCTCGGCGTCATGGGCAATCAACGACACCAGCGCGTTTTGCTGGCGATGGGAAAGCTGGCGGAAACGTTGCAGCAGTTCGCGTTCGTGCAGGGACAGTTCCGGGCTGTCCAGACGCATGCTCAGTTCTTCACCCAGCGCACCTTCCTGAATAAGGCTCTGCTCCAGGCGAGCGATGATTTCCGAGTTCATGCTGCGGTGGTGGTTGCGCGCTACCTCGGCAATGCGCTCACGCATTCCGTCGGGGAGGCGGACGACGAATTTGTCAGCGGTGCGGCTTGAGTAAATAGCCTGTTTCATTGGGCGCATATAATTGACCGGTTTAGTTCAGGGGGAAGCGGTTCTCGAAATTGGCCGCACGATGTCACTACGACCATCCCGGCGTCAAAATGTTCAACCTGAATTGTGAATGAGGCGTGAATCATGCCTCATTATCGCCGGTTCCTTGGCGTCAATTCTGTGACAAATATTGAACCGGATAAAGGCGTTTTGCCAGTACCAATTATCAGAAATGAGTACTGGTTTGAAAAGTTTTCATTTTCTCTTTTTCCGCGCCTGCAGACCTTCGTCGACAACGCCATGCATCAGGCAGAAAAGGCCATGGAAAGCGTCTAGAATGCGCGTGCTTTCCTACCATTGAGCATAGTGGCTATGCAGCATGACGCAAGCGCGACGCGGCGTACAGCGAACCCGGGTCGCCTGGTGTACCTGATGGGACCCTCGGGGGCTGGCAAAGATTCCCTTATCGATGCAGCGCGCGCTCAATTGCAGCGCCTGAACGTGCACATCGCCCGGCGGGTGATCACCCGCTCGGCCGAGGCCAAGGGTGAAGACGCCGTCGGTGTTTCCCTCGAAGAGTTCCAGCGCCTGAGCGCCGAGGGCGCCTTTGCCCTGCAGTGGCAGGCCAATGGCCTGGCCTATGGCATACCGTTGCAAATCGATGCCTGGCTGGCTGCAGGGCACGCGGTTTTGGTCAATGGCTCGCGCGCGCATCTGCAGCAGGCGCGTGAACGCTATCCCGACCTGTTGCCGGTGCTGCTGCGGGTCGACCATCACGTACTGCGCCAGCGCCTGCTGGATCGCGGCCGGGAAACTGCGCAAGACATCGAGCAGCGCCTGGCGCGGGCGCAGCAGGTGAGGGTAGAAGAAGGCGAGGTGCAAGTACTGGACAACTCCAGCTCGCTGGACGAGGCGGTGCAGCGCTTGCTTGGGCTGTTGCGCGAACAGGGTGTGCCTGGCCTGGGTTGAAGCCTAGAACGCCAGCCGTTCGCTGCTTGCAAGCGGTGCGCTTTGCACGTGCGCAGCCTGTGCGCCGAACACGGCCAGTTGCGCTTTCATCGCCGGTGCCGCATGGGCTTGTGCCGCAGTGGCGATGCTGTCGGGTTGCACCACCAGGCCAACCAGGGTAGCCAGGGCCAGGGCGTTGAGCAGAAGCAGGGTGCTGTTCATGGACATACTCCGCAAAGGCGGGGCGGGGCCCCGAGCCACGTGTCATGAACTAGACAATGCACACTGCATGCCAGCCTCTTTATCGTGTTTTATCCTTTAAAATCAGAGGCTTAAGCTGGTTTTTTGTGCGCTTTTGCGTGCAATCTGCAATGATGGCTGACTGCCTCATTGCAGATTGCACGATCCGTTGAAAAACCCACAGGCAAAAAGCCCCACGGATGACATGACAAATGCCGGCCTGCTGGTTAACATGCACGCCGTCCTTGCCGCGCGACGCCCGTTGCCGGCTCTGTGTCTCAGTAGCTCAATTGGATAGAGCATCCCCCTCCTAAGGGGAAGGTTGGCAGTTCGAACCTGCCCTGGGACACCATCTCACTTTCGCCTCTCTGGCCATTCTTCGGACTGCTGCGTTTCTTTGCGGCAACGGCGCAGCTGCATGAAGAGTCAATAAAGCCCTGAAAATGAAAAGACTAATCATCGCTGCGCTCGGGATTCTATCGTTGACTCAGGCATCCGCGTCCTTGGCGGATAATGCCAATGGCAAACAGCTCTTTTTGCAACGATGCGCCATGTGCCATGGGGCAGACATCAAGGGGACCGGGCCCTTGGCGAACAAAAGCAACCCGCCCACCCCTGATCTGACCACCTCGGCATTCAAGAAACGCTTGAAAGACTACCCGGGCGTTATCGTCTCATCGGTAATACTTCGCCCCAACGGCGACTTGATCCCCAGAACGCTGCGCGAGAATGGTGTGAAGGTGGCGCCGTACGCTTGGCGAGTTCAGGATTTTCGCGATTTGAATCAATACATGAGTGCGGTGATTGGCAACACTCGATGATGCCTGGTGTCAGGCCGCAGCAACAGCTGCGGCCTGGGATCTACCAATCCTGGCGCAACGGCAACGGTCCTTCATGGGATGCAAATGACGGCAGCACTTCTTCTGCCAGCTCCTGAATCACCTCCGCCGCCGGGCGCTGGCAAAACTGAATGCCCAGTGCCGCATGATTGACCCCCGCATCCTGCCATTCCCCGAGCAGATCAATCAGCCCCTTGCGCCCGGTCCTCAGCACGTAGCCGCCTTGCATCGCCGTGCGCGGAAAATCGGGGTTGGCGTCCAGATCGATCCACTCGTTGGTCACGTGCGGGCGAAAGCCGCCGCCGGGAATGCAGTCGCGCCAGGCGCGGATTTTCTCGGCCAGGCGCCGGGGGCCGAGGATGTTTTCAGTCGCATCAGGGAAGGTCAGCCAGCCATCGGCCTGTTCGCCCAGCCACTGCATGGATTGGCGCGAGCTGCCGGTGACCAGCAGCGGGATGGCGCCGCCAACGGGCTTGGGCAGCAGTTGCGCGCCGCTCATTTGGCCGAGGGTTGATTCAATCGGGTGGTCGCCCTTGTGCAGCAGTTGGCGGAAATAGTTCACGGCCTCGGCAAAGCGTTCGCCGCGCTCAGCATGATCCAGACCGTAGGCGGGAAACTCCACCGGCCGATCCCCGGAAGCGATGCCCATCACCAGGCGCCCGCCTGACAGCTGGTCGATGGTGCAGGCGGCTTTGGCCAGGTCGATCGGGTGGCGCAAGGCGAAGATCGCGCTGCCCGTGGCCAGGGCGATGCGCCGGGTGTGCGCGGCCAGGTAGCTCAAGTAGGCAAAGGGGTCGAACAGCTGGCCGGCATCGCCGAAGTGCCGATCGTACAGCGGCACATCGCGCACCCAGACGCCGGCGAAGCCCAGGCGGTCGATGTCGCTGACCAGCGCGGCCTGGCCAGTGAGCACGGCCATGTCGCCGCGATAGAAGCGCAGCGGCAGGAAGATCCCCAGGGTCAGGCGGTCGGCGGCGAACATGCGTCGATAGCCAGGGTGGTGGGCGAAGGCGTGGGCGCTGGCGCCGTTCAGGGTTGGGTTCATCGGTTAATTCCTTTTAGTCCTTCAGGGGCCGGTTGCGGGGGCGGGCAGGCGGATACCGCGCTGCACGGCAGGGCGTTGACTGACGCGTTCATGCCAGGCGCTCAGGTGTCGGTAGTGGCTGAAATCAAAGTCGATGATCCGGGCGATATGGGTCCAGCCGAAGGTGGCAATGTCGGCGATCGAGTAACTGCTGCCCGCCAGCCAGGGCCGGTCGGTCAGGCGCTGGTCGAGGGTGCTGAATACCTCTTCGCTCAGGCGCCGGTAGCGGGCGATGGCTTCGGGGCAGGGCTGTTCGGCGAACCGTTCGAAATGCACGCGCTGGCCGAGAATCGGCCCCATGCTCGCCGCGTGAAACTGCAACCAGGTGATGGCCGCCCAGCGTTCACAGGGGGAATCGGGCAGCAGGCGTGCGCTCTTGTCGGCCAGGTACAAAAGGATCGACGCTGACTCAAACAGAGTGACATCGCGCTCGGGATCAACCAGCACCGGAATGCGGCCATGAGGGTTGAGTGCGAGAAACTCAGGCAGGCGATGCTCGCCATGGTCGATCTGTACATGCTTGAGGGTGTAGGGCAGCCCCAGCTCTTCGAGGGCGATGGTGATCTTGAAGCCATTAGGTGAGCTATCGCTATACAGAATTAGCGGCATGGGCTTTCTCTTCAGGAGTGATCAGAGACGGGCTATGCTAGGCGCGCCTGGGCTGCTTGAAAAACGATCAATCCTGCGCTTTGGCGATAGTTTTTCTAAACCATGGAGAGGGTAAAAATGGGCGCAGTTCTACCGTTGTTGGCATTGCGGGCCTTCACTGAAGCGGCCCGGCTGGGCAGCCTCAAGGCCGCCGCTGCGCACATGGGGGTTACGCCTGGGGCGGTCAGCCAGCAGGTGCGCCTGCTCGAGGAGCGCATGGGCGTGGTGCTGTTCGTGCGCGGTCGCCATGGCGTGCACCTTAGCGAAGCCGGTGCGCGGGTGTACCCGGGGCTGCTCAGGGGATTCGATCAGATCGAGGCGTCGCTGGCGTTGCTGGAGCAACTGGCGCCAGGCAAGGCTCTGACCATCAGCACCGTACCGTCGTTTGCCGCCTCCTGGCTGGTGCCGCGTTTAGGGCGCTTCAACGCCTTGCACCCGCAGATCGAAGTGCGCGTCGAGGCCTCGGCCAAGCTGGTGGATTTTCACCGCGAGCGCATTGACGTCGCCCTGCGCCATGGCCTGGGGCAGTATCCGGGGCTGGAGTCCGTGCGCCTGATGGCGCCGGTTTTGCTGCCGGTGGCCAGCCCGCAGTTGCTGGCCCAAGGGCCGGCCGTGAAACGGCCCGCCGATTGCCTGAAGTACCCGTTGTTGCACGATGCCGATCGCGCTGACTGGATGCTCTGGCTGCAGGCCCATGGCGTTGCCGAGGACCCGCGGGCAGCACGCGGTGCGAGTTTCGAGGATGACCTGCTGTTACTGCGTGCCGCGGCTGCAGGCCAGGGCATCGCCCTGGTGCAGGACACCCACGCGGCTGAAGACCTGGCCAGCGGCAAGCTGCAGATGGCCCTCGACAAACCCTGGCCAGCGCGTTTTGCCTACTACCTGGTGTGCCGTCAGGACGCCTTGCAGCGCCCCGAGGTTCAGGCCTTCGCCGATTGGGTCAGGGCCGAGGCTGACGCCAGGTCCTGATCCTTTGCGTCATCGCTGCCGCCCTGGGTGGCGGTCAGGTTGGCCACCAGCTTGGCTGACATCGCCGGGCCTTGCAGTTCGGAGTTCAGGCTGGCCAGCGACTCAAGCTCGGTCTGCTTTTTCATCTGCTCGGCAATCTTGCGCTCGATCTTGTCCTTTTCCGCCGGCGGCAGGGCTTCGAACTCTTCCTGGCTGATGCCCAGCTCATTGAGCAGCTTGAGCTTGATCTTCTCTGCCGGGCTCAGGGCCATGTACTCGCGAAATTGCTGGGCAGCGCTCTTGCCGGTTTCGCTGGCGCTGATTGTGGCTTGCTCGCGCATGTCCACGTCGGGGTTCTGCAGTTGCACCTTGAGCTTGGCGAAGGCTTCCTCGCGGGCGTCTTCGGCACTTTGCTGGGAGGTGTTGGCCTGGCTTTGCTGCTGGCGGTTGGCACTGCTGGTTGGCACCGGCGGGCGGAACTGGGCCTGTTCGGCGGCGGCTTCGGCCACGCCACGGGTCGGGTTGATGACTGGCGTGTGGACGCCGAGGGCATTGATGCTACTCACCTGATCACTCTCCTTGATGGATGCAAGTTGACCTTCGATCGATGGCAAGTCTTGTGCCAGCTCTGCTGACAGGCTTACGCGCTAGTATATTCAGGGGGTGGCGCTGTACGGCGGCTGGTGAATCGGCGCATGCTTTGCCCCGAAGAGGTAAACCCTTGCCGTCAGCGGCAAGTCATTTCAAACCGGCAGCACCAACATCCGGCTGGGGCGTAGTTGCCTGGACAAGGGAGATCGTCCATGACTCAAACGTCAGACACACCACCATTGAAGGCCCCGCTGGGCGACTTCAGGGAAGAACAGTTGCACACCCTGCTGGACCTGATCAGCGACGGTATCTGGGACTGGAATGCCAATACCGGCTACGTCTACCGCAACCCCGGCTGGTACCGGATGCTCGGCTACCCCAGCCACTCGCTGGACAACACCGTACTGACCTGGGAAGGCGTGATCCACCCCGAGGACTACCCGCGGGTGATGAGCCATTTCGAGGACTACATCAGCGACCGCTCCGACCAGTACCGCATCGAGTACCGTTGCCGTTGCCAGGACGGCAACTTCCTGTGGATCGAGGACAGCGGTCACATCATTGAGCGCAACCCGGATGGTTCGGTGGCGCGGATGCTCGGCGCTCATCGCAATATCGACGATGGCAAGCGCCTGGTCGAGCAACTGCAGCTGGAAAACCTGTCGCTGGAAGCGCAGATCGCCGAGCGCACCCGCGAGCTGTCGTGGGTCAACCAGCAACTGCAGCGCCAGCTCGACGAGAACCGCGACCTGGCCGAACGCGACGCGCTGACCTTGGTGGCCAACCGTTACCGCCTGGAAAAGGTCCTGCAGCAAGAGTGCGAGCGGGCACGGCGGTTTCGCCAGCCGCTAGCGCTGATTGTCATGGATATCGACGACTTCAAGCCGATCAACGATCAGTATGGCCATGCCCAGGGTGACCAGGCGCTGATCGCATCGGTTGAGCGGATCAAGGTTTGCCTGCGTGCCGGTGACTTGCTGGCACGCTGGGGCGGTGATGAGTTCGTGGCAGTGCTGCCGGGCACCCAGCGCGAAGAGGCATTGCAACTGGCGCGGCAGATTCGCCAGGCGCTGGAGCAGGCGCCGCCGGTGGGCGAGCGATTGCTGACCATGAGTTATGGCGTGGTCGAATGGCTGGAGGGTGAAGGGCAAGCGCAATTGCTGGGCCGCGCGGACCAGGCGCTGTACCGGGCCAAGGCGGCCGGCAAGGATGAGATCGGTGAATGAAAAAGGACCCGCTGCACGGGGCAGCGGGTCAAATCGGCCTCAGCCGCTTCAGTGTCTACAGATGCAGGGCGTGACCCAGGGCGCGTAGCGCCGCTTCCTGCACCGCCTCACCCAGGGTCGGGTGAGCGTGGATGGTACCGGCCACATCTTCCAGGCAAGCGCCCATCTCCAGTGACTGGGCAAAGGCTGTGGACAGTTCCGAGACGCCCACGCCAACCGCTTGCCAGCCAAGGATCAGGTGGTTGTCACGACGGGCGACCACGCGCACGAAGCCGCTTTTCGATTCCAGGGTCATGGCCCGGCCGTTGGCGGCGAACGGGAACTGCGTGACGATGCAGTCCAGGCCCTCCTGCTCGATCTGTTCCGGGGTCTTGCCGACGACCACCAGTTCCGGGTCGGTGAAGCACACCGCGGCAATCGCGGCCGGCTCGAAGCGCCGCGATTTGCCGGCAATGAGTTCGGCAACCATCTCACCCTGGGCCATGGCCCGGTGGGCGAGCATTGGTTCACCGCTGATATCGCCGATGGCCCAGACGTTGAGCATGCTGGTCTGGCATTGCTCGTCGATGGCCACCGCCGAGCCGTTCATCTTCAGCGCCAGGCTTTCCAGGTTGAAGCCCTGGGTACGTGGCTTGCGGCCGACCGCGACCAGCACCTGGTCGGTGCTCAGTTGCAGCAGTTCGCCTTCGGGCGTGCGCACCTGCAAGGCCTGGTGGCCGGCATCGAAGCCTTCGACGCTGTGCTTGAGGTAGAGCTTGATCCCCAGCTTCTTGATCGACTCGGCCACCGGCGCGGTCAGTTCGCTGTCGTAGGTCGGCAGGATGCGCTCGCGGGCTTCGACCACGCTGACCTCGACGCCGAGCTTGCGGTAGGCGATGCCCAGCTCCAGGCCGATGTAACCACCGCCGACCACGGTCAGGTGCTTGGGCAGGGTTTTCGGGGCCAGAGCTTCAGTGGAGGAGATGATCGGGCCGCCCAATGGCAGCATCGGCAGTTCAACGCTGCTGGAACCGGTGGCCAGCAACAGGTGTTCGCACTGGATGCGCTGGCCGTCGACCTCGACGTGCTTGCCGTCGAGAATTTTTGCCCAGCCATGGATCACCTTGACCCCGTGCTTTTTCAGCAGGGCGGCGACGCCGCTGGTCAGGCGATCGACGATACCGTCTTTCCAGGCCACGCTCTGGGTGATGTCCAGGCTCGGTGGCGAGACCTTGATGCCCAGGCTCGACTGCTGGCTGTGCTGCTGGGTCTGGTGGAACTGCTCGGCGACGTGAATCAGCGCTTTGGACGGAATGCAGCCGATGTTCAGGCAGGTGCCACCCAGGGCCTGGCCTTCGACCAGTACCGTGGGAATGCCCAGCTGGCCGGCGCGAATGGCGGCGACGTAGCCGCCGGGGCCGCCGCCGATGATCAGCAGGGTAGTGTTGAGCGTCTGTTGCATGGTCACTCCACAAACAGGCTGGCAGGTTGTTCGAGCAGGCCGCGGATGGCCTGGATGAAGAGTGCCGCGTCCATGCCGTCGACCACCCGGTGATCGAACGAGCTGGAGAGGTTCATCATCTTGCGAATGACGATCTGGCCATTGATGACCATCGGCCGTTCAACCATGCGGTTGACCCCGACAATCGCCACTTCCGGGGTGTTGACCACCGGCGTCGAGACGATGCCGCCAAGGGCGCCGAGGCTGGTCAGGGTGATGGTCGAGCCTGACAGTTCTTCACGGCTGGCCTTGTTGCCGCGGGCGGCATTGGCCAGGCGCACGATCTCGCCGGCGTTGCTCCACAGGCTGCCGGCTTCGGCGTGGCGCAGCACCGGCACCATCAGGCCGTTGTCGCCCTGGGTGGCGATGCCGACATGCACTGCGCCGTGGCGGGTGATGAGCTGGCCTTCATCGTCGTAGGTGGCGTTGATCTGCGGGAACTCGCGCAGGGCAACGACCATGGCGCGCACCAGGAATGGCAGCAGGGTCAGCTTGCCACGGCTGTCGCCCCACTTCTTGTTCAAGTGCAGGCGCAGCTCTTCAAGGGCGGTGACGTCGATTTCCTCGACGTAGCTGAAGTGGGCGACGCGGCGCTTGGCATCCTGCATGCGCTGGGCAATCTTGCGGCGCAGGCCGATCACCGGGATCTGCTCGCTGTCGCTGCGTTTGGCGTACCCGCCCGGGGCACTCTGGGTGCTGGTGGTGGGCTGGGCCAGGAAGGCGTCGAGGTCGTCGTGCAGGATGCGCCCGGCCGGGCCGCTGCCGTGTACGTAGCGCAGCTCGATACCAGCGTCCAGCGCGCGCTTGCGCACCGCGGGCGAGGCCAGTGGGCGGTCGTGGGCTTGGCGCGGGACGATGGCGGCGGGCTGGTGGGCCGAGGCTGCGGGGGCAGCAGCAGGCACTGATGCAGCAGGTTTCGGCTCGGGTTCAGGGGCCTTGGCGGTGACTGCGGGGGCCTCTTCGCGGGGCAAGCCCGCTCCTACGTTGCCGGCGCCTTCGACTTCGATGCGGATCAGCTCGCTGCCGACCGCCATGACTTCACCGGGCTGGCCGCCCAGGGCCAGCACCTTGCCGCTGACCGGCGAAGGGATTTCGACGGTGGCCTTGTCGGTCATGACATCGGCCACGACCTGATCTTCTGTGACGGTGTCGCCAACTTTGACGAACCATTCCACCAGTTCAACTTGTGCGATGCCTTCACCGATATCCGGCATCTTGATGACGTGCGTGCCCATTCAGACCTCCATGACCCGTTTCAATGCCGCGCCCACTCGCGAAGGGCCGGGGAAATACGCCCACTCCTGCGCGTGCGGGTAGGGGGTATCCCAGCCGGTGACGCGTTCGATCGGGGCTTCGAGGTGATGGAAGCAGTGTTCCTGGACCAGCGCGATCAGCTCGGCGCCAAAACCGCAGGTGCGCGTGGCTTCATGCACCACCACACAGCGGCCGGTCTTTTTCACCGAGGCGACGATGGTTTCCAGGTCCAGCGGCCACAGGCTGCGCAGGTCGATGACTTCGGCATCGACGCCGGTTTCTTCAGCGGCCACCTGCGAGACATAGACGGTGGTGCCATAGGTCAGCACGGTGACGTCCTTGCCCGGGCGGGTGATCGCCGCCTTGTCCAGCGGTACGGTGTAGTAGCCATCCGGCACGGCGCTGGCCGGGTGTTTCGACCACGGCGTTACCGGGCGGTCGTGGTGGCCGTCGAACGGGCCGTTGTACAGGCGCTTGGGCTCGAGGAAAATCACCGGGTCGTCGTTCTCGATCGAGGCGATCAGCAGGCCCTTGGCGTCATAGGGGTTGGACGGCATCACGGTGCGCAGGCCGCAGACCTGGGTGAACATCGCCTCGGGGCTCTGGCTGTGCGTCTGGCCGCCGTAGATACCACCACCGCAAGGCATGCGCAGGGTCAGCGGGGCGACGAACTCGCCGGCCGAGCGATAGCGCAGGCGGGCCATTTCCGAAACGATCTGGTCGGAGGCCGGGTAGAAGTAGTCGGCGAACTGGATTTCCACCACCGGGCGCAGGCCGTAGGCACCCATGCCCACGGCGGTGCCGACGATGCCGCTTTCGGAGATCGGTGCATCGAACACCCGCGACTTGCCGTACTTGGTCTGCAGGCCTTCGGTGCAACGGAACA
Organism: Pseudomonas sp. 2(2015); assembly: GCF_000955865.1. Taxonomy (NCBI): domain Bacteria; kingdom Pseudomonadati; phylum Pseudomonadota; class Gammaproteobacteria; order Pseudomonadales; family Pseudomonadaceae; genus Pseudomonas; species Pseudomonas sp. 2(2015). The sequence goes on from NZ_JYOF01000015.1 coordinate 85,222, forward strand.
CGCCACCGAAGTAGCCGACGTCCTGGCCATAGACGACTACGTCTTCATCGCGCTCTAGCATGATGTCCATGGCCGAGCGCAGGGCCTGGATCATGGTCATGGTGGTGGTCGCCATGGCGGTTTCCAACTGGATTGAAGTGTTGTGATCGTTCATGTCAGATCCCCAGTTCCTGGCGCTGCCGGCGCAGGTGCTCCGGCATCTCCTTGTAGACATCCTCGAACATAGACGCCGGGCTTGGCATCTGGCCACCGGCCAGGGTGCCGTACTGCTCAGCTTCTTTTTGCGCCTTGATGATCTCGGCTTCGAGCTCGGCGCTGACCGCCTGGTGCTCTTCCTCGGACCAGTGACCGATGGCGATCAGGTGCTGTTTGAGGCGGGCGATCGGGTCGCCCAGGGGGAAGTGACTCCAGTCGTCGGCCGGGCGGTACTTGGATGGATCGTCCGAGGTCGAGTGCGGGCCGGCGCGGTAGGTGACCCATTCGATCAGCGTCGGGCCCAGGCCGCGGCGGGCGCGTTCGGCGGCCCAGCGTGAAGCGGCGTAGACAGCGATGAAGTCGTTGCCGTCGACACGCAAGGAGGCAATGCCACAACCTACGCCACGCCCGGCGAAGGTGGTCGATTCACCGCCGGCGATGGCCTGGAAGGTCGAGATCGCCCACTGGTTGTTGACCACGTTGAGGATCACCGGCGCGCGGTAGACGTGGGCGAAGGTCAGGGCGGTGTGGAAATCCGATTCGGCGGTGGCGCCGTCACCGATCCAGGCCGAGGCGATCTTGGTATCGCCCTTGATGGCCGAAGCCATGGCCCAGCCGACCGCCTGGACGAACTGGGTCGCCAGGTTGCCGCTGATGGTGAAGAAGCCGGCTTCGCGCACCGAGTACATGATCGGCAACTGGCGCCCCTTGAGCGGATCGCGCTCGTTGGACAGCAGCTGGCAGATCATCTCTACCAGCGACACGTCGCGGGCCATGAGGATGCTTTGCTGGCGGTAGGTGGGAAAGCACATGTCGCTGCGGTTCAGGGCCATGGCCTGGCCGCTGCCGATGGCTTCTTCACCCAGGCTCTGCATGTAGAACGACATCTTCTTCTGCCGCTGGGCTACCACCATGCGGCTGTCGAACAGCCGGGTCTTGAGCATGGTGCGCATGCCCTGGCGCAGGACTTCGGGGCTGACGTCCTCGGCCCAGGGGCCCAGGGCATTGCCCTTGTCATCCAGCACCCGGATCAGGCTAGAGGAGATGTCCGCGGTATCGGCGGCTTCTACATCGACGGGAGGTTTACGAACCTGACCGGCATCGGTCAGACGCAGGTAGGAGAAATCAGTCTGGCAGCCTGGCCGGCCTGTAGGCTCGGGCACATGCAAACGCAGGGGGGCGTACTCGTTCATGCTTTTTTACGCTCGCTCTGTCTTGTGTTTTTGTTGAGCTTTGAAGCGGTCGCTGCTGACACCCGGCTTGTGACCAGGGAGTCAGTCTTGTCCTACATGATATTCCGGCGCCTGAAGAATATTTTTCTCAACTTCGTTGCCTTTGCCTCGGCTAGCGGATAAACATTCCTTATAAAGACAAAAAACAGGTGATTTTCTCTCATGCGCAAACTGGATCGTACGGATATCGGCATTCTCAACAGCCTCCAGGAAAATGCCCGTATCACCAACGCCGAGCTGGCGCGCTCGGTGAATCTCTCGCCAACCCCCTGCTTCAACCGGGTCAAGGCCATGGAGGAACTCGGGGTGATTCGCCAGCAGGTGACCTTGCTGGCGCCGGAGGTGCTGGGCCTGGATGTCAACGTGTTCATCCATGTCAGCCTGGAGAAACAGGTCGAGCAATCGCTGCATCGCTTCGAAGAAGAAATCGCCGAGCGCCCGGAGGTCATGGAGTGCTACCTGATGACCGGTGACCCGGATTACCTGCTGCGCGTGCTGCTGCCGAGCATCCAGGCCCTGGAGCGTTTTCTCGACTACCTGACCCGCCTGCCGGGGGTGGCCAACATCCGTTCGAGTTTTGCCTTGAAGCAGGTGCGCTACAAGACCGCGCTGCCGCTGCCAGCCAATGGCCTGACGCTGCCAGGTTAGCCCGTGTAGATAATTACGATCACATCGTCCGTTTGGCGCTTGAAATTTCGAACGGCCGGTGCCTATGTTGTAGCCGTCGCCGTTCCCGGCATGCGAAAACAACAAGGATAGAGTCATGACGACCAATGGCCAAAACTCTCTCGCCGAGCGATTGACGGGCATTGATGAGATCGAGTGCATTACCCCGGACCTCAATGGTGTACCGCGCGGCAAGGTGATGACCGCTGAAGGCTTTGTTGAAGGCCGGCGCCTGCAGATGGCCCGCGGTGTGCTGCTGCAATGCATCATGGGCGGGTACCCGGCGGCGCGTTTCTATGGCAGCGACGACGGCGACCTGGCGCTGGTCGCCGACCCGCAGCATATCTATCGCCTGCCCTGGAGCGACGAGCCACGGGCCCTGGCGATTTGCGATGCGCTCGAGCTTAGCGGTGAAAGCTCCGGGCTCTCCAGTCGAGGCCTGCTCAAGGCGGTAATTGCCCGTTACGCCGCTCGTGGCCTGGCGCCGGTGGTGGCGACCGAACTCGAGTTTTTTGTCTTCGCCCCCAACAGCGATCCCGACCAGCCGTTTTTGCCGCCGCTGGGCAAGGATGGTCGTCGCGAAGAAGGTCATTCGGCGTTCAGCGTCAGTTCCAACAACGGCCTGCGCCCGTTCTTCAGCGAGGTCTATCGCTGCATGGCGGCACTGGGCCTGCCGCGCGATACCTTCATGCACGAAATGGGCGTCAGCCAGTTCGAGATCAACCTGCTGCACGGCGATCCGCTGTTGCTGGCCGACCAGACCCTGTTGTTCAAGCACCTGCTCAAGGAAGTCGCGCTCAAGCATGGCCTGACCGTGGTGTGCATGGCCAAGCCACTGGCGCATACGCCGGGCAGTTCCATGCACATTCACCAGAGCGTGGTGGCGGTGGAGGGCGGGGGCAATGTCTTCAGCGATGCCGAGGGCAAGCCGACCCCGGCGTTCTATCACTTCATTGGCGGCCAGCAGGCGTGCATGGCCGACTTCACCGCCTTGTTCGCGCCGAACGTGAACTCCTACCAGCGCCTTTGCCACCCCTACGCATCACCGAACAATGCCTGCTGGTCCGAAGACAACCGCGCCGCCGGCCTGCGCATTCCGGCCAGCTCGCCAGTGGCGCGACGGGTCGAAAACCGCTTGCCAGGCGCCGATACCAACCCTTACCTGGCAATTGCCGCCAGTCTCGCCGCGGGGCTTTATGGCATCGAGCAGCAACTCGAACCGACGCCGGCGATCCAGGGCGAATTCGAGGTGCCGGATCATTTGAGCCTGCCATGTACCTTGCATGCGGCCCTGGAGCGTCTGAAGCGTAGCGAGCTTGCGCGGGAACTGTTCGGCAAGGAGTTCATCGAAGGCTACATCGCCACCAAGACCCTGGAGCTGACCAGCTTCTTCGATGAGATCACCCCGTGGGAGCGCCGCGTGCTGGCCGCGCAGGCATAACCGGCGAGGCGTTTTTGCCGGGGCAATCGCTCAGTTTCAAGGCAGGTGGCAGCGGTGTTGGTAAACACCCTGTCACCTGTTTTTTTATCTGCATCAACTGCAAGGCGGTTATTTTCACTTATGCTTTCAAGCAGTTTTTCCACCAGCTCAAGGAGCCGTTCGGGACGCTGATGCGACAGATCTGGAAGTCTTTTCGCGCGCTGTATTTCGCTGCGCTGATGATGTTGATCGGCTCCGGCTTGTTGAGTACCTACCTGGCCTTGCGCCTGGCTGCCGATCATGTCGACAGCCTCTGGGTCGGTGCGCTGATGGCCGCCAACTATTTCGGCCTGGCCCTGGGCGGCAAGATCGGCCACCGGCTGATTGCCCGGGTCGGGCATATCCGTGCCTATGCCACCTGCGCCGGCATTGTCGGCGCGGCGGTGCTCGGCCATGGCCTGGTCAGCTGGTTGCCGGCCTGGGTGCTGCTGCGGGTCATCGTCGGCCTGGGGATGATGTGCCAGTACATGGTCATCGAAAGCTGGCTCAACGAGCAGGCCGACGCCAAGCAGCGAGGTGCGGTGTTCAGTGGCTACATGATTGCCTCGTACCTGGGCCTGGTGCTCGGCCAGTTGATCCTGGTGGCGCACCCGCAGCTGGGCCTTGAACTGCTGATGCTGGTCGCCATGTGCTTCGCCCTGTGCCTGGTGCCGGTGGCACTCACCCGACGGATTCACCCGGCGCCATTGCGGCCGGCGCCGATGGAGCCGCGCTTCTTCATCAAACGGGTGCCGCAGTCGCTGAGTACCGTGCTGGGGGCCGGCCTGATCGTCGGCTCGTTCTACGGCCTGGCGCCGCTGTATGCGTCCAAGCAGGGGCTGAGCACCGAGCAGGTCGGTCTGTTCATGGGCTGCTGCATCTTCGCCGGTCTGCTGGTGCAGTGGCCGCTGGGCTGGTTGTCCGATCGCTATGACCGGGCCTTGCTGATTCGTAGCGTTGCCGTGGGCCTGGCGATTGTTGCCCTGCCGCTGGCGATCATGCCATCAGTGCCGCTGGAGGTATTGTTTGTCGCAGGCTTTGCCGTGTCGCTGCTGCAGTTCTGCCTGTATCCGCTGGCGGTGGCGTTTTCCAACGACCACGTCGAGGGCGAACGGCGGGTGTCGCTGACGGCGATGCTGCTGGTGACCTATGGCGTGGGCGCGAGTATCGGGCCGCTGGTGGCCGGGGTGTTGATGAAGGTGCTGGGCAACCAGATGCTCTATGCCTTCTTCGTTTTCTTTGCCCTGGTGCTGGTCTGGCGGATCCGCCCGAAAGCGGTGACCGGTTTGCACCAGGTCGACGATGCGCCGCTGCATCACGTGGCCATGCCGGCGGCAGGTTCACCGTTGTCGGCAGCGCTGGACCCACGGGTTGACGAGCAGGTGGTGCAGGATCAGATGCAGACGCCGGTGGCGGCTGAAGATACCGAGGCGCAGGAGGGGGATGACGCAGAGGTTGTGGCTGAAGAGGTCAAGCCGACACAGGTGTGATGCCATCGCGGGGCCCGTGGGAGCGGGCCCCGCGATGGGGTCGACTCAGTAGTCGTCTTTATCGAAGCGCCGTGCTTCACGCTGCAGCTGGTAAACGAAGGTTTCCACCTTGCGCTGCATCTGCCCGTTGAGGTTGTGAAAGCGCACGCCGGCGAAGGTGGCGTTGATGCGCTCTTCGAAATGCAGATGACGCAACTCGACCTCGACCTGGGACAAACCCAGCGGTGCACCGCTGGCGAACTTCTCGTAAACCTGGCCCAATTGCAGGCGCTCTTCGACATTGCCTTCAAAGCGCAGCTTGCAGCCGGTTGCGGAAATATCCAGCAACTTGCCGCGCAGCGCGCCGTTGCCCTTGAGTTTTTCGCCGTCAAGCACGACGTCCACCAGCTGGGTCAGCTTCAGCGCTGCACGAAAGGCATTGCGGCGCTGGTGGTAGGCGACTTCGGTAGGCAGGGTGCCGCGGTAGCAGCGATGGCCATCTTCCTCGACAATGCTCAACGGTGTGTTGCATTCCCAGGCGATACGCACGCCATCATGAAAGCCTTCAACGCGAAATGGTTCGCCATTCTGCAGATAGCGTTCGCCGTCACGAGGGATCATTTCATCAAGGGCCAGGCGATTGCCTTCGCGGTCGACCTCGACCACATAGCTTTGAAAACGCTGGCTGCGTTCGTGGAAAGTGATGATCAGCGGGTCATGGCTCTCTTGCAGCGACCGCAAGTTGGCGGCAATTTCCAAAGGAGTAGTGAGCACCTTCGGAGGCTGCGGAGCTTCTGCTTCATTGAACACGGTTAATCATTCTCCAGGCAAAAACGTCACACGCAAGTTACGGCATTTTGCCAGTATGTTCCGTGCCTTGATACAGGGAATCAAGCCTGGCTCAACGCCCGCGGCTTGGCGAGGGGGGAGGTGGCCCCGCGGCTGTCATAGAGCGACGGTGCTTCGCCGCCCATGAGGATTCTGATCTGGTTGGCGGTAGTGCTCTGCTGGATCTGGATCGAGCGGCCGTTGCGCTCGTTGACCGCCTGGCAGTCAGCCAGCAGTTGGCCAAGCACATCCAGTTGTTGCAGCAGCAGGTCACCGAAAGAGGAGTTGCTGGCCAGTTGGGCGACACCTTCGCGGTCCTGGGACAGGCCCAGGCCGGCAAGCAGTTCACTGCGCTGGCGGCCATGCTGATCGAGCAGGATCACCAGCGACTGCTTGCGCGCCAGGATGTTTTCCAGCAGCGGCATGTCGCGGCCGTGCAGGGCAACGTTCTCGGTCTGCAGCAATTCGAGCAGTTCTTGCGCTGGAGCAATATCGTTTTCGATCAGTTGCAGCAGAGTAGTGTCGTGCATGGCTGGCTCTTTGGTTCAAGCGTCCTGAAGTCAGCGCGCCAGGGGCTAGCGCTGGGCTTCGAAATTAAGCAGTTTGCTGGCGACGCGGTTGCTGTCGACCTGGTAGCTGCCGTCGGCGATAGCCTGTTTCAACTCGGCCACCCGGGCGCTGTTGACAATCGGCTGGTCGCGCAGCTTGTCGCTGACCTTTTGCAACTGCTGGGCCTCGTGGCTGAGGTGTACGGTTTCCCCGCTGGCGCTGCTTTCAGCAACGCTGCCGGCCTTGGCCGAAGCTGCGCTGGCGGTGCTTTCCTGGCTGCTGCCAGTGCGCACGCCGCCGGCAACCGACGGGGAATTATTCAAACGACTGAAGTCGATGACCATGATCAGAAAACCTCTGGGTGTTTGGACGCTTGCCTTGTTTTCGGCCAACCCGAAAGAAACTTTAGGCGCAAATGCTCAAAGGCGTGCGCAGCCGTTTCGGGGCATCCAATGGGACACAGTTTAGGAAAAGCAGTTCCTGATCGCCAGCATTGATATTGATTCAGTGCTCTACATGGCCACTTCCACCTGGCCCGGCCCGGTCACCCTGGCCTTGACCACCCGCTTGGAGTTGAGGTTGCGCACGCGGATCTGTTCGCTCAGGCCGCCCTTGCTCAGCGCTTCGCCTGGCATGCGCACAGCCAGGCTGCCGCTGCGAGCGGTGATCACCACCTGGTCGCCTTTGCGCACCACCTCGGCCTGCTCCAGGTGCTGGGGGGTGAGGACCTGATCCATGACCGTTGGTCGGATAACCTTGAGCCCCACCGCCTGGTCGAGGCTGGCGAGAAAGCCCTGGTTGAGCATGCCCACGTCGCGTTCGCGCAGGGCGACGTCCTGTTCGCCGACGACGCTGTCGCGCTTGAGCGGACGGACCACGGTCACCACATTGCGAAAAAGACGTACCTGGGCGGGCACGAACACCGTCCACGGTGAGCTGCCGTCGCAGCGAACCCGCACGGTCACGCGGCCCAGCGGCTGCGCCGGGCTCTCCAGCGAAGCGCCCAGTTGCTGGTCGCACAGTGGCATGCGCAGGCGCGGGTCGAGGTTGTTGACCTGGATCTCGTAGCGGCCTTCGGTCTGGCTGGTGGCCAGGTAGTCTTCTACGGTGAATTCAAGAAACCCTTGGGTGACACCGATAAGCTGTTCAGGCAAGGTGAAAGCGTCAGCCAGAGTTCGAACGCCAGGGGCCGCGAGGCACAGCGCAGCAAGGAAGCCGGGCAGGTGGCGGGTCAGGCGTCGGAAAAATGTCGTTTTCATGTTCATACGATTAAAAAAAGCAAAGCGCGTGCCGACTGGGTACGAAGCTCGAAGCGTTTGGTGAAGGAGTCTGGCATGGCTGGTGTAATGGATTCGGTGAACCAGCGCACGCAACTGGTAGGGCAAAACCGCCTGGAGCTGCTGTTGTTCCGTCTCAATGGCGAGCAGCTCTACGGCATCAACGTGTTCAAGGTAAGGGAAGTGCTGCAGTGTCCGAACCTGACCGTTATGCCCAAATCCAGCCCCGTCGTGCGCGGTGTCGCGAATATTCGTGGGGCAACCATCCCGATCCTCGATCTGGCGATGGCGACCGGGATGCCCGGTCTGAGTGAAGAAACCAGCAAGAGTTTCGTCATCATCACCGAGTACAACACCAAGACCCAGGGGTTTCTGGTGCATTCGGTGGAGCGCATCGTCAACATGAACTGGGAGGAGATTCATCCGCCACCCAAGGGCACCGGGCGCGATCACTACCTGACGGCGGTGACCCGGGTCGACAACAAGATGGTCGAGATCATCGACGTGGAGAAGATCCTCGCCGAAGTGGCGCCGACCTCCGAGGCGATCTCCGCCGGCGTGGTCGATGCCGAAGTGCAGGACAAGGCTGTGATGCTGCGGGTGCTGACGGTCGATGACTCGTCGGTGGCACGCAAGCAGGTCAGTCGTTGCCTGCAGACCGTTGGCGTCGAAGTGGTGGCGCTCAACGACGGTCGCCAGGCGCTCGACTACCTGCGCAAGCTGGTCGACGAGGGCAAGCGGCCGGAGGAAGAATTCCTGATGATGATCTCCGACATCGAGATGCCGGAGATGGACGGCTACACCCTGACCGCCGAGATTCGCAGCGACCCGCGCATGCAAAAGTTGCACATCATCCTGCATACTTCGCTTTCCGGGGTGTTCAACCAGGCGATGGTCAAGAAGGTCGGTGCTGATGACTTCCTGGCCAAATTCCGCCCGGACGACCTCGCCCAGCGCGTTGTTGATCGGATCAAGGCCACGCACTAACGGCCGGGGGCCTTTGCCCCTGGCGGTACATACGATTTAAGAGGCGGCATCATTGTCTACGGGTAATTTGGATTTCGAACAGTTCCGGGTCTTCCTGGAAAAAGCCTGTGGCATCCTGCTGGGCGAAAATAAGCAATACCTGGTCTCCAGCCGTCTCAACAAGCTGATGGAACAGCAGGGCATCAAGTCCCTGGGCGAACTGGTGCAGCGTATCCAGAGCCAGCCGCGCAGCGGTTTGCGCGAGCAGGTGGTCGATGCCATGACCACCAACGAAACCCTCTGGTTTCGCGACACCTACCCGTTCGAAGTGCTGAAGAACAAGGTTTTGCCCGAGCAGATCAAGGCCAACCCCGGCCAGCGCTTGCGCATCTGGTCGGCTGCCTGTTCGTCGGGTCAGGAGCCGTACTCGATCTCCATGGCCATCGACGAGTTCGAGCGCAGCAACATCGGCCAGTTGAAGATGGGTGCGCAGATCGTCGCCACCGACCTCTCCGGCTCGATGCTGACCAACTGCAAGACCGGCGAGTACGACAGCCTGGCGATTGCCCGCGGCCTGTCCCAGGAGCGCCTGCAGCGCTACTTTGATGTCAAGGGGCCGGGGCGCTGGGCGGTCAAGGCGCCGATCCGCAGCCGTGTCGAGTTCCGCTCGTTCAACCTGCTGGACAGTTATGCGAGCCTGGGCAAGTTCGACATCGTGTTCTGTCGCAACGTGCTGATCTACTTCTCGGCCCAGGTCAAGAAGGACATCCTGCTGCGCATTCACGGCACGCTCAAGCCGGGAGGCTACCTGTTCCTGGGTGCTTCTGAAGCGCTCAACGGTTTGCCGGATCACTACCAGATGGTCCAGTGCAGCCCGGGGATCATCTACCAGGCCAAGTAGGCTTTAGCGGCAAGCTTCAAGCGTTGCCGCTTGAAGCTTGCCGCTTGCCGCTCTTTTGCCACTTTTCTGGCATTGCCGCTGGCGGCAAACTCCTCAAAGCCCCGTATTTACGGGGTTTTGTTTTTTGGCATGGCTCTTGCTCTGACACAGTCAACGAAAAACCTTCGAAGGTTTCCACGACATGAGCATCAGCTTCGACAAAGCGCTCGGCATCCACGAAAAGGCATTGGGCTTTCGCGCCCAGCGTGCCGAGGTGCTGGCCAACAACATCGCCAACGCCGACACGCCAAACTACAAGGCGCGCGACATGGACTTCGCTTCGGTGCTGGCGGCGCAGGCCGAGCAGACCAGCAAGGGCCATTTCGCACTGGATCGTACCAACGCCCGGCACATCGAGGCCGAAGGCCTGAGCATGGGCGACGAGACCTTGCAGTACCGCACGCCGATGCAGCCGTCGATCGACCAGAACACCGTCGATGCCCAGCTCGAGCAATCGAGCTATGCGGAAAACGCCGTGGGTTTCCAGGCCAGCTTCACGCTGCTCAACAGTAAATTCAAAGGGCTGGTATCGGCCCTGCGCGGAGAGTAAGTCATGTCCCTCGCCAGTGTCTTCAACATTGCCGGTAGCGGCATGAGCGCCCAGACCACGCGTCTGAATACCGTCGCTTCGAACATCGCCAACGCCGAGACCGTCTCGTCGAGCATCGACCAGACCTACCGCGCCCGTCACCCGGTATTCGCCACCACCTTCCAGCAGGCCCAGGCCGGCGTCAGCCAGTCGCTGTTTCAGGACCAGGACGCTGCCGGCCAGGGCGTGCAGGTGCTCGGCGTGGTCGAGGACCAGAGCAACCTTGAGGCGCGCTACGAGCCGAACCATCCGGCGGCGAACAAGGACGGCTACGTCTACTACCCGAACGTCAACGTGGTGGAAGAGATGGCTGACATGATCTCCGCCAGCCGCTCGTTCCAGACCAACGCCGAGCTGATGAACACGGCCAAATCCATGATGCAGAAGGTCCTGACCCTGGGTCAGTGATAAAGGACTAAGCCAATGGCAAGTGTTAATGACCCAACAGCCGGCGTAAGCCTGAACGACGTCATCAAGGCGTCGGGCAAGAAAAACAGCGAAACCAGCGCCAACAGCGCCGCCGGTATCGCCTCGGCCACCAACAGCAAGACCGGCGCCAACAAGCAGGCACTGGGCAAGGACGCGTTCCTGCAGTTGCTGGTGACCCAGATGCAGCACCAGAACCCGCTCGATCCGCAGGACAACAGCGAATTCGTGGCCCAGCTGGCGCAGTTCAGCAGCCTGGAAGGCATCACCTCGCTGAACGAGTCGGTGACCGCGATTTCCGGCAACTACAAGTCCTCGCAGGCACTGCAGGCCTCGTCGCTGGTCGGCCGCTCGGTGATCGCCCAGACCGACAAGGCCGTGGTCGACACCACCAAGAGCTTCAATGGTTCGGTGGTGGTCCCGCAGGCGCTCAGCAATGCCACCGTCACCATTACCGACAAGGATGGCAAGCTGGTCAAGACCATCGACATGGGGGCACAGAAGGCCGGCAATGCCGCTTTCGTCTGGGATGGTACCAACGACAAGGGCGAGAAAGTCGACCCGGGTACCTACACCTTTGCCGCCAAGACCACCGTCGAAGGCAAGCAGCTGGACATGTACACCATGCTGCCGGCCACCGTCAGCAGCGTCACCATCAGTCAGACTGGCGGCGAGATGATGCTCAATCTCGCCGGCCTGGGCAGTATTGCCCTGTCCAAAGTCCAAACCATCGGTATATAGAGCCGGCTAACGCGGCACAAGGAGTGAAAGATGTCATTCAATATCGGCCTTAGCGGTCTCTATGCAGCCAACAAGCAACTGGACGTGACCGGCAACAACATCGCCAACGTCGCCACCACCGGTTTCAAATCGTCGCGCGCAGAATTCGCCGACGTCTACTCGGCCAACAAGCTCGGCGTCGGTACCAACAACATCGGTAACGGTGTGCGCCTGGCCGCGGTATCGCAGCAGTTCACCAATGGCGATATCACCAACACCGGCAACGTGCTGGACATGGGTATCCAGGGTCAGGGCTTCTTCGTGCTCAGCGACAACGGTGCGCTCAGCTACACCCGTGCCGGTGCCTTCCAGACCAACAAGGACAACTATGTCGTCACTGCTGACGGCCTGCGCCTGCGCGGCTACGGCGTTGATGAAAACGGCAAGATCATCAATGGCGTGCTGACTGACCTTAAGATCGATACTTCGGCGCTGGCGCCAAAGAGCACCACCGCGATCGATCAGGGCCTGAACCTGAACTCGTCGGACAAGGTCATTCCGGCGACCACCACCTTCAGCCCGACCGACGAAAACAGCTGGAACAAGACCTTCGCCACCAAGATCTACGACAGCCAGGGTAACGAGCACGTCATGGATCAGTACTACGTCAAGACCGGGACCAATACCTGGAAGTCGTACACCCTGATCGATGGCCGCAACCCGCTGAACCCTGCCGAAGAGCCGCCAAAGGCGCTGGAAGGCACCATCGTGTTCAACTCCGACGGTAGCGTCAAGAGCATGACTGCCGGCGCTGCGGGCTCGGGCTACGAAGTGGTCAACAAGGTCTTCAAGCTGACCGGCTGGATTCCTGCCGAGGTGACCAACGCCAGTGCCAAGCCACCGGTCTGGGGTTCCAACGGTTCGGCTGCCAATGCTGGCGGTATCGCCATCGACATGACCGACACCACCTCGTACAACACCCCGACCACGCGCCTGTCGCAAAGCCAGGACGGTTACGCTACCGGTATCCTGTCGAGCCTGAGCATCGACTCCAGCGGCGTGATGTTCGCAAGCTTCAGCAACCAGCAGTCGCGTGCCATCGGCCAGGTCGCGATTGCCAGTTTCGCCAACGAGCAAGGCCTGCAGCCTATGGGTGGTACTCGCTGGACCGAAACCTACTCCTCGGGTATCCCGGGTATCGATGCACCGAAAACCGGTACCCTGGGCGCCATCGCTTCCAACTCGCTGGAGGCGTCCAACGTCAACCTGACCAACGAGCTGGTCGAGCTGATCAAGGCGCAGAGCAACTACCAGGCTAACGCCAAGACCATCTCGACCCAGAGCACCATCATGCAGACCATCATCCAGATGGCCTGATGCGGGTGTAAGGTAGTTGGTATAAACAGACCCCTTTCTCGGAAGGGGTCTTGTATTTCGGGGGTATCGATCATGTTGCAGCGATGGCTGCTGGCGCTGTTTGTCGTGCTGTTGATGAGCCAGGTCCGGGCCGATGCCGCGCCCTGGTATCGCTGGGAAAGCCAGGTCACCGGGCGCCTGGTGTGCGCGCAGTTTTCCCCGGGCGAGGGCTGGAAGCGTTTTGCCGGTCCTTTCAATAACGCGGCCTGCCGCGAGTACTAAGCTTGCCGCTAGCGGCAAACCGGCGCCGTAATTTCGACGGCGCTTTCTCCATGCGAGTCTTCGCGCAGCGCTGAAACCCTTGTTCTATTGGGCTTTTGGGTCTTTTGCAAAAGTTGGTTTGAAACTTGCTACAGGCACTGCAGAGCAGCGGCGGACGGCAAGTGTTCGCCAGCGCAGCGGAGGATGACTGTGGACAAGATGCTATACGTGGCCATGACCGGCGCCAGCCAGAATGCGCTGGCGCAAAAGGCCCATGCCAACAACCTGGCGAACATTTCCACCAGCGGTTTTCAGCGCGACCTGGAGCAGGCGCGTTCGATGCCGGTGTTTGGTGACAGCTTTCCGGCGCGGGCCTACGCCATGACCGAGCGCCCGGCCACCGATTTCAGCCCGGGCTCGATGCAAGAGACCGGCCGTGACCTGGATATCGCCATCGGCGGCGACGGCTTCATTGCCGTACAGGCTCCGGATGGCAGTGAAGCCTATGTGCGCACCGCCAGCCTCAACATTGACGGCCTGGGTGTGCTGCGCGCCGGCAACGGCATGCCGGTGATGGGCAATGGCGGGCCGATTGCCGTGCCGCCAGAGCAGAAGGTCGAGATCGGCCAGGATGGCACCATCAGCATCCGCGCCATGGGCGAAGGCCCGCGGGTCATGGCCGAGGTCGACCGCATCAAGCTGGTCAATCCGGACCTCAAGACCATGACCAAGGGCCTGGACGGCATGATCCACACCAAGAGCGGCCAGCCCGCGCCTGCCGACGCCAACGTCCAGGTGGTTTCCGGTTTCCTGGAGTCAAGCAACGTCAATGCGGTCGAGGAAATGACCTCGGTGCTGGCGCTGTCCCGTCAATTCGAACTGCACATCAAGATGATGACCACGGCCAAGGAAGGCGACGAAGCCATGGCTCGGGTTTTGCAGATCGGCTAATTACACAGACGTAGCGCCGTAAAACAGGCGCGCGAGGAGAACAGCATGCTTCCGGCTCTTTGGGTCAGTAAAACCGGTTTGTCCGCCCAGGACACCAACCTGACGACCATTTCCAACAACCTGGCCAACGTCTCGACCACCGGCTTCAAACGTGATCGCGCCGAGTTTCAGGACCTGCTCTACCAGATCAAGCGTCAGCCAGGCGCCCAGTCGACCCAGGACAGCGAGCTGCCGTCGGGTCTGCAAGTGGGTACCGGTGTGCGCATTGTCGGCACCCAGAAAAACTTCAGCACCGGCAGCCTGCAGACCACCGAGAACCCGCTGGACATGGCGGTCAACGGTCGTGGCTTCTTCCAGATCCTGCAGCCGGACGGCACGGTTTCGTACACCCGCGACGGTACCTTCCACCTGAACTCCGACGGCCAGATCGTCACCGCCAACGGCTTTGCCCTGGAGCCTGCGATTGTCGTGCCGCCAGAGGCGCAGACCTTCACCGTTGGCCAGGACGGCACCGTGTCGATCACCACTGCTGGCAACCCGGCGGCGCAGATCATCGGCAACATCCAGACCGCCGACTTCATCAACCCGGCCGGCCTGCAGGCCATGGGCGGCAACCTGTTCCTGGAAACCGCCGCCAGCGGCGCGCCGCAGATCGGTACCCCGGGCCTCAACGGTTTTGGCGTGATGCAGCAGCAAACCCTGGAAAACTCCAACGTCAGCACCGTTGAAGAGCTGGTCAACATGATCACCACCCAGCGGGCCTACGAAATGAACTCCAAGGTCATTTCCACCGCCGACCAGATGCTCTCGTACGTTACCCAGAACCTGTAAGTGAAGTCTTCGAGGTCGCTTGAACGGCGCCTGTTACACCGTGAGGTCAGAGTCATGAGTCGTTTGTTATCCGTGCTTGCCCTGAGTGGGATCGCCTTGCTGGCCGGCTGCGTCGCGCCGACGCCCAAGCCCAACGATCCTTACTACGCGCCGGTATTGCCGCGCACGCCATTGCCGGCGGCGGCCAACAACGGCTCGATCTACCAGGCCGGTTTCGACCAGAACCTGTACAGCGACCGCAAGGCTTTCAGGGTGGGTGACATCATCACCATTACCCTCAACGAGCGCACCCAGGCGAGCAAGAACGCCAACTCGCAGATTGCCAAGAACAGCAAGGCCGATATCGGCCTGACCTCGTTGTTTGGCGGTGGCTTGACCACCAATAATCCATTTGGTGATGGCGATCTGAGCCTCAGTGCCGGCTACAGCGGCGACCGTGCAACCAAGGGCGACAGCAAGGCGGCTCAGGGCAATACCCTGACCGGCTCGATCACTGTCACCGTGGCCGACGTGTTGCCCAACGGCATCATTGCCGTGCGCGGCGAGAAGTGGCTGACCCTCAACACCGGTGATGAGCTGGTACGTATCGCCGGGATGATCCGTGCCGATGACATCGCCACCGACAACACCGTGCCTTCTACCCGTGTTGCCGATGCGCGCATCACCTATTCGGGTACCGGCTCGTTTGCCGACGCCAGCCAGCCTGGTTGGTTTGACCGGTTCTTCATCAGCCCGCTTTGGCCTTTCTAGGTTCGGATGACCATGTTCAACTTCAAGCAGCTGATTGCCGCTACGATTCTGCTGTCCACTGCGTTCGCCGTGCAGGCCGAGCGTCTGAAGGACATCGCCAGCATTTCCGGCGTGCGCACCAACCAGCTGATCGGCTACGGCCTGGTGGTGGGGCTCAACGGCACGGGTGACCAGACCACCCAGACGCCGTTCACCCTGCAGACCTTCAATAACATGCTCTCGCAGTTCGGCATCAAGGTGCCGCCAGGCTCGGGCAACGTGCAGCTGAAAAACGTCGCTGCGGTGTCGGTGCATGCCGACCTGCCGGCGTTCGCCAAGCCGGGGCAGGTGGTGGATATCACCGTCTCTTCGATCGGCAACTCCAAGAGCCTGCGCGGTGGCAGCCTGCTGATGACCCCGCTCAAGGGTATCGATGGCAATGTCTACGCCATTGCCCAGGGCAACCTGGTGGTCGGCGGTTTCGATGCCGAAGGTCGCGACGGCTCGAAGATTACCGTCAACGTACCGTCGGCCGGTCGCATCCCCGGTGGTGCCTCGGTCGAGCGCGCCGTGCCCAGTGGTTTCAACCAGGGCAACAGCCTGACCCTTAACCTTAACCGCCCGGACTTCACCACCGCCAAGCGCATCGTCGACAAGGTCAACGAGCTGCTCGGGCCGGGTGTGGCCCAGGCCCTGGACGGTGGTTCGGTGCGTGTCACTGCGCCGCTCGATCCGAGCCAGCGGGTCGACTACCTGTCGATTCTCGAGAACCTTGAGATCGATCCGGGCCAGGCCGTGGCCAAGGTCATCATCAATTCGCGTACCGGTACCATCGTCATTGGCCAGAACGTCAAGGTGTCGCCGGCGGCGGTCACCCACGGCAGCCTGACCGTGACCATTACCGAAGACCCGATCGTCAGCCAGCCGGGGCCGTTCTCCAATGGCGAGACTGCCGTGGTGCCGCGCTCACGGGTCAATGCCGAGCAGGAAGCCAAGCCGATGTTCAAGTTCGGCCCCGGTACCACCCTGGATGAAATCGTCCGTGCGGTGAACCAGGTGGGCGCTGCGCCCGGTGACCTGATGGCGATCCTCGAAGCCCTGAAACAGGCCGGCGCCCTGCAAGCCGACCTGATCGTGATCTGAGGGGGCTGGCCATGGATATGCCTAAAAGTGCTTTCAATGCCGCCGACAGTGGTGCCTACACCGACCTCAATCGCCTGAACTCGCTGAAGGTCGGTGATCGCGACAGCGATGCCAACCTGCGCAAGGTGGCCCAGGAATTCGAGTCGCTGTTTCTCAACGAGATGCTCAAGTCGATGCGCTCGGCCAGCGATGTGCTGGCCAAGGACAACCCGCTCAACACCGAGACCACCAAGCAGTACCAGCAGATGTACGACCAGCAGCTGGCGGTGAGCATGTCCCGCGAGGGCGGCGGCATCGGCCTGCAGGAAGTGCTGATGCGCCAGCTGTCCAAGCAGAAGGCCAGCGCTGCGAGCAACAACAGCCCTTTCCCGCGCGTGGATATCCAGCAGCGGCCGTTGTGGGCAAGCAAGGTTGCCGAGCCTGCGCGCAGCGAAGAAACCGCCGTCACCCGCAACGACATGGCGGCGCTCAACTCGCGGCGCCTGGCGCTGCCGGGCAAACTCACCGATCGCCTGCTGGCCGGCATCGTGCCGTCCGCCGGTGCCGTCGCTGCCACCACCAACACCGCAGCCTTGCCGCAACGCACCACGGCCATGACCGATGCCGTGGTCAAGGGTGACTGGCAGTCGGCGCAGAGCTTTGCCGCGCCGGGTTCGATGCGCATTTATGGTCGCGCCGTGGCCCAGCCGCCGCTGGCGCCGGCCAAGCGCGCATTCGGCTCGTCGGATGAATTCGTTGCCACCATGCTGCCAATGGCCGAGCAGGCTGCCAAGCGCATCGGTATCGATCCGCGCTACCTGGTGGCCCAGGCGGCGCTGGAAACCGGTTGGGGCAAATCGGTCATGCGCCAGGCCGATGGCAGCAGCAGTCACAACCTGTTTGGCATCAAGGCTACCGGCAACTGGCAGGGCGGCCAGGCGCGGGCGATCACCAGCGAGTTTCGTGACGGGCAGTTCGTCAAGGAGACCGCGGCGTTCCGTTCCTACGATTCCTACCAGGACAGCTTCCATGACCTGGTCAGCCTGCTACAGAACAACGCGCGCTATAAAGAAGCGGTCAAGGCTGCCGATAAACCGGAACAGTTTGTACGCGAGCTGCAGAAAGCCGGATACGCAACCGACCCGGACTACGCGAGCAAGATTTCGCAGATCGCCAAACAGATGAAATCGTACGAAAGCTACGCAGCGATTGGCACTACAACGAAACTATAAGGTTTGAACCATGGCGAGTTTGATCAACATCGGGATGTCGGGGCTCAACGCCAACCAGGCGGGCCTGCACACCACGGGTAACAACATTGCCAATGCCGATGTTGCCGGTTATTCGCGCCAGCAGAATGTGCAGCGGTCCAACGGCGCGCAGCAGGTTGGCGGTGTGTTCATCGGCACCGGCACGACCCTCTCCGATGTGCGTCGGGTGTACAACGCCTACCTTGAAAACCAGTTGCGTACCACCACCTCGCTGAGCAGCGATGCCGCCTCGTACCTGAAGCAGGTCGGGCCGATCGACCAGATGCTGTCGGGCGCCGACACGGGTATCACGGGGGCCTTGAAGAGCTTCTTCAGTGCCTTGCAGAGCGCTGCTGCCAAGCCCAATGAAGATGCCTCGCGTCAGCTGCTGCTGACCAGCGCGCAATCGCTGAGCAAGCGCTTCAACACCATCGCCAGCCAGCTCAACGAGCAGAACAGCAACATCAATGGCAACCTCGCTTCGATGGCCGACCAGGTCAACAAGCTGACGGCAACCATTGCCCAGTACAACGATCAGATCTCCAAGGTGGCGGTGGTGCAGGGCACCCCCAACGACCTGCTCGATCAACGCAACGAGGCGGTGCGTCAGCTCTCCGAGCTGGTCGGTACCCAGGTGGTCGAGCGCGAAGGCAACCTCGATATCTACCTGGAAAACGGCCAGCCGCTGGTGTTGGGTAAAACCACCAACAACCTCGAGACCGCGCCGAGCAAGACCGACCCGACCCGATTTGTCGTGCAGCTCAACCGTGGCAGCACCACCATGGACGTTACCTCGAGCCTTCGCGGTGGCGAGATCGGCGGCCTGCTGCGCTATCGCAGCGAAGTGCTCGACCCGTCGCTGAACGAACTGGGGCGCGTGGCCCTGGTCATGGCCGATCGGATCAACAGCCAGCTGGCCCAGGGTATCGACAAGAACGGCGAGTTCGGCGCGGCCCTGTTCAACAACATCAACAGCCCCGAACTGATCAGCCAGCGCAGCATTGCCCAGGCGGGCAACAGCGCAGGCTCCGGCAACCTCGATGTGACCATCAAGGACACCGGCAAGCTGAGCACCAGCGACTATCAGGTGACCTTCACCAGCGCCACGGGTTACAGCGTCAAGAAGCTGCCGGAGGGCAGCGTGGTCGGTTCCTATGATCTCAATGACGATCCGGCACCGGTCATCGACGGTTTCAGCCTCAACCTCAATGGCGGCGCGCTGCAGGCCGGTGACACCTTCAAGATCACCCCGACACGTAATGCCGCGACCAACCTGGACACCGTCCTTACCGACCCCAAGCGCCTGGCGCTGGCATCGCCGCTGACGTCTACCAGTGGTGCCGGCAACCAGGGCACCGGGATCATCGGACAGCCCAACCTGACCTCGACCCTGGACATCTACGACCCGGCCCAGCGCCTGGATCTGCAGAATGGCCTGAAGTACTCGACCCCGGTCAAGCTGGTGTTCGGTGACGAAAAGGCCAACCCGCAGACCTACAAGTTGCTCGATGCCAAGGGCGGTACCCTGGGTAGCGGCACCATTATTCCCGGTCAGGAAAACAAACTGCAGTTCTCGGTGCCGATGGTCGATTCCACCGGCGCGCCGATCAAGGATGCCAGCGGCAACCAGAAGTCCTTCACCTTCGAGATGAGCGTCTCGGGTGCACCCAAGCAGGGTGACAACTACACCATCGGCATGACCGGCTCGGGTTCGGACAACAACCGCAACGGCCAGGCGCTGATTGACCTGCAGACCAAAGGTACGGTTGAAGTCGGCGCCAACGGCAAGGGCATCAGCCTCACCGACGCCTATGGCAAGCTGGTGGAAAACGTCGGCGGCAAGACTGCCCAGGCGCAGATGGACGTCGACTCTACCGGCGCCCTGCATGAGTCGGCCCGGGGCGCACGCGATTCGCTGTCGGGCGTACAGCTCGACGAAGAAGCCGGCAACCTGATCAAGTACCAGCAGTACTACACGGCCTCGTCGCAAATCATCAAAGCGGCGCAGGAAATTTTCTCCACGCTGATCAACGCCCTTTAAGGAGTGGTAGACCGTGCGTATTTCTACTTCCCAGTTTTACGAAACCAGCTCCGCGAACTATCAGCGCAACTTTTCCAACGTGGTCAAGACCGGCCAGCAGGCCAGCGACAACATTCGTGTGCGTACCGCTGCCGATGATCCGGTAGGGGCTGCCCGCCTGCTGCAACTGCAACAGCAGAGCAACCTGATCGACCAGTACGATGGCAACATCACCAACGTGCGCAACAGCCTGGGCACCTCCGAGTCGACCCTCAACGGCATTACCAACATCCTGGCGCGGGTCAAGGAACTGGCCATCAGCGCCGGCAGCGGTGGCTACACCGACGCCGACCGCAAGGCCGATGCCCAGGAACTGACCCAGCTCGAAGAGCAGCTCTACAGCCTGATGAACAGCCGTGACGAGAACGGCAAATACCTGTTCTCCGGCTCCCGTGGCGACACCCCGCCCTACGTGCGTAATGCCGATGGTACCTACACCTACCAGGGCGACCAGAGCACCCTGAGCCTGCAGGTCGGTGACATGCTCACCATGGCTACCAACGAGAGTGGCTACAGTGTGTTCGAACAGGCGCTGAACACCAGCCGCAGCCAGACCACGCTGACCTCGCCGGCCGTGGATGACGGCCGTGTCAGTCTGTCCAATGGCCAGGTCTCCGGCAGCACCCAGTACAACGATCGTTTCCGTGGTGGCGAGCCGTACACCATCACCTTCACCAGCAGCACGCAGTTCAAGATCACTGACGCAGCCAACAACGACGTGACCCTGGAAGCCACCGGTGAAGGCGCCTTCGACCCGAAAAAGCCGGCCAACATCACCTTCCGTGGTGTCGAGATGCGCCTGGACATCAACCTGACGGATGCCGACAAGGCCAACCCGGACGCGGTCATCGCCGGTCACAGCTTCTCGCTAAGCTCCAAACCCGACGAAGTCAGTGGCTCGCGCAGCGCCGGCAATACCTCGTCATCGCAGATCACCGGAGCCAAGATTACCGACCAGACGGCGTACCACAATGCCTTTCCTGGCGGTGGCGCGATCATCAAGTTCACCAGTGCCTCGGCCTATGAAGTGTATGCCCAGCCAATGGGGCCGGATGCGCGCCCGGTGGCCACTGGCAACCTGACCGGTACCCCGGCGACCAAGGCCAATATTGCCGGTGTCGACTTCGACTTCTCGGCAGTGCCGGCTAGCGGCGACCAGTTCTCGGTCAAGGTCGATACCCATCAGACCCAGAATATCCTCGACACCATCTCGGAGTTTCGCAAGGCGCTTGAATTGCCGGTCGACAACAACCTGGCGGCGCGGCAGAAATACCAGGGGGCGTTGCAGTCGGCCATCGGTAACCTGGAAAGCGGCGCCAACAAGGTTGCCGAGGCGATCAGCTCGATCGGTGCCCGGGGTGCCGCCCTGGACGTCCAGGCCGATACCAACGAAAGCCTGAAGATGGCCAATACCAAGACCCAGAGTTCGATCCGCGACGCCGATCCGGCCGATGTGCTGATCCGCCTGAACCTGCAGCAGACAATGCTGCAGGCGTCGCAATTGGCGTTCACCAAGATCTCCTCGCTGAGCCTGTTCAACCGGCTCTGATACATCTTTGCGCAACATCACCGGGTGATGCCCCCTGCCGGCATCACCCGGAACCCTCTCCAGGCCTACCACTATGATCGAACAACCCCTCGTCAGCATCGCCATTCCTGCCTTCAACCCCGAGTTCTTCAGTCGCGCGCTGCTCAGTGCCATCTCCCAGAGCTACACCAACCTCGAGGTCATCGTTTGCGACGACAGTCAGGGGGACGAGATCAAGGCCATTTTCGATGAGAGGGTTGCGCAGGCAAGCTGCGAACTGCGCTATTCGCGCAACCCCGCGACCCTGGGCTTTGCCGGTAACCTGCTGCAATGCCTGGAGCACTCCCGGGGCGAGTTCATCAAGTTTCTTTGTGACGACGACTGGTTGATCGAAAACTGCATCGAGCAACAGGCGCGGATCATGGCCGATTGCCCCGAGGTCAACATGGTGGTCAACCACCGGCTGATCTGCGCGGCGGACGAGACGCTGTTGCCGCCGCGGCCGGCCAACTGCGTGATTGCCCCTTGCAGCGCGATCCTCAACGGCGGTGACATGCTCGATGCGGTCACCAGCAAGGTTCCCAACCTGTTTGGCGGCATCAGTCACATGCTCATGCGCCGGGCTGCGGTAGAGCAGTACCTACCGCAGTTGGTGCAGCAGGGCGCAGGGTTCGTTGCGCGCCTGGACATGGCGCTGTACATGTGCCTGTTGCGCCGTGGGCACCTGGCCTACCTGTCTAACATGCTCAGTATCGAGCGGGTCCATGCCGGGCGTCTGAGCCATCAGGCCGGCATCACCCTTGCACACAAGACCGAGAGCGAATGGTTGCAGCAGATGCTCGCTGCCAACACCGGCGAAGCGCCGCCGGCCACCGGCTGGATTCGCTACGTGGCGCTTGAGGATTTTCGCCCAGGCGAGACGCTGGAGTGGGACGAATATGAACTGACCCGGTTGTACGCCGGGCAGATGGGCCACTATCAGCAGCAAGTCGGTACCCACAGCCTGAGCTTTGCCGAGCTCTATGCCGAGTGGCTTGAGTGCCGCACTTTGTCGCCCGCGCAGATCAGCCTGCTGCCCAAACGGATCGAGCAATGGCCACGACAACCGCGCATCGTTGCTGTGGTGTTCGATCCACAGGGCGAGGCGATGCCGTTGAAGTCGACACTCGACAGCCTGGCCGCCCAGTCTTATGCGCCGCATCAGGTCTGGGTGCTTGGCACTCAAGAGCCGCCTGCGAGTGATGCGGGTGTCGAGTACAGCGCTTTGCGTGGCAATGGTTTTGAACAGCTCAATGCGCGGATCGCCAGGGCCGAATCGGCAGACTGGGTGTTGCTGCTACGCGCCGGTGATCGCCTGCATCCTCATGCCCTGGTGATCATGGCCGAGCGCCTGGCCTTGCACACGGACCGGTTGTGCCTGTACACCGATGAGGGCAGTGACGATAACCTGCAGGTTGGCCAGCCGATCTTCAAACCCGACTTCAACCTCGATCTGATGCGCAGCTTCCCCTACGTCGGACGAATGCTGGCCTTCGAGCGGACCCGGCTGTTGGAGCTGGGCGGCTTCACGGCTGATTATGACGTCCTGGCGCCGCAAGATCTGCTCTGGCGGATGGTTGAAAGCCATGGTTTGCAGGTGGTCGAGCACGTCGCCGAACTGCTGGTGCAAAGTCAGTACAGCTATTCCAGCTGGCAGTCCGAGCCGGCCTGCCTGGCCCAGGCACCACGCGTATTGCAGGCGCACCTGCAGCGCCTGGGTATCGAGGCCGAGCTGGTATCGGCCGAAAACAGCATGTTGACCCGAGTGCTGTACCAGCACGCTGATACGCCCGCGGTGTCGATCATCATCGTGGCCGGGCAAGACCTGCAGGCGCTTCGGCGCTGTGTCGAATCGATTTTCGAACACACCGCCTACCGCAACTATGAAGTACTGATCGCCACCAAGGGTGACGAGCCTCAGGATCTGCAGTCCTGGCTTGCTGCGATGCGGCAACTGGGCAGCGATCAGTTGCACATTGTCCAGTCCGAGGACAGCGCCGGGCAGCAACTGATCAACCAGGCCGCCGAGCAGGCGCGAGGCAGCTATCTGTTGCTGGTCGACCCTGGCTGCCTGATGTTCGATGGCCAGTGGCTGAGCGAATTGATGCGCCAGGGCCAGCGTCCGGAAGTCGGCATTGTCGGTCCGAAGATGTGTAGCAGCGCCGGCATGGTGGTCAATGCCGGGCTGCTGCTGGGTGTGCATGGCCTGGCGGGAAGCCCGTTCTACGGTCAGCCGGTCGATGCCGGTGGTTACATGAACCGCTTGCTTGCGGTACAGAACCTCAGCGCTGTCAGCGCCCATTGCCTGCTGGTGCGGCGCGACCTGTTCGATGCGCTGGGTGGTCTGGATGTCCAGGCATTCAGCGTTGAGTTGCTCGACGCCGATTTCTGCCTGCGTGCGCGTGAGCAGGGTTACCTGGTGGTCTGGACACCGTTTTCGATGGTGGCGCGCCTGCCAGTCGAGCAGGTTGTCGACACCAAGGCGATAGAACGGGACCAACGCGCCTTCTACCAGCGCTGGCTGCCCCTGGTGGCCAACGATCCGGCCTACAACCGCAACCTTAGCCTGAAGCTGTCCAGCTACAACCTGGAACCGGGCTTGCGTAGTGGTTGGGACCCGTTCATCAGCCGGCCATTGCCCTATGTGCTGGCGTTGCCGGTCAACACCACGGCGGTTGGGCATTACCGGGTGGTGCAGCCATTTACCGAGCTGGAGCGGGCCGGCTGGATCCAGGGTCAGCTGGATTACGCCACGCCCAACACTATCGAAATGGAGCGTTGCAAGCCGGACTCGATCATCCTGCAGTGCCGTTACATGGCCAGTACCATTCGGGATATCGAGCGGGTCAAAACCTTTTCCAGTGCGCGGCGAATCTACGAGATCGACGACTACATCATCGACGTGCCGAAAAAGAATGCGCACAGCCGCAACATGCCGCAGAACATGCGCGAACTGGTGAGCCGCGGCATTTCCCTGTGCGACCGTGTGGTGGTGTCGACCCAGCCGCTGGCTGATGCGCTGTCGAGCATGCACCATGATATCCGGGTGGTGCCGAACATGCTGGCGATGCACATGTGGAGCGACCTCAAGAGTCATCGACAAACCACCCTCAAGCCGCGTGTCGGCTGGGCTGGGGGCACCAGCCATCAAGGTGACCTGGAGCTGCTGGCCGAGGTGGTCCGCGAGCTTGCCGACGAGGTCGACTGGGTGTTCTTTGGTATGTGCCCGGAGGTGCTCAGGCCCTACGTCAAGGAGTACCACACCGGCATTGCCATGTCGCTCTATCCGCAGAAGCTGGCGAGCCTGAACCTGGATCTGGCGCTGGCACCGCTGGAAACCAACCTGTTTAACGACTGCAAGAGCAACCTGCGCTTGCTCGAGTATGGCGCCTGCGGCTTCCCCGTGGTGTGTTCCGATACCAAGGCTTATCAGGGCTACCTGCCTTGTACGCGGGTGGCCGGCAACTCGACGCAGGCCTGGCTGGAAGCGATCCGCATGCATCTGGACGATCCCCAGGCCAGTTATCGCCTGGGCGATGCCCTGCGCGAAGTGGTGCTGCGCGACTTCATGCTGACACCCGACAAGCTTCAGCACTGGGCTAACGCCTGGTTGGCCGATTAACGACAGTGGCCGGCCTTGATGCTGGCCATGACAGATAACATGAGAACTAGGTGCACTATGGGCGAACAAGCAATCGGTTGTGCAGCGCTGCTGGATGACGTCACCGTCGTCTTGCTGGGTCAGGACGAGCCTGGCTATTCAGGGCGCGCCGCTCACTATTATCAGGCGCGCTTTGCACACCTGCAGACACTCGCAGCGCCGGCGTCGCAAACGTCGGTCGGTGACTGGTCCGAGCAGGTGCTGCAGACCCTGGAGCAGGTCGATACCGCGTTTGCGGTGCTGACCCTGGAGTGTGATTTCCTCCTGACCGATGGCATCGCTGCGGCGGTGCAAGCCTTGCAAGGCGACGCCGATTACGTAATGGCTCAAGGTTACTCGCTGGGTTACCAGCCTGGTAATGGCGACGTGGACTACTACAAGATCGGCTCTGCGCCCAAGGCTCAGTTGCATGCCAGCAACGCCCTGGGGCGTATTGCCGTGCATGCCGAGTACGGTTTGCAGGCGTGGCGGGCAGTGATCAGGACCGAGGTGTTGAAAACCGCGGTGCGCAGCGTGCCGGCGAACCTGTCGTTCGATAGCTGGTGTGTGGCGGTTTCCTATGGGCTGCTGGCCCAGGGCGCATCGCGGCTGCTGGCGCACACCAGTGCGATGGTCGAATACCGTCCCTGGAGTCTTTCCGAGCAGGCTCGCGAAGAGTTGCTGAGCCAGGCTGTGCGCCAGCTCCAGCACTGGGATGGCGAGCAGGCAACGGTATTTGCCAGTGCCAGGGGCTTCGAAGTCCTCAATGCCTTCGTGCGCAATACCCACTCGCGCTGTGAGGCGCCATTGCTGTTCACTTCGCGCTGGGACAGCCTGTCGTCCGAACCACAAGTGACGTTCGAGCCAACCCAGTTTGTCGATATGCCGTACTACAACGGCAGCGTGTTCGGTCAGTTGCGCTCGAGCGAGTTCATGGTCCATGCCTGGCCCGCCGGACAGCTTCACAGCCGGGCGCTGGAAGGTACCTGGGTACGGCAGCAAGCATTGCTTGCCGAGCATCCCAACGATACCGCCGAGAGCCTCATGGCCCGCTACTGGCAGGCCTTTGCACTGGGTGTGTTCAACCCGCAGGTTTGCCAGCGCCTGCTGGCAGGCCTGGGCGAGCAGGACCAGGGGCTGCGCCGCGACCTTGGCACCTGGCTGGAGCAGCTCCAATTGCTGCCGGCTACCGCTGTGCAGACGCAGCTGGCGAGCACGCCTTCGGGCAAGGTGCTGGCGGCAATCGCTGCGGCCACCCCGGACAGCGCCGCCCGCGAGCGCATTTTTGCCCACCTGGGGAAAACCCCGGCGCCGCAGACAGCCTTTGTGGTGATCGATCTTGCGGACGATAACGCAGGTTTGCAGGATACCTTCGACAGCCTGGTCGCCAGCGGTTTGCGCAACTTCAAGATTGTCGTGCTCAAGGCCGGCGAACTGCCGGCCATCACCACGGCCCGGGATGCCCTGCACTTTATCAAGGTTACGCCGGTCAACATGGTTGCGCACCTGAACCAGGTGGTACGCCAGCTTTCCAGCGAATGGCTGCTGATGTTGCAGGCGGGCGATGTACTGGCTACCGGCGGCTTGTTGCGTTTGCAGGTCGAGCTGCCTGGCGCCCAGGCGTGCCATGCGATCTGTGCCAACGAAGTTCAGCGCGACAGCGACGGGCGCCTGCTCAGCGTCGTACGTCCTGGTTGCGACCTGGACCTGCTGCGCAGTCGTCCTGACCTGATGGCCCGGCATTGGCTGGTGCGTCGCCAGGCCGTTGTCGACCTGGGCGGTTACAGCGAAGACTGTGCGCAAGCGCTGGAATTCGATCTGCTCCTGCGTCTGGTCGAAGCCAGCGGTATCAGCGGCATGGCCCACCTGGACGAGTACCTGGTGATCGGCCAGCAAGCGCCGGAGTCGATGGCTGGTCAAGCCCTGACCACCCTCAAGCGTCATTTGAACGTGCTGGGTTACCGTGGCCAGGTCAACGAAAGTACCGACGGTACCTTCCAGGTTGACTTCCGTCATCCGCAGACCCCGCAAGTGAGCATTGTGCTGGTTGCCGATTCCGATCTCGAGCAGCTCAAAGTAAGCCTGGCAAGCGTGGTCCAGCGTACTCGCTATGCCCGTTACGAGGTGATCGTCACCTGCGAGGCGGCCAATGCCGAGGCGGTAGCCGCAGGCCTTGCCACGGTGCAGGGGCTGGGATCGCGGGTGCGCTTGTTTGCCTGTGAGTCGTCGGTGCGGGCACAGATGGTCAACCAGGCTGCGGCCCAGGCCCAGGGGCAGTACCTGGTGCTGATGTCGAGCCGCAGCGAGGTGGTGTCGCCGGCCTGGATCGAATCCCTGCTCAACCAGGCTCAGCGCCCTGAGGTGGGTGTTGTCGGTTGCCAGATGTTCGATCGCGATGGCGTCATCAGTCATGCCGGTTACGAGCTGCTCGGCAGTGGCCTGGTACGCAATGCCCGGCAGGGTGCTTCGCGTGTGCGAGTGACATTGCCCGGGCTGGAAGCGGTAAGAGGTTGCCAGGCGGTGTCGGCCGACTGCCTGATGGTGGGCAAGGCGTTGTTCGAGCAGTGTGCCGGGCTGGATGAACAGCTTGCGGGTGGTACCGATGTCGACCTGTGCCTGAAGGCTGCACAAGCCGGTTTGCTGGCGATCTGCGTACCCCAGGCGCAAGTGCTTAACGTCGCAGTGCCATTGCCTGCGCGGGAACAGTGCCAAGCGCTGGTCCAGCGCTGGCCGGCAGCCTTCAGCACCCGTGTTGTAGTCGATGTCGAGCATGGCGTTGACGTTTCGCGTGTAGTAGTGGCCGGTGGCAACGGCGTGCTGGAGTGGTTGCCTTAACAGGTCTCTGGCGCGAAATATGCAAAGCCGGGCGCAATGCCCGGCTTTTTCATGCCTGCGATTCGCTAAGCCCCCGTGTCTACAGCCTTGTGCTCCTGCACTGGCAGGGGGGCGATGGCAGATTATTGACAGTTCGCCTCGCAGGCCACCGCCGTTGCCTGGGCAACCTGTCCTTGGCTGTCGGGTTTCCAACCAATTCTGGAGTTTGAAGATGTCGAATACCCTGGGCGTTGATGGGTATAGGCTTGAGCAGGCGATGGCTCGCTTGCAGCTGATCTATACCAAGCCGGCGCATCCCTACTATATTGCGGCGCCGGATTACCGGGAGACGTCTTCAGGAGTCTGCACGCTTCATTACCTGTGCCACGCGTTGAACCTGAGCGGCCGCGAGGCCTATATTTGCGGCGGCAAGGTGGTCAACCCCGAGCTGAAAACGCCACTGCTCGACCAGGCGACCGCCGATCGCCATATCGCCAGCGGCAAGGTGCCCATTACGGTCTATCCGGAAGTCACCAGCGGCAACCCGCTCAGCGGCAAAGTAGTCGCACGCTACCTGTTGAACGTCGAGGGCTTCCTGACGGGCAGGGCGATGGAGGAAGAGCCGGACGATCTGCTGTTCTATTACGATGCGCGGATCGCCGCCAAGAAGGGGGTCAGTGTCGCCGACCTGTTGTGCTTCCCGATTATCGATATCTCGCTGTTCAATGCACCTGATCCTAGCGTGCCTCGCCAGGGGCATTACCTGTATCAGAACCGGCATCCTCTGGATCAGGTGGACTATGCCTCGCTGCCGGCAGGCATTCGCCTGCTCAGTGTTGCCAACCCGCTGTCGCTGGTTGAACTGGCCAAGGTCCTGCGCAGTGCCGAAGTGCTGTACAGCTATGAATGGTCGATGACCTGTGCCATTGCTGTGCTATGCGGTTGCCCGGTGATCTTCATGGCCGGGCACAGCGTCGATCAGGTGTTTCTCGACGGTATCTTCTTCGGCAGGCAAGGTTTTGCCTTGTCGGATGAAACCGATGCGCTGGAGGTTGCCCGTGCCGGGGTGCAGGGGGCCTTGCAGCGTTACGTCGCGGTCACCGAGCCGTTCTGGCAGCAGCTGGATGTCTTCATTGAAAAAACCCAGGCGGCAGCGCAACAGCAGGCACTGGCGGACAAGCAAGGCATGCTGGCCTGGCTCGAGCAGCGCTGCCCCGAAGAACCGCAACGCGCGGCATTGATGCAGCGCCTGGCCAGCGGCCGCGCGCCGATGCTGGGCGTGCTGGTGCTGGGTAGTGACGACGCTGATCAGGCGTTGATGCGTACCCTTGAGAGCCTTGCTCCCGATCAGTGCCTTTATCGCCACCTGCAGGTGGTGACCCTCGGGGCTGCGTCGCCAGCGTCAGACGTGCCGGGCTTATCGGTGCACCACCGGCCGTGCCAGGCAGCGCAGCGTAGCGAGGTCATCAACCGGGTCGTGGCCGACAGCGGCTGCGACTGGTTCATGGTGGTCGAGGCGGGGGTCGAGTTCACCCCTGGCGGTTTGTTGCTGGTGGCCCTGGAGCTTGTCAATGCAGCCGATGCCTGTGTTGCCGCCTACGCTGACGAAGCCATGCGCATGGGCAACGGCTCGTTGGGTATTTCGCTTCGGCCAGACCTGAACCTTGATCTGCTTTTGAGCCTGCCGGCCAGTGTCTCGCCGCACTGGCTGTTGCGAAGTAGCGAGTTCCTGGCGCAAGGCGGCTTCGATACCGGCTGTGGCCAGGCGTTCGAGCTGGAGTACCAGCTGCGCCTGGTCGAGCAGCGCGGCTTGAGTGGTATCGAGCATATCAGTGAGCCGCTGTTGGTCAGCGAAGCGTTGCGCTTCGCTGACTGTGCCAGCGAGCGGGAGGTGGTAGGGCGTCATCTCAAGGCCCGGGGCTATGCTCAGGCGCACGTCGATTCGCACCTGCCTGGCCACTATCGACTGGACTATGGGCATGCCGATCAGCCCATGGTGAGCATTGTGATTTTGCTCGATGGTGCCCTCGAACAGTTCCAGCGCTGCATTGAGGCGCTGTTGCAGCACACCGACTACCCCTGCTACGAGGTCCTGTTGCTCGATCCGGGAAGTGACGAACCGCAAGTGCGCCAATGGTTGCAGGGGATCGAGCAAATCGGTGGCGATCAGTTGCGGGTGCTGTCTTTTGCCCAGGGCCAGTGCCCGGCACTGTTGCGCAATGACGCAGGGCGGCTGGCGCGCGGTGAGTACCTGCTGTGGCTGGATGCGACAGCGGCGCCGATTGCCAAGGGCTGGTTGCAGCAGTTGCTCAATCACGCCCAGCGTCCGGAGGTCGCAGCCGTGGGCGCCAAGCTGCTGTCGATGAACGGCAGGATTCACCACGCTGGGCTGGTTTTGGGCTTGCGCGGGCCGGTGGGGCGGGTATTTGCCGGCTACGCTCACAGCGACTCCGGCTACATGCAGCGGCTCACGGTCGATCAGAATTACTCGGCGCTCAGCGGTGAATGCCTGATGGTACGCCGCGACCTGTTTGTCGAGGCCGGCGGGTTTGACGAGGCGCCTGCACTGGCGCGCTGGATGGACGTCGATCTGTGCTTGCGCCTGCGCCAGGCCGGTTACCTCAACGTCTGGACGCCTCATGCACAACTGTTGATCGACAGGCCGGCAATGGCCGATGCCAGTGTGGAAGAAGAGGACGCCCTGTATGCGCGCTGGTTGCCGGTGCTGGCCCATGATCCGGCCTACAACCGCCATCTGTCGCTGGCCCATGCCGGTGGCTTCAAGGTCGCCAGCCTGCAGTCGACCTGGCAGCCGCCACAGGGGCAGCGAGAGATGCCGGTGCTGGTGGTCCATCCGCTTGATCAGGGTGAACTGGGCTATTCGCGGGTAGTGCGTCCATTCAATGGCTTGAAGGCTGCCGGTTACATCGATGGCCGGGTGTCGCCGGGGTTGACGCCCCTGGTCGAGCTGGAGCGCCTGGCAGCGGATGTAGTGGTGTTCCAGGGTGGGCTGGATGCACCGCGCCTTGAAGTCATGCGGCGGATTCAGGCGTTCTCGCGTGCCTTTACGGTTCTGGAGCTGAGCGACTACCTGCCAGATCTGCCGGTGGGCAGTGCCCGCCGTGAGGGCCTGGGCGAGGATGTGTTCCACAGCCTGCAGCAAGCCCTGGGGTGCGTCGACCGCCTGGTGGTGCCGACGGCGGCGCTGGCACAGGCGTTTGCCGGCCTGCATGGCGATATCCGGGTGGTCGAGACGCGCTTGTCGATCGACGCCTGGCGCCATATAAGGGGGCAGCGCCGAACGGCTGGCCGGCCTCGCCTGGGGTGGGTCGGCAGCAGCGAGCAGGCAAGTGACCTGGAGGTTATCGCGCCCGTTATCAAGGCCTTGACTGCGGATGTCGAGTGGGTTTTCTTCGGCTTCTGCCCCAATAGCCTGCGGCCCTATGTACACGAGTACCACGAGGGTGTCGAAGTTCAGCAGTACCCACAAAAGCTGGCAGGCTTGAACCTGGACCTCGCTCTGGTGCCGCTGCAGCAGACCCTGTTCAATGTTTGCAGAGGTAACCAGCGTCAACTGGAGTTCGGCGCATGCGCCGTGCCGGTGATCTGTAGCGACATCGGCCAGGAGCAGGACGACTTGCCCGTGTCCCGTGTGCACAACAGCTACGAGCACTGGATCGAGGCTATTGGCCTGCACCTGGCCAATCTTGATGCTGCCCAGCGCCGCGGTGATGAGCTCAGGGATGCCGTTCATCGGTGCTGGATGCTCGACGAGGATCATCTGCAGCGTTGGCGCAGCGCCTGGTTGCCCGCCTGATCCCCAGCTGACCCCGCGTCCACCGCGTTGCCCGAGTCGATCGGCAGCCCGGTGGATGGCGTGCTCGTCCCGTGTCGCCAGCCTCCCGGGGTGCCTTTCGCAGCGTCGACACCCGCCAAACTAGCAATCTTTGATAGTCACAAAGTGCCAATGGCTGACATTTGTGATGGGTAATCTTTGTGCAACAGTGACTTGGCAGTCGAAACGGGCATCTTTAATCTATTGAGTCGTCGGGCGGTACTGGCGGGCGGGGTGCGCGCAGGCTCGCAAACCCTTGGTTACCAGGTTCCAGTGCCCGTGAAAATCCGCATATCTATCGGGAAGCCACAATGATTGGCATCAAAAGCATTGCGAGTTACGTACCTGTCGAGGGTGTGGACAACTACGCCCAGGGTGCGAAATTCGCCAAGGACCAGGAATTCATTCTCGGCAAGATCGGTTCGACCTTCCTGCCGCGCAAAGATGCAGGCCAGGAAACCTCCGACCTGTGTGTGGAGGCGGTAAAGGCCCTGTTCGCTGCCAATCCGAGCCTGGTGCCTGAGTCCATCGACGCCCTGATCGTTGTCACCCAGAACGGCGACGAAGAAGGCTTGCCGCACACTGCTGCCATCGTCCAGGACAAACTGGGCCTGCCGACCCACGTGGCGGCCTTCGATATATCCCTGGGCTGCTCGGGCTATGTCTACGGCTTGTATGCCATGAAAGGCTTCATGGAGGCGGCGGGACTGAAAAACGGCCTGCTGATCACCGCTGACCCGTATTCGAAGATCGTCGACCCGGAAGATCGCAACACCACCATGCTGTTCGGTGATGCTGCGACCGTCACCTGGATGGGCGAGGGCGCCCAGTGGCAGCTGGGCAAGGCCAAGTTCGGTACTGACGGCGGCGGCGCTGCGCACCTGAAGGTCAGTGACGGGGTGTTCTTCATGAACGGCCGCCAGGTGTTCAACTTTGCCTTGCTCAAGGTGCCGGCGCACCTGCATGAGCTGTTGGGCGAAAGCCAGTTGGCACCGGCTGACATCGACCTGTTCTGCATTCACCAGGGCAGTGCGGCGATTGTCGACGCCGTCGCCCGGCGCTTCGAGGACGACCCGGACAAGTTCGTCAAGGACATGGTCGAAACCGGTAATACCGTGTCGTCGAGCATCCCGTTGTTGCTTGAGAAGCACGTTCTGGGTTCGCGCCACCAGCGCGTGGCCCTGAGCGGTTTCGGTGTGGGCCTGTCGTGGGGCTCGGCGATCATCGAGCGCAAGGACTGATTTCAGCCTCTGCTTGTCAATAAAGCGCTGCCGGTTGCACCGGTGGCGCTTTTTTTTATCTGCGCAATTAGTCGGGGAGTGTTTTTCTGGCGTCAAACCCTTGATTTCATTGGGGTGGCAGGGTGCCATTAAAAAATTTGCAAAAACCCCTAAAGCAACCGCGCCAGACGACGATAACTATTACGAAGGTTCTCTAGGCCACACCCGGCGGATGCCAGGGCCGGAAGCCGCAGTATCCCAAACACGAGGAATTCGTCATGGCATTAACCGTTAACACCAACACTACCTCCCTGGGCGTTCAGAAGAACCTGAACCGCGCTTCCGACGCTCTGAGCACCTCGATGAGCCGTCTGTCCTCCGGCCTGAAAATCAACAGCGCCAAAGACGACGCCGCCGGCCTGCAGATCTCTACCCGTATGACCTCGCAGATCCGCGGTCAGACCATGGCAATCAAAAACGCCAACGACGGTATCTCGATCGCCCAGACCGCTGAAGGCGCGATGCAAGAGCAGGTCAACATCCTGCAGCGTATGCGTGAACTGGCTCTGCAATCGCGAAACGACTCGAACGATTCGACTAACCGTACCTCGCTGGACAACGAGTTCAAGCAGATGTCTGCGGAACTGACTCGTATCGCCCAGTCCACCCAGCTGAACGGCAAAAACCTGCTGGACGGTTCGGCTAGCACCATGACCTTCCAGGTTGGTTCCAACACTGGCGGCGAAAACCAGATCAGCATCGACCTGAGCGCCAAGTTCCTGGCCAGCGACCTGGGTATCACCAGCGCCATCACCATCGCCGGTAGCGACAGCACCACTGCCCAGACCAACTTCTCGGCTGCCATGGGCGCGATCGACTCCGCTCTGGCGAAGATCGGTACCGCTCGTGCTGACCTGGGTGCGGTGCAGAACCGTATGACCAGCACCATCAACAACCTGCAAAACATCAACGAGAACGCTGAAGCTGCTCGTGGTCGCGTACAAGATACCGACTTCGCCGCTGAAACTGCTCAGATGACCAAGCAGCAAACTCTGCAACAAGCTTCGACTTCGGTTCTGGCCCAGGCCAACCAACTGCCGTCGGCTGTACTGAAGCTGCTGGGCTAATCACTCGGTAGTTGTCGGCGGGGGAGTGCATCTATGGCACTCCTCCGCCTTTTGCATTGAGAGGTGGTGACATGGATATGAGCGTCAAGCTGAACCTGTCTTACCCGACGGTAAAGCCGGTCGAGCCGACCACCGAACGCCCTGCGACCAAGCCCGTAGCGGCAGTTGAAGCCATCACGCCAGTCAAGGAGGCTACCGACAAGGGGCTGTCCGAAGCTGAGAAGGTCAAGAGCGCGGTCAAGGACATCGAGAAGTTCCTTGCGTCATCGCGTCGCAACCTTGAATTTTCCACGGATGAAGAATCCGGCCGAATTATAGTTAAAGTCATCGCCAGCGAGACCGGAGAGCTGATCCGCCAACTTCCTTCGGAAGAGGCGTTGAAGATCGCTCACAGTCTGAGCGATGTAAACAGCCTGCTGTTCAACGCCAAGGCCTGATGCTGGCGGCTGAGCGGCAAGTTCGCTAGTCTGGCAAGGCTAGGGCGGCGCGCAACCATGAGGGAGTAGCAATGGCGAGTACAATTTTACCGAGTGTCGGTCTGGGTTCCGGCGTAGACATCAACAAGATCGTTGATGTGCTTGTCAAGGCGGACACCGGTCCCAAGGCGAACCAGATCAAACGCCAGACCGCCAACAACACGGCCATGCTTTCCGGGGTAGCGTCGCTCAAGAGTGCGCTTTCTGTTTACCAGGAAGCGATGAAAAAGCTCAACGATCCGAAGGCGCCAGCCTTCAGTGCCTACACCGCGACCTCCAGCAGTGACACCACGGTCAAGGCCACGTCGAACAACAAGGCGGTGCCCGGTACCTACACCGTTCTGGTCGACAAGCTGGCGACCGCGTCCAAGGTGGCCAGCCAGAACTTTGCCGGCGGGGCCAGCACTTCGATCCCTGAAGGCGACCTGACCATTACCCAGGATGGCGTGGTCCACACTGTGAAGGTGGGGGCAGGTGCGACCTTGCAATCGGTTCGCGACTCGATCAACTCGTCGCTGGCCGAGCAGGGCATCACTGCCAACATCGTCAATGGCAAGGACGGCTCGCGCCTGGTCTTCAGCTCAACCAAGACCGGTAAAGGTAGCGATATTTCGGTCGACGGTATCGATGAGCTGAAGATCAACGGTACTACCAAAATGAACGGTGATGGTGCCGGCTACATCGACGGCCTCGCCCAGGACGCCGAGCTGAGCATCGACGGCCTGAAGGTTACCAGCAAGTCCAATACCGTCGACGGCGCAATCAGTGGCATGAGCCTGGAGCTGCTGCAGGTTACTGCCACTGACAAGCCTATCAAGGTAACGGTCGGTGAAAACACTGCCGGCCTGAAGGCCTCGGTGCAGAACTTTGTCGATGCCTACAACACCCTGGTCAAGGCGGCCAACAGCCTGACGGCGGTGTCCAAGGACGCTGATGGCAAGACTGTGCTCGGGCCGCTGACCAACGATCCGACCACGCGCTCGATGCTGTCGGACTTGCGCAAGCAACTGGCGACCGAGTCGGGCAGTGGTCGTCTGACCACCCTCAGCCAGCTGGGCATCAACACGGCAAAGGACGGTACCCTGGAGTTCAACTCCACCAAGTACGATGCCGCGATGAAGGACAAGAAGCTCGGCCCGGACGTGCAGGAGCTGTTCACCGGCACTGAAGGCGTGTTCGCGCACATGACCAAGGCGGTCGAGCCGTACCTGCAGACAGGTGGCATCCTCGACACCCGCAAGGCTGGCCTGGACAAGCTGCAAAAGGACCTCGACAACCAGCAGCTGGCCCTGGACCGGCGCATCACTTCGCTGACCGAATCCCTGACCAAGCGCTACGTGGCCATGGATACCCTGGTGGGCAAGCTCGAAGCCCAGCGCAAGAACATCGCCTCGATGTTCGCCTCGATCGAGGCGCAGCAGAAAAACTCCTGATTCGGCGTTGTGCCAGAAGCCCGGCAGTACCCCTAGGGGGACTCCGGGCTTTTTGCCGTACGCGCTAAAGTTTTTTGACGCGCAGGCGATACAAGCGGTATATGAAACCTTTTTTGCGGTGACGAGGTAGAACATGAATCCGATGTTGGCCCTTCGGCAGTACCAGAAAGTCAACGGCGTGGCCCAGACCTCCGTGGCCAGCCCGCATCGTCTGGTGCAGATGCTGATGCAGGGCGGTCTTGATCGCATTGCCCAGGCCAAGGGTGCCATGGCGCGTAACGACGTGGCCCAGCGCGGCATCCTGATCGGCAAGGCCATCGGTATTGTCGGCGGTTTGCGTGAAGGCCTGGACCTGGAAAACCACGCCGATTCGCTGACCGATCTGGATAACCTGTATTCGTACATGAGCAAGCGCCTGGTCGAGGCGAATGTGCAGAACGATCCGGAAATCCTCAACGAAGTGGCGCGCCTGCTGATTACCGTCAAGGAAGGCTGGGACGCGATCGGCGATCAACTCGCCGACGCCTAGGAGATTGCAATGAGTGTCGTGCTCGAACGTATCGAACAAACCCGCGAGGCATTGCTGGGTGCCCTGGCCAGTCGTGACTGGGAGGCGATCAGCGAGCTCGACGTCAGTTGCCGTCTGTGCGTGGACGATGTGCTGGCCGAAGCGTCGGTGGATGAGCTGACGCTGCGCAGCAAGCTCGAGGAGTTGCTGGGCGTCTACAAGGAATTAATTGAAGTTGCAAGTGGGGAGCGTCAATCAATAGTCGATGAGATGACGCAGATCCGACAAGCCAAAAACGCGGCAAAGGTATACCATTTGTTCAGCTGAAACTGGGCAAAACAAAAAGCAGTGCGCCATAAATTTGACTATGTACGGTTTTTTGACTTAACTAGTGGCTGTTTTCTAATTTCAGACGTCCGAACACTGACCGTTCAGTCGGAATGATGTCGAGCTTGCCCTTACAAGGGCGCCGAGATGACTAGGGAAGTTGTTATTGCATGTGGCGTGAAACCAAAATTCTCCTGATCGATGACGATAGCGCTCGCCGCCGTGATCTGGCGGTGGTGTTGAATTTTCTTGGCGAAGAAAATCTGCCCTGCTCGAGCCATGACTGGCAGCAGGTTGTCGAGTCGTTGTCATCCAGTCGTGAAGTGCTCTGTGTCCTGATCGGGACCGTGAATGCTCCGGCAAGTCTGATGGGCTTGCTTAAGACAGTGGCTGGATGGGATGAGTTCCTTCCGGTTCTGCTTCTGGGCGAAATTTCTTCTGCCGAGCTGCCGGACGACCTGCGCCGTCGCGTACTCTCCAACCTCGAAATGCCGCCGAGCTACAGCAAATTGCTCGATTCGCTGCACCGTGCCCAGGTCTATCGCGAGATGTACGACCAGGCCCGCGAGCGCGGCCGCCAGCGCGAACCCAATCTGTTCCGCAGCCTGGTCGGCACCAGTCGGGCGATCCAGCACGTGCGCCAGATGATGCAGCAAGTGGCCGATACCGACGCCAGCGTGCTGATCCTCGGTGAGTCGGGCACCGGCAAGGAGGTGGTTGCGCGTAACCTGCACTACCACTCCAAGCGCCGCGAAGCGCCGTTCGTGCCGGTCAACTGCGGGGCGATTCCGGCCGAGCTGCTGGAAAGCGAACTGTTCGGCCACGAGAAGGGTGCCTTTACCGGGGCGATTACCAGCCGTGCCGGGCGTTTCGAGCTGGCCAACGGCGGCACCCTGTTCCTCGACGAGATCGGCGACATGCCGTTGCCGATGCAGGTCAAGCTGCTGCGCGTGCTGCAGGAACGCACCTTCGAGCGCGTGGGTAGCAACAAGACCCAGAGCATCGATGTACGCATCATCGCCGCGACCCACAAGAACCTCGAAAGCATGATCGAGGTGGGGACCTTTCGCGAAGACCTGTACTACCGCCTCAACGTCTTCCCCATCGAGATGGCCCCGCTGCGCGAGCGCGTCGAGGACATCCCGCTGCTGATGAACGAGCTGATCTCGCGCATGGAGCACGAGAAGCGCGGTTCGATCCGCTTCAACTCGGCCGCGATCATGTCGCTGTGCCGGCACGGCTGGCCGGGCAACGTCCGCGAGCTGGCCAACCTGGTCGAGCGCATGGCGATCATGCACCCGTACGGGGTGATCGGCGTGTCGGAGCTGCCGAAGAAATTCCGCTACGTCGACGACGAAGACGAGCAACTGGTCGACAGCCTGCGCTCGGACCTCGAAGAGCGCGTGGCCATCAACGGCCATACGCCGAACTTCGCCAGCCATGCGATGCTGCCGCCTGAAGGCCTGGACCTCAAGGACTACCTCGGTGGCCTGGAGCAGGGCCTGATCCAGCAGGCGCTGGATGATGCCAACGGTATCGTCGCCCGCGCTGCCGAGCGCCTGCGCATTCGTCGCACCACCCTGGTGGAGAAGATGCGCAAGTACGGCATGAGCCGCCGCGAAGGGGATGAGCAGGCGGAGGATTGACGCCTGGGTGGCCATGGTGAGTCGCGCAATGCGCTCATCATGGCTAATAACCCTATCTTTCAAGGGGCTGTAACGCCCGTCCCATCGGCCTTTGCTGCCACCTCGCTGGTTTCCTCGCCGCCACACCCAAACTATCCGGCACGGCTATTGCTATATCGCAGGCAACACACCGTTTTATGACGGTCAGCCACGCGAGAGAGCATGATGCCCCAGGTCGCCACCATCTCCTGTGTCCCTGAACCGAAGGGGCCGAACGCCGCCGAACAGGAAAGCCGCCTTGGTCTTGAGCAGGCCTTTGCCATGTTCGACCAGGTTTCCAGCCAGCTTAGTGAGTCCTATAGCCTGCTCGAAGCCCGGGTTACCGAGCTCAAGGGCGAGCTGGCGGTGGTCAGCGCCCAGCGCATGGCCGAGCTTGCCGAGAAGGAGCGCCTGGCCAACCGCCTGCAGAACCTGCTGGCCCTGCTGCCGGGCGGGGTGATCGTTATCGATGGCCTGGGCCGGGTGCGTGAGGCCAACCCCGCCGCCAGCGACCTGTTGGGCGAACCGCTGGTGGGTGAGTTGTGGCGTGAAGTGATCGCTCGCAGCTTTGCTCCGCGCGAGGATGACGGTCATGAAGTGTCGCTGCGTGATGGCCGGCGCCTGTCGATTGCCACCCGCTCGCTGGATGCCGAGCCCGGGCAGTTGGTACTGCTCAATGACCTGACCGAAACCCGTCACCTGCAGGACCAACTGGCCCGCCACCAGCGCTTGTCGTCGCTGGGGCGCATGGTTGCGTCGCTGGCCCACCAGATCCGCACGCCTTTGTCGGCGGCCATGCTCTACGCCAGCCACCTGGCCGAGCAGAACTTGCCGGTGGAAACCCAGCAACGCTTTGCCGGCAACCTCAAGGAGCGCCTGCACGAGCTCGAGCACCAGGTGCGCGACATGCTGGTGTTCGCCCGCGGCGAGTTGCCGCTGACCGATCGGCTGACACCCAAGGCATTGTTCCAGGCCCTGCAGCAGGCGGCGCAGACCCATGTTCAGGGTCATGCGGTGCGCTGGCAGTGCGACAGTCACCTGGGCGAGTTGCTGTGCAACCGTGACACCCTGGTCGGCGCCATGCTCAACCTGATCGAAAACGCCCTGCAGGCCAGTGGCGAGCCTGCGCGGCTCAAGGTTCACCTATACCGGCGCGAGCAGGTCTTGCACCTGTGTATCAGTGATGCCGGCGCCGGTATCGACAGTGCCTTGCTGGCGCGCCTGGGCGAGCCATTCCTGACCACCAAGGCTACCGGCACCGGGCTCGGTCTGGCGGTAGTCAAGGC
Source organism: Pseudomonas sp. 2(2015) (assembly GCF_000955865.1). Taxonomy (NCBI): domain Bacteria; kingdom Pseudomonadati; phylum Pseudomonadota; class Gammaproteobacteria; order Pseudomonadales; family Pseudomonadaceae; genus Pseudomonas; species Pseudomonas sp. 2(2015). The sequence goes on from NZ_JYOF01000015.1 coordinate 125,015, forward strand.
GGTGGCAAGGGCCCACCAGGGCAGTTTGCAATTACGTTCGCGACCCGGTCGCGGCACCTGCGCCCGGATCAGCCTGCCGCTAATCGGCGCGCAGTCGGTGGAGGCAGAGTAATGAAAGCAATCAAGGTGCTGCTGGTCGAAGATGACCGCGCCCTGAGGCAGGCACTGGCCGATACCCTGGAGCTGGGCGGCTTTGCCTACCAGGCCGTAGGTTCGGCCGAAGAAGCACTGGAAGTGGTCGCTGGCGAGGCGTTCAGCCTGGTGGTCAGTGACGTGAACATGCCCGGCATGGACGGCCATCAGTTACTGGCCCTGCTGCGCGCGCGCCAGCCGCAGTTGCCGGTGTTGCTGATGACCGCGCATGCCGCCGTCGAGCGCGCGGTCGAGGCCATGCGCCAGGGCGCGGCCGATTACCTGGTCAAGCCATTTGAGCCCAAGGCATTGCTTGAGCTGGTGGCACGCCATGCTCTGGGGGTGGCTGCGGCGGGCGAAGGCGACGGACCGGTGGCGCGCGAGCCTGCCAGTGCGCAGTTGCTGGAGCTGGCGGCGCGGGTTGCGCGCAGCGATTCGACTGTGCTGATCTCCGGCGAGTCAGGCACTGGCAAAGAGGTGCTGGCGCGCTACATACATCAGCAGTCCCTGCGCGCCGAGCAGCCGTTCGTGGCGATCAACTGTGCGGCGATCCCCGACAACATGCTCGAAGCCACCCTGTTCGGTCATGAGAAAGGCTCGTTCACCGGCGCCATCGCCGCCCAGGCCGGCAAATTTGAACAGGCCGATGGCGGCACCTTGCTGCTCGACGAGATTTCCGAAATGCCCCTGGGCTTGCAGGCCAAGCTGCTGCGGGTGTTGCAGGAGCGTGAGGTGGAGCGGGTTGGCGGGCGCAAGCCGATTGCCCTGGACATTCGCGTGGTCGCCACCACCAACCGTGACCTGGCCGGCGAGGTGGCGGCGGGGCGTTTTCGTGAAGACTTGTTCTATCGCCTGTCGGTGTTCCCGCTGGCGTGGAAGCCGCTGCGCGAACGTAGCGCCGATATTCTGCCGCTGGCCGAGCGATTGCTGGCGCGCCACGTCAATAAAATGAAGCATGCCCCGGTTCGACTCTCGCCTGATGCTCAGGCGTGTCTGCAAGGTTATGCCTGGCCGGGCAACGTACGCGAACTGGACAACGCCATTCAGCGTGCCTTGATCCTGCAGCAGGGTGGGGTGATCGAAGCGGCGGATTTCTGTCTCGCCGGGGTCCTGCCGATGTTCGCTGCAGCGCCGGTCGCCGCAGTCGTGCCGAATATTGAAACCGAGGCGGCGGGCGGTCTGGGTGATGACATGCGTCGCCATGAGTTCCAGATGATCATCGACACCTTGCGCGCCGAGCGCGGTCGTCGCAAGGAGGCCGCCGAGCGCCTGGGCATCAGCCCGCGCACCCTGCGCTACAAGCTGGCGCAGATGCGTGATGCCGGCATGGATGTCGAGGCCAGCCTGTACGCCAGCTGAGCCATTAATGAATTAGAGTTTTTGTTCGGGCCGCGGGCAGAGCTGGCACTCTTGTTGCTATGTCCTGCCTATCCGCTGCGTGAGTGTCAAAAAAATGCGGGCCGTCGGAGAGAGAAGTCCATGAGCCAAGGTGTTGAATTTAATCGATTGATGTTGGACATGCGGGCCATGCAAATGGACGCCATGTCGATGCCGAAGGCTGCCGCTGCGCCTGAGGTCGGCTCCAGCAGTTTTGCCGACATGCTCGGCCAGGCCGTCAACAAGGTCAACGACACCCAGCAGGCTTCCTCGCAGCTGGCCAGCGCCTTCGAAATCGGCAAGAGCGGGGTTGACCTGACCGACGTGATGATCGCTTCGCAAAAAGCCACTGTGTCGTTCCAGGCCTTGACCCAGGTGCGTAACAAGCTGGTGCAGGCCTATCAAGACATCATGCAGATGCCGGTATAAGGGCGAGATTGAGTCATGGCCGAAGCAGTCGTCGATAACGTGCCCGCGAAAAGCAGCGCAGCAGCGCCCAAGCCGCCGTTGTTCGGCATGTCGTTCCTGGAAAACATCTCGCAGATGCCCATGCTGCGTCAGGTCGGCCTGCTGGTCGGTCTGGCCGCCAGCGTGGCGATCGGCTTTGCCGTGGTGCTGTGGTCGCAGCAACCGGACTACCGGCCGCTGTACGGCAGCCTGGCCGGCATGGACACCAAGCAGGTCATGGAGACCCTGGCCGCTGCCGATATCCCCTACAACGTCGAACCCAATTCCGGCGCCTTGCTGGTCAAGGCCGACGATATTTCCCGTGCCCGCCTGAAGCTGGCAGCCGCCGGCGTGGCGCCGAGCGATGGCAATGTCGGTTTCGAGATCCTCGACAAGGAGCAGGGCCTGGGCACCAGCCAGTTCATGGAAGCCACCCGTTACCGTCGTGGCCTGGAAGGCGAACTGGCGCGGACCATTTCCAGCCTCAACAACGTCAAGGGTGCACGCGTGCACCTGGCGATCCCGAAGAGCTCGGTGTTCGTCCGTGACGAGCGCAAGCCAAGTGCTTCGGTACTGGTCGAGCTGTACCCGGGCCGCGCCCTGGAAGCCGGTCAGGTGATGGCCATCGTCAACCTGGTGGCGACCAGCGTGCCGGAACTGAACAAGTCCCAGGTCACCGTGGTCGACCAGAAGGGCAACCTGCTCTCCGATCAGGTCGAGAATTCCGAGCTGACCATGGCCGGCAAGCAGTTCGACTACAGCCGCCGCATGGAAGGCCTGCTCACCCAGCGTGTGCACAACATTCTCCAGCCGGTGCTGGGCAACGACCGCTACAAGGCCGAAGTATCGGCGGACGTTGACTTCAGCGCGGTCGAATCCACCTCCGAGCAGTTCAACCCTGACCAGCCGGCGCTGCGCAGCGAGCAGTCGGTCAACGAACAGCGCTCCAGCAGCATGGGCCCGCAGGGCGTGCCTGGTGCCCTCAGCAACCAGCCGCCCGGCCCGGCCTCGGCTCCGCAAACCACCGGTGGCACGCAAACCGCCGCCAGCGCCATCCAGCCTGGCCAGCCGCTGCTCGATGCCAACGGCCAGCAGATCATGGACCCGGCCACCGGCCAGCCGATGCTTGCACCGTACCCGGCCGACAAGCGTCAGCAGTCGACCAAGAACTTCGAGCTTGACCGTTCCATCAGCCACACCCGCCAGCAGCAGGGCCGCTTGACCCGCCTGTCGGTGGCGGTGGTGGTCGATGACCAGCTCAAGGTCGACCCGGCCACCGGCGATGCCGCGCGCACCCCGTGGGCTGCCGAAGACCTGGCACGCTTTACCCGCCTGGTGCAGGACGCGGTGGGCTTCGATGCCAGCCGTGGTGACAGTGTCAGCGTGATCAACGTGCCGTTCGCCGCCGACCGTGGCGAGGTAATTGCCGAGATTCCGTTCTATTCGCAGCCGTGGTTCTGGGACATCATCAAGCAGGTCATGGGCGTACTGTTCATCCTCGTCCTGGTGTTCGGCGTGCTGCGTCCGGTACTTAACAACATCACCGGCAATGGCAAGCAAGGCGCCGGTGCCGATGGCGACATGGAACTGGGCGGCATGCTCGGTCTGGATGGCGAGCTGGCCAACGACCGCGTCAGCCTGGGTGGTCCGCAAAGCATTCTGCTGCCAAGCCCGAGCGAGGGTTATGACGCACAGCTCAATGCAATCAAGAGCCTGGTGGCCGAAGACCCGGGTCGCGTGGCCCAGGTCGTGAAAGAGTGGATCAACGCCGATGAGTGATAACCGAGCCCTTACCGCCAAACTGACCCGTGTCGACAAGGCTGCGATCCTGCTGCTGTCGCTGGGTGAAACCGATGCCGCGCAGGTGCTGCGGCACATGGGCCCCAAGGAAGTGCAGCGGGTCGGCGTGGCCATGGCGCAGATGGGCAACGTCCATCGCGAGCAGGTCGAGCAGGTGATGAGCGAGTTTGTCGAGATCGTCGGCGACCAGACCAGCCTTGGCGTCGGTTCCGACGGCTATATCCGCAAGATGCTCACCCAGGCCCTGGGCGAGGACAAGGCCAACGGCCTGATCGACCGCATCCTGCTCGGTGGCAACACCAGCGGCCTGGACAGCCTCAAGTGGATGGAGCCGCGCGCGGTTGCCGATGTCATTCGCTACGAGCACCCGCAGATCCAGGCCATCGTCGTGGCTTACCTGGACCCGGACCAGGCCGGTGAAGTGCTGGGCAACTTCGACCACAAGGTGCGTCTGGACATCATCCTGCGCGTCTCGTCGCTCAATACCGTCCAGCCGGCGGCGCTCAAGGAGCTGAACCAGATCCTCGAGAAGCAGTTCTCGGGCAACTCCAATGCCGCGCGCACCACCCTGGGTGGTATCAAGCGTGCCGCGGACATCATGAACTTCCTCGACAGCTCCGTCGAAGGCCAGCTGATGGACGCGATCCGCGACATCGACGGCGACCTCTCCGAGCAGATCGAAGACTTGATGTTCGTCTTCAACAACCTGGCCGATGTCGACGACCGCGGTATCCAGGCGCTGCTGCGCGAAGTGTCTTCCGACGTGCTGGTGGTGTCGCTCAAGGGCGCCGACGAGAAGGTCAAGGAGAAGATCTTCAAGAACATGTCCAAACGTGCCTCCGAGCTGCTGCGCGACGACCTCGAGGCCAAGGGCCCGGTGCGCGTCAGCGACGTCGAGACGGCGCAAAAGGAAATCCTCACCATCGCCCGCCGTATGGCCGAAGCCGGAGAAATCGTGCTCGGTGGCAAGGGCGGCGAAGAGATGATCTAAGACCTTATCGCGGGTCAAGCCCGCTCCCACAGCGCTCCTGTGGGAGCGGGCTTGACCCGCGATGCTTTACGAGTGCGTGCAATCATGTCAACCAACGAGCACCTGAGTGAACTGATTCGCGCTAACGACGTCGAGGGCTTCGACCGCTGGGCGCTGCCCAGTTTCGACCCGGAACCAGAGCCTGAGCCTGAACCGGAGCCCGAAGCGGTTCAGGACGAAATCGAAGAAGTGCCGCTGGAAGAAGTCCAGCCACTGACCCTCGAAGAGCTTGAAAGCATTCGCCAGGAAGCCTACAACGAGGGCTTTGCCACCGGCGAACGCGAGGGTTTTCACAGCACCCAGCTCAAAGTCCGCCAGGAAGCCGAAGAGGCGTTGACCACCAAACTGGCCAGCCTCGAACAGGTCATGACCCACCTGCTCGAACCCATCGCCGAACAAGACAGCCAGATCGAAAAGGCCGTGGTCCACCTGGTCGGGCACATCGCCCGCGAGGTCATCGGTCGCGAGCTGCGCAGCGATTCCAGCCAGATCGGCCAGGTACTGCGTGAAGCCCTGAAGTTGCTGCCGATGGGTGCCGAGAACATCCGCATCCATATCAATCCGCAGGACTTCGAGCAGGTCAAAGCCCTGCGCGAGCGTCACGAGGAGCGCTGGAAGCTGCTCGAAGACGAAGCCCTGCTGCCAGGAGGCTGTCGCATCGAGACTGATCACAGCCGCATCGATGCCAGTATGGAAACCCGTATCGAAAAGGCCATGGCGCAATTGTTCGATCAGCTCCATGACCAAAGCCTGCACCCGGCAGCGGCGGATGTGCAGGTTGAGCTGGATGCCCCTGATGCGCCTTGAACGAACCAGTTTCGGCAAGCGCCTGGGGGCGTATGCCGACGCCGTCAATTTGCCGTCTCAGCCGGTGGTCGAGGGCCGCCTGCTACGCATGGTCGGCCTGACCCTCGAGGCCGAAGGCCTGCGCGCGGCGGTTGGTAGCCGCTGCGTGGTGATCAATGACGACAGCTATCACCCGGTGCGGGTCGAGGCCGAGGTCATGGGTTTTGCTGGCGGCAAGGTGTTCCTCATGCCGGTCGGCAGCGTTGCCGGCATCGCCCCTGGGGCGCGCGTGGTGCCGCTGGCTGAAAGCGGTCGCCTGCCCATGGGCATGAGCATGCTTGGCCGGGTGCTTGACGGCGCCGGTCGTGCCCTGGACGGCAAGGGCGGGATGAAAGCCGAAGACTGGGTGCCGATGGACGGCCCGACCATCAACCCGCTCAACCGCGACCCGATCAGCCAGCCGCTGGACGTCGGCATTCGCAGCATCAACGGTTTGTTGACGGTTGGCCGCGGTCAGCGCCTGGGCCTGTTCGCCGGTACCGGCGTGGGCAAGAGTGTGCTGCTGGGCATGATGACCCGCTTTACTGAGGCGGACATTATCGTCGTCGGCTTGATCGGTGAGCGCGGCCGCGAGGTCAAGGAGTTCATCGAGCACATTCTTGGCGAAGAAGGCCTCAAGCGCTCGGTGGTGGTGGCCTCGCCCGCCGACGATGCGCCGCTGATGCGCTTGCGCGCGGCCATGTACTGCACGCGCATTGCCGAGTACTTTCGCGACAAGGGCAAGAACGTCCTGTTGCTGATGGATTCGCTGACCCGTTTCGCCCAGGCCCAGCGGGAAATTGCCTTGGCTATTGGTGAGCCGCCAGCGACCAAGGGCTATCCACCGTCGGTGTTCGCCAAGCTGCCCAAGCTGGTGGAGCGCGCCGGTAACGGCGAGGCCGGTGGTGGCTCGATCACCGCGTTCTATACCGTATTGTCCGAGGGCGACGATCAGCAGGACCCGATTGCCGACTCGGCGCGGGGCGTGCTCGACGGCCACATCGTGCTGTCCCGGCGCCTGGCCGAGGAGGGGCACTACCCAGCCATTGATATCGAGGCGTCGATCAGCCGGGTCATGCCACAGGTGGTCAGCCCCGAGCAGATGACCGAAGCGCAGCAGTTCAAACAGCTGTGGTCGCGCCTGTCGCAAAGCCGCGACTTGATCAGCGTCGGCGCTTATGTCGCCGGTGGAGACGCCGAAACCGATCTTGCCATTACCCTGCAGCCGCGCCTGGTGCACTTCCTGCGCCAGGGCCTGAACGACAATGTCGGCATGCAGCAAAGCCGCGAGCACCTGGCTGGCGTGTTTGCCCCCTTGCCTGCGGCAGGCGGCTGATAGGCCATGGCCCAGCCAAGCCGTGCCGCGCGTCTGGCGCCGGTGGTGGAGATGGCGGAAAACGCCGAGCGCCAGGCCGCCCAGCGCCTGGGGCAATTCCAGCAGCAAGTGAACATGGCCCAGGCCAAGCTCAGTGAACTTGACCGTTTTCGCGAAGACTACCAGTTGCAGTGGATCAACCGCGGTGGGCAGGGCGTGTCCGGTAGCTGGCTGGTCAACTACCAGAGCTTTCTCGGCCAGCTGGAAACTGCCATGACTCAGCAGCGCCAAAGCCTGGCCTGGCACCAGAACAATCTGAAGAACGCCCGCGGCACCTGGCAGCAGGCCTATGCCCGGGTCGAGGGCTTGCGCAAGCTGGTGCAGCGCTACATCGACGAGGCGCGCATGGTGGAAGACAAGCGCGAACAAAAACTGCTCGATGAACTGTCCCAGCGCCTGCCGCGCCACGATCGCTACTGAAGCTGCTTTGGTCGGCAGTGCTTGCTGCCGGGGGGTGGGGCTGCTAAACCTTCTAGATGTCTGCAATCGTCGCAATGGAAGGAATCATCGACATGGCAGTTGTATCTGAAGTATCCCCGGATGGGAAAAAACTGACGATCAAGGTCAGGGGGCGTTTTGACTTTGGCAAGCACCTGGAATTTCGCCAGGCTTACGAGCTCAAGCAGAACATGCCGGACTCCGTGGTTGTCGACCTCAAGGAGGCCACCTATCTGGACAGTTCGGCCCTGGGCATGCTGTTGCTGCTGCGTGATCACGTCGGCGGCGACGACTCGGAAATCCGTGTGGTCAACACCAGCTCCGATGTGCGAAAGATCCTCGCCATTTCCAACTTCGACAAGCTGTTCGACATCAGTTGAACCAGCCAGCCCATGTTTTCGAGGCGCTCACCATCCTGATCGCCGAGGATGGTGCTGCTGATCGTTTGTTGCTGGCCACCCTTGTGCGCAAGCAGGGGCATCAGGTGCTCACCGCCGAAAATGGCGAGCAGGCGCTGGCGCTGTTCGCCGCGCAGCGCCCGCACATGGTCCTGCTCGATGCGCTGATGCCGGTCATGGATGGTTTCGAGGCGGCGCGCCAGATCAAGGCGCTGGCCGGTGAAGCGCTGGTGCCGATCATCTTTCTCACTTCGCTTAGCGAAGAACAGGCGCTGGTCCGTTGCCTGGAGGCAGGTGGCGACGATTTTCTGGCAAAACCCTACAGCCCGGTGATCCTGGCCGCCAAAATCAAGGCGATGGAGCGTATGCGCCGGCTGCAGGCCACGGTGCTGGAGCAGCGTGACCAGCTTGCCCGCCATCACACTCATCTGCTCAACGAGCAGCGGGTCGCCAAGGCGGTGTTCGACCAGGTGGCCCATGCCGGTTGCCTGAGTGCGCCGAACATCCGTTACCTGCAGTCACCTTATGCCCTGTTCAATGGCGACTTGCTGTTGGCCGCCTTCACGCCGGCAGGTGACATGCATGTGCTGCTCGGCGACTTCACCGGCCACGGCTTGCCGGCGGCGGTGGGGGCGATGCCCCTGGCCGAGGTGTTCTATGGCATGACAGCCAAGGGTTACGGCCTGGCCGAAACCCTGCGCGAGATGAACGCCAAGCTCAAGCGCATCCTGCCGGTGGACATGTTCTGTTGTGCATTGTTGCTCAACCTGAGTTTCCAGCGGCGGGTGGTCGAGGTCTGGAATGGCGGCATGCCCGACGGCTATCTGTTGCCCGCCGGTGGGGGTGAGCCTGTGGCGTTGGTGTCGCGTCATTTGCCCTTGGGTATCCTGGCGCCGGAGCGCTTTGATGACGCCACCCAGGTGCTGCCGTTGGCCCTGGGCGAGCGCCTGTTTCTGTTGTCTGACGGCGTGGTCGATACCAGTGATGACAATGACCAGCTGTTCGGTGTCGAGCGCCTGCGTCGGGTGCTGAGTGCCAATCGACAGCCGGCACTGTTGTTCGGGGAGGTGCTGCAGGCGCTGGAAGCGTTTCGTGGTCGCTCGCGCGATGATGTCAGCCTGCTGGATATCGAGGTGGTCGAACCGCAACTGTTGTCGCCGCTGCCGGTGATCTATTCTGACAGTGGGCAGTCCAGTCCGCTGGACTGGTCGCTGCAGTTCGAGTTTCGCGCCGACACGCTAAAACGTTTCAATCCATTACCTTATTTGCTACAGCTGTTGCAGGAAATACACGGTTTGCGGGCTCAGAGCGGGGCGTTGCACAGTGTCCTCACCGAGCTGTATTCCAATGCCCTGGAACACGGCGTGCTGGGGCTGGACTCGGCGCTAAAGCGCGATGCGCAGGGCTTTGCCGCCTACTATCAGATGCGCGACGAGCGCCTGCAGGCGTTGAACGAGGGCTTCATCCGCGTCTCCCTTCGGGTCGAGCCGGATCGCCAAGGCGGGCGTCTGAAGATTGAAGTCGAAGATAGCGGCAAGGGCTTCAATGTGAGTAAAGTGCTGGCCAGGCCTGTGTCCGAACAAGGGTTGTGCGGACGCGGTCTGACCCTCATACGCCGGTTGAGCCGGCGTGCCGAATGGGCCGACGAGGGGCGCCGCGCATGCGTGGAGTTCGCCTGGGAGGCTCTGGCATAATCCAACTTGATCAAGGAGTGAGCAAGTGTCCGACATTCACATCGATCGCAAGGTGCTCAGCGACTTGCAGGAGGTCATGGAAGATGGCTACCTGTACTTGCTGGAAACCTTTCTTGAAGATTCCGAAAAACGCCTCAGTCAATTGCATGAGGCGAAGAACGCCGACGAGCTGGCGCATGCCGCGCACAGTTTCAAGGGCAGTAGCAGCAATATGGGGGCGGTAGCGTTGGCCGAGTTGTGCAGGCAGCTCGAAGACCGCGTCAATCACGGCCCGCTGCAAGGCATCGAAGACCTGATCAACCAGATCGATCGCGAGTATGCGGCCGTTCGTGACCTTTACCACGACGAACGCCAGCGAGTATCGATTGGTTGAGCGCGAGGGCAAACCTGGCGCGAGTTTTGCGTAGTCTTCGCTAATTCACGATTACGACTTCTGTAGCGGAGACTCCTGCATGCCTGTCGCCTCCAACCCCCTGTTGCAAGCCAGTGCCGTGACGAAGCCGTCGCGCGCCACTGCCGGTGCGCCGGATAAATCGCTGCAGGCCTCTAACGACAAGGCGTCTGGCTTTTCCGATGTGTATGCCAAGCAGTCTCGCGAGACGACTGCAGGCACCAAGGACGCGCCTGTGCCTGAGAAGGTCGTCACCGCCCCGGGCAGCGGCAATAAAACGGCCGCTGATTCGTCGAAGGTTGCCGACAGCGGCAATAGTTTGCCTGAGGAGCAGGGCAGCACCGAGGTCGATCCGGCGCTGGTGGCTGATCCCACCCTGCTTGACCCCAGCCTGGTGGCGGGTCAAGTGACCGACGCCCAGCCCGGCGCGCAATTGATCCAGGCCCAGGCTGAAACCGTGGCGCCGGTGATTCAGGCTGCGGCAGCACAATTGCAGGTGGCTGCGGCGCCGGCCCAGCCGGTAGCCGAAGCGCCCGAATTCGATCCTGAGGCCGATCCGCTGTCTGACCTGCCAGCCTTGCGCCTGGCCCTTGAGCAAAGTGCCCAGGCCCAGGGCACTACGTCTGCCCATGCCGCTGGCAAGGCCGGCAATGCCCAGCCTGAAGCGCCGACGGCGCAGCCTGCCGTCAATACACTGGCGGCCCTGCTGGACAAGCCAGGTGCCGATGCCGAATCAGGCGAGCCGGGTGAAAAAGCCTTCAGTGGCCTGCTCGATGATGGCCTCAAGGACCTCAAGAGCGCCTCCAGCGATACGCGTGTCGACAACTTTGCCGAGCGCCTGAGCAACCTGACCCTGGCCGCCACGGCCAAGACCGCCAATGCCGTGCCGGTGGCCACGCCGCTGCAGCAGCCGTTGGCGATGAACCAGGGCGGCTGGACCGAAGGCCTGGTCAACCGGGTCATGTACCTGTCCAGCCAGAACCTGAAATCGGCCGATATCAAGCTTGAGCCGGCCGAGCTCGGGCGCCTGGACATCCGGGTCAACCTGGCGCCGGAACAGCAGGCCCAGGTGACCTTTGTCAGTGGTCACGCCGGGGTGCGCGAGGCGCTGGAAAACCAGGTGCACCGGCTCAAGGAAATGTTTGCCCAGCAGGGGCTCGGCCAGCCGGACGTCAACGTCGCTGACCAGTCCCGTGGTGGCCAGCAGCAGGGCGCCCAGGACACGCCGAAACTCAGTGGCGTGGCCGCACGGCGTAATGAAGCTGGTGAATCCGCTGAGTCCGCTGAAATCGCTCCAGGTGCAATGCCGGTCGAGCAGCAGTCGGTTGTGGGTTCCAGCGCGGTGGATTACTACGCCTGATTGGCTGTGCTCTTTGTGCTAGCCGACCTTGCTTTTCCAGGTTGGCATAACACTTGCTCAACCCTCGCCATGTGACTGAAATCTCCGATGAATGACGGATTATTGGCATGGCGAAGAGCGAAGCAGAGAAAGACCCCGCCGCTACAGGCAAACTCAAGCTGATCCTGCTGTTGGTGCTGGCATTGCTGCTTGCCATCGGCCTGTCGGTCGGCGCCACCTGGTTCTTCCTGCACAAGTCCGAGGATAAGCCTGCGGTCGATCCGGCCCTGGCCAACCTCAAGCCGGCAGCGATCTACGAGCCGCTGGCACCGGCCTTCGTGGTCAACTTCAACCAGAACGGCCGCCAGCGCTACATGCAGGTGAGCATCACCATGCAGGGGCGTGACCAGGCAGCGCTGGATGCCCTCAAGGTGCATATGCCGGTGATTCGCAACAACCTGGTCATGATGTTCTCGGGCCAGGGCTTCGACACCCTGTCCAGCCCGGTCGGCCAGGAAATGCTGCGCCAGAAGGCCACTGCCAGTGTCCAGGAAGTGGCGCAGAAGGAAGTCGGCAAGCCGGTCATCGACCAGTTGCTGTTCACCAATTTCGTATTGCAGTAGGAGCCCCAGATGGCCGTGCAGGACCTGCTGTCCCAGGATGAAATCGATGCTTTGCTGCATGGCGTCGACGATGGTCTGGTACAAACCGAAAGCAATGCCGAGCCCGGCAGTGTCAAAAGTTATGACCTGACCAGCCAGGATCGGATCGTCCGCGGTCGCATGCCGACCCTGGAAATGATCAACGAGCGGTTTGCCCGCTATACCCGCATCAGTATGTTCAACCTGCTGCGCCGCTCTGCGGACGTGGCAGTCGGCGGCGTGCAGGTGATGAAGTTCGGCGAGTACGTGCATTCGCTGTACGTGCCCACCAGCCTCAACCTGGTGAAGATCAAGCCGTTGCGCGGTACCTCGCTGTTCATCCTCGACGCCAAGCTGGTGTTCAAGCTGGTGGATAACTTCTTTGGTGGCGACGGTCGTCACGCCAAGATCGAAGGTCGCGAGTTCACCCCGACCGAGTTGCGCGTGGTGCGCATGGTCCTCGACCAGGCCTTCGTTGACCTCAAGGAGGCCTGGCAGGCGATCATGCCGGTCAACTTCGAGTACATCAACTCCGAGGTCAACCCGGCTATGGCCAACATCGTCGGGCCGAGCGAGGCGGTGGTGGTTTCGACCTTTCACATCGAGCTCGATGGCGGTGGCGGCGACCTGCACGTGACCATGCCGTACTCGATGATCGAGCCGGTGCGCGAGATGCTCGATGCCGGTTTCCAGTCCGATCTGGACGACCAGGACGAGCGCTGGATCAAGGCCCTGCGCGAAGACGTGCTGGACGTCAGCGTGCCGCTCAGCGCCACGGTTGCCCGTCGCCAGCTGAAGCTGCGCGACATCCTGCACATGCAGCCGGGCGATGTGATTCCGGTCGAGCTGCCGGATGAGCTGATCCTGCGGGCCAACGGCGTGCCGTCGTTCAAGGCCAAGCTGGGTTCGCACAAGGGCACCCTGGCCCTGCAGATTATCGATCCGATCGAGCGCCGCTGAGGCGCTCGTGGTTCCAACTCCGAATTGATTGCCCGTCGAGGACAAAATGGCTAACGAAAACGACATCACCTCCCCGGAGGACCAGGCCCTGGCCGATGAATGGGCTGCGGCCCTGGAAGAAACCGGCGATGCCGGCCAGTCCGACATCGACGCCTTGCTCGCGGCCGACACTGCCAGCGCGCCGGCGTCCAGCCGCCTGGCCATGGAAGAGTTCGGCAGCTCGCCGCGCAGCAACGAACAGGTCACCCTCGATGGTCCGAACCTGGATGTGATCCTGGATATTCCGGTGAGCATTTCCATGGAAGTCGGCAGTACCGAGATCAACATCCGCAACCTGCTGCAACTCAACCAGGGTTCGGTGATCGAGCTCGACCGCCTGGCCGGCGAGCCGCTGGACGTGCTGGTCAACGGCACTCTGATTGCGCACGGCGAAGTGGTGGTGGTCAACGAAAAGTTCGGCATCCGCCTGACGGACGTGATCAGCCCGAGCGAACGCATCAAGAAGCTGCGCTGAGTGAGCAAGCTCCTGCGCAACGGCCTGGGCCTGGCCTGCGGCCTGTACGTGGATGTCGCCCTGGCTGCCACGCAGCCGGCGGCTGCGGTAGTGGCACCGGCAAGCAGTGGCAGCGCGGCAGGGCAGTTGACCCAGCTGGTGCTGGGGCTGCTGCTGGTGCTGGGGTTGATCTTCGTCCTCGCCTGGCTGCTGCGCCGGGTGCAGAACGCCGCGCCCGGCAGTGGCCAGGTGATCGAGATCCTCGGTAGCCGTTCGCTGGGGCCGCGTGATCGGCTGTTGCTGATCCAGGTCGGCAAGGAGCAGATCCTCATCGGCCATTCGCCAGGCACCATCGAGGCCTTGCATGTCATGGCCGAGCCGGTTGAAGTGCCCGCCAGTGCGCGCCAGGCAACACCAGAATTCGCCCAGCGGCTGATGGAGCTGATGGGCAAGGATCAGAAGGGAAGGTCGTGATGGGCGCGTTGCGCATGATGTTGACGCTGCTGCTGATGCTGGCGGCGCCGCTGGCCCTGGCGGCTGATCCACTGTCGATCCCGGCGATCACCCTGTCCAGCGGGGCCGACGGCCAGCAGGAGTATTCGGTCAGCCTGCAGATCCTGCTGATCATGACCGCGCTGAGTTTCATCCCGGCGTTCGTCGTGCTGATGACCAGCTTTACCCGCATCATCATTGTCTTTTCCATTCTGCGCCAGGCCCTGGGCCTGCAGCAGACGCCGTCGAACCAGATCCTCAACGGCATGGCGCTGTTCCTGACCCTGTTCATCATGGCGCCGGTGTTCGACCGCATCAATCAGGAGGCCGTGCAGCCCTACCTGGCCGAGAAGCTCAGCGCCCAGGATGCGATCAGCAAGGCCCAGGCGCCGTTGAAGAACTTCATGCTGGCGCAGACCCGCGAAAGCGATCTGGACCTGTTCATGCGCCTGTCCAAGCGCACCGACATCGCCAGCCCCGATCAGGCGCCATTGACCATCCTGGTGCCGGCCTTCGTCACCTCGGAGCTCAAGACCGCGTTCCAGATCGGCTTCATGATCTTCATCCCGTTCCTGATCATCGACCTGGTGGTCGCCAGTGTGCTGATGGCCATGGGTATGATGATGTTGTCGCCGCTGATCATCTCGTTGCCGTTCAAGATCATGCTGTTCGTCCTGGTCGATGGCTGGGCGCTGATCATGGGTACCCTGGCCGGCAGTTTCGGCGGCGTCTGACGCCGCGAGGAGAAGAAGTCCATGACCCCTGAAGTGGCTGTCGACCTGTTTCGCGATGCGTTGTGGCTGACCACCTTGATGGTTGCCATCCTGGTGGTGCCAAGCCTGCTGGTGGGCCTGGTGGTGGCGATGTTCCAGGCCGCCACGCAGATCAACGAACAGACCCTGAGCTTCCTGCCGCGCCTGCTGGTGATGTTGGTGACGCTGATCGTGGTTGGCCCGTGGCTGGTGCAGAAATTCATGGAATACATTCTGTCGTTGTACGGCAGCATTCCGCAGCTGATCGGTTGACCCGGCGATGCTTGAGCTGACCGACGCGCAGATCGGCGCCTGGGTGGCCAGTTTCATTCTGCCGTTGATTCGCGTCACGGCGGTGCTGATGACCATGCCTATTTTCGGTACCACCCTGGTGCCGACACGTATCCGCATGTATTTCGCTCTGGCAATCACCGTAGTCATCGTTCCCGGCCTGCCGCCGATGCCGGTGGTCGAATCGCTGGATCTCAGGGCAATGTTGCTGGTGGCCGAGCAGATCATCATTGGCGCCGTGTTTGGTATGGCGCTGCAGCTGTTCTTCCAGATTTTCGTGATCGCCGGGCAGATCGTCGCAATCCAGATGGGCATGGCCTTCGCCTCCATGGTCGATCCGGCCAACGGCGTCAACGTGGCGGTGGTCAGCCAGTTCCTGACCATGCTGGTGACCTTGCTGTTCCTTGCCATCAACGGCCATCTGGTGGTCTTCGAGGTGCTGACCGAGAGCTTTACCACCTTGCCGGTGGGCGGCGGTGTGCTGGTCAATCATTTCTGGGACCTGGCCGGGCGCCTGGGTTGGGTGCTGGGTGCAGCCATGCTGTTGGTATTGCCGGCGGTGACCGCGCTGCTGGTGGTCAACATCGCCTTTGGCGTGATGACCCGGGCGGCGCCGCAGTTGAACATCTTTTCCATCGGCTTTCCGCTGACCCTGGTGCTGGGGATGGTGATCTTCTGGATCACCCTGGCCGATATTCTTCCTCACTATCAGTCACTGGCTTCCGAAGCCTTGCAGTGGCTGCGTGAACTGGCACGGGCGCGCTGAGCATGGCAGAAAGCGAAAGCGGTCAGGACAAAACAGAAGACCCCACCGACAAGCGCAAGAAGGACGCGCGCGAGAAGGGCGAGATTGCCCGTTCCAAGGAACTCAACACGGTCGCGGTGACCCTGGCGGGCGCTGGAGCGCTGCTGGCGTTTGGCGGTGGCCTGGCGCAAACCCTGATGGAGCTGATGCGCATCAATTTCAGCTTGTCCCGCGAGGTGCTCATCGATGAGCGGTCCATGGGCATTTTCCTCATGGCCTCCGGCAAGATGGCCTTGCTCGCGACTCAGCCGGTATTGCTGGTGCTGCTGATTGCGGCAATCATCGGCCCGGTGTCGCTGGGCGGGTTCCTGTTTTCCAGCAGCTCCCTGGCGCCGAAGTTCAGCCGCATGAACCCGCTATCGGGGATCAAGCGGATGTTCTCGGTCAACGCCTTGTCCGAGCTGCTCAAGGCGCTGGCCAAGTTCTTCATGATTCTGATCGTCGCCCTGACGGTGTTGTCGGCTGATCGCGATGACCTGCTGGCGATTGCCAACGAGCCGCTGGAGCAGGCGATCATCCATAGCGTCCAGGTAGTTGGCTGGAGTGCGCTGTGGATGGCAGCGGGGCTGTTGATCATTGCCGCGGTGGACGTGCCGATCCAGCTCTGGCAGGCGCACAAGAAGCTGCTGATGACCAAGCAAGAGGTGCGCGACGAGTACAAGGACTCCGAAGGCAAGCCCGAGGTCAAGCAACGCATTCGCCAACTGCAGCGCGAGGCTTCGCAGCGGCGGATGATGGCGGCGATTCCCGAGGCGGACGTGATCATCACCAACCCGACCCACTATGCCGTGGCGCTCAAGTACGACCCGGAGAAGGGCGCGGCGCCGCTGCTGCTGGCCAAGGGTGCCGACTTCATCGCCCTGAAAATTCGCGAGATCGCCAACGAGCACAAGATCCAGGTGCTCGAATCGCCGGCGCTGGCGCGTTCGATCTACTACTCCACCGAGCTTGAAGAAGAGATTCCCGCCGGTTTGTACCTGGCAGTGGCCCAGGTGCTGGCCTACGTCTACCAGATCCGCCAGTATCGCGCCGGCAAGGGCAAGCCGCCGGAGCCGCTCAAGGATCTGCCGATCCCGCCGGATTTGCGTCGCGATTCCTGATCGGCGCTGCCTGCGCAGCAGCCCCGAGCCACTCAAACCACCTCGTTTGGCAAAGTTGGAAAGCTTCTTGCAAAGGCAGCGCTGCGCGCCTCAAACGCGTCAAAGTTTTGCTTGAGCTAACGAGGAATACCGGTGGATCGCTCTCAGTTAATCAACAGTGCCCGTAGCAACCTGGTCGGTCTAGGCCGGGGTAACCTGGGTGTGCCGCTGTTGCTGCTGGTGATGCTGGCAATGATGATGTTGCCGATCCCGCCGTTTTTGCTCGACGTGTTCTTCACCTTCAACATCGCCTTGTCGATCGTGGTCCTGCTGGTCTGCGTCTACGCCCTGCGCCCGCTGGACTTCGCCGCGTTCCCGACCATCCTGCTGGTGGCGACGCTGTTGCGCCTGGCGCTCAACGTGGCGTCCACGCGGGTGGTGATGCTACACGGCCATGACGGCCACGAGGCCGCCGGTAAGGTGATCCAGGCCTTCGGCGAGGTGGTGATCGGCGGTAACTACGTGGTCGGTATCGTCGTCTTCGCGATCCTGATGATCATCAACTTCGTGGTGGTCACCAAAGGTGCCGGGCGTATTTCCGAAGTGAGCGCGCGCTTCACCCTCGACGCCATGCCCGGCAAGCAGATGGCCATCGACGCCGACCTCAACGCCGGCCTGATCGACCAGGCCCAGGCCAAGGCGCGGCGCGCCGAAGTGGCCGGCGAGGCCGAGTTCTATGGTTCGATGGACGGTGCCAGCAAGTTTGTTCGCGGTGACGCCATCGCCGGCCTGTTGATCCTGTTCATCAACCTGATCGGCGGCATGGCCGTCGGTATGTTCCAGCACAACATGACCTTTGCCGACGCCGGCAAGGTCTATGCACTGTTGACCATCGGTGACGGTTTGGTGGCGCAGTTGCCCTCGCTGTTGCTGTCCACCGCGGCGGCGATCATGGTTACCCGCGCCTCGGGCTCCGAGGACATGGGCAAGCAGATCAACCGGCAGATGTTCGATTCGCCCAAGGCCCTGGCGGTGTCGGCTGGCCTGATGATCGTCATGGGCCTGGTGCCGGGCATGCCGCACATCGCCTTCCTGAGCCTCGGCCTGCTGGCCGCCGGCGGCGCCTACCTGGTGTGGCGCAAGCAGAACCAGGCCAAGCTCAAGGCCCTGGAAGAGGTGCAACGCCAGCAGGACCTGCTGCCATCGCCACAGCGCGCGATGGAAACCAAGGAGCTGGGCTGGGATGACGTCACCCCGATCGACATGATCGGCCTTGAGGTCGGCTACCGGCTGATTCCGCTGGTGGACCGCAACCAGGGCGGCCAGTTGCTGGCGCGGATCAAGGGCGTGCGCAAAAAGTTGTCCCAGGACCTGGGCTTTCTCATGCCCACGGTGCACATTCGCGACAACCTCGACCTGGCGCCCAGTGCCTATCGCCTGACCCTGATGGGGGTGATCCTGGCCGAAGCCGAGATCTACCCGGACCGCGAGCTTGCGATCAACCCCGGGCAGGTGTTCGGTACCCTCAATGGCATTGCCGCCCGCGATCCGGCCTTTGGTCTGGAAGCGGTGTGGATCGACGTCAACCAGCGCAGCCAGGCGCAGTCGCTGGGCTACACGGTGGTAGACGCCAGTACCGTGGTCGCCACCCACCTCAACCAGATTCTGCACAAGCACTGCCACGAGCTGATCGGCCACGAAGAAGTGCAGCAGCTGCTGCAGGTGCTGGCCAAGGCGTCGCCCAAGCTTGCCGAGGAGCTGGTGCCGGGCGTCATTTCCTTGTCGGGCCTGCTCAAAGTGCTGCAGGCGTTGCTCGCCGAGCAGGTTCCGGTGCGCGACATTCGCAGCATTGCCGAAGCCATCGCCAACAACCCGGGCAAGAGTCAAGATACCGCCGCGCTGGTGGCGGTGGTGCGCGTCGGATTGTGTCGCGCTATCGTGCAAAGCATTGTCGGCGTTGAGTCCGAGCTGCCTGTGATCACCCTTGAACCAAGATTGGAACAGATTTTGCTCAATAGTTTGCAAAGGGCTGGGCAAGGCCAGGAAGACGGTGTTCTTCTGGAACCGAGCATGGCCGAAAAGCTTCAGCGTTCGTTGATCGAAGCCGCCCAGCGTCAGGAGATGCAAGG
This sequence comes from Pseudomonas sp. 2(2015), assembly GCF_000955865.1. Lineage (NCBI taxonomy): Bacteria > Pseudomonadati > Pseudomonadota > Gammaproteobacteria > Pseudomonadales > Pseudomonadaceae > Pseudomonas > Pseudomonas sp. 2(2015). The sequence continues at coordinate 143,903 of NZ_JYOF01000015.1, forward strand.
GCAGCCGGCGATCCTCCTGGTCGCAGGACCGGTACGAGCCATGCTGTCGCGCTTCGGTCGCCTGGCTGTACCGAATTTGCATGTTTTGGCGTATCAGGAAATACCTGACAACAAGCAAGTTACCATCGTCGCCACAGTGGGCCCGAACGGCTGAGGTAGTGGGTTATGCAAGTTAAGCGTTTTTTCGCCGCCGATATGCGTCAGGCCATGAAGCTGGTTCGCGATGAGCTGGGGGCCGATGCCGCCATCATTGGCAACCGACGGATTGCTGGCGGTGTCGAGCTGACGGCTGCGCTGGACTACAAGCTGTCCGCCCTGGCGCCGCGGGTGCCGAATGTCGAGCTCGAGGACGAGCTGCGCAAGACCCAGTCGCGCATCGTCACCGCCCAGGCCGAGCTGAGCAGCCGCAGCGAGAGCGAAGATGCCAATCGCCAGCTGTTTGCCGGCTTGCCGCTGACTGCTTCCGAGCCGCTGGTCGACCCGCAGGTCGAAGCGCCGGCCGTGCCTGCTGCACCGGCTGCGGCACCCATCGACCCGCGCCTGTTCGACTCGATGCGCTCGGAGCTCTCGGGCCTGCGCGAACTGCTTGAAGTACAGCTCGGCTCGCTGGCCTGGAGCCAGTTGCAGGGCAACAAGCCGCAGCAGGCCAACCTCTGGCGCCGCCTGCAGCGCATCGGCCTGTCCGGGCCGATTGCCCGCGAACTGCTCGAGCTGACCACCGAAATCGAAGAGCCGCGTCACGCCTGGCGCATGCTCCTGGCGCACCTGGCGCGGATGATCCAGGTGCCGGAAATCGAACCGATCGAAGAAGGCGGTGTCATTGCCATGGTCGGTCCGGCCGGCATGGGCAAGACCACCACCCTGGCCAAGCTCGCCGCGCGCTACGTGCTCAAGTACGGCGCGCAGAACCTGGCCCTGGTGAGCATGGACAGCTTCCGTATCGGCGCCCAGGAGCAGCTCAAGACCCTGGGGCGGATCCTCAATGTCTCGGTTACTCACGTCGACCCGGGCCAGTCGCTGGCCCAGGCCCTCGACCCGCTGCTGCGCAAGCGCGTGGTACTGATCGATACCGCCGGCCTGCAAGCCAGCGACCCGGCGCTGCGCATGCAGCTGGAAACCCTTGCCGGGCGCGGGATTCAGGCCAAGAATTACCTGGTACTGGCAACCACCAGCCAGAAACAGGTGCTGACCGCCGCCTACCACAGCTACAAGCGCTGCGGCCTGGCCGGTTGCATCCTGACCAAGCTAGATGAAACCGCCAGCCTCGGCGAAGTATTGAGCCTGGCAATCAGTCACGAACTGCCGGTGGCCTATCTTACCGATGGCCCGCGCATTCCTGACGACCTGCACCTGCCGCGCCGGCACCAGTTGGTCAGCCGCGCAGTGAGCGTGCAGATGCAGGACGAGCCCAGCGAAGAGGCCATGGCCGACATGTTCGCTGATCTCTACCACAGCTCCGGCAAACGCGTGGGCTGAGGGGAATATGAATACGTTGCAAAGTACCTACATCAATGGTCTGCCAGGCATTTTTCAGGTGTTGAAAGCGCAGCCCAGTCATGTGGCCTCGGTCTAAGTAAGACAAGGTAAAGAACAAACATGGGTAGCATGCATCCCGTACAGGTGATCGCCGTGACCGGCGGCAAAGGTGGCGTTGGCAAGACTAACGTGTCAGTGAACCTGTCATTGGCGCTGGCTGAGCTTGGCCGTCGGGTCATGCTGCTGGACGCCGACCTGGGCCTGGCCAACGTTGATGTGCTGCTGGGCCTGACGCCCAAGCGCACCCTGGCCGATGTCATTGAAGGCCGTTGCGAACTGCGCGACGTGCTGCTGCAAGGCCCCGGCGGTGTGCGCATCGTGCCGGCGGCCTCGGGCACGCAGAGCATGGTGCACCTGGCTCCGGCCCAGCACGCCGGCCTGATCCAGGCCTTCAGCGAGATCGGCGACAACCTCGATGTGCTGGTGATCGACACCGCTGCAGGTATCGGTGACTCGGTAGTCAGTTTTGTCCGCGCCGCCCAGGAAGTGCTGCTGGTGGTGTGCGACGAGCCCACTTCGATCACTGACGCCTACGCGCTGATCAAGCTGCTCAACCGCGATTACGGCATGAACCGCTTCCGCGTCCTCGCCAACATGGCCCAGAGCCCTCAGGAAGGGCGCAACCTGTTCGCCAAGTTGACCAAGGTCACTGATCGCTTCCTCGATGTCGCCCTACAATACGTCGGTGCGGTGCCTTACGACGAATGTGTGCGCAAGGCGGTGCAGAAGCAGCGAGCGGTCTATGAAGCCTTCCCGCGTTCCAAGTGCGCGCTGGCATTCAAGGCCATTGCCCAGAAGGTCGATAGCTGGCCGCTGCCTGCCAACCCACGGGGGCACCTGGAGTTCTTCGTCGAGCGCCTGGTGCAACCGACGAGTGCGGGTCCGGTGCTATGAACGCCAGTGGTTATCGGATGTACAGCAAGGCTTCGCGTGACGCCCAGTACGAACTGATCGAGCGTTACGCGCCGCTGGTCAAGCGCATCGCCTACCACTTGTTGGCACGTCTGCCGGCCAGTGTGCAGGTGGAGGACCTGATCCAGGCCGGGATGATCGGCCTGCTCGAAGTCGCCAACAAGTATGACGCCAGCAAGGGGGCCAGTTTCGAGACCTACGCCGGCATCCGCATCCGTGGCGCCATGCTCGATGAAGTGCGCAAGGGCGACTGGGCGCCGCGTTCGGTACACCGCAATACCCGCATGGTCAGTGACGCGATTCGTGCAATTGAAGCAAAAACCGGCCGTGACGCTAAAGATCACGAGGTTGCTGCCGAACTTCAATTGAGTCTCGATGATTATTACGGGATTTTGAATGACACCCTGGGCAGCCGCCTGTTCAGTTTCGACGACCTGTTGCAGGACGGCGAACATGAAGGCCTGCACGAGGACGGTGCCAGTGCCCAGCTCGAGCCTTCGCGCGATCTGGAAGACGAGCGTTTTCAGGCAGCCCTGGCCGATGCCATCGCCAACCTGCCGGAACGCGAGCGTCTGGTCCTGGCGCTGTACTACGACGAAGAGCTCAACCTCAAGGAGATCGGTGAGGTCCTGGGGGTGAGCGAGTCGCGTGTCAGCCAGTTGCACAGCCAGTGCGCGGCACGTTTGCGTGGTCGCCTGGGGGAATGGCGGGCGCGTTGAACGCAGGTTCGATGCAGTCGTGAAATGTAGTGCCGAATTGATTGAATGCGCGTTCCGCGCTGAACGCGTTAAAGACTGCTTGGAGGTCTAATTGAACAAAGACATGAAAATCCTCATCGTGGACGACTTTTCGACGATGCGGCGGATCATCAAGAACCTGTTGCGTGATCTGGGCTTTACCAACACCCAGGAAGCCGACGACGGCAACACCGCACTGCCGATGCTCGAAAGCGGTCATTTCGACTTTCTGGTGACCGACTGGAACATGCCTGGCATGTCCGGTATCGACCTGCTGCGCAAAGTGCGTGCCGATGAGCGCCTCAAGCACCTGCCGGTGCTGATGGTGACTGCCGAAGCCAAGCGCGAGCAGATCATCGAAGCCGCCCAGGCCGGGGTCAACGGCTACGTGGTTAAGCCGTTCACTGCCCAGGTGCTGAAAGAAAAGATCGAAAAGATCTTCGAGCGCGTCAATAGCTGAGGTACGCCACGGGGGCGCTATGGAGCAAACACAATCATCCTTGGGCGAGTTTGAGTCGACACTCAAGAAACACGCCCGGGAACTGGTCGACAGCCTTGAACGAGGCAAGTTCGGCGACGCGGTGCAACTGATCCATCAGCTGAACCAGACCCGTGACCTTGGCCTGTATCAGGAAGTCGGCAAACTCACCCGCGAGCTGCACAGCGCGATCGTCAGTTTCCAGATCGACCCGCACATGCCGCAAGCCGAGGAAGTGTCGCAGATCACCGATGCGACCGAACGCCTGTCCTACGTGGTCAAGCTGACCGAGGGCGCGGCCAACCGCACCATGGACCTGGTCGAAGCCAGCACGCCGGTACTCAACGAACTGAGCGACGAGGCCAAGGCGCTGAGCGTCGACTGGCAGCGCTTCATGCGCCGCGAAGTGGCGGCACCGGAGTTCCGTGAGCTGGCCAAGCGTGTCGACAGTTTCCTGACGCGCAGCGAGGAGGGCAACCGCAAGGTCGCCAGCCACCTCAATGACATTCTTCTGGCTCAGGACTACCAAGACCTGACCGGCCAGGTGATCAAACGCGTCACGGCGCTGGTCACCGAAGTAGAAAGCAATCTGCTCAAGCTCGTGCTGATGGCAAGTCAAGTTGACCGTTTTGCCGGTATCGAACATGACCACCAGCAGCTGCGCGCTGAAAAAGATCAAGAAAAACATCCGACTCGGGGTGAAGGTCCGCAGATTCATGCCGATAAGCGTGAAGACGTTGTGTCCGGTCAGGACGATGTCGACGATCTGCTGTCCAGTCTGGGTTTTTAGGGAGCACGTTTAATGAGCTTCGGCGCCGATGAAGAAATCCTTCAGGATTTCCTGGTAGAAGCCGGCGAAATTCTTGAGCAACTGTCCGAGCAATTGGTCGAGCTGGAAAGCCGACCGGATGATGCCGACCTGCTCAATGCGATCTTTCGCGGTTTTCACACTGTAAAAGGGGGCGCCGGCTTCCTCCAGCTCAACGAGCTGGTGGAGTGCTGCCATATCGCCGAAAACGTGTTCGACATCCTGCGCAAGGGTGCCCGACGCGTCGACTCCGAACTGATGGACGTGGTCCTGGAAGCCCTGGACACGGTCAACAGCATGTTCGGCCAGGTTCGCGAGCGCAGCGACATCACCCCGGCGACCCCAGAGCTGCTGGCGGCGCTGTCGCGCCTGGCCGAGCCTGCCGGGGAAGACGAAGCACCAGCCCCTGCCGCTGAGCCCGAGGTGGTTGAAGCGCCGGCGGCCGAGGCCGAGGCGGACATCACCGACACCGAATTCGAACAACTGCTCGACTCGCTCAATGCAGTCAAGGCCGAGGCACAAGCCCAGGACGCCGAGCCTGCCGGTGACGAAATCACCGACGCCGAGTTCGAGTCGCTGCTTGACCAGTTGCACGGCAAGGGCCAGTTCGCCGCCGACAACCTCGGCGGCGCGGCTGAAGCGCCGGCTGCTGCAGCTGCCGCTGGCGATGTCAGTGGCGACATCACCGACGATGAATTCGAAGCGCTGCTCGACCAGTTGCACGGCAAGGGTACTTTTGCCGTCGATGCGCTGCCGGGCGCTGCTGCCGCGCCTGTGGAAGCCTGCGCGCCTGCCGCGGCTGGCGATCACATCTCCGAGCACGAGTTCGAAGCGCTGCTCGACGAACTGCACGGCAAGGGCAAGTTTGCTCCGGACGCAGTAGCCACGGCTGCACCAGTTGCCAGCGCAGCACCTGCGAAAGCGGCGGCCAAGCCTGCGCCAGCACCTGCCGCCAAGCCAGCTGCTGCACCAGCCCCTGCGGCCAAAGCAGCGGCTGCGGCGCCTGCACCTGCACGCCAGGCCGCTCCGGCTGCCGAAAAGCACCCTGCCAGCGAAACCGAAACCACCGTACGGGTCGACACCGCGCGGCTCGACGAGATCATGAACATGGTCGGCGAGCTGGTGCTGGTGCGTAACCGCCTGGTGCGTCTGGGCCTGAACAGTGGCGACGAGGCCATGTCCAAGGCCGTGTCGAACCTCGACGTGGTGACCGCCGACCTGCAGACCGCGGTGATGAAAACCCGCATGCAGCCGATCAAGAAGGTCTTCGGGCGCTTCCCGCGCCTGGTTCGCGACCTGGCCCGGCAGTTGAAGAAAGAAATCAACCTGGAGCTGGTCGGCGAAGAGACCGACCTCGACAAGAACCTCGTCGAGGCCCTGGCCGACCCGCTGGTGCACTTGGTGCGCAACGCCGTCGACCATGGCGTCGAAACCCCGGAAGAGCGCGAAGCCTCGGGCAAGTCCCGCGGCGGCAAGGTAGTGCTCTCGGCCGAACAGGAAGGCGACCACATCCTGCTGTCGATCTCCGATGACGGCAAGGGCATGGACGCCGACGTGCTGCGTGCCATTGCGGTCAAGCGCGGAGTGATGGACAAGGACGCCGCCGATCGCCTGAGCGAGACCGAGTGCTACAACCTGATCTTCGCCCCGGGCTTCTCGACCAAGACCGAGATTTCCGACGTGTCCGGGCGTGGCGTGGGCATGGACGTGGTGAAAACCAAGATTTCCCAGCTCAACGGCTCGATCAACATCTACTCGACCAAGGGCCTGGGCTCGAAGATCGTCATCAAGGTGCCGCTGACCCTGGCGATCATGCCGACGCTGATGGTCATGCTCGGCAACCAGGCGTTCGCCTTCCCGCTGGTCAACGTCAACGAGATCTTCCACCTCGACCTGTCGCGCACCAACGTGGTCGACGGCCAGGAAGTGGTGATCGTGCGTGACAAGGCCTTGCCGCTGTTCTACCTCAAGCGCTGGCTGGTCAGCTCGGCCGCTCATGAAGAGCAGCGCGAGGGCCATGTGGTGATCCTTTCGGTGGGTACCCAGCGGATCGGCTTCGTCGTCGATCAACTGGTGGGCCAGGAAGAAGTGGTCATCAAGCCGCTGGGCAAGATGCTCCAGGGCACCCCGGGCATGTCGGGCGCCACCATTACCGGTGACGGGCGCATTGCGCTGATCCTCGACGTACCGAGCATGCTCAAGCGTTACGCCGCCCGGCGTATTTGATTCTGGTGGCGCGGCTCACATGCCGCGCCCCCTAATGGAGTGTTTATGGCAGTCAAGGTCCTGGTGGTGGATGATTCCGGTTTCTTCCGCCGCCGCGTCTCGGAAATTCTTTCAGCGGACCCGACTATCCAGGTCGTCGGTACCGCGACCAATGGCAAGGAAGCGATCGACCAGGCGCTGTCGCTCAAGCCCGATGTCATCACCATGGACTACGAAATGCCCATGATGGATGGCATCACCGCCGTGCGTCACATCATGCAGCGTTGCCCGACCCCGGTGCTGATGTTCTCCTCGCTGACCCACGAAGGCGCCCGCGTCACCCTCGATGCGCTGGATGCCGGTGCGGTCGACTACCTGCCGAAGAACTTCGAAGACATCTCGCGCAACCCGGAGAAGGTCAAGCAACTGCTGTGTGAAAAGGTTCATACCATTTCCCGCAGCAACCGTCGTTTCAGTGCCTACGCAAGCCCGGCGCCCGCGCCGCAGCCAGCCGCGCAACCTGCCGTCAGCAGCCTGGGCAGCACGCCTGCACCACGCGCCGCAGCACCTGTGCGCGCAGCGGCTGCGCCAGCATCGAGTGCTTCGCCGGCACCCAAGCGCAAACCCTACAAGCTGGTTGCCATCGGTACTTCCACCGGCGGCCCGGTTGCCCTGCAGCGGGTTCTGACCCAGTTGCCGGCCAACTTCCCGGCGCCGATCGTGCTGATCCAGCACATGCCGGCGGCCTTTACCAAGGCGTTTGCCGAGCGCCTCGACAAGCTGTGCAAGATCAGCGTCAAGGAAGCCGAGGACGGCGACATGCTGCGCCCGGGCCTGGCCCTGCTGGCCCCTGGCGGCAAGCAGATGATGGTCGACGGCCGCGGCACGGTGAAGATCCTGCCGGGCGACGAGCGCCTGAATTACAAACCGTGCGTGGACATCACCTTTGGTTCGGCGGCCAAGTCCTATGGCGACAAGGTGCTGTCGGTGGTGCTCACCGGCATGGGCGCCGACGGCCGTGAAGGTGCACGCCTGCTCAAGCAGGGCGGCAGCACCGTGTGGGCCCAGGATGAAGCCAGCTGCGTGATCTACGGCATGCCCATGGCCATCGTCAAAGCCAACCTGGCAGACGCCGTGTATGGCCTGGACGAGATCGGCAAGCACCTGGTCGAGGCCTGCGTCTGATGGATGTCTTGAGCCTTATCGGGATCATCCTGGCCTTTGTCGCCATCGTTGGCGGCAACTACCTCGAAGGCGGCCACCTGTCGGCACTGCTCAATGGCCCGGCGGCCTTGATCGTGCTCGGCGGCACCCTGGCGGCGGCCTTGCTGCAATCGCCGATGAGCGCCTTCAAGCGCGCGCTGCAGATCGTGCGCTGGATCCTGTTCCCGCCACGGGTCGACCTGGCTGGCGGTATCGACCGGGTCGTCAACTGGTCGCTGACCGCACGCAAGGAAGGCCTGCTGGGCCTGGAAGGCGTCGCCGATGCCGAGCCGGACCCGTACGCACGCAAAGGTCTGCAGTTGCTGGTCGACGGCGCCGAGCCGGAAGCCATTCGCAGCATTCTCGAAGTGGATTTCTACACCCAGGAAAGCCGCGACGTGCAGGCCGCCAAGGTGTTCGAGAGCATGGGCGGCTATGCGCCGACCATCGGTATCATCGGTGCGGTGATGGGCCTGATTCACGTCATGGGCAATCTTGCTGACCCGTCGCAGTTGGGCAACGGCATTGCCGTGGCCTTCGTCGCCACCATTTACGGTGTTGCCAGTGCCAACCTGATCCTGCTGCCGATCGCCAACAAGCTCAAGGCCCTGGCCCTGCGTCAGTCGCGCTACCGGGAAATGCTTCTGGAAGGCTTGCTGTCGATCGCCGAAGGCGAAAACCCGCGCTCGATCGAGCTGAAGCTTCAGGGCTTCATGGAGTAACACATGGCGCGCCGTCGACAACCCGAAGAGCATGAAAACCACGAACGCTGGCTGGTGTCCTACGCCGACTTCATCACCTTGCTGTTTGCCTTCTTCGTGGTCATGTATTCGATCTCGTCGATCAACGAGGGCAAGTACAAGGTCATTTCCCAGGCGCTGATCGGCGTGTTCAACGACCCCGAGCGGAGCATGAAGCCGATCCCCATTGGCGACGAGCGCCCGCTCAGCGTCAAGCCGGCCGAGCCGTTGATCAAGGACAGCGAGCAGGTCGATGCGGGCCTGGCGCAAACCAGCAGCGACCCGCTCAAGACCATCACCGATGACGTGCGCGACGCCTTCGGCGACCTGATCAAGTCCGACCAGATGACCGTGCGCGGCAACGAGCTGTGGGTCGAGATCGAACTCAATTCCTCGCTGCTGTTCGGCAGCGGCGACGCCATGCCCAGCGACGTGGCGTTCAACATCATCGAGAAGGTGGCGAAGATCCTCAAGCCGTTCGCCAACCCGGTGCACGTCGAAGGCTTTACCGACGACCTGCCGATTCGCACCGCGCAGTACCCGACCAACTGGGAGCTGTCATCGGCACGGGCGGCGAGTATCGTCCGGCTGCTGGCGATGGAAGGGGTGAACCCGGCGCGCATGGCATCGGTCGGCTATGGCGAGTTCCAGCCGATCGCCGCCAACGACAGCGCTGAAGGCCGGGCGCGCAACCGACGGGTGGTGCTGGTGATCTCGCGCAACCTCGAAGTACGCCGCAGCCTGACTGGCACTGGCAGCGCCAATGCCACCCCGGACGCGGCGATGAAGCGGGCTGGCACACAAACTGCACCGCCAGCGGTAGCACCGACGGTGGGCGACAATCGCGTCAATTCCCCGTCACCGACCCTATAACCGATCCCGGCAGGGCAGGCTGCCGTACCGGGAGGAAGCAACGCAATGAGAGTCTGGGCAGTAGCCAATCAAAAAGGTGGAGTCGGCAAGACCACCACGTCCATCGCCCTGGCCGGCCTGCTGGCCGAGGCGGGCAAGCGCGTGGTTGTCGTCGACCTCGACCCGCACGGGTCGATGACCAGCTACTTCGGGCACAACCCCGATGCGCTGGAGCACAGTTGCTACGACCTGTTCCTGCACAAGGGCACGGTGCCCGAGGGCTTGCCCGGGCAATTGCTGTTGCCCACCAGCGACGAGAAAATCTCGCTGCTGCCCTCGAGCACCGCCCTGGCCGTGCTTGAGCGCCAGTCGCCGGGCCAGAGTGGCCTGGGCCTGGTGATCGCCAAGTCTCTGGCGCAGCTCTGGCAGGATTTCGACTACGCCATCATCGACAGCCCGCCGTTGCTCGGCGTGCTGATGGTCAACGCCCTGGCGGCCAGCCAGCAGTTGGTGATCCCGGTGCAAACCGAGTACCTGGCGGTCAAGGGCCTGGAGCGCATGGTCAGCACCCTGGCGATGGTCAACCGCTCGCGCAAGCAGGCCTTGCCTTACCACATCGTGCCGACCCTGTTCGACCGCCGTACCCAGGCCTCGATGGGTACCTTGCGGGTGCTGCGCGACGCTTACCCCGAGCATATCTGGCAAGGCTACATCCCGGTCGACACGCGCCTGCGTGATGCCAGCCGGGCTGGGCTGACACCCTCGCAGTTCGACGGCAAAAGCCGCGGCGTGGTGGCTTACCGCGCCTTGCTCAAGCACCTGCTGACGCAGAACCTTGCCTTGCAGGTGGCCTGATGAATCGTCCTCAACAGCTTGCCAGCCGGCCGCAGATGGCCCTGCAGAGCTACCTCGATGGCTTGCTGCAGGAGGCCACCGAAGAACTCGACGAAGTGCTGCCAGTTTCGGTTGAGCCCGACGAATTCCAGGCGGCTGTGCGCGAAGAGCAGGCCCGTGATGCCCAGGTGGCGGCCCAGGCCGCAGTAAAACCCGAACCACGGCCGTTTGCCGAGCCATCTCGGCCGGTATTGCCGCTGACCTTGCCAGCGGTTGTCGAGCCTGTGCTGGAGCCTGTGGTCGAAGTGCCTGAGGTTGCCCAGGTTGCACCGGTCGAGCCGCTGGTGGACGTGCACCTGCCGCCGGCGCCCAATCAACCGGTACCGCCGGCCACCATCGATGGCCGTCCGGCCTGGGCCGCCGAGCCGTTCGAATGCCTGCTGTTCGATGTTGCCGGCCTGACCCTGGCGGTACCGCTGGTGTGCCTGGGCTCGATTTACTCGCTGGCCGGCCATGAACTGACACCACTGTTCGGCCAGCCTGACTGGTTCCTTGGCATCCTGCCGAGCCAGAGCGGCAACCTCAAGGTATTGGACACCGCCCGCTGGGTCATGCCCGACCGTTACCGGGACGACTTTCGCCAGGGCCTGCAGTACGTGATTTCGGTCCAGGGCTACGAATGGGGCCTGGCGGTGCATCAGGTCAGCCGTTCGCTGCGCCTGGACCCCAACGAGATCAAGTGGCGCAGCCAGCGTGGCCAGCGGCCATGGCTGGCCGGCACCGTGATTGAACACATGTGCGCGTTGCTCGACGTCGCCGAGCTGGCCGAGTTGATCGCCAGCGGCGCAGTCAAGCAACTGCACAACACCCATAAATAATCGGCCGCATCTGCCGCGACCGCACTGAGCACACCGCCGATGGCGGAATTTGAGGGATAGGGGAATGAAAAAATCGTCTGCACAAGGTTCCGAAGATCCGATCCTGCAGTGGGTGACCTTCAAGCTGGACAACGAGTCCTACGGCATCAATGTGATGCAGGTGCAGGAAGTCCTGCGCTACACCGAGATCGCCCCGGTCCCGGGTGCCCCGAGCTACGTGCTGGGCATCATCAACCTGCGCGGTAACGTGGTCACCGTGATCGACACCCGCCAGCGCTTCGGCCTGCTGTCCAGCGAGATCACCGACAACACCCGTATCGTCATCATCGAAGCCGACAAGCAAGTGGTCGGCATTCTGGTCGACAGCGTTGCCGAAGTGGTTTACCTGCGTCAGTCGGAAATCGAGACCGCGCCGAATGTCGGCAACGAAGAATCGGCCAAGTTCATCCAGGGCGTGTGCAACAAGAACAACGAACTGCTGATTCTGGTCGAGCTGGACAAGATGATGACCGAGGAAGAGTGGTCCGAGCTGGAGAACATCTGAGTTGATCCTCGAGGTTGCAGTCATATTTCTGGCGCTGCTCTGGGCGGTCAGCCTGTGGTTCTTCCTGAACTACAGCAAGCGCCAGCGCGAGCTGGCCGCGCAACAGGCCCAGGGCGATGCCGTGCGTGACCAGCGCATCAAGGACCTGGCCAAAAGCCTGGACGACTACCAGAACGGCAGCGTGCGTATGGGCGAAGCCCTGCACGAGCTGCGCGCGGTGGTTGCGCCCTTGCCGGACAAGCTCCTGCAACTGGAGCAGCGTGACCCCAACAGCCTGTCGTTTGCGCAAGCGGCGCGGCTGGTGGGCATGGGTGCCAGCGTCGATGAGCTGACCCAGTCCTGTGGTTTGACCCAGGCTGAGGCGGAGTTGATGAGCAAGTTGCACCGCAGCTGAGGGTTGCAGTGAATCAATCGCGGGGCAAGCCCGCTCCTACACCTTGTGTGGGAGCGGGCTTGCCCCGCGATGCTTTCAGGTACCCGGCAATCTCAGGTCGGTAGGGGTGATATCGCGCTCCTGCGGCCCCTCGTCGACAAACCCCACCGGCACCTTGCCCTTGAGCTGCCAGGCAAAGGCGATGATTTCGGCGATGGTCAGGTACAGGGCCTCGGGGATCTGATCGCCCAATTCCATGCGCGCCAACAGGCGCACCAGTTCGGCGTTCTCGTAGATCGGCACTTCATGCTCGCGGGCAATCTTCAGGATTGCCTCGGCCAGCTCGTCGTCGCCCTTGGCGCTGAGGGTCGGGGCCTGCTGACCGTCGTAAGTCAGGGCGATGGCCTGGCGTGGGTTCTTGTCGCTCATGCCTGTTCATCCACCCATCGTTGTTCCAGGTGTGTACGCGGCCCCTGGGGCGGTGTGCCGTGATGGCAGTGCAGTTCGGTAACGTTCAGGCCACGGGCCAGCAAGCGTTCGCGCAAGTTGCCAAGCTGGCTTTCGATCAATTGCGCAGTGCTCGGCCGTTCGGCCCATAGCTGGCTCGACAGGCTGCCCTGGGTGATTTGCGCCTGCACCTGCAGTGGCCCCAGTGGATCGAGATCGAAGGCCAGCTCAATGCGCCAGAGCATTTCCAGAGGATCGCGACGCTCACGTTCCGGGTCGCTTTGCTGCTCCGGGGTTTCTTCGCGCTGCAGCTTCATTTGCAGCGGCATGAAGTCCTGACCGTTGCGCAGGGGGATTTCCAGTTGCCAGGTGGTTTGCAGGTTGCCATCGGCGGTGGTGCCGGTCTGCTCAAGGCTTGCCAACTGATGGCTTTGCAGGCGCGAGATGGCTGAGGCGGCCAGGCGCAACAGGTGCTCGAGGTCGCCTTCCCCATCCTGGCTTGGCAATGACCGTGAGGGCAGGGGGAAGCCGCCGGGCTGTGGCCGCGGGCTGACCTGGCCGAGCATGCCCAGGGCGCTGCGGACCATGCCGGGCATGACCTGGGCCAGGGTACTGGCGGCCGCGGCGGGGTTGAAGGTGGCGTTGCCCGGCAGCCCCGGCAGCAGTTGCGCCACCAGGCGCGTCACCTGCGCCTTGAGGTCAGGTGCGAGTGTCGCGGGCAGCCCGGCCAGCAGCTTGGCCTCAAGAAACACGCCGCTGTTGCTCAGGGCCTGGGCCAGGCCTTTAGGGTCGCTGAGCTGACGCACATCCGGCAGGCTGGCCAGCAACTTGTCGACGTTGACGCGTACCTCGGCGGGCTGATTGTTATCGCTGCGCACCTGCTGCAGGGCGCTGAGCAAACCCTGCAGTGAGGCTTGGCGACTCTGCTGGCTGCTCAGTTGCTGGCTGATTGCCAGTTGCTCCTGGCGGCCGCTGAGCGGCACGAAGCTCAGCGACTGATCGCCCTGCACCCGGGCGCTGAGCAAGCTGCCCACCGTTAGCGGGCGCGGGCTGTCGATGGCCAGGGTGGCGCCAGCCTGCGGGCCGCCGAGCAAAGTGACCAGCGAGCGAAACTGCGCCAGTTGGCCGGCGTTTGCCGGCAATGCCTGGCTGGTAACGACCTTGCCTTGCAGCAGGGTGCCCACCGGCAGCTCGCGGGTGTCGATGCGGGTCAGGGTGGCGACGCTGCTGGCGATGGCTTGCTGCACTGTAATGCTCAGGTTGGCATTGCTGCTCTGGGTGACCGCCAGCTGGCTGCCCTGGGCCAGGGGCAGGGTGCTGCTGGCCTGGACATTGGTTTGCTTGCCGTTGTCCTGGGTCAGCTTGAGCAGCATCTGGAAGTCCTGGCCGACCTGGCGCAGGGCCAAGACCTCGGCCTTGGCGGTTTCGCCCGGGGCCAGCAGGGCCTGCTGCGGTTGCAGCAGGCGCAGCAGTTCGCCGGTCATCGCCGAGCGCAGCTGCGGGCTGGCCGGAATCTGTGTGCCGAGGTTGTTGATTTCGCCTGTCATCCGCTCGCAACCTGTTGAAATAGCCCTCTTTGCAGTAGGACATCACATGTATAATGCCGCCCGATCTTTGGCGATCAGCGCGGCCGGGCCACATCGTCGTTGCCAGTATAACGGCAAGGCCGGGACCGACTTGAGACAGGCATCCCAAGCATAAGGCGAAACCGTGACCCCTCATCTCCAAGCCGTGGGCCTGGCCTGCGAGCGCGACTGGCGAATGCTCTTCGAAAACCTCGAATTGCACCTGGGCGCAGGCGACATGCTGCAGATCAGCGGCCCCAACGGCAGTGGCAAGACCAGCCTGTTGCGCCTGATGGCCGGGCTCATGAGCCCGACCGCCGGGCAGATTCTAGTCAGCGGCAAGCCATTGGCCGAGCAGCGCAACGAGCTGGCGCGGATCCTCCTGTGGATCGGCCACGCCGCCGGCATCAAGGATGTCCTCAGCCCCGAAGAGAACCTCGCCTGGCTCTGCGCTCTGCATCGCCCGGCAGCGCCGGCGGCCATCCGCACGGCCCTTGAAGCGGTCGGCCTGCGCGGCTTCGAAGACGTCCCCTGCCACACCCTGTCGGCCGGCCAGCAACGCCGCGTGGCCCTGGCCCGGCTGTACCTGGACAGCCCGCCGCTGTGGATTCTCGACGAACCGTTCACTGCCCTCGACAAACAGGGCGTGGCCCAGCTCGAAGCGCACCTGGCCGCCCATTGCGAGCAGGGCGGCATGGTCGTGCTGACCACCCACCACACGCTGGAGCGCAAGCCGTCCGGTTACCGTGAACTGAACCTGGGGCAGTGGGCCGCATGAGTGTCTTTGTGCTGTTGTTGCGCCGTGAAGCGCGCCTGTTGTGCCGACGTCCTGCCGAGCTTGCCAACCCGCTGGTGTTCTTCGCCATCGTCGTTGCGCTGTTCCCGTTGGCGGTCGGACCCGAGACTCAATTGTTGCAAACCTTGTCTCCGGGGCTGGTCTGGGTGGCAGCGCTTTTATCGGTTCTGCTCTCGCTGGACGGGCTTTTCCGCAGTGATTTCGAGGATGGCTCGCTCGAACAGTGGGTCCTTTCGTCGCACCCCCTGCCTCTTCTGGTGCTGGCGAAAGTGCTGGCACACTGGGCCTTTTCCGGCCTGGCACTGGTATTGTTGGCACCCTTGCTGGCACTGATGCTAGGTTTGCCTGCGGCGTGCCTGCCGGTACTGCTGGCATCGCTCTTGCTCGGTACCCCGGTACTGAGCCTGTTGGGCGCCGTGGGTGCGGCCCTGACAGTCGGCTTGAAACGTGGCGGCCTGCTGCTGGCGCTACTTATTTTGCCGTTATATATCCCGGTATTGATCCTGGGCAGTGGCGCCTTGCAGGCGGCACTGCAAGCTATGCCGGCGACCGGTTATCTGCTCTGGCTTGGCAGCCTGACCGCCCTGGCAGTAACTCTGGCACCCTTTGCAATAGCGGCTGGCCTGAAGATCAGCGTCGGCGAATAATGAGGTCTGGGCCCAGCCCAGCAAAGACCCTGGATGTACCGTGATGAAAAGCAGCGCAATCAGCTGGACGTGGTTTCACAAACTGGGTTCACCCAAATGGTTCTATTCCATCAGCGGGCGGATGCTGCCGTGGCTGGCGATTGCCGCCATCCTGCTGATCGGCATCGGCGTTGTCTGGGGCCTGGCCTTCGCGCCCCAGGATTACCAGCAAGGTAACAGCTTCCGGATCATCTACATCCACGTGCCGGCGGCGATGCTTGCCCAGTCCTGCTACGTGATGCTGGCGGTGGCCGGGGTGGTGGGCCTGGTGTGGAAGATGAAGATCGCCGACGTCGCCCTGCAATGCGCGGCGCCCATCGGCGCGTGGATGACCGCCGTGGCGCTGGTCACCGGCGCCATCTGGGGCAAGCCGACCTGGGGCAGCTGGTGGGTCTGGGATGCGCGACTGACGTCGATGCTGATCCTGCTTTTTCTGTACTTCGGTCTCATTGCCCTGAGCCATGCCATCAGCAATCGTGAGAGCGCGGCCAAGGCCTGCGCGGTGCTGGCCATCGTCGGGGTGATCAACATCCCGATCATCAAGTACTCGGTGGAGTGGTGGAACACCCTGCACCAGGGCGCCACCTTCACCCTCACCGAAAAGCCGGCGATGCCCGCCGAGATGTGGCTGCCGCTGCTGCTGACGGTGCTGGGTTTCTACTGCTTCTTCGGCGCCGTGCTGTTGCTGCGCATGCGCCTTGAAGTGCTCAAGCGCGAGGCGCGCGCCAGCTGGGTCAAGGAGGAGGTATTGAACAGCCTGGGTCGGGAGATGGCGCGATGAGCTTTGCCTCCTTCAGTGATTTTCTCGCCATGGGCCATCACGGCCTGTACGTCTGGTCGGCCTACGGCATCTGCCTGCTGGTGCTGGCCCTCAACGTCGCCGCGCCGGTGCGCGCCAAGCGCCGTTATTTGCAAGAACAGGCGCGCCGTCTGCGCCGGGAGAACAAACCGTGAATCCGCAGCGTAAAAAGCGTCTGTTCATCATCCTCGGCCTGCTGGCCGGGATTGGCATTGCCGTGGGCCTGGCCCTGAGTGCCCTGCAACAGAACATCAACCTGTTCTACACCCCGACCCAGATCGCCAACGGCGAAGCGCCGCTGGACACCCGCATCCGCGCTGGCGGCATGGTCGAGAAAGGCTCGCTGCAACGCTCCGGCGACTCGCTGGACGTGCGCTTCGTGGTCACCGACTTCAACAAATCGGTGCCGATCACCTACCGCGGCATCCTCCCCGACCTGTTCCGCGAAGGGCAGGGCATCGTCGCCCTGGGCAAGCTCAACGCCGAAGGCGTGGTAGTGGCCGATGAAGTGCTGGCCAAGCACGACGAGAAATACATGCCGCCAGAGGTCACCAAGGCCCTCAAGGAAAGCGGCCAGGTCGCCACCGATGCCGGAGCCAAGCCATGAATGCGGCACTGATCATTCCTGAACTGGGCCAGCTGGCGATGATCCTGGCGATCTGCTTCGCCTGCGTCCAGGCCACCATCCCGCTGCTCGGCGCCTGGCGCGGCGACAGCCTGTGGATGAGCCTGGCGCGCCCGGCCGCCTGGGGCCAGTTCGCCTTCCTGGCGTTCGCCTTCGCCTGCCTGACCCACGCCTTCATGACCGACAACTTCTCGGTCGCCTATGTGGCCAACAACTCCAACAGCGCCTTGCCCTGGTACTTCAAGTTCAGCGCCGTGTGGGGCGCCCACGAGGGCTCGCTGCTGCTGTGGGCGATGATCCTCGGCGGCTGGACCTTTGCCGTGTCGATCTTTTCCCGGCAATTGCCGCAGGTGATGCTGGCGCGGGTGCTGGCGGTGATGGGCATGATCAGCGTCGGCTTCCTGTCGTTCCTGATCATCACCTCCAACCCGTTCAAGCGCCTGTTGCCGCAGATGCCGAGCGACGGCGCCGACCTCAACCCGTTGCTGCAGGACATCGGCCTGATCGTTCACCCACCGATGCTGTACATGGGCTACGTGGGCTTCTCGGTGGCCTTCGCCTTCGCCATCGCCGCCTTGCTTGGCGGGCGCCTGGACGCCGCCTGGGCGCGCTGGTCGCGGCCGTGGACCATCGTCGCCTGGGCCTTCCTCGGTATCGGCATCACCCTCGGTTCCTGGTGGGCTTATTACGAATTGGGCTGGGGTGGCTGGTGGTTCTGGGACCCGGTCGAGAACGCCTCGTTCATGCCCTGGCTGGTCGGCACCGCGCTGATTCACTCGCTGGCGGTCACCGAGAAGCGCGGCGTGTTCAAGAGCTGGACGGTGCTGCTGGCCATTGCCGCTTTCTCCCTGAGCCTGCTGGGCACCTTCCTGGTGCGTTCCGGGGTACTGACCTCGGTGCACGCCTTTGCCTCTGACCCTGAGCGCGGCATCTTCATCCTGATCTTCCTGTTGTTCGTGGTCGGCGGCTCGCTGACCCTGTTCGCCCTGCGCGCGCCAGTGGTCAAGAGCCAGGTCGGTTTTGCCCTGTGGTCGCGGGAAACCCTGCTGCTGGCCAATAACCTGATACTGGTGGTGGCGGCGTCGATGATCCTGCTCGGCACCCTTTACCCGCTGATTCTCGATGCCCTGACCGGGGCCAAGCTGTCGGTCGGCCCGCCGTACTTCGATGCGCTGTTCATCCCGTTGATGGCGCTGTTGATGGTGGTCATGGCGGTGGGCGTGCTGGTGCGCTGGAAAGACACCCCGAGCAAATGGCTGCTGGGCATGCTCACCCCGGTGCTGATCGCCAGCGCCGTGCTGGCGCCGATCGGCGGCCTGCTGGTGGATGACTTTGACTGGCAGGTGCTGACCACCTTTGCCCTGGCTGCGTGGATTGTCCTGGCCGGGGCCCGCGACATCCTCGACAAGACCCGCCACAAAGGCTTGTTCAAAGGCCTGCGCGGCCTCAACCGCAGCTACTGGGGCATGCACGTCGCCCACCTGGGCCTGGCGGTGTGCGCCCTGGGCGTGGTGCTGTCGAGCAACAACAGCGCCGAACGCGACCTGCGCCTGGCGCCGGGCGAGTCGGTGGAGCTGGCCGGTTACCAGTTCATCTTCGAGGGCGCCAAGCATTTTGAGGGGCCAAACTTCACCTCCGACAAGGGCACCGTGCGGGTGGTTGAAAACGGTCGTGAGATCAGCGTGCTGCACCCGGAAAAACGCCTGTACACCGTGCAGCAGTCGATGATGACCGAAGCCGGCATCGATGCCGGTTTCACCCGTGATCTCTACGTCGCCCTCGGCGAGCCGCTGGATAACGGCGCCTGGGCGGTGCGGGTGCACGTCAAACCGTTTGTGCGCTGGATCTGGCTGGGCGGCCTGCTGACCGGCCTGGGCGGTTTGCTGGCGGCACTGGATGGTCGCTATCGCGTCAAGGTCAAAACCCGTGTGCGTGAGGCACTGGGCATGTCTGGAGCTACTGCATGAAGCGTTGGATCATGGTGCTGCCGCTGGCGGTGTTTCTGCTGGTGGCGGTGTTTCTCTACCGCGGGCTGTTCCTCGACCCGAGCGAACTGCCCTCGGCGATGATCGGCAAGCCGTTCCCGGCCTTTGCCCTGCAATCGGTCGACGGCAAGCCGCTGACCGAGGCCGACCTGCTCGGCAAGCCGGCGCTGGTCAACGTCTGGGCCACCTGGTGCCCGTCGTGCAAGGTCGAGCACCCGTACCTGAACAAGCTGGCCGAGCAGGGCGTGGTGATCCACGGCGTCAACTACAAGGACGACAACGCCGCCGCACTGAAGTGGCTGGCCGAGTTCCACAACCCCTACCAGCTCGACATCCGTGACGAGCAGGGCAGCCTGGGCCTGGACCTGGGTGTTTATGGCGCGCCGGAAACCTTCCTGATCGATGCCAAGGGCGTCATCCGCTACAAGCACGTCGGGGTGGTTGACGCGACCGTTTGGCGCGAGCAACTGGCGCCGCAGTACCAGAGCCTGGTCGATGAGGCCAAGCCATGAAGCGCTGGCTGGCGGCCGCCGTGCTCGGCCTGAGCCTGGCCGGGGTAACCCAGGCGGCGATCGATACCTACCAGTTTGCCGATGAGGCGGAACGCGCGCGTTATCACGAGCTGACCAAGGAACTGCGCTGCCCCAAGTGCCAGAACCAGGACATCGCCGACTCCAACGCACCGATTGCCGCCGACCTGCGCCGGGAGATCTTCCGCATGCTCGGCGAGGGCCAGAGCAATCAGCAGATCATCGACTTCATGGTCGATCGCTACGGTGATTTCGTCCGCTACAAACCGGCCCTGAGCGCCCGCACCTGGCTGCTCTGGTTTGGCCCTGGCGTGTTGCTGCTGGGCGGCTTCACCGTGCTCGCGCTGATCGTGCGCAAGCGCCGTGGCCAGGCGGCAGCAGGCAACGCCGACCTTTCGTCCGAGGAGCGTGAGCGCCTCGCCAAATTGCTGGACAAAGAACAGACCCATGACTGATTTCTGGCTTGCTGCAGGCCTGCTGTTGCTGGTGGCCCTGAGCTTTTTGCTGATCCCGGTGTTGCGCGGCCGTCGTGCGCAACAGGAAGAAGACCGTACCGCCCTCAACGTCGCCCTGTATCAGGAGCGCGTCGCCGAACTGGCAAGCCAGCAGGCCGCCGGGGTGCTCGATGCCGAGCAGTTCGGCAAGGGCCGCGACGAGGCCGCGCGCGAGCTGCTGGCCGACACCGAGGGCGCTGAACCGCAGCGCCTGGGCCGCCTGGGCAAACCCTTGCCGCTGCTGGCGGCGGTGCTGGTGCCGCTGATGGGCCTGGGCCTGTACCTGCACTTTGGTGCCAGCGAGCAGGTCGAGCTGACCCAGCAGTTCGCCAAGGCGCCGCAGTCCATGGAAGAAATGACCCGCCGCCTGGAGCTGGCCGTCAAGGCCCAGCCGGATTCGGCCGAAGGCTTGTACTTCCTTGGCCGTGCCTACATGGCCCAGGAGCGTCCGGCCGACGCCGCCAACGTCTTCGAGCGTGCCGCCGCGGTTGCCGGGCGCCAGCCGGAGCTGCTCGGGCAGTGGGCGCAGGCGCTGTACTTTGCCAACAACAAGCAATGGAGCGGGCAATTGCAGGCCCTCACCGACGAAGCGCTCAAGGCCGACCCCAACGAAGTCACCAGCCTTGGCCTGCTGGGCATCGCTGCATTCGAGGCTGAGCACTACCAGCAAGCCATTGATTACTGGAACCGCCTGCTGGCGCAACTGCCCGAGGGCGACGCCTCGCGGGCAGCGTTGCAGGGCGGTATCGAGCGCGCCAGCGACAAGCTCAAGGCCGGCGAGGGCAAGGCCGCACCGGCAGTTGCCGAGCAGGGCACGGCACGCCTGAAGGTTCGGGTCGAGCTTGCGGCGGCGCTCAAGGACAAGGTCAAGGCCGATGACACTGTATTCATCTTTGCCCGTGCAAGTTCCGGCCCGCCGATGCCGCTGGCGGCCAAGCGGGTAACCGTGGCGCAGCTGCCGATCGAGGTCGAGCTGAGCGACAGCGACGCGATGATGCCGAACATGAAACTGTCGAGCTTCCCTGAAGTCCAACTGGTTGCGCGCATCTCTCGCGCTGGCCAGCCGACCCAGGGCGAATGGGTTGGCAAGGGTGCTCCGCTGGCCAGCAGCACGACCGCTGCGCAGCACCTGACCATCGACAGCCCGGACCAGTAAGAGACCGACTATGAACAGCATCGCACGCCTGACCCTTCTTTCCCTGGTTGTGGGCTTGAGTGCATGTACCGTTCACCAGCCCTCCGAACCCACCGCGCCGCCAATCGAAACCCTGCCGCCGGGCCCGGGCAGCAAGCCTGCGCCCAAGCCGGGCGCGGTGCCGAGCAAGCCGGCCGTGACCCCGGTGCCCAAGCCAGTGCAGCGTACCTCACCGAGCTTTGCGCCTCCGCCCGGTGGCGCCAGCCACTGGGACCCGCGCCTGGGCGTGTATGTGCTCGACGGCAAGACCAACACCTTCTATCGCCAGCGCACCTACTACCGCTGGAACAACGGCTGGAGCTGGTCGACCAACCTCAACGGCCCCTGGCAGGAAACCGACAGCAGTGGCGTGCCGGGCGGTCTGGGCCGGGCTTTCGCCCAGTAACCTGAGCTGCGCATAATGCCCCCTCGCCAATAGCCCGGGAGCAAGGCATGACACAAACGGTACTGGTGCTGGTAGAAACGGTCGACGACTACCTTCCCCTGTTGGAACACAACGGCTTTCGCCTGATCCGCGCGCAGACCCCGGCCTTGCGCGCCGAGGCCATTGCCCGCCATGGCAGCCAGATCGATGCAGTGCTGACCCGGGGTCCGCTAGGCCTGTACGCCGATGAAATGGCCGCGTTGCCCGCCTTGAAAATCATCTGTGTGATCGGTGCCGGTTACGAGCAGGTCGACCTTGCGGCCGCTGCTGCCCGGGGTATTACCGTGACCAACGGTGCTGGCGCCAATGCCACGGCGGTCGCCGACCATGCCATGGCCTTGCTGCTGGCGGTGGTGCGCGATATTCCCCGCGCCGATGCCTCGACCCGCCGTGGCGAGTGGAACCGGGTGATCAGCCCGTCGGTCAGCGGCAAGCGCCTGGGCATTCTCGGCCTCGGCGCGGTCGGCCTGGCGATCGCCAAGCGGGCGGCGCAGGGCTTCGACATGCCGGTGAATTACCACAACCGCACGCCGCGTAGCGACGTCGCTTATCACTATTGCGACAGCCCCCTGGCCTTGGCCCGGGAATCGGACTTTCTGATTGTCGCCACCCCGGGCGGCGCCGCTACTCGCCAGTTGATCGACAAGCCGGTGCTTGAAGCGCTGGGGGCAGAGGGCTTTCTGGTCAACATCGCCCGGGCCAGCGTCGTCAGCACGGCGGACCTGGTCGATGCCTTGGAAAACGGCGTGATCGCCGGTGCCGGGCTCGATGTGTTCGATGACGAACCGGCAGTGCCCGAAGCCCTGAAGGCCTTGCCCACGGTAGTGCTGACCCCGCACGTCGCCGGCCAGTCGCCGGAAGCGGCGCGCGACACCGTGGAACTGGTGCTACGCAACCTGCAGGCGTTTTTTGCCGGCGAGCCGGTGCTGACCCCGGTCACGGCCTGACAGCTGCTAGACTTGCCGGCTCTTCTCCCAGCAAGGAGCCTTGATCATGTCCCTGGAAAAACACGGTAGCTGCCTGTGCGGCGCCGTCAAACTCAGCGTCAGCCTTGAGAAAGCCAGCGTCAACGCCTGCCATTGCGGCATGTGCCGGCAGTGGGGCGGCGGGCCGTTTTTGTCGGTGCACTGCGCGCAGCCGGTGAAGTTCACCCGCGGCCAGCCGGTGTTCCATGACTCCTCCGACTGGGCCCAGCGCGGGTTCTGCGGCGCCTGTGGCACGCACCTGTTGTACCGGCTGAAATCCGGCAATTTCGACGCGGTGTCGGTGGGTGTACTTGAGGGTGACACCGACTGGGTGTTCGACCTACAGGTGTATATCGACAAGAAACCTGAGTACTACTGCCTGGCCCGAGGCACGCCGACGATGACCGCAGCCGAAGTCGAAGCCATGTTCAGCTAAGCGCCAGCAACCAGTCCTCGAACACCTGCGCCGCCGGCGAGCGCAGGGCCTGTTTGTCGTGCACCAGGTAGTCGGCTTGCCCGGTGTGCACGACAAACTCCGAGACCTGGCGGATCAGGCCGTTGTCGATCCGCTCGCGGGCCATGAACTCCCAGCCAAGGCCCACGCCCATCCCCTGCATCACCGCATCGAACACCAGGTTGACCTGGTTGAAGGTCACCGCATTGGCCGGCGCCTGGTAGCGCAAGCCCTGATGGCCGAACCAGTCCTGCCAGTCCAGGCAGTTCCAGGCCGAGGCATCCAGCTGGATCAACGGCAAGGCTTGCAACGCACTCAGTGACTGCACAGCGGGCAGGGCACGTTTGACGCTGGCGATCGGGTAGATGGCCTCATCGAACAACTTGCTGGCCTTGAGCGAGCTCCAGTGGCCATGGCCATAGAGAATGCCGAAGTCGTAATTGCCAATATCGCTTTCGCTGATTTCGTTGCTGGCATGAATGTTCACCGTCAGCTCCGGGTGCTGTTCGTTGAAGCGCAGCAGGCGCGGAAACAACCAGTACTGGGCCACCGCATGGGTGCAGATGACGCTGACGTTGCGGCTGCCGTGGCCGCTTTTAAGACGCAGCACATTGGCCAGCAGGCTTTCCAGCATGGGCTCGACGATGGCATTGAAGCCGTCGCCGGCCGCCGTCAATGCGATGCCCCGGGCGCGGCGCTCGAACAGCAGCGCGCCGAGGTGCTGTTCCAGCAGCTTGATCTGTTTGCTCACCGCGCTCTGGGTCAGGTACAGCTCGCTGGCCGCGCGGGTAAAGCTGCCGGTACGCACCACTGCCTCGAACGCGATCAGGGTGTCCAGGGGCGGCAGGTGACGGCTGAAGCGGCTCATGTGACGGTCCGGTCTGGGGAATGTCTGAATCATAAGGTCGATGCTTTCAGCGTGAAAGGTATTCCTGCAGGGAATGCCTGCATGCCGAATGATCTTTTGTCCGGGCGCTGTCCAGGCGTTAGCCTGCGCTCTTCTTAGATCAGGAGCAGGCGCGTGAAACGGGGTGTGGCGTATGCCGGGGTAGCCGGTGCGATGTGGGGGCTGGTATTGATGGTGCCGCAGCTGTTGCCGGAGTTCAGCCCGGTGCTGCTCAGCTGCGCGCGTTTCGTGCTGTTCGGCCTGGTGACCCTGGTGCTGGCGATTCCCATGCGCAAGGCCCTCGGACGCCTGACCCTGGGCGACCTGTGGATGATCGGGCGCCTGGCGCTGATCGGCAACCTGCTGTACTTCATCTGCCTGGTGGCGGCGATCCAGCGCCTGGGTGTAGCGCCGGCGTCGTTGATTGTCGGCGTACTGCCGCTGACCATCACCCTGTATGGCCGTCACGACAGCGGCGGGGTGGCGCTGCGCCAGTTGTTGCTGCCGCTGGGCCTGATCCTGGCCGGCATGCTGTGCATCAACCTGCAGACCTTTGCCCTTGAGCCGGGAGCGGTGGCCGACAAACTGGCCGGGGTGCTGTATGCCCTCGGCGCGCTGGCCTGCTGGACCTGGTACGCGGTGCACAACAGCCGTTACCTCAAGCAGTGCGGGCATTTCGACAGCCATCAATGGTCGGTGCTCAACGGGGTGATGACCGGCGTGTTGAGCCTGGTGCTGGTGGCGCTGCTGGCACTGTGGCAGCCGGCGCAGTTGCAGGTCGAGGCGGCGCCTGAGCGCTGGACGCTGTTCTGGCTGTACAGCCTGGGTTGCGCGGTGTTCGGCTCGTGGCTGGCGGCGCTGCTGTGGAATGCCGCGTCCAAGCGCATGCCAGTGACGTTGAGCGGCCAGTTGATCGTCTTCGAGACCCTGTTCGCTTTGCTCTACGCCTTCATCTGGCGTCAAAGCGGCCCGAGCCTGCTGGAGGGCCTGGCGATTGTCCTGGTGATCGGCGGCGTCTGCTGGTCGATGCGCCAGCACGAGCCGGGCAGGGTGGTGGTGACTGCCCAAGCTTGATCGCTGGCCTTGCAAAACCTCGCCAACCCTGCGAAAACGCTGGCCACCAAAGGTATATCCCGCTTCAACGAGGTCAAGCATGAGCAGCGAACTGCAAATCATCGATATCCAGCCAGGCGACGGCAAGGCCGTGGTCAAGGGCGCGCTGATCACCACCCAGTACACCGGCTGGCTCGCCGACGGCACGGAGTTCGACTCCTCCCACAGCCGCGGCAAGCCGTTCCAGTGCGTGATCGGCACCGGCCGGGTGATCAAGGGCTGGGACCAGGGCCTGATGGGCATGCAGGTCGGCGGCAAGCGCAAACTGCTGGTGCCGGCGCACCTGGGCTATGGCGAGCGCAGCCTGGGCAAGATCCCGCCCAACTCCGACCTGACCTTCGAGATCGAGCTGCTCGAAGTCCTTACCCGCGACGATTGAGCGCCGTCGGTCTTAATTCAGCAACATCAAGGCGCTACAGTAGCTCTGGCTCAGGGCCGAGCGCTCAGGGATCGAACCAAATGGCATTCTTGTACTCTGAAGCATGCCCGATTCCACGGATGGAGCATCAGACAGGGATCCCCCCGCGGCTTCGGCCGCGGGGTGGCACAGGCGGGTCAGCCTCAACCCTTTTTGCTGTGAAGAGCCCTATGAAGTTGCCCTCCCTGTTCAAGCGTCACCGTCACGCTGCGTTGTCCCTTGCCCTGCTTGCCGGTGTCGGCCTGCTGGCCGTCGAGGCGCTGGAAAGCCGCGCAGCACCTGTGGACGGTGTGCAGACCCTGGTGTTCCTGCGTCATGCCGAAAAGCCCGGCGAGGGCCTGGGGCAGCTCAACTGCCAGGGCCTGAACCGCGCCCTGGACCTGGCCACCTTGCTGCCGGAGAAGTTCGGCAAGGCCGACTATGTGTTCGCGGCCAACCCGTCCCGGCACGTCGAAGAGGGCAGCAACGACGACGCCTACAGCTATATCCGCCCGCTGATGACCATCAGCCCCAGTGCCATCAAGCTCGGCCTGCCGGTGAACATCGACTTCGGCGCCAACGATACCGGCGATCTGGCCGACGAACTGCTGCAGGACAAGTACCGCAACGCCACCGTCTATACCGCCTGGTCCCACGGCTACCTGCCGGAACTGATCAACACCGTGGCCGGCAAGGCCCTCGGTGAAAAACGGGTGATCACCGACGACTGGGACGGCGAGGACTTCGACTCGATGTACGTACTGACCCTGACCTGGCACGACGGCAAGGCCAGCCTGCTCAGCCGCAACTACAAGCAGGGCCTGAACAACGGCGAGCACAGCTGCCCGAGCTGATACTCAGTTCAGCGCTTCGAACCGACCCTTGGCCTCGCGCCATTCAAACACCTTGCCCAGGCAATAGCTGTTGGCTTCCAGCAGCACCTGGGTACTGCCGCCTTCAAGACGCACCTTGACGCTGTCGATACCCTGGCTGTAGCAACCGGGCAGGCCTACGTCGAGGGTTTGCACGCGCTTGCCGCTGGCCTTGTCGATGACCTCGATGGTCTTCACCCGGTCGTGGTCATCGGCCAGCGGAATCTGGAAATAGAAACGCTCGGTAGAGGCCGCCTGGGGCAGTGACGCAGTGCCGGCAGGCCAGACCTGTTGATGACCGAAGTCCGCTACCAGGCGCAACTCCAGGGGAAGCTGCCGGGCATTGGCGTAGGCCGTCCAAGTGCCGAGTATCGGCTGGGTGGCGGCGTTGTCATCGGGGTTGTAGAACTTCAGCCGAGCGGTGGGCAGACCGGCGCCGTCCAGTTCGTCCATGAACAACTGGCGGCCGGCGTTGACCGAGCGCTTGAGGCGGATCGGCGTGCGGTAGCGGTCGTAAAAGTAGAAACCGTGCTTGTAGTCATTGGTTTTCTCGATCACCAGGGTGATCGCCTGCTTGCCCAGGGTGCCCTGGTAAACGGACTGGTAAGCCTGGGCGCCCAGGCTCAGGCCGAGCAACCCGGCGCCCAGCAGGCATTTGCCCAAGGTGTTCATTGGTTGCGCTCCCTGGCTTGTTGCTCGGTCTTGAGCTCATAGCGATTGCTGTCGGCTTGATACACGTAGTACTGCGGGTTTTGCCCTGCAGCACCGCCGCTGGCCAATTGCCCGACCGGGATGGCCTTGAAATCGGTCACACCGTCAGCGTTGAAGTCGGCAAAACTCAGGCTCGCAGTGCCCTGGAAAAACAGCGCCAGGTTATCGATGACCTGCACCGGCTGGCCGCTGGTGCGATCGAGGACAGTGATGCGATCGATGGTGCCGACATACTCGCCGGCGGCCTTGTGTGCATGCACGCGAAATAGCCGGCGGCCGTCCAGCGGCAGTTGCAGCAGTTCGCCCTGCCATGACGAATCCTGACGGTCGCTGAAGCGGGTCACGCGCTTGAGCGCCAGCGCCTGTCGTTCGCGGTTGCGCAGATCAACCCGGGTGCCGGTCAGCTCGCGGTCGTGGCTGAAGGCAAACGGCTGAATCAGTAGCGCAGCGGACGGCAGCTCCGGGTTGTTGAAGATGTTGATCAACAGCGGCAAGCGATAGTCATGGGGCGTGCGCTCAAGGGGGATCAGCCACTGGCGCTGTTCATCAAGCCAGTAACCCTCGAGGGTCTTGTGCTGGGCGTCGTAGGTCAGGGCGACTTCAATGGCGGTGTCGCCCTGGGTGCCGCGATAGACGTGCACGGGCGGCACGGCCAGGACGGTGGCACTGGCGAACAGCGCGGCAAACGCAATGAAAAGTCGAACCATGCTGCGATCCTTGCAAAGGTGGGGGCGCAAGGATGGGCTGCTTGTCAGCGCTTTTCAAGGCGAGACGCGCGGCTGACGTGGGCGATCTGTTCTTCGGCCCGTTCGCTGAACAGTTGCAAGAGGTCGTCGAGCGTGTGCGGCTGGCTTTCGTTGGCGCGGGTCAGGGCGTACAGGGTAATCGGCAAGGCCGGATCCAACGGCCGCACCAGCGTTTGCGCCGAGCCTTGGGCGGTGAACGGATCGATCAAGGCCAGCCCGGCTCCGGATTCGACCATGGCCCGGGCCAGGGAGTAGGTCTGCACCCGGATGCTGGTGCGCGGCGCCGGCTCAAGGTTCTTCAGGTACTGGCCGACCTGGGCGGCCAGCGGGTCGCTGCTGCTCAGGCCGATCAAGGGCGCATCGGCCAGTTCTTCAATTGCCAGCGCCAAGCCCTGGCTGTCTGCGCTCCAGTAGCCTTTGGGGGCCAGTGCCACCAGCTTGCCGTGGGCCAGGGGCTGGACATTCAGGCCGGGGTGTTCGGGGTGGCGCAAGGTCAGGGCGACATCGATTTCGCGCATCAGCAACTGCTGCACCAGCTCGCGGCTGTGCAGGCTCGACAGTTCGCATTCGGACTGCGGGTGGCGCTCGGCCCATTGGCGGATCACCGGCGCAAACAACGCCAGGGCCAGCGCCGGCGTCGCCCCGATGCGCAGGCTCATGCCCGGTTGCCGGCGCAGGCTGGCGGCCAGGCGCCGCACCCCTTCAACGCTGTCGCTGACCTTGTCGACTTCGCGTTCCAGGGCCAGGGCCTCGGGGGTGATCTGCAACTTGCCGCGCACCCGCAGGAACAGCGGGAAACCCAGCTGCGCTTCGGCGTGTTGGAGTATTTTCGACACCGCCGGCTGGGTGACGTGCAGCAACTGCGCGGCGCCGCTGATGGAGCCAGTCTGGCGGATGGCCTGGAACACTTCGATATGACGCAAGCGCATGGGGTAGCCCATAACCTTTGTTTATGGTCTGCCCATTTTTATTCATTATCGTCAGGCTGTCACCGGGCCTAGTCTGAAGGCCTTCAGATTGGCGGATGAAAGCACATGGCACAGCGGGTAACGGTGATCGGCGGCGGCGTGATTGGTCTGGCAACGGCCTACGCGCTGGTGCGCGAAGGCTTTGCCGTCGATCTGGTCGAGGCACGCGAGGGCCTGGCGGGCGGCACCAGCTTTGCCAATGGTGGGCAGTTGTCGTATCGCTATGTCGCGCCGCTGGCCGATGCCGGGGTGCCGTTGCAGGCGCTGGGCTGGCTGCTGCGCAGTGAATCGCCGCTCAAGTTGCGCCCGCGCCTGGACTTTGCGCAGTGGCGCTGGATGGGCGCGTTCATGGCGGCGTGTCGCAGCTCGGTCAATCGCACCAATGCCGCACACCTGCTACGCCTGGCCTTGCACAGCCAGGGTACGCTCAAGCAATGGCGCGAGGACGATGGCCTGGACGGCTTTGCCTGGCGGCGCAATGGCAAGCTGGTGACCTTTCGTAATCGCGCAACCTTTGCCCATGCCCGCCAGCACCTGCTCGACCCGCAGGGCCAGCAGGTGCTGGATGCGCAGGAGATCCGCGCGCTGGAACCGGCCCTGGCCGATGCGCCGTTCATTGGCGGGGTGTTCACCGCGGATGAAGAGGTCGCCGATTGTCATCGTTTCTGCCTGGCCCTGGTCGAGCGCCTGCAGGCGTCGGGGCAATGCCGCCTGATGCTCGGGCAGGCAGTGACGCGCATCCGCCACAGTGGTGGGGTAGTGCAGGCGCTTGAGCTGAGCGAGCAGGTCGTGCCGGTGGAGCGCCTGGTGCTGTGCGCCGGGCACCGCAGCGCCAGCCTCGGCCTGCCGGGGCTGCAGTTGCCGATCTATCCGCTCAAGGGCTACAGCCTGACCGCACCGATCAAGGCCGGGCAGCGGGCACCGCAGGTAAGCATCACCGACTACGACCGCAAAATCGTCTATGCCCGCCTCGATGACCAACTGCGCGTCGCCGCCATGGTCGACATCGTCGGCTTTGATGAATCGCTCGATCCGGCACGGCTGGCCAGCATGCGCCAGTTGGCCGGGGCGACCTTGCCCGATGCCGCCGACTACGCCCAGGCCCGCGAATGGGCCGGCATGCGCCCGGCCACCCCCAGCGGCGTACCGTTGCTCGGGGCCACGGCGTACCGCAACCTGTGGCTCAATCTTGGCCATGGCGCCCTGGGTTTCACCCTGGCCTGCGCCAGCGGCCAGCTGTTGGCCGAACTGATCGCGGGTCGCGCGCCGTCAATCGACCTGCACGGCCTGACCCCGCGGGCGGCCTGAACCGAACAAGAACAACAACCGCAAGGAGTGTCCCGATGTCGATTACCCGTTTGCACCGTCCTGCTCTGCTTGCCCTGTCATTGTGCTTCGCGCAGCCGCTGCTGGCGCAAACGCCGGCGCTCAGCGGCAGCCTGAAGAAAATCGCCGAATCCGGCAGCATCACCCTCGGCTATCGCGACTCGTCCATTCCGTTTTCTTATGTGGGCGACCACAGCGGCAAGCCCATGGGCTATTCGGTCGATCTTGCGGCTGAGATCGTCAAGCACCTGCAGGCCAAGCTGGCGGTGCCGCCGCTCAAGGTGCGCTACAACCTGGTGACTTCGCAGACGCGCATCCCGCTGGTGCAGAACGGCACGGTCGATCTGGAGTGCGGCACCACCGGGGTCACCGCCGAGCGGCAGAAGCAGGTGGATTTCTCCTATGGCTTTATTTTCGTCAAAGGCCAGTTGCTGACCAAAAAAGACAGCGGCATCCAGGGCCTGGATGACCTCAAGGGCAAGAATGTGGTCAGCACCGCCGGCACCACCAACGAGAAGTACCTGAAGAACTACAACCTGGAGCACCGGTTGGGGGCTTCGGTGATCAGTGCCAAGGACCACGGCGAGGCGTTCATGATGCTGCAGTCCGGGCGCGCGGCGGCGTTCTACATGGATGATGCGCTGCTGTACGGCGAGCGGGCCAAGGCGCGCAATCCGCACGACTGGGTGGTGGTGGGCGAGGCGCAATCGAAGGAGATCTACAGTTGCATGGTGCGCAAGGGCGATGACGGCTTGCTGGCGCTGGTCAATGAAGCGTTGGCGGATGTCTATCGCAGCGGGCGCATCGAGTCGATCTACAACCGCTGGTTCCAGCAGCCGATCCCGCCCAATGGCCTGAACCTGGAGTTTGCGATGACCAGTGAACTGAAGGGCCTGATTGCCAGGCCGTCGAGTGAGCCGGTGCAGTAGTTTCTGCGCTGTTATCAGGCCATCGGCGGCAAGCGCCGTTTCACCGGGGTCTTCTTGACGATCGCGGTGTTGGTCTCGGCGTGGCTGTTGAGCTTGTCCAGCACGGTATCGAGCTCTTCCATCGAGCGCACGTGCAGGCGCGCGATAAAGCAGTCATCGCCGGTGACCTTGTCGCACTCGGTGAACTCGGGGATGGCCATGATCTGCCGCTCCACTTCCTGCAGTTGCCCGGGCAGCGGCCGCACGCGGACGATGGCCTGTAGCTGGTAGCCGAAGCAGCGCGGGTCGATCTCTACCGTGTAGCCCTTGAGCACGCCACGCTCTTCAAGGCGGCGCAGGCGTTCGCTGACGCTCGGTGCTGACAGCCCGCTGAGCTGCGCCAGGGCCTTGAGCGAGCGCCGCGAGTCTTCCATCAGTGCCTTGATCAACAGTTGGTCGATATCGTCGGTCATACAGGCCTCGTTAGGCAAAATGCGAAAACTGCCTTGATAGTAAAGGTACAAGGTCAGTCTAGCCTGTTTTATCCACTGGAACGGTCGCCGCTGCCCTTGCCATAATTTGCCCATCGTCAAGGAGGTGAGTGATGGACAGTTCAATCCGCCGTGGGTCGTTCGAGATGGTCGCCGCGATGTTGATATCCGGGACCATTGGCTGGTTCGTGCTGGTGTCCGGGCAACCGGTACTGGATGTGGTGTTCTGGCGCTGTGTGTTCGGTGCTGGCACCTTGCTGCTGATCTGCCTGGCCATGGGCTTTCTCAAGCCCGGTATCCTGACCCTGGCCACCTTCGCCCTGGCGGTACTCAGCGGCGTGGCCATCGTCGGCAACTGGGTGCTGCTGTTTGCCTCCTACTCACGCGCCTCGATTGCAATCGGCACTGCGGTATACAACGTCCAGCCGTTCATGCTGGTGGGCCTGGCGGCGCTGTTTCTCGGTGAGAAAATCACCGCGCCCAAGCTGTTCTGGCTAGCGGTCTCCTTTGCCGGCATGCTGGCGATCGTCAGTGCCCATGGCAGCCAGGGTGGCACTGGCAACGACTACCTGCTGGGCATCGCCCTGGCCCTGGGCGCGGCGTTTCTGTATGCCGTGGCGGCGCTGATCATCAAACGCCTGAGCGGCACGCCGCCGCACCTGATCGCGCTGATCCAGGTGTGCACCGGCATCCTCCTGCTGGCGCCCTGGGCCAATACCAGTGGCCTGCCGGGCGACGTCGGTGCGCTGGCCAGCCTGGTGACCCTGGGCATCGTCCACACCGGGGTGATGTATGTGCTGCTGTACGGCGCGATCCAGAAGCTGCCGACCGCCTTGACCGGGGCGCTGTCGTTCATCTACCCGATCGCAGCGATTTTCGTCGACTGGTTCGCCTTTGGCCATCGCCTGGCGCCGCTGCAATGGCTGGGTGTGGCCGCGATCCTGCTGGCCGCGGCCGGCATGCAGCAAGGCTGGTGGTTCAAGCCTGCGCTCAAGGCCCCGGCGGTCAAGCCAGACTGACGGCTGCGCGATCGATCAGGGCGGCCACTTCGGCGGCCCTGGACACCAGCGAGGCATGGCTGGCCTCCAGGGTCAGCAGCTCCTTGGGCTGCAGGCGTTCTGCCATGAGTTTCTGGTTGTCCGGGTGGATCATCCGGTCCTGGGTCGAGAGCTGGTACCAGCTGGGTTTGTGCTTCCATGCGGGCTCACCGATGGTGTCACCGAAGGTGCTGGCCAGTGGCGCCTTCTGGGTCACGCTCATCACCAACCCTTCATCCTTGCTCAGGTCCTGGCAAAAGCTTTCGTGCAGTTTGTCGGGTTTGATCCACAGGTAGCCATCGCCATCTGGTTGCAGGTTGGCTGCCGCTTGCGGCGGGTTCTTGGCGGTGATGGCGCCGGGGCTTTCGCCGCTGTCGGGGGCGAAGGCGGCGATGTACACAAGGCCTGCGACATTGGCCTGGTTGCCCATCTGGGTAATCACCGCACCGCCGTAGGAATGCCCGACCAGCAGCACCTTGCCGGGTATCGAGGCGACCATTTTGCGCGTGCGTTCAGCGTCATCGGCAAGCGAGGTCAAGGGCATCTCCACCGCATGCAGGTTGCGGTGGCCCAGGCGTGACAGTTCGAGGATGACCCGGCTCCAGTGGGCGGCGCCGCCCCAGAAACCATGGACCAGGACTATGGACGGAGTGTCGCTCATGATCGTTCTCCAGCACAGGGGTGGAATGCTAGTGTAGATGCTTGTACCTGTTTATGAAGGACCGCGCCGATGGCCCAGAACATCTACGACAATCCGGATTTTTTCCACGGTTACAGCCAGCTCGGGCGCTCGCGCGAAGGCCTGGCCGGTGCTGCCGAATGGCCGGCACTGCAAGCACTGTTGCCGCCAGTGGAGGGCCTTGATGTGGTCGACCTCGGTTGCGGTTACGGCTGGTTCTGCCGCTGGGCGGCGGAGCAGGGCGCAGCCTCGGTGCTGGGCCTGGACGTCTCGTCGCTGATGCTCGACAAGGCGCGGTCGAGCACGCTCGATGCGCGCATCCGCTACGCCCGCGAAGACCTCGACACTCTGCAATTGCCCAAGGCCGCCTTCGATCTTGCCTACAGTTCCCTGACCCTGCATTACATTGACGATCTGCCGCGCCTGTTCGCCAGCGTGCACGCGGCCTTGCGCCCGGGTGCACGGCTGGTGTTCTCGATCGAGCATCCGATCTACATGGCTTCGCGCAATCCTGGCTGGATCGTCGCTGCGGACGGCGGCAAGACCTGGCCGGTGGACAGCTATCAGCACGAGGGCCAGCGCGTGACCAACTGGCTGGCCGATGGCGTGATCAAGTACCACCGCACCCTGGGCACCTTGCTCAATCAGCTGATTGGCGCCGGTTTTACTCTGGCCCATGTACAGGAGTGGGGGCCGAGCGCTGAACAGATCCAGGCCTGCCCGGCATTGGCCGAAGAGCAGGAACGGCCCATGCTGTGTCTGGTGGCTGCGCACCGTTGAATCGCGCGGGTCGAACCTGATCTGGCAGGGTAGAATAGCCGGCTTTACCCGATTGAATCTGCCCATGACCTCTGTGATCGACACCCTCCAGCAGCACCTGCTCGCCGCCCTCGACCCGGCGCCGAGCGAAACCCGGCGCCTGTTCCATGGCCGCGGGCGCTGCTGGCCGGGGCTTGAGCAGATCACCGTGGACTGGCTGCAGGGGGTGTTGCTGGTGTCGCTGTTTCGCCAGCCGCCCGAAGGCCAGTTGCCGGCCCTGGAGCAGATGCTCCTGACGCTTGCCCAGGCGCCAGGCTGGCGCGGCCAGGCCATTCTGATTCAGCACCGCTACCTGCCGGACAGCCCCGGGCAGTGGCTGCTGGGTACCCCCAGCGAGCACTGGTTGATCGATGAGGACGGCTTGCGCTATCAGCTGGACCTGGGCCTCAAGCAGAACACCGGTCTGTTCCTCGACATGCGCTATGGTCGGCGCTGGGTGCGTGAGCAGGCGGCGGGCAAGCGCGTGCTCAACCTGTTCGCCTACACCTGCGGTTTTTCGCTGGCGGCGATTGCCGGTGGCGCCGAGCAGGTGGTCAACCTGGACATGGCGCGCTCGGCATTGAGCCGCGGGCGCGATAACCATCGGCTCAACGGCCATGACCTGGGCAAGGTGAGTTTTCTTGGCCATGAGCTGTTCAAGTCGTGGGGCAAGGTGCGCAAGTCCGGGCCCTATGACTTGATCATCATCGACCCGCCAAGCTTCCAGAAGGGCAGCTTTGTCCTGACCCAGGACTACCGCAAGATCCTGCGGCGCCTGCCGGAGTTGTTGAACGCCGGCGGCACGGTGCTGGCCTGCGTCAACGACCCGGCCGTTGGCCCGGACTTTCTCATCGAAGGCATGGCTGAGCAAGCACCGGAGCTGAGCTTTGTCGAACGCCTGGCCAACCCGCCGGAGTTTCCCGACAGCGATCCGGCGGGTGGCTTGAAGGCGCTGGTGTTCAGGGCCCTTGTGTAGGAGCGGGCTTGCCCGCGATGCGATGTGGCGGACAGAATGCTATCGCGGGGCAAGCCCGCTCCTACTTGGCTAAGCGCCGCCAGCCCAGCACCACACCGCTGACACTGAGCACCAGCCCGCCCAGGCTGAAGGCGATCATCCAGGCATCCCACAATGGCCGCCGTTGCAACAGCGGTAGCCAGTCCCAGCTGTGCAGCAACGAGAACAACCAGCGCGACACGCGCCGCGGCTGGTCCAGTACACCCAGCACCTCGCCGGTGTACAGGTCCAGGTGCAGCCAGGTCTGTTGCGGGTCTGCAAAGCGTACGCGCAACACTGGCAAGCGCTTTTCCAGGTGGCCGAGCATGCTTTGCTCGGCCCGGGCGTAGTAGTAGAAGTCGTAGGCTTCAAGCTGCTCGCTGTACATCTGGCCCTGGGGCAGGATCGCTTGTGCGGCGCGCTCCAGCACCTCCCGCGGCAGGCGTTCGAGCACCTGGCCGTCGGCCATCGACAGCACCCGCGTGCGCCCGGCGCCATCATGACCGACCAGGTACCCCGCACCCGCAATCAAGCGCCATTCCAGCTCACGGGCCTTGAAACCTTGCTGCTCGAACCGCGCCAGCGCCTCAGAGGCCGACAGCGGAAAAGCCGCCGCGGTCAACGGCCCGCCTTGATAGGCCGCAACATTCAACGGCATTGAGCTGCTGAACAGCCGCCACGGGTTCATCGACATCAAGCCACTGAAAATCCAGGTAATCGCCAGCACGCCAAACAGCAAGCCGCCAATATGGTGCCAGCGGGCAAAGCCCCGGTAGGGCGAACGCGAGCCACTGCGGTAGGGCTTGCGCAGGCGCCAGCGCAGGATCCCGATCACCGCGCCAAGCAACGCCATCAGCGTGCCGGCCAGCGACAGGCTGATCACCAGGTTGCTCCACAGGCCGTCGACGCCAATGCCGCGTAATGGATACAGCCAGTGCAGCCAGGCGCCGACCAGGTTCCAGCCGCGCTCCAGGGCGCTGGCATCGCGCACCACTTCGCCGGTATGGCCGCAGATGTACAGCAGGGTGCGTGCGCCATCGTCGAGCTGCACCCGCTGCAGCGGGCGCTCGGCGTCGAGGGCGCGCGAGTGGCTCCACAGGTCTTCGGTCACCACCCCGGCATAACGGGCTGTTGCCTGCGGATCGTATTGATGCGCACTGGCCAGGGCCTGTTCGCGATCGATCGCCTGCAGGCGCTGGCCCGTGCGGGCGTCCACCGCCACGCTGGCCCGGCCTGGATAGCTGAACAGGTAGCGCGGCGTGCCGGCCACCGTGCTCAGGCGGATGCTGGCCGGGGTGCGCCCGGCATCGGCACTGCGCAGGGCAGTGCCGAGGTCGACGCAGCAATCCTGAACGCGCAACTGCGGCAGGTGAGCGTAGTGCTCGCGCGGGGTCAGCTTGGGGTAGCCGACATACAGCATGACCATCCCCGAGAAGAACCACAGGGCCATGAACAGGCATAAGCCGATGCCCAGCCAGCGGTGCCACAGGTACAGGTAACGTTTCATCGGCGGCGTCCTAGAAGCGCGTCTGCACGGCCAGCTCCAGGGTGCGCGGGGCACCGAGGTAGAGCATGCTCGAGGAGGTCCAGCGGGCATACACCTCGTCGGTCAGGTTGCGCACCCGGGCCGTGATGCGCGTGTCGTCATCGACCTTGAAACCGACGAAGGCACCGAAGATCGTGTAGGCCGGCGCGTAGCGGGTGTTGGCTGCGTCGGCATACACCGAAGACACGTAGCGGCTGTCGGCACCGATTTGCCAGCTCGGGTCGATGTCGTAGGTCAGCCACAGGTTGGCGACCCGCTCGGGGATGTTGGTCGGGGTATTGCCCTTGCGCGAGATCGAGCGACCGCCGACGTTCTCGTTGAACTCGTCGTACTGGGCGTCGACGTAGGCAAAGTTGCCCTCGGCCAACAGCTTCGGTGTGACGTGCAGCGAGGCGGCCACTTCTACCCCGCGTGAGGTCTGCTTGCCCACCGGCTGGGTGACGCTGGGGTTGGCGGCATCGGCGGTGGCGAGGTTCTTGCGCTCGATCTGGTAGGCGGCAACGGTGGCGGCGCCGCGGCCATCGAGGAAGCTGAACTTGCTGCCCACTTCCAGCTGCTTGCCGGTGCTCAGGTCGAAGTCGCGTACGGTGGCAAAACTGGCTGTGCTGAGCATGCCCGAGGGCGGGTCGGCGGCGGTGCTGTACTGCACATAGACGTTGGCCGCCGGGGTCAGCTCGTAGACCAGGCCGATGCGCCCGGTGGTGGGCTCGTAGCTGCGCTGGAAGTCCAGCGGGTTGTTGGCATCGACCGTGCGGTAGTTGTGCACATCGAGGTCGATATGGTCATAGCGCAAACCGGTCAGCAGCGACAGGCGCTCGGTCAGTTGCAGGCGGTTCTCGACGAACGCCGCCCAGGTGTCGACGGTGTTCTCGCGGTTCTTCTGAAAGCCCGGGACCATGCCCTTCAGGTCATAGAAATGCCCGGGTTCGAAGCTGGCCGGATCGACACTGTCGAAAATACCGGTGATCGAGCGCGGGTAGGTCATCTGCACGTTGTGGCTGTAGTCCAGGCCCGCCG
This sequence comes from Pseudomonas sp. 2(2015), assembly GCF_000955865.1. Lineage (NCBI taxonomy): Bacteria > Pseudomonadati > Pseudomonadota > Gammaproteobacteria > Pseudomonadales > Pseudomonadaceae > Pseudomonas > Pseudomonas sp. 2(2015). Next base: position 181,457 of record NZ_JYOF01000015.1, read on the forward strand.
ACCACTGGCTGTTGAGGCCGAACAACTGGCCCTCGTGCAGCAATTCGAAGCGGTTGCCGTTGAGCTCCTGGTCATGGCGTTGCAGCAGCGCGTTGGAGCGGTTGACCCGGCTGTTGTCGGCATTGTAGGCGTAGGTTTCGAGGTTACGAAAATCACGCTCGGTGTTGTAGTGGTAGAGGGTGTTGCGCAGCGAGGTGTTGTCGTTGAAGCGGTACTCGGTGATTGAGCGCAGCCAGCGAACGCGCTGCTCGTAGCGGCCGTCCTCGACGTTGTAGTTTTCGAAGCGGCGGCTCTCGTCGACCTTCATTTCGCCGCCCAGCGGGTTGAGCACCGGGCTGCCCCAATAGGGGCTGTCGACCGTTTCGTTCTGGTACTCCACGGCCAGGGTGTGGGACAGCTGGTCGTTGATGTCGGTGAGCAGCGAGAACGCCACGGTCCAGGCATCGCGCTCTTCGCGATCGACATAGCCGTTGCTCTTGCTGTGGCTGAAATCCAGGCGTGCGTAGTTGCGGATGCCATCGCCGTCGTTGAGCGCATGGTTGAAGCCGAACGAGGTCTCGCTGCTGTCGTAGGAGCCGTACTTGATCCTGCCTTCGTTGAAGTTCTCGTCGCGGCTGGCCAGTTTGCTGATGTAGTTGATCGAGCCGCCGACGGCGCCAGCGCCAAACAGGAAGCTCGACGGCCCGCCGACGGCTTCGACGCGGTCATAGATCCAGCTGTCGACCGGGCGCGCGGCAACCGAGTCGTACTGCACGCTGATGCCGTTGAACAGCTGGGTGATCTGCCCCCCGGAAAACCCCCGGTAAGCCACCGAGCCTGCCGAACCCGGTGGTGAGGCGGCGGTCATGCCGGGCACGCCGTTAAGCGCGTCCTGGGTGGTCTGCGCGCCGCGTTGCTCGATCTGCTGGCGGTTGACGATGCTCACCGAGGCCGGGGTTTCCCGCGGGGTGAGGCCAAGGCGCGAAGCGGTTTGCGACGGGGTGTCGAGCAGCACGCCGTCTTCGGCGTCGGCGCGGCTGTTGATACGCAGGTCGGGCAGGGTCAGCGGCGCCTCGGCCACAGCGTGGAAGGGCAACGCGCACAGCAGCGCCGCGCAACCGTAAAGGCGATAGGAGTAGGGCATGAATCACACTCTGGAAATTGAGCCAGCGGCCGCCTGCACCTGTCAGGCAGGCACAGCAAAAAACGGCCGGTTTCGGGCAGCCCAAGCGGCTGCCAGGAGGTTCAAGCCAGAAGTGGGGAGGCGCGGGGGTTGGCGGCCGGCCAGCAATATCGCGGCGGCGCTTTGCTGCGCAGTTCACGGTGATAGCGACGTACCCGGGTAACCGCCAGCAGCCAGCCGATGACCAGCACCAGGCCCAGGCAGACCACGGCGGCAGCGCACACCGGGCAGGTCTGCATGCTGTCCCAGCCGGCCACCGTCTGATCGCCGAAATCGCTTTTCAGCGTCGGCCCGGCGCTGCCCATGGCCGAGCAATAGGCGCCGCCGATACCGTTGAGTTGCAGGCCCATCATCTGCCCGTGACCGATACCGCAGGCGAACAGATTGAACAGGACACAGAAGTACATGGTCCAGGCAATCAGCGGGCGGTCGGAGGGGGCGCGGTTCATGGCCGCGACTTTAGCACCGATGGCCGCTGGGGTTAAAGCAATCAGGCCGGTTCTTCAGCGACTTTTTGCGGTGGCGGATTGTATTGCGCAAAGCTCACGTCGTCGGTCTGGTCGACGCGCTTTTTCAGCCGTTCGTTGAAGGCGCGATTGACCGCATATTGCCCGCCGGAGCTGGTGCGAAACTGCGCGGTCAAAGTGATGCCGTTGAGGTTCATGCTGTCGACCCCGAACACCTGCAGCGGCCCTTGCAGGCTGTGGCGCAGCAGCGGGTCTTCGCTGATCGACTGGCCGACTTCGCGGATCAGTTTCAGCGCGCTGTCGACGTCGGTCTGGTAGCTGAACTGCACCGAGAAGAACGCATAGGCGAACTGCCGTGACTGGTTGGTGACCGCCTTGATCTGGCCGAACGGTACCGAGTGCACGAAGCCCTTGCCATCACGCAGGCGCAAGGTGCGGATGGTCAGGCTCTCGACCGTGCCGGCATGCCCGGAATCGAGCACCACCCAGTCGCCGATGGCGATGGTGTCTTCGATGAGGATGAACAGCCCGGTGATCACGTCCTGCACCAGTTGCTGGGAGCCGAAACCGATCGCCAGGCCGACCACCCCGGCGCCGGCCAGCAAGGGCGCGACGTTGATGCCCAGATTGGCCATGGTGGTGATGGTGCAGATCACCACCAGGATGATCTTGATGGCATTGCGCAGCATCGGCAGGATGGTCCGCACCCGGGTGCTCGGCTGGCGCGACGAGCGCCGCCCGACCGTGGGCTTGAGGGCTTCCTGGATCGCCGTGTCGATCACCACCCACAGCAGCCAGGTGACCAGCAGGATCAGGCCGATGCTGCTCAGTGAATCACTGATCGCCCGGCCCAGGCTGTTGCGCAGGGCAAAATCGAGCACCGAAAAGCCCCAGATGCGCCCCAGCAGCTCGATGAAGGCCACTGCCATGGCGATGCGCAGCAGCGCGTGGGCAAGGTTGCGCAGCAGTTCCTTGTACGGACGCAGGCGTTGCCCGGGTTCGATGTCGTGGGCCTTGAACAGGTGCTGCAAGGTGGTGCTGAGAAACAGCGTGGCGATCAGCAAAATGGTGGTCAGCAAAGCGTTTTGCAGGGCCTTCTGGCTCTCTTCGCCGGCGCCGATCAGGGTGATGGCCGAGACCAGGATCATCATCAGGATCGGCAGGTACCAGAGCCAGGAAAAGATCCGCAGGGTTTCCTGCACGGCGCGGTGCTGCAAGCGCTCCTTGAGCGCGCGGTTGCGGATCAGGTGCGCCACCGGGCGGCGCAGGCGAATCACCAGGACGGCGAACGCCAGGGTCGCCAGCAGGCCGGTGATTACCGCCACGCTGCTGGTGATGTTGCCGCCCAGTTGCCGGGCGATCTGCGGGCTGGTCAGGGCATCGCTCCAGGCCGCCAGAAAGCCGATCATGAACAGCGGCCGAGGCGCCAGCTGGCGAATGATGCGCACCGCCGCGCGCTTGTGGCCGGTGTCGAACAGGGTGATCAGGCACAGGATGATCGAGGTCGAGAAGATACCGCTGCTGGTGGCATAGGCCAGGCTCAGGCCCAGGGCGCGGCCTACCGACGGCTCCAGATAGTGGCTGACGTACAGCGTGGTCGGCAGGCTGGCCAGGGCCGGCAGGGTATAGGGCAGCAGGTAGCCGAGCAGTTTCTGCAGGCGCGGGCGTTGGCGCAGCGGGCGGCTGTTGTTGCTGCGATGGGCCAGCAGGCGGCCGAGGTTGGTGAGCACCGCGAAGGCGACCAGCCAGGTGATGCTCAGCAGGGCGAAATCGCCCAGCAGGTCGAGGCCATCGCGACCGGCGTGGCGGTTGACCAGTTGATCGACTTCATTGGCGGCGCGGTCGGCGCGCAGGCGCCAGCTGTCGAACAGGTGGCTGTCGACATTCAGTTCCGAGCTGACATCGTCCAGGCCATCGGCAATGGCGCCGAGCAGGCCGCCCTGGACCACGGGTTCAGGTTCAGGTGTTGGTGCGGCGGGCGAAGGTTCGGCGGCGAACAGCTGGCTGCTCAACAGGCAACTGAACAGCAAGGTGAGTAAAGATCGGGTCACTGGGCACTCCTTGAGCCGTGGATGACGGAAAGGGTAGTCAATGAACTGATCAGCAAATGGGAGGGTAAGTTCGATAGGGGGTGAAGCAATCGCGGGTCAAGTCGAGGCGTCACCTCGACTGACCCGCGATGAGGCCATTACTGCCCGGTGTAGATCTGGTCGAAAATCCCGCCATCGTTGAAGTGGGTTCTCTGCACGGTGCGCCAGTCACCGAAGGTCTTCTCGACCGAGAGGAAGTCGACTTTCGGGAAGCGGTCGGTGTACTTAGCCAGCACCGCTGGATCACGCGGACGCAGGTAGTTGTTGGCGGCGATTTCCTGGGCCTCGGGCGACCACAGGTATTTCAGGTAGGCCTCGGCGGTGGCGCGGCTGCCTTTCTTCTCGACCACCTTGTCGACCACACTCACCGGTGGCTCGGCTTCGGCCGAGACGCTTGGGTAGATGACTTCGAACTGGTCACGACCGAACTCGCGGGCGATCATCTCGGCTTCGTTCTCGAAGGTCACCAGCACGTCGCCGATCTGGTTGGTCATGAAGGTGGTGGTGGCGGCGCGGCCACCGGTATCGAGCACTGGCGCCTGCTTGAACAGCTTGCCGACAAAGTCCTTGGCCTTGTTCTCGTCACCGCCGTTCTTCAGCACATAGCCCCAGGCCGAGAGGTAGGTGTAGCGGCCGTTACCGGAGGTTTTCGGGTTTGGCACAATGACCTGGACGCCGTCTTTGAGCAGGTCGGGCCAGTCTTTCAGGGCCTTGGGGTTGCCCTTGCGCACGATGAACACAGTGGCCGAGGTGAACGGCGCGCTGTTGTTCGGCAGGCGCGTGACCCAGTTGTCCGGCACCAGCTTGCCGTTGTCGGCCAGGGCATTGATGTCGGTGGCCATGTTCATGGTGATGACGTCAGCCGGCAGGCCGTCGATTACCGAACGGGCCTGCTTGCTCGAGCCACCGAACGACATCTGCACGGTGATCTTCTCTTTGTGCTCGGCTTCCCAGTGCTTCTGGAACGCGGCGTTGTAATCCTTGTAGAAGTCGCGCATCACGTCGTACGAGACGTTCAGCAGCGGCGCCGGAGCAGCCTGGGCCACGGAGCCGAAGGCGAGGCTTGCGGCCAGAAGCGAGGCACTGAAGAGTTTTTTCACTGCGCATTCCTTGTTCGAGTTAGCGTTAAAGGCATTATGCCAGCGACTATAACGGTTGGGCTTTAGGCGCTAAAAGATTAAAAAGTGCTTTGCTTATTCCATTTTTTTAAACAGCGCATTGCCGCAGCGCGAGCAGAACGCCGCGCCGTGCTCGTGGCTGTTTTTCCGGCACACCGGGCAGTCGTGCTGTAGCTGTTCGCCGCGCATGGCGTTGGCAAGCTCGGCGGTGAAAATCCCGGTGGGCACGGCGATGATCGAGTAACCGGTGATCATCACCATCGACGACAACACCTGGCCCAGCGGGGTTTTTGGCACGATGTCGCCAAAGCCGACCGTGGTCAGGGTGACGATCGCCCAGTAGATGCCCTTGGGGATGCTGGTAAAGCCATGCTCGGGACCTTCGACCACATACATCAGGGTGCCGAACACGGTGACCAGGGTCGAGACGCTGAGCAGGAACACGATGATCTTCTGCTTGCTGCCGCGCAGCGCCGCGAGCAGGTAATGGGCCTGCTTGAGGTAGGGGCTGAGCTTGAGCACGCGAAAGATCCGCAGCATACGTACGACGCGGATGATCAGCAGGTATTGGGCGTCGCTGTAGTACAGGGCGATGATCCCCGGGACGATCGCCAGCAGGTCGACCAGGCCATAAAAACTGAAGGCGTAGCGCAAGGGCTTGGGCGAGCAATACAAGCGGATCAGGTACTCGACCAGAAAGATCGCGGTAAAGCCCCACTCGACGGCCGCCAGCAACCCGGCATAACCCTGGTGCACCTCGTCGATGCTGTCGAGGATCACCGTTACCAGGCTGGCGAGAATGATCAGCAGGAGGATCTTGTCGAAGCGCCGGCCGGCCGTGGTGTCGGTTTGAAAGACGATGACGTAGAGCCGCTCGCGCCAGCTCGAAGGGGTGTCCATAGGCTCGTTCCAAAGGCAGATGGGCAGAGCCTAGGGGCTGCACCTCAGCTGTGCAAGCGACGCCGGCTGTGGGATGCCGGCAAGCGCAGCAGGCGGCCACCGGCGTGCAGCAGCCAGCAGGCGAGAATGAACGGCGCGGTCAGGCCGGCGACCGGCAGCAGGCTCACCGCTGGTTGCAGGGCAATTGCCAGGACGATGGCCAGCAGCGGCAGCCAGGGCCGCTGGCGTTCCTGGCTGAAGGCCAGGGCGGCGAGGGCGGCATTGAAACCGAACAGGCCGTTGTAGGCCGCCGTGGCCTCGCCACCGATCAACGCCACGCTGCCGCCGATGGCCGAGCCGAGCAGGGCCCAGACGGCGGCGTAGCGATTGGAGATCAGCAGGCCGAGGGCGATCAGCACGCCGGCCAGCGGCTGGTCGAGCAAGAAGATCTGCCCAAGGCCGCGGGCCAGGGCGAACAGCGGGTTGGCCTCGACACTGGTGCTGGTGGCGCTGGCGGGTTCGGCCATGGCCAGGGCGGCCCAGCCGAGCAACACGAACGGCGCGGTATAGGCAGGCAGCAGTTGCCTGGGGCCGCGCTTGAGCCACTGGTGCACGAGCATGCTGCTCAGGCCGCCAGCGGCGATGATCAGTGGCGGCAGAATCGCCGACCAGGGCAGGGCATAGCTGATCAGCAGACCAATCAGCACGCCGTTGTAGCTGTACAGGCCGGCCTGGCGGTCAGTGCGGTTGTAGCCACGGCGCTGGGCAGTCAGCAGCCCGGCGAGGGCCCCGAGCAGCGCGCCGCCGACCAGGTCGGGCGCGGTCAGGGTGATAGCCAGCAGGCAGCACAGGCCACACAGCGGATTGCGCTGCAGCAGCACCTGGCTGAAGCCGTTGAGCAAGGCAGTGGCCCAGTCGGGGCACGGGTTGACGAAATTCTTGGTGTACATGGGGGCAGTCTGGGTTGATGTGGAGTGGGGAGCCTCTTTGGGCCGGGTTGTCCCACCTGGGGTTTGTGTTGCATTCATCGCGGGTCAAGCCAGCTCCCACAAACCTGTGGGAGCGGTCTACCTCAGATCAAGGTCTCGATCCGCAGCGTGTTAGTCGACCCCGGCTTGCCAAAAGGCACACCGGCAGTGATCAACAGCGTGTCGCCGCGGCTGGCCATGCCCTGGGCCTGGGCGATCTCCAGGGCGGTGGAGCAGATCTCGTCGACCTGACGCAAGCGATCGTTGACCACCGAATGCACACCCCAGGCCACGCTCAGGCGCCGGGCGGTGGACAGGTTGGGCGTCAGGTTGAGGATCGGCGCCCGTGGCCGCTCGCGCGCAGCGCGCAGGGTCGAAGCCCCCGATTCGCTGTAGTTGACCAGCACCGCCACCGGCAGGATGCCGCTGATGCGGCGGATCGCACAGCTGATGGCATCCGACACGGTGGCCTCGGCTTTCGGCCGGCCGACGTCGAGTTGCGCCTGGTAGTCCGGGCCGTTCTCCACCTGGCGGATGATCTTGCTCATCATCTGTACCGCTTCCAGCGGGTAGTCGCCCGAAGCGGTCTCGGCCGAGAGCATCACCGCATCGGCGCCTTCGGCCACGGCGTTGGCGACGTCGGTGACTTCGGCGCGGGTCGGGGCCGGGGAGAAGCGCATCGATTCGAGCATCTGTGTGGCCACCACCACCGGTTTACCCAGTTCGCGGCAGGTGTTGATGATGCTCTTCTGGATCTGCGGCACGCTTTCAGCCGGCACTTCCACGCCCAGGTCGCCACGGGCAACCATGATCGCGTCGCTGAGCTCGGCAATGGCGCGCAGTTGGGTCACCGCCGAGGGCTTTTCGATCTTGGCCATCAGGTAGGCGCGGTCACCGATCAGCTGGCGCGCTTCGACGATGTCTTCCGGGCGCTGCACGAACGACAGCGCCACCCAGTCCACGCCCAGCTCCAGGCCGAAGCTCAGGTCGCGGCGGTCCTTGGCGGTCAGCGGGCTGAGGTCGAGTACCGCTTGCGGCACGTTGACGCCCTTGCGGTCGGACAACTCGCCGCCGTTGAGCACTTCGGTCTCGATCGCGTCGCTGTGCTTGGCGGTCACCCGCAGGCGCAGCTTGCCGTCGTCGAGCAGCAGGTCCATGCCCGGCTCCAGCGCAGCGATGATTTCCGGGTGCGGCAGGTTGACCCGCTCAAGCGTACCCGGGGTGCTGTCCAGGTCCAGGCGCAGGGCCTGGCCGCGTTGCAACTGGACCTTGCCCTCGGCAAAACGGCCGACGCGCAGTTTAGGCCCCTGCAGGTCCATGAGGATGCCCAGCGGGTAGTTGAGCTGGCTCTCCACCTCGCGGATCCACTGGTAGCGCAGGGCGTGGTCTTCGTGCTCGCCGTGGCTGAAGTTCAGGCGAAAGATGTTCACCCCGGCCTCGACCAGTTGGCGGATGTCATCGATGCCCTTGATCGCAGGACCGAGGGTGGCAAGGATTTTGACTTTTTTATCAGGCGTCATGTCAGGCACTCTCGAGAATCAGGATGGCGCGAAAATCGTTGACGTTGGTCCGCGTCGGCTCGGTAACGATCAAGTCATCGAGCGCGGCGAAGTAGCCGTAGCCATTGTTGTTGTCCAGCTCGTCACTGGCCGACAGGCCCAGGGCCGCGGCGCGGGCGTAGCTGTCCGGGGTCATCAGTGCGCCGGCGTTGTCTTCGGAGCCGTCGATGCCATCGGTGTCACCGGCCAGGGCATAGACCCCGCGCAGGCCCTTGAGGCTTTCGGTCAGGCTCAGCAAAAACTCGGCGTTGCGCCCGCCACGGCCATTGCCGCGCACGGTCACGGTGGTTTCGCCACCGGAGAGGATCACGCAGGGTGGCGACAGCGGCTGGCCGTGCTGGACGATCTGCCGGGCGATGCCGGCATGGACCTTGGCCACCTCGCGCGACTCGCCTTCGAGGTCGCCAAGGATCAGCGGGCTGAAGCCGGCCTGGCGGGCTTTGACCGCTGCCGCTTCCAGCGACTGCTGGGGCCGGGCGATCAGCTGGAAGTGGCTGCGGGCCAGGGCCGGGTCGTCGGCCTTGACGGTCTCGGAGGCCGGGTTGTTGAGCCAGGCGGTGACCGCAGCAGGCGCTTCGATGTTGTAGCGCTTGAGGATCGCCAGGGCTTCGGCCGAGGTGCTCGGGTCGGCCACGGTGGGGCCGGAGGCGATGACCGTGGCCAGATCCCCGGGTACATCGGAAATCGCATAGGTATAGACGGTGGCCGGCCAGCAGGCCTTGGCCAGGCGCCCGCCCTTGATCGCCGAGAGGTGCTTGCGCACGCAGTTCATCTCGCCGATGGTGGCGCCGGATTTGAGCAGGGCCTTGTTGATCTGTTGCTTGTCGGCCAGGGTCAGGCCTTCGGCCGGCAGCGCCAGCAGCGCCGAACCACCGCCGGAGAGCAGGAAAATCACCCGGTCGTCAGCCGTGAGGTTGCTGACCATTTCCAGTACCCGCTTGGCCACGGCCAGGCCGGCGGCATCCGGGACCGGGTGGGCGGCTTCGACCACTTCGATTTTCGAGCAGCTGGCGCCATGGCCGTAGCGGGTAACCACCAGGCCGGAAACCGGGCCCTTCCAGGCGCGCTCGACGACTTCAGCCATGGCCGCGGCAGCCTTGCCGGCGCCGATGACGATGACGCGACCGCTGCGGTCGCTGGGCAGGTGGGCTTCAAGGACCTGGCGGGGATGCGCGGCATCGATGGCCGTGGCGAACAGCTCGCGCAGAAAGTGTTGCGGATCGACCGACATGGCAGGCTCCAATCTTATTGTTTTTCAAAATCAAAAACGCCCCTGGGCCCGCCTCCGTGCAGGCCGACCCAGGGGCGCTGAAAGCGGCAAGCTTCAAGCTCCAAGCCGCAAGAGAAAGCGGATCGACGCGCGGCCTGCTTTTACTTGCAGCTTGAAGCTTGCAACTGGCCTCTTACTCTTCACCGCGGATCGAGAAGTTGGCCATGTGCTCAAGGCCCTTGATCAGCGCCGAGTGGTCCCAGTTGGCGCCGCCGATGGCCGCGCAGGTGCTGAACACTTGCTGGGCGTTGGCGGTGTTGGGCAGGTTGATGTTCAGTTCCTTGGCACCTTGCAGGGCCAGGTTCAGGTCTTTCTGGTGCAGGCTGATACGGAAGCCCGGGTCGAAGGTGCCCTTGATCATGCGCTCGCCGTGCACTTCGAGGATTTTCGACGAAGCGAAGCCGCCCATCAGTGCTTCACGCACCTTGGCAGGATCGGCGCCGTTCTTGGCGGCGAACAGCAGCGCTTCGGCCACCGCCTGGATGTTCAGGGCGACGATGATCTGGTTGGCGACCTTGGCGGTCTGGCCGTCGCCGCTGCCGCCGACGCGGGTGATGTTCTTGCCCATGACCTGGAACAGCGGCAGGGCGCGTTCGAAGGCGTTCGGGCAGCCGCCGACCATGATGCTCAGGGTCGCGGCCTTGGCACCGACTTCACCGCCGGACACCGGCGCGTCGAGGTAGGTGGCGCCGGTGGCCTTGATCTTCTCGGCAAAGGCTTTGGTGGCGGTTGGCGAGATCGAGCTCATGTCGATCACCACCTTGTTCGGGCCGACGCCCTGGGCCACGCCGTTGTCGCCGAACAGCACCGCTTCAACCTGCGGGGTATCGGGGACCATGACGATGATGAATTCAGCTTCCTGGGCCACTTCTTTCGGGTTGGCCAGGGCTACGGCGCCGGCGGCGACCAGGTCGGCAGGCGCGGCGTCGTGGTGGGTCGAGAGGAACAGGCTGTGACCGGCTTTTTGCAGGTTCTGCGCCATTGGGCGGCCCATGATGCCGGTGCCGATAAATCCGATTTTAGCCATGAGAATTGCCTCTTGTAATTATTCAATCTCGGCTGGCGGGCCGGGCCCCTGTGGGAGCTGGCTTGCCAGCGATGGGAACAATGCGGTGTAGCTGTGAGGGCCTCATCGCTGGCAAGCCAGCTCCCACAGGGATTTTCGAAGCCCGTCAGTGCGTCAGATCGCGTTATGGGTCTTCAGCCAGCCAAGGCCCGCTTCGGTGGTGGTCAGCGGCTTGTATTCGCAGCCCACCCAGCCCTGGTAGCCGATACGGTCCAGGTGTTCGAAGAGGAAGCGATAGTTGATCTCGCCAGTGCCCGGCTCGTTGCGGCCGGGGTTGTCGGCCAGCTGGATGTGGTTGATCTTGGCCAGGTTGCTTTCCACGGTACGGGCAAGATCGCCCTCCATGATCTGCATGTGGTAGATGTCGTATTGCAGGTACAGGTTGCTGCTCGCCACCTCGGCCTGGATCTCAAGCGCCTGTTTGGTGGTGTTCAGGTAGAAGCCCGGGATGTCGCGGGTGTTGATCATTTCCATGACCAGCTTGATCCCGGCGGCCTGCAGCTTGTCGGCGGCAAACTTGAGGTTGTCGACGAAGGTCTTGCGCACCGTGGCGCAGTCCGGGCCTTGTGGACGGATGCCGGCCAGGCAGTTGACCTGGGTGTTGCCCAGCACCTGGGCGTAGGCGATGGCCAGATCGACACCGGCGCGGAATTCCTCGACACGGGCCGGGTCGCAGGCGATGCCGCGATCACCCTTGGCCCAGTCGCCGGCCGGCAGGTTGAACAGCACCTGGGTCAGGCCGTGGGCATCGAGCTGCTGCTTGATTTCAGCCGAGCTGAAGTCGTACGGGAACAGGTACTCGACACCGCTGAAGCCGGCGTCGGCAGCAGCCTTGAAACGGGCGAGGAAGTCCTGCTCGGTGAACAGCATGGACAGGTTGGCGGCGAAACGTGGCATGGTTGTCTCCTTGCAAAAAGGGGCCCTGTGCACCCGGCAGCAGGGCCTTCGCAGCGATCAGTCGAGCAGGGAAATCGCGGTTGGCGCGTCGTTGCCGACCAGGGCCAGGTCTTCGAATTCGTTGACCGCGTTGATTTCGGTGCCCATGGAAATGTTGGTCACGCGCTCGAGGATAACCTCGACCACCACCGGTACCCGGAACTCTTCAGCCAGCTTTTGCGCCTTGAGCAGGGCCGGGGCGATCTCGCCAGGCTCGGTCACGCGCAGGGCCTTGCAGCCCAGGCCTTCGACCACGGCGACGTGATCGACGCCATAACCGTTGAGTTCCGGCGCGTTGACGTTCTCGAACGCCAGCTGCACACAGTAATCCATCTCGAAGCCGCGCTGGGCCTGGCGGATCAGGCCCAGGTAGGAGTTGTTCACCAGCACGTGGACGTAGGGCAGGTTGAACTGCGCGCCCACTGCCAGCTCTTCGATCATGAACTGGAAGTCATAGTCGCCCGACAGTGCCACGACCTTGCGAGTCGGGTCGGCCTTGACCACGCCCAGCGCCGCAGGAATGGTCCAGCCCAGCGGGCCGGCCTGGCCGCAGTTGATCCAGTGGCGCGGCTTGTAGACGTGGAGGAACTGTGCGCCGGCGATCTGCGACAGACCGATGGTGCTGACGTAGCAGGTGTCCTTGCCGAACACCTGGTTCATTTCCTGGTAAACGCGCTGCGGCTTGACCGGCACGTTGTCGAAGTGGGTCTTGCGCTGCAGGCTCGACTTGCGCTGCTGGCAGTCTTCGAGCCAGGCGCTGCGGTCCTTGAGCTTGCCGGCGGCTTTCCACTCGCGGGCCACTTCCAGGAACACGTCCAGGGCGGCGCCAGCGTCGGAAACGATACCCAGGTCCGGGGTGAACACGCGGCCAATCTGGGTCGGCTCGATGTCGACGTGAATGAAGCGGCGGCCTTCGGTGTAGACGTCAACGGAGCCGGTGTGACGGTTGGCCCAACGGTTGCCGATACCCAGCACCACGTCGGACTTGAGCATAGTGGCGTTGCCGTAGCGGTGCGAGGTCTGCAGGCCGACCATGCCGACCATCAGCGGGTGATCGTCAGGGATGATGCCCCAGCCCATCAGGGTCGGGATCACCGGGATGCCGGTCAGCTCGGCGAATTCCACCAGCTTGTCGCAGGCATCGGCGTTGATGATGCCGCCACCGGCAACCAGCAATGGACGCTCGGCAGTGTCGAGCATGGCCAGGGCTTTCTCGACCTGGACACGGTTGGCCGCAGGCTTTTGCACCGGCAGCGGCTGGTAGGCATCGATGTCGAATTCGATCTCGGCCATCTGCACGTCGAACGGCAGGTCGATCAGCACCGGGCCTGGGCGGCCGGAGCGCATTTCATAGAAGGCTTTCTGGAACGCATATGGCACCTGGCCGGGTTCCAGAACGGTGGTCGCCCACTTGGTCACCGGCTTGACGATGCTGGTGATGTCGACGGCCTGGAAATCTTCCTTGTGCATGCGGGCACGCGGCGCTTGGCCGGTGATGCACAGGATCGGGATGGAGTCGGCCGAGGCACTGTACAGGCCGGTGACCATGTCGGTGCCGGCAGGGCCGGAGGTGCCGATGCACACGCCGATGTTGCCGGCCTTGGTGCGGGTGTAACCCTCGGCCATGTGCGAGGCGCCTTCAACGTGACGAGCGAGGACGTGATCGATACCGCCGACTTTCTTCAGGGCCGAGTACAGGGGGTTGATGGCTGCACCCGGAATGCCAAACGCGGTTTCCACACCTTCGCGGCGCATCACCAGAACGGCTGCATCAATTGCTCTCATTTTGCTCATGGTTTTGTGCCTCTTTGATTTTGTAATTGTATACAAATGGCTTTTCACCAGAGTGTATTCACGCCAGGCGACTCTGGTCAATCCATTTTCATCGGCGATCGGCGCTTTCGTCGGGAAGCCTTTAAAAATGGCGTTTCGTCAGAATTGGTTCATCGCGTCGAAATTATTGTATACAAAAATATTCGCTATTGTGTTCTATTTGTTCTATTGATTTTTACACCTGCCCTCGGGCTTCTAACAACAAGAGGACCTTTCCATGAACGCTTTGACCCTGAAAGTCGCTGTCAGCCTGGTGAACGCTGCGCTGGTGGCCGGGCGCAAGATCTCCTCCGCGCCGCTGACCGTGGCGGTGCTGGACAGCGGCGGTCACCTGCTGGCCCTGCAGCGTGAAGACGGCGCCAGCCTGCTGCGCCCGCAAGTGGCGATGGGCAAGGCCTGGGGCGCAATTGCCCTGGGCAAGGGCTCGCGCCTGCTGGCGCTGGACGCGCAACAGCGCCCGGCGTTCTTCGCCGCGCTCAATGGCCTGGGTCAAAGCCCGGTGGTGCCGGCGCCGGGTGGGGTGCTGATTCGTAATCAGCAAGGCGTGGTGCTGGGAGCGATCGGTATCAGTGGCGATACGTCGGATATCGACGAGCAGTGCGCGATCAGTGCGATCGAGGAGGCGGGGTTGACGGCGGATGCCGGTGTAGCGGCTTAAGGCCTATCGCGGAACCTGTGGGAGCTGGCTTGCCAGCGATCGAGCGCAAAGCGCTCGCTGGCCTCATCGCTGGCAAGCCAGCTCCCACAGGGATCTCGGCAAATTTGCCTAAGCGTCCGGCTCACAGCCCTTGAGCACCAAACGAATGATGGTCTGCGCCGCCGCTTCATAATCGCTGTCATCGAGCTTGGCCTTGCCGGTGACCACCGAGATCTGCCAGTCGAAGTCGGCGTAGGTCTGGGTCGCGGCCCAGATGCTGAACATCAGGTGGTGCGGGTCGAGCGGGGCGATCTGGCCGCGGTCGATCCACGCCTGGATGCACTCGATGTTGTGCCGGGCCTGGTCGTTGAGCTGCTCGACCTGGCTCGGGCTCAGGTGCGGCGCGCCGTGCATGATCTCGCTGGCGAACACCTTGGAGGCGAACGGCAGATCGCGGGAGATGCGCACCTTGGAGCGGATGTAGGCGCTCAGCACTTCTTTGGGATCGCCGTCGGCATTGAACGGTGTCGACGCCTGCATGATCGGTTCGATGATGCTTTCCAGGACCTCGCGGTAGAGGTTTTCCTTGGACTTGAAGTAGTAATAGACGTTGGGCTTGGGCAGGCCGGCCTTGGCCGCGATGTCGCTGGTCTTGGTGGCAGCGAAGCCCTTGTCGGCAAACTCTTCACTGGCCGCGCGCAGGATCAGTTCTTTGTTGCGCTCGCGAATGCTGCTCATGGTTGACGCTGTTCCTCGTGTCTGGCCGCTGGCGGCACCCGGGCCTGGGAGGGCGGTTGCGCATGGTAGCACCGGGTTCGCAAGCGGCTCAAGGTGGCGACTTTGAGCTAGACTGTGGCCCTCTCAACCCGCTGGAATCAGGCAAACATGGCAGGAAGCAGTCTTCTGGTATTGATCGACGATATCGCCACGGTACTCGACGATGTCTCGGTAATGACCAAGGTCGCGGCAAAAAAGACCGCAGGGGTGCTGGGCGACGACCTGGCGCTCAATGCCCAGCAGGTTACCGGCGTGCGCGCCGAGCGGGAAATCCCGGTGGTCTGGGCGGTGGCCAAGGGCTCGTTCCTCAACAAACTGATCCTGGTCCCGGCGGCGCTGTTGATCAGCGCCTTCATCCCCTGGGCGGTGACGCCGCTGCTGATGGTCGGCGGCGCGTTCCTGTGCTTTGAAGGGTTCGAAAAGCTCGCGCACAAGTTCCTCCACAGCAAGGAGCAAGACCAGGCCGAGCATGCGGCGCTGACCGAGGCGGTGGCGGACCCGGCAGTCGACCTGGTGGCCTTCGAGCAAGGCAAGATCAAGGGCGCGGTGCGCACCGACTTCATCCTTTCGGCCGAGATCATCGCCATCACCCTGGGCGCGGTCGCCCATGCGCCGCTGACCCAGCAGATCATCGTGCTCTCGGGCATCGCCATTGTCATGACCATCGGTGTTTATGGCCTGGTGGCCGGCATCGTCAAGCTCGATGACCTGGGCCTGTGGCTGACCCAGAAGGCTTCCAGCGCCGCCAAGGCGATCGGCAACGGCATCCTGCGCGCGGCGCCTTACATGATGAAAAGCCTGTCGGTGATCGGCACGGCGGCGATGTTTCTGGTCGGTGGCGGGATTCTGGTGCACGGCGTGGCGCCGCTGCACCATGCCATTGAAGCCTTCAGCGCAGGCCGCGGCGGCGCCTTGACCGGCGCCTTGCTCAACGCCGGCGTCGGTATCGTTGCCGGCGCCGCGGTACTGGCGGTGGTGGCGGTCATCGGCAAGCTCTGGCGTGCTGCCAGAGCCTGATGCCGCGAGGTTCGATCAGTTCTTCAGTGCTGTGCGCTCGTTGGCTGCGGGCAGCCAGTCGAGCAGGTGGTGGGTGAAGCCGTAGCTGGCGACCTGGTAGTAGGCGATTGCGCGCTGGATCAACGGGTCACTGGTGCTGCTGTTCACTTCCTGGCTTTCACCCAGCGCCTGGTTGTGGCGGCGCAAGCCGTCACGCGGGCTGAGGATGGCCAGGTCCTGGCCGTTGAACAGGCCCAGGTGCTGGTAGTTGCCGATCAGCACCCGCGGTGGCAGGCGGTCATCGAGCATCAGGTCGCGACCGAAGAAGGTCGAGGTGTAGCTCATGTTCAACAGGCCCAGCAGGGTCGGTGCGAGGTCGATCTGGCTGGCCAGTTTTGACTCCTCGCGCGCTTCGATCAGCTTCGGGGCGTAGATGAACAGCGGGATCTGATAGTTGCTGACCGGCAGGTCCTCCTTGCCGGCACTCCCGGCCGTGTGATCGGCGACAAAGATGAACAGGGTGTTGTCGAACCAGGGTTTGCTGCGCGCCTGTTGCCAAAAGCGCCCGATGGCATGGTCGGTGTACTTCACCGCGCCATCGCGGCCGTTGCCTGACGGAATATCGATACGGCCATCGGGGTAGGTGTAGGGGCGATGGTTGGAGGTGGTCATCAGTTGCAGGAAGAACGGCACCTGGTTGTCGTGGTCGGCGTCCGCCAGTTTTAGCGCTTGGGTGTACAGGTCTTCATCGGACATGCCCCAGGCATTCTTGAAGCTGATGTCGGCTTCGGCGACGCTGCTCTGGTCGACGACGCGGTAGCCGTTGCCGCTGAAGAACGCATTCATGTTGTCGAAATAGCCACGCCCGCCGTAGACGAACACGCTGTCATAGCCGACTTCGGCCAGTTGCTGGCCAAGGCTGGCGAAGCCGCTTTCACGGCCGATGCGCTTGACGATCGAACGCCCGGGCGTTGGCGGCATCGACAGGGTGATCGCCTCCAGGCCGCGGTCGGTGCGCGTGCCGGTGGCATAGAAGTTGTTGAAGTACAGGCTCTGCTTGCGCAGTGCGTCGAGGTTGGGGGTAAGGTTGCGGGTATCGCCGTTGCTGCCCAGGTACTTGGCGCTCAGGCTTTCGATGGTGACCAGGACGATATTCGGCGTGCGCGGGCTACCCGAGGCAGTGATTTCCCGGCGAATGCCCATGGGCTCCTGATCGTCGAAGCGCGCGTTAGGCTCTTGCAGTTCAGCGCGAATCAGCTGGGTGGATTGGCTTTCGCTGAGGCTGCCGTAGAACTGTGAATAGTCCAGTTCGTTGTTGCGAAACGCGGCAAAGAACTGGTACGGCCCGTTGCTTGCAAGTTCTCGGGCGTAGGCATTGCCACCCTGGCCGCGAGGCATGTCCTGGTTGATCAACAGCGCGCAACTGCCGGCCAGCAGTGCCAGGCCAGCAAGGCTGGCAAGACGTTTACGCCAACTGGGCAAAGGTGCATCCAGGGCCTGGCGCAACGGTTTGGCAATGGCCAGGGTCACTACCAGCGCGACCAGTGCCAGTACGCCGAGAATCAGGCCGATGGGGTAGGACTCGAGGATGTTGTTCAGTACCTCATCGGAGTACACCAGGTAGTCCACGGCGATGAAGTTGAAGCGCACGCCGAACTCGTCCCAGAACAGCCATTCGGCAACGGCGACAAACAACATCACGAACACGCTGGCGAACATCACCACCCGCAGCAACCCGCGATGCGCCCGCAACCGCCACAGCGTTGCCGGGCACAGCAGCAGGTAGACGGCCAGAGGCAGGGCGGCATAAATCAGAAAGCCCAGGTCATAGACCAGACCGGTGGCAAAGATCGAGTAAAAATGCCCCCCGGCTTCGCTCAGGTGAGTGAAGTACAGGGCGCTTCTTGTCAGTAAGAAAATAACCAACCACAACGACGTTAATAGCAGTAGATAGCGCACCGGCGCTGAGCGTGTAGCGTGCATGGCGTTTGCCTTGTTATTGCGGGGGAAGTGGGATGGCAAACTAACGCTTGAAATGAAAAAAATTTGTCAAATAAATGCAGTGAAGAAGTTTGACTGTGGTTTATAGTGATGGTTCTTTCATGCCGCAAGGATGCGCACGAGGCGCTAATGATAATTGCCCCTGATAACTAAATAAGGAGCCCATGAATGCCCTTCAGAACATTGACCTACGATGTCTTTCACTTGGGCTTGTACATGGCCACTGCATTGGCCTGGACCAGCCTGTGCGTGATGGTTTTGCTTTGCGCGCGCAGGCGTCGCTTTGCTTCTGTGCCGGGCAGTTGCCTGGGCGTGGCTGGGCTGGGCGTGCTGGTCTGCCTGGGTATTCTGTTGGCAGATGTGCTGCGCCTGATCGATCACCGGGCGGTGGTGTTCAGTTTGTTGACGTTTGGGGTTATAGCACCGGGGCTTGCGGCCGCTGGTTTGTATTTGCGTCTGAATGTGCGGCGCGCGAGTATCGGTTGAATTTGTTTATAGGAAAATTCCCTAGTTGATGTAAGAGTTTTCCGAAGTTTGATTTGCTTATCAAAAGTTGCGCCCGTGCAAGGCGCAACTTTGTATCCGTGCGGATCAGAAGTGCGCTTTGACCAGGAAGCTGGCCGTGTTCTGATCGGTATCAAAGGCATCGCTGTCCTTGATGCCGTACTTGTTCTTCCAGTAGTCGTATTCGAAACCGACATACAACTGCTTCTCGCCCCAGTTCAGCGCCTTGCCCAGGTCGTATTTGACCTGCGGGTTGAAGTGCAGGTTGGCGTGGTAGGTACCACGGCGGCTGGTGGCATCGTTGTCGACGACCCAGTCCATGAAACCATCGATGAGGATGTCGGACTTGCCCACGGGAATGGTGTAGGACCATACCGGGGTGATCTGCCAGACGTTGTCACCGGCGCGGCTGCCTTCGGTGTGGCGCTGGTAGAAGTTCAGCTGGAAGTAATCAAAGCCCGGGATGTCCAGGTCGAAGCCCGGGCCGATCAGGTAGGACTCGGTGTCACCTTCGCCAAACTCGTAGGTCATGGCCAGCAGCACGTCCTTGACCGGGCCGAAGGCCAGCTTCTGGTCGAAGATCTTGCCGAAGGACAGGCGCGGGCTGATCTCGCCGTAATAGGTGTTGGGGCCGTTGTTGAAGTCCTTGTCGCCGTTGTAGAAGATCTTGTCGACGAAGATGAAGTTGTCGCCGTACTTCCAGGCATCGGCGTGCTCGAAGGTCACGGTCTGCTGGATCGACGGGTTGACGGCGAAGTTCTTGCCCCACAGGTAGGTCAGGCTGTTGTTCTGCCATTGCAGCAGGTCACCGGCGCTGGCGCCGGTGCTGGCCGCCAGCAGGCCGCTGGCGAGGATCAGGCTGTTGGTAATACGCATCGCGTAGTTGCTCCCTTGATTGATTCTGTGTCGGTGCTCTGGTGTGGCACCTTTTGGGTAATTACTTGTCTTCTGAGTCAGTTTTTTTCGATTGGCCACAGCTGTTTGGCAAGAGCTGGGCCAACTTTTTGGGGCTGGCTCAACAATCCTGCTCGACGTCAGACTGAACAGATGAAAAGGGTATTGCTGGATGGCGTGACGCTTGCCAACCGCCCGAATTCATTGACTGAGCGGTCAGCAAACGCAGACAGGATCCGTCCTGCCCTGAGCGAGGGGGCGCGCAGATTACTGGCTTGCGCGCCGGTCCTCAAGTGCTCCGTCCTGGAGCAGGTGTGGCAAAAACTGTGCGTTTGGTCAGCTTTTAGAAGTGAACCTTAACCAGGGCGCTGGTAACGCTCTGGTTGGTGTCGAGCTTCCCACTGTTCTCGATACCGTATTTGTCTTTCCAGTAGCTGTATTCGATACCTACGTACAACTGCTTGGCGCCCAGGTTCAGGGCCTTGCCCAGGTCGTATTTGACCTGCGGGTTGAACTGCAGGTTGGCGTGGTAGGTGCCGCGCCGGGTTTGATCGTTGTCCACCACCCAGTCCATGTAGCCATCGATCAGCACGTCGGACTTGCCCACGGGGATGGTGTAGGAAAAGGTTGGGGTAATCTGCCAGACACGATCACCTGGGCGGCTGCCTTCGGTGTTGCGCTGCATGATGTTGAGGGTGAAGTAGTTGAAGCCGGGAATCGCCAGGTCAAAGCCGGGGCCGATCAGGTAGGCCTCGTTGTCGCCTTCGCCCGACTCGTAGGTCATGGCGATCAGTACGTCCTTGATCGGACCGAACTCGAATTTGCGATCGAAGATCTTGCCTAGCGACAGCCGCGGGCTGAACTCACCGTAGTAGGTGTTGCTGCCTTTGTTGCGGTCGGTACCGCCGTTGTAGAAGATCTTGTCGATGAACAGGAAAGTGTCGCCGTACTTCCACTTGTTGGCGTGTTCGAAGGTCAGCGTCTGCTGGATCGCCGGGTTGACCTGGAAGTCCTTGCCGTAGAGGTAGGTGAGGCTGTTGGTGTGCCAGAGCAGCAAGTCCCCTGCGGCGGCTGGCAAGGTGGCCAGCAGACTGCTACCCAGCAGGAGGGAAGTGGTGATGCCTTTCATGTTGTGATTCCCGGCTTTGTTATTGTTGGTTTTCGGTTTTTTGGCGCGAAGCGCCCCGGCCGACCCGCTCCCACGGGTCGACGGCCTTGCATGTTGCTAGGGTGACGCCGGGCGGCAAGCGCCGCCCAAAGGCTCAGTGCTGGTGGGCGGTGTCGTTGTGGGCGGCGCGCTCGGCGCCACCGAGGATGTTGAACAGCAGGTTGAGGATCAACGCGCTGACGGTGGCCATGGCAATGCCGCTATGGGTGATCGGTTCCATCCACTGCGGCATCTGTGCAAAGAATTCGGGGCGCACCACCGGGATCAGGCCCATGCCGACGCTGACGGCCACCAGCAACTGGTTACGACGGTCGGCGATGTCGGCTTCCTGGAGGATCTTGATGCCGGTGGCGGCGACCATGCCGAACATGGCAATCGAGGCGCCGCCGAGTACTGCTGGCGGAATCGAGGCAATCAGGAACGCCGCTTTTGGCAGCAGGCTGAGCAGGATCAGAAAACCTCCGGCAACTACCGTAACGTAGCGGCAACGCACGCCGGTCATCTGCACCAGGCCGATGTTCTGGGCGAACGAGGAGTGGGTGAAGGTGTTGAAAAAGCCGGCCACGAACGATGCGCCGGCATCGCACATCAGGCCGCGGCGCAGCATGCCCGGGGTGACTTCACGGTCGGTGACCTTGCCCAGGGCGAGGAACATGCCGGTGGACTCGACAAAGATGATCACCACCACCAGGCACATCGACAGGATCGGCGCCAGGCTGAAGGTCGGCATGCCGAAGTGCAGCGGGGTGACGACCTGGACCCAGGGCGCTTCGCTCAGGCCGGTGAGGTCGACCATGCCGATGGAGCCGGCAATGATGTAGCCCAGGCCCATGCCGATCAGCACCGAGACATTGACCCAGAAGCCACGCATGAAGCGGTTGATCAGCAGGATGGTGGCCAGCACCAGGCCGGCGACGATCAGGTACACGGGGGAGCCGAAGGGTGCGGCATCGGCGCCGCCGCCGGCCCAGTTGACGGCAACCGGGAACAGCGACAGGCCGATCGAGGTGATGACCGTGCCGGTCACCAGGGGCGGGAAGAAGCGCACCACCTTGGACATGAACGGCGCGATGATCATGCCGAAGAAGCCGGCGGCGATGGTCGCGCCGAAAATCCCCTGCAGGCCGACGCCGGGCATGCCGGCCATGGCCACCATGCTGCCGACCGCGGCAAAGCTTGCGCCCATCATCACCGGCATGCGGATGCCGACAGCACCAATGCCGAACGACTGGACGATGGTGGCGACACCAGCGACCAGCAGGTCGGCATTGATCAGGAAAGCTACTTCTTCACGAGAAAGTCCGGCGGCTTGACCGATGATCAGCGGCACGGCAATCGCGCCTCCGTACATCAGCAACACATGCTGCAGACCCACCAGGAACAGTTGGAACAGGGGCAGTGGCTGTCGTGGGGGCGCAACAGGGATGTACGCCTTGCGTGACTCGGACATGCAACACCTCGGTTTTGTTTTTATTCTTGGAGCTGCAAGCTTCAAGCGCCAAGCTTCAAGAAGAAGCAGGAGGTCGCGCTTGGCTTGCAGCTTTTTTTTGCTTGCCGCTTACAGCTGGCAGCTTGCGGCTGCCTTAGTTGGTCGGTGCTCCCTTGGCGACCCAGGCGCCAATCAGTTCACGTTCCTGCTGGGTCATCTGCGTGATGTTGCCCAGGGGCATGATCTGCGTGGCTACCGCTTGCGCCTGGATGCGCGCGGCCTGTTGCTGGATCTGCTGCGGGGTATCGAGCATCACCCCGGCAGGGGCGGCGCTGAACAGCGGGCTGGTCGGCTTGGCCGAATGGCACACCGCGCAGCGTTCCTGGATGACGCTGTGGATCTTGTCGAAACCGGCATCGTCGAGCTTGGCGGTGGCCTCGGCCGGGGCAGCAGCAGGGGCGGCTGGCTGGGCAGGGGCGGCAGCTTGTTCGGCGGCTTTCTCGGCAGCGGTCTTGCCACCCAGGGCGGTTTCCGGCAGCGGCTGGTACTCAACCTTGGCGGCGGCCTGCTGTGGCGCAGTCGGCATCGGCGCAGGGCCGGTAACGTAAGCCAGGCAGATCATCGCCAGGGCGCCGACCGGCAGGGTCCAGGCGTACTTGTTGCTGTCATGACGGGTGTTGAAGTAGTGACGCACCAACACCGCAGCCACCGCTATACCGCCCAGGATCAACCAGTTGTACTGGCTGCCATAGGTGCTCGGGAAGTGGTTGCTGATCATGATGAACAGCACCGGCAGGGTGAAGTAGTTGTTGTGTCGCGAACGCAGCAGGCCCTTGGCCGGCAGCAGCGGGTCGGGGGTCTGGTTGGCTTCGATGGCGGCCACCAGCTGGCGCTGGGCCGGCATGATGATGCGGAACACGTTGCCGACCATGATGGTGCCGATGATCGCGCCGGTGTGCAGGTACGCGCCGCGGCCGCTGAACACCTGGCTGAAGCCGTAGCAGGCGGCAATGACCAGCACGAACAGGACCAGGCCGAGCAGGCCAGGGCGCTTGCCCAGTGGCGAGTCGCAGAGGAAGTCGTAGATGAACCAGCCGGCGATCAGCGAACCGACACCGATGGCAATCCCTTCACCACCGCTCAGGGTGCTGCCAGGGGCCAGCAGGTAGAGGGTCGGGTTCCAGTAGAACACCAGGCACAGCAGGGCGATACCCGACATCCAGGTGAAGTAGGCTTCCCATTTGAACCAGTGCAGGTTCTCCGGCATTTTTGGCGGAGCCAGCTTGTACTTCTCCAGGTGGTAGATCCCGCCACCGTGAATCGCCCAGAGATCGCCGGACAGACCGTCGCGCGGGTTGGCCCGGTTGAGGTTGTTTTCCAGCCAGACAAAGTAGAACGACGCGCCAATCCATGCCACGCCAGTGATCATGTGAACCCAACGCACGCTCAGGTTCAGCCATTCCAACAGATGTGCTTCCACAGTCTTTACCTCTACCCTGGCACCCTGTAGCCGGGCGCTCAGGTCTTCTCTTATTGGTGGGGGGCGAGGATCAATTGCTCATCCTCATTGAAAAAATGCTCATCGCAGTTGTTGCCAGTGCCACTGCGATCAACCACCAGGAAGTCATCCCGCTTTTCGATCGTCAGCACCGGGTGGTGCCAGACGCCGCGATGGTAATTGATGCCCTGCCTTCCATTACTGATGAAGGCACGGACCAGGCCTGATACAGGTGCATCGCCAACGGGCGCGACCACGATCAGAAAGGGGTTGCCGAGCAGCGGAATGAAAGCCTGGCTGCCCTGCGGATGGCGCTCCAGCATGCGTACGGTCAGGGGCATGTCCTGCGCATCGGCGCGGAAGATGCTGATGATCGCCTTGTCGTCGGGTTGTGCGGTTTCGACCGTGGCCAGACGATGAAAGCGCATGGTCGAGCCGTTGTTGATCATGAAGTGGTCGCTGCCGTCGGTTTCGATCACGTCACCGAAAGGGGCGAAGGCTTCTTTGCTCAGGGGCTCAATCACTAAAGTGCGCATGCGGATTCTCTTTATTCTGTGTTGTGGAGGGTGCCGTTGTGGCGCCGGTCAGGCCCTGGGTACGCTCGCGTCGCGCACTCGGGCCAGCCCGGCGGTCGACGCCCTTAAAGCTGCAGCAGGCGGAACAGGGCAATCAGGTTGATCTGCGCCAGCGCTTCCTTGAACTCCGCCTCGACCGAGTTGTGGATGCGCTTTTCAAAGGCGGCGAGGATCTGGTGCCGGTTACTGCCTTTGACCGCCATGATGAACGGGAACTTGAACTTCTCTTTGTAGGCATCGTTGAGTTCGGTGAAACGCTCGAACTCTTCGGCGGTGCACTGGTGGATACCGGCGCCGGCCTGTTCATTGGTGCTCGATTCGGTCAGCTCACCCTGGATCGCGGCCTTGCCGGCGAGGTCCGGGTGAGCATTGATCAGCGCCAGCTGGGCGGCGTGGTCGGCGCTCAGGAGTATGTCGCTCATGCGCTGGTGCAGGGCTTCGATCTGGTCGGCTTCGTGCAACTGGCCGAGGTCGTAGGCCTTTTCGGCAACCCATGGCGAGTGTTCGTAGATGTCGGCGAAGGCTTCGACAAACGCTGTGCGATCCAGGGTCGAAGGCTTCAGGGTCTTGAATGCGGTCATTAGGCGTTCTCGGCTTGGAAAGGGTGGGTGGCATGCCAGTGACGGGCGATGTCCACGCGCCGGGCGAACCAGACCTGGTCATGGCTCTTGGCGTACTCGACGAAGCGCTTGAGCGCAGCCAGGCGCGCCGGGCGACCGATCAGGCGGCAGTGCAGGCCGATCGAGAGCATTTTCGGTGCCTCGGCGCCTTCTTCGTAGAGCACATCGAAGGCGTCCTTGAGGTACTGGAAGAACTGCTCGCCGCAATTGAAACCCTGTACTTGGGTGAAGCGCATGTCATTGGTGTCCAGGGTGTAGGGGATCACCAGGTGCGGCTTGTCGGTGGGGTTGTTGCGTTCCCAGTAAGGCAGGTCGTCGTCGTAGGTGTCGCTGTCGTAGAGGAAGCCGCCTTCCTCCATCACCAGGCGCCGGGTGTTCGGCCCGGTACGGCCGGTGTACCAGCCCAGCGGCCGTTCACCGGTGAGTTCGGTGAGGATGCGGATGGCTTCGAGCATGTGCTCGCGTTCCTGGGCCTCGTCCATGTTCTGGTAGTCGATCCAGCGGTAGCCATGGCTGCAGATCTCGTGGCCGGCTTCGACCATGGCGCGGATCACGTCCGGATGGCGCTGGGCGGCCATGGCCACGGCGAAGATGGTCAGCGGCACGCCGGTGTCCTTGAACAGCTTGAGCAGGCGCCAGACGCCGGCACGGCTGCCGTACTCGTACAGCGATTCCATGCTCATGTTGCGCGCGCCCTGCAGCGGCTGGGCGGCGACCATTTCCGAGAGGAAGGCTTCGGACTCTTTGTCACCGTGAAGGATGTTGCGTTCGCCACCTTCTTCGTAGTTGAGCACGAAAGACAAAGCAATGCGGGCATTCCCCGGCCAGCGCGGATGAGGTGGGGTGTTGCCGTAACCGATCAGGTCGCGAGGGTAATCAGCGCTCACTGCAGTCTTCCTTCTTGTACGTGAATACGGAGGGCGTGGGTACCCGGGTAGGGTATCGGCCACGACGATGGAATGATTGTATACAACTTTGTTTGCGATTTGTAAGCCTGTTTTTTCGCTTTTCTTTGCCTTTTTGGCCACTCCCACCTCTATAAGGAGCCCTGCAAGAAACCTGCCTGATCGGTCAGCTAATGACGGATGCGTCGGCTATTGGCGTGGTTTTGCGACTGATGGCCTATTTACAGGGGATGAGCGGCGTGCAAGGAAAGAATACCGAATTATTGTGTACAATTTCATAGAAAAATGTCTTAATAATCCGACGGCCGCACGTTGTCGGGCTTCCTGACGCTGGCGTGCGGGTATTTTTTGCCCACAGATAGAACAGAGGCGAGCAAGCAATGGGACGTTTGACCACGCATGTACTGGATGCCGCTCATGGCTGCCCTGGCAGCTCGATCAAGGTCGAGC
The DNA here is from genome assembly GCF_000955865.1 of Pseudomonas sp. 2(2015). Lineage (NCBI taxonomy): Bacteria > Pseudomonadati > Pseudomonadota > Gammaproteobacteria > Pseudomonadales > Pseudomonadaceae > Pseudomonas > Pseudomonas sp. 2(2015). The sequence goes on from NZ_JYOF01000015.1 coordinate 207,259, forward strand.
TGTACCGGGTCGAAGGCCAGCAGCTGGAACTGGTGAACACTACCCTGACCAACAGCGATGGCCGTTGCGACGCACCGCTGCTGCAAGGCGATGATTACCGCAGCGGCGTTTACCAGCTGCAGTTCAGCGCCGGCGACTACTACCGTGCCCGCGGCGTACAACTGCCCGAGCCTGCTTTTCTTGACGTGGTGGTACTGCGTTTCGGCATCAGCGCCGAACAGGATCACTACCACGTGCCGTTGTTGATCTCGCCTTACAGTTACTCGACCTATCGTGGAAGCTAGTTGGTCGCTAGAAGAATCTTCGTAGGTCCCTTGCCCGCTCACACTGCGGGCTTTTTTTTGCCCGGACCTTTGTGCTGCCTTTTCGCGGGGCTCGCGACAGGCCCCGGCAAACAACAAAAAGCCCCACCCGAAGGTGAGGCTCTGTTGTCGCAGTGTGCCGTGTTAGAGGAACACAAACTTGGCAATGAAGATCGCCGTCAGTACCCACAGGCTGGCCGAGATCTCCTTGTAGCGTCCGGTGCCGGCCTTGAGCACCACGTAGGTGATAAAGCCCAGGGCGATGCCGTCGGCGACCGAGAAGGTCAGCGGCATCATGATCGCGGTGACGATCGCCGGGATGCTGTCAGTGGCTTCATCCCAGTTGATGTGGGCCATGCTGCCCATCATCAGCATCGCCACATAGATCAGCGCGCCAGCCGTGGCGTAGGCAGGAATCATCCCGGCCAGCGGGGCGAAGAACATTGCGGCGATAAAGAACAGGCCGACTACCACCGCGGTCAGCCCGGTACGGCCGCCGGCGGCGACACCTGCCGCGCTTTCTACATAGCTGGTCACCGGCGGTACACCAACCACCGCACCGAACACGCTCGAGGCGCTGTCTGCTTTAAGCGCCCGCGACAGGTTCTCGATGCGCCCGTCGGCATTCACCAGGCCGGCCCGCTGGGCTACGCCCATCAGGGTGCCGGCGGTGTCGAACATGTGCACGAAGAGGAAGGCAAACACCACCGCGATCATGCTGACGTTGAACACCCCGGCAACATCCATGGCCATCCAGGTCGGTGCCAGGCTCGGCGGCAGCGAGAACAAGCCGCCGTACTCCACCAGGCCCAGGCCCCAGCCGGCGAGGGTGACGCTGATGATGCTGATCAGGATCGCGCCGAACACCCGGTGGTAGCTGAGCACCGCGATCATCAGAAAGCAGATGGCTGCCAGCAGCGGGCCGGGCTCGTGCAGCGAGCCGAGCTTGATCAGGGTCGCCGGGCTGTCGACGACAATCCCTGCGGTTTTAAGACCGATCAGTCCGAGGAACAATCCGACGCCGGCACCCATGGCATGGCGCAGGCTGACCGGAATGCTGTTGAGCAGCCATTCGCGCACCCGCGACAAAGTCAGCAGCATGAACAGCACCCCGGAGACAAACACCGCGCCCAGCGCGGCTTCCCAGGTGTAGCCCATGGTCCCGACCACGGTGTAGGTAAAGAAGGCGTTCAGGCCCATGCCCGGTGCCAGGCCGACCGGCCAGTTGGCGTACAGACCCATCAACAGGCAGCCGAGGGCGGCAGCGATGCAGGTGGCGACAAACGCCGCACCGTGATCGATGCCGGCATCGGCCATGATGTTGGGGTTGACGAAAATGATGTAGGCCATGGTGATGAAGGTGGTCAACCCGGCGATCATCTCGGTTTTGACGGTGGTGCCATGTAGCTTGAGTTTGAAAATCCGCTCCAGCCAGCTCGTTTCGAGCGGTGGGGCAAGATCCAGCGTAGGGGCGTCGGATTTGCGGCTTTCCACAGCGTGTACTCCTCAAGTCTTTTCTTGTTTTCCAGAACCAGTCCTGCGCACGCACTGGGGGGCTCTGTGAGGCGGATGGGATGGCAGGCCACCGGACCGTTTGTTGACTTCTGGGTCAGGAAGTTGCACGGATGGATTATGCGTTTGTATACAAAGAATGCAAATAATGTTTTCGTTGTTGTGGCCAGATAATTTGCAGGCGTAGCTATAAAGGCCATCGGCACCTGCAGAAATCCCTGCGGCTGTGTACAATGTGCCAATACCTTAATCGTTTAATTTTCTTACCAGGACTTGCCATCGCCCCTCTGGCTGGTATTACAGTCAGGGTCCGACTGGCGGATCTCCGTGCTCGAGTGCCCATGAACGAACAGCTGCAACCTCTCAAGAAACCAGTGCGTACCGGCAAGGCCGGTCGTAGCGGAACCCAGGACGATATCGTCTACGCGCACATTTTCGAGGCCATCCTCGAGCAGCGTCTGGCGCCGGGTACCAAATTGAGCGAGGAAGCCCTGGGCGAGATCTTCGGCGTCAGCCGCACCATCATCCGTCGCGCGCTGTCGCGCCTGGCCCACGAAAGCGTGGTGCTGCTGCGGCCCAACCGCGGCGCGGTAGTGGCCAGCCCGACGGTCGAAGAGGCCCGCCAGGTGTTCTTCTCGCGGCGCATGGTCGAGCGCGCCATCACCGAGCTTGCGGTCGAGCACGCCACCGCCGAGCAACTCAACGAACTGCGCCAGATGGTCCGCGAAGAGCGCGACAGCTTCTCCCGTGGCGATCGCGGCGCCGGTATTCGCCTGTCTGGCGAGTTCCACCTGAAACTGGCGGAAGCGGCGGGCAACGCGCCGTTGATCAGCTTCCAGCGCAGCCTGGTGTCGCAAACCTCGCTGATCATCGCCCAGTACGAAAGCGGCAACCGCTCGCATTGCTCCTACGACGAGCACATGCAGCTGATCGACGCCATCGAGGCCCGTGACGTCAACCAGGCGGTGAGCCTGATGATGCACCACATGGACCACATCGACAGCAAGCTCAACCTCGACGAAGACAGCGCTTCGGATGACCTGCACGCGGTGTTCTCCCACCTGCTGCAAACCAAGAAGCGTGGTGGGGTTGCACCGCTCAAGGGTTGAAGGCCAGTAACACCCAGTTTGCGGCCACTGGCAGGTTATCCAGCCTCTGCTAGATTCTCACCTGATCCACCGCAAACCTTCATCAAGCAGTTGGGCTTGCGCGCTTTGCGTAGAACTTCAACTACTTGAGGACTGGTATATGTCGATGCCCCTGAGCAAACGCATGGGTGCTGAACTGATCGGGACGTTCTGGCTGGTGGTGGGTGGCTGCGGCAGTGCGGTGATCGCCGCCTCGTTCCCCATTGGTATCGGCCTGGTCGGAGTGGCCATGGCCTTCGGCCTGACCGTGCTGACCATGGCTTTCGCCATTGGCCATATTTCCGGATGCCACCTCAACCCCGCAGTGTCGGTCGGGCTGGTGGTGGGTGGGCGGTTTCCACTCAAAGACCTGCTGCCCTACGTCATCGCCCAGGTGATCGGGGCAATTCTCGGTGCGGCGGTGATCTACTTCATTGCCAGCGGCAAGGCCGGTTTCGAGTTGTCGGCGGGGCTGGCGTCCAACGGCTATGCCGAGCATTCCCCCGGCGGCTACTCATTGGCGGCAGGCTTTGCCAGTGAAGTGGTGATGACCGCGATGTTCATCCTGATCATCATGGGCGCCACCGACAGCCGTGCCCCGGCAGGCTTTGCGCCGATTGCCATCGGCCTTGCGCTGACCTTGATCCACCTGATCTCGATACCGGTCACCAATACCTCGGTGAACCCGGCGCGCAGCACCGGGCCGGCGATTTTCGTCGGTGGCTGGGCGTTGCAGCAGCTGTGGTTGTTCTGGGTCGCGCCGCTGATCGGGGCGGTGATCGGCGGCGCGCTGTACAAGGGGCTGTTCCGCGAGCCTTAGCGCTGATGCACGCAGCGCCCGGCAGCGAAGGTCTGCTTGACGGTGCGGTCATCGCCCAGGGTCATCAGCACGAACAGCGTCTCGTCGATGCTGTTGGACTGCTGGATGCGGTAGTCCATCAACGCCGTGGCCTTGTAGTCGAGGACCACGAAGTCGGCATCGTTGCCCGGCTGCAGGCTGCCGATACGGTCATCCAGGCTCAGCGCCCGGGCGCCGCCCAGGGTTGCCAGGTACAGTGACTTGAACGGGCTCAGGCGCGCGCCCTGCAACTGCATGACCTTGTAGGCTTCGTTCAGGGTATTGAGCAGCGAGAAGCTGGTGCCGGCGCCGACGTCGGTGCCCAGGCCGACCTTGACCTTGAACTTCTCGGCCTGCGGCAGGTTGAACAGGCCGCTGCCGAGGAACAGGTTGGAAGTCGGGCAGAAGGCCACGGCCGAGCCGGTTTCGGCCAGGCGCTGACATTCGTCGTCGCACAGGTGTACGCCGTGGGCGAACACCGAGCGCTGGCCGAGCAGCTTGTAGTGATCGTAGACGTCGAGGTAGCCCTTGCGCTCCGGGAACAGCGCCTTGACCCAGTCGATCTCCTTGAGGTTCTCGCTCAGGTGGGTGTGCATGTACAGGTCGGGGTATTCGCCCAGCAGCTGGCCGGCCAGGGCCAGTTGCTCCGGGGTGCTGGTCGGCGCAAAACGCGGGGTCACTGCGTAGTGCAGGCGGCCCTTGCCATGCCAGCGCTCGATCAGCGCCTTGCTTTCTACATAACCGGATTCGGCGGTGTCGGTCAGGTAGTCCGGGGCGTTGCGGTCCATCATCACCTTGCCGGCGATCATCCGCAGGTCCAGGCGCTCGGCTTCTTCGAAGAAGGCATTGACCGATTCCGGGTGCACGCTGCCGAACACCAGGGCGGTGGTGGTGCCGTTGCGCAGCAGTTCCTCGACGAAGATTTTCGCGACTTTGTCGGCATGCGCCTTGTCGGCGAACTGCTTTTCGCAGGGGAAGGTGTAGGTGTTGAGCCAGTCCAGTAGCTGCTCGCCGTAGGAACCGATCATGCCGGTCTGCGGGAAATGGATATGGGTGTCGATAAAGCCCGGGGTGATCAAGGCGTCCTGATGGTGCTCGACCTCGATGTCGGCGGCCAGGCTCGGCAGCAGGTCGCGGGCATGACCGACAGCGCTGATCTTGCCGTTGTCGATCACCAGCAGGCCGTCTTCGAAATACTGATAGGAGGCTTCGACGCCTACTTCAGCAGGGTCGGCGATGCTGTGCAGGATGGCGGCACGGTAGGCTTTGCGGGTTGCGCTCATAGGGCTCTCGTCATATGGCTTGGCTGCGCCGTGATGGCGGCAGCAATTGGGCAATGGGGCCGGCGTTGGCAGCGTTGTTGTGCTGGCCAAAGCTTGCGTTGTAGGTGGCAATGATTTCTGCGGCAATCGACACGGCGATCTCGATCGGCAGCTTGCCCTTGACCTCGGCGATGCCCATCGGGCAACGCATGCGCTGCAGGCGTTCCTCGGCAAAGCCGCGCTCGCGCAGGCGATGCTCGAACTTGACGCGTTTGGTCTTCGAGCCGATCAGGCCGAACCAGGTGAAATCATTGCGCTTGAGGATCGCCGCGGTCAGTTCCAGATCCAGTTGATGGTTATGGGTCATGACGATGCAGTAGCTGCCAGCGGGCAACTCATCGACTTCATCCACCGGTTCTTCACTGACGATCTTGCTGACCCCGGCGGGAATGCTCTCGGGGAATTCCTGCTCGCGCGAATCGATCCAGCGCACCTTGCAGGGCAGGGCGGCGAGCAAGGGTACCAGAGCGCGGCCGACATGGCCTGCGCCGAAGACGGCAATCTGCGCCTGAACCTGGCCCATCGGCTCAAACAGCAGCACGGTGGCACCGCCGCAGCACTGGCCGAGGCTGGCGCCGAGGCTGAAGCGCTCCAGGTGCGGCGCTTCGCGGCGCTCGGCGAGCATTTGCCGGGCGATGTGCATGGCCTTGTATTCCAGGTGGCCACCGCCGATGGTGTCAAACAACTGCTCGGCGCTGACGACCATCTTCGAGCCGGCGTTGCGCGGCGTCGAGCCGCGCTCTTCGATGATGGTCACCAGTACGCAGGGCTCGCCGCGTGATTGCAGGTCGGACAGGGCGTTGATCCAGGTGTGCATGTTCAGTTACCTATGTGGTGCCTGTTCTGGCCTCATCGCGGGTCAAGCCCGCTCCCACAGGTCCGGTGTACACAGATCCTGTGGGAGCTGGCTTGCCAGCGATAGCGGACTCACGGTGTCACTGTCTCAACCTCGGCAGCAGCCTGCTGCGCCGCCAGCGCCTTGCGCATCTGCTCGCAGCCCCAGAGCACCCGCTCCGGCGTCGCTGGCGCATCGATCAGCGGATGCACGCGGTAATCGCCAAGGCTGGCCACGGCGTCCTTGATCGCGCACCAGGCGGCAATGCCGAGCATGAACGGCGGCTCGCCCACGGCCTTGGAATGGAACACCGTGTCTTCCGGGTTCTTGCGGTTTTCCACCAGTTTCACCCGCAAATCCACCGGCATATCCGCTACCGCCGGGATCTTGTAGCTGGCCGGGCCGTTGGTCATCAGCTTGCCCTTGGCGTTCCACACCAGCTCTTCGGTGGTCAGCCAGCCCATGCCCTGGATGAAACCACCCTCGACCTGGCCGATGTCGATGGCCGGGTTCAGCGAGGCGCCGACGTCGTGCAGGATGTCGGTGCGCAGCATCTTGTACTCGCCGGTCAGGGTGTCGACGATCACCTCGGCGCAGGCTGCGCCGAAGGCGAAGTAGTAGAACGGCCGGCCGCGGGCCTGGCTGCGGTCGTAATAGATCTTCGGGGTCTTGTAGAAACCGGTGCTCGACAGCGACACCTGGGCGAAATAGGCCTGTTGTACCAGCGCTTCGAAACTGAGGATTTCATCGCGCACGCGCACATGGCCGTTACGGAATTCGACGTCCTCTTCACTGACCTTGTACTGGCGTGCGGCAAATTCGGTCAGGCGCTGCTTGAGGATCTCGGCGGCATTCTGCGCCGCCTTGCCGTTCAGGTCGGCGCCGCTGGAAGCCGCGGTCGGCGAGGTGTTGGGCACCTTGTCGGTGTTGGTCGCGGTGATCTGGATACGCTGGAAATCCACCTGGAACACTTCGGCTACCACCTGCGCGACCTTGGTGTTCAGGCCCTGGCCCATCTCGGTGCCACCGTGGTTCAGGTGAATGCTGCCATCGGTGTAAATATGCACCAGGGCGCCGGCCTGGTTGAGGAAGCTGGCGGTGAACGAGATGCCGAATTTTACCGGGGTCAGCGCCAGGCCTTTTTTCAGGATCGGGCTGTTGGCGTTGAAGCGGCGGATCGATTCGCGGCGCTCGGCGTAGTCACTGCTGGCTTCGAGCTCGGCAGTGATCTCTTCGAGCATGTTGTGCTCAACGGTCTGGTAGTAGTGGGTGACGTTGCGCTCGGTCTTGCCGTAGTAGTTGGCCTTGCGCACCGCCAGCGGGTCGAGGGCCAGGTGGCGGGCGATATGGTCCATCACCTCCTCGATGGCGACCATGCCTTGCGGGCCGCCGAAGCCACGGTAGGCAGTGTTGGAGGCGGTGTTGGTCTTGCAGCGGTGGCCGTGGATGGTGGCATCGCCGAGGTAATAGGCGTTGTCGGCGTGGAACATCGCACGGTCGACGATAGAGGCCGAGAGGTCCGGCGAGCAACCGCAGTTGCCGGCCAGGTCGAAATTGATGCCATGCAGGCGGCCGTTGTCATCGAAGCCGACGTCGTACTCGATATAGAACGGGTGGCGCTTGCCGGTCATCAGCATGTCCTCGACCCGCGGCAGGCGCATCTTGGTCGGCTGGCCGGTGAGGTGGGCAATCACCGCGCACAGGCAGGCGGGGCTTGCCGCCTGGGTTTCCTTGCCGCCGAAACCGCCGCCCATGCGGCGCATGTCGACGACGATGTTGTTCATCGGCACGTCGAGCACTTCGGCCACCAGCTTCTGCACTTCGGTGGGGTTCTGGGTCGAGCAGTAGACGATCATCCCGCCGTCTTCGGTAGGCATTACCGAGGAGATCTGGGTTTCCAGGTAGAAGTGCTCCTGGCCGCCGATGTGCAGGCTGCCCTGCAGGCGGTGCGGGGCGCTGGCCAGGGCGCTGACCGAATCGCCGCGCTGGTGGGTGTGGCTGTCGAGCACGAAGTGCTTCTTGCGCAGTGCCTCGACCACATCCAGCACCGGCTCCAGGTCTTCGTACTCGATGATCGCGGCCATCGCCGCGCGGCGCGCGGTATCCAGGTCACGGGCAGCGACGGCAACCACTGGCTGGCCGACGAACTCGACGGTGTCGATCGCCAGCAGCGGGTCGCCGGGCAGCAGCGGGCCGATGTCCTTGAGGCCCGGCACATCTTCATGGGTGATGGCGATGCGCACGCCCTCGAAGGCGTAGCAGGGGCTGGTGTCGATGCTCAGCACCCGGGCGTGGGCGCGGTCGGACAGGCGCGCATACACATGCAACTGGTTGGGAAACTCCAGACGGTCATCGATGTACACCGCTTCGCCCGACACATGTTTGTCGGCACTGTCGTGCTTGAGGCTGCGGCCGACCCCGGTGGTCAGGTCCTGGCTGAACAGTTCTGCCATTTCGGCCTGGCTTTTGGCGACGTGATGGTTAGACATAAGCGGTCACCCGAGTTTCGATGTGCGGCGTTTGCAGTTCGATGAAGTACTTGCGCAGCAGGTTCTGCGCGCTGAGCAGGCGGTATTCCTTGCTCGCCCGGAAATCCGAGAGCGACGTGAAGTCTTCGGCCAGGGCCTGGCAGGCGCGCTCGACGCTGGCCTGGTTCCAGGCCTTGCCGACCAGCGCCGCTTCGCAGGCGCGGGCGCGCTTGGGAATCGCCGCCATGCCGCCGAAGGCGATGCGCGCTGCGCCGACAACACCGTTCTCGATACGCAGGTTGAATGCCGCGCAGACTGCCGAGATGTCATCGTCCAGGCGCTTGGACACCTTGTAGGCGCGGAACGCCCAGTCGGCGCGGGCCCGTGGCACGATGATCTTCTCGATGAACTCGCTTTCCTGACGCGCGGTGATCCGGTAGTCGATGAAGTAGTCTTCCAGGGCCAGGGTGCGGGTGTTGTCACCTTTGCGCAGGACGATCTGCGCATCCAGGGCAATCAGCAGGGGCGGCGAGTCGCCGATCGGCGAGGCGTTGCCGATGTTGCCGCCCAGGGTGCCCTGGTTGCGGATCTGCAGCGAGGCGAAGCGGTGCAGCAGTTCGCCAAAATCCGGGTATTCGCGGCTCAGGGCGTCGTAGCAGTCGGTCAATGGCGTGGCCGCGCCGATTTCCAGGTGTTCGGCTTGAGTGTCGATGCGCTTGAGTTCGGCGACGTTGCCGACATAGATCATCACCGGCAGGGTCTTGTGGAACTGGGTGACTTCCAGCGCCAGGTCGGTGCCGCCGGCCAGCAAGCGGGCTTCGGGGTGCGAACCGTACAGCTCGGCCAGGTCGGCCACGGTCAGCGGCACCAGGCAGCGCTTGTCGCCGCTGTTGAGCTCGCCGGTTTCGCTTGGGGCGATGGCTTTGAGGCGAGCGATGGTCTGCGCTTGGCCGCTGTCGAACTGATCCGGCTGGGCCTGGCAGCACGACTGCTCGGCGGCGGCGAGGATCGGCCGGTAGCCGGTGCAGCGGCAGAGGTTGCCGGCCAGGGCTTCCTGGGCCTTGTGCAAATCCGGTGCGTCGCTGTTCTTTTGCAGGGCGAACAATGACATGACAAAGCCCGGAGTACAGAAGCCGCATTGCGAGCCGTGGCAATCGGCCATGGCCTGTTGCACGCTGTGCAGCTTGCCCTGGTGCTTGAGCCCTTCGACGCTGATCAGCTGTTTGCCGTGCAGCGAGGAGACAAAAGTCAGGCACGAGTTGAGGCTGCGGTAGCGAATGTGCTCGCCGCCGTCCTCGCCCTCGGCCAGCTCGCCGACCACCACGGTGCAGGCGCCACAATCGCCGCTGGCGCAGCCTTCCTTGGTACCGGACTTGCCCAGGTGTTCGCGAAGATACTCGAGCACGGTCAGGTTGGGGTCCAGGGCATGCTCACTGCGCAGCTCCTGGTTAAGTAGAAACTGGATCACGGGAAGGCCTCACAAGCGACTTATTGTTGTTGAGCGGACTGTAAGCAGACTTGATTTTCAGGTCAACAATTTTCTGACCTTTGGGTCAGGAAATTTCTCGTGGCGCTTCCGCCCTTTCACAGGTGCTCTGTTATGAGCATAGTTGGCCCTGTGTGAAGCGAATCTTTTGCGCCAATCATGCCAACTTCTGCCTTACGGCCACTGCGCGGCGCAGGGGCAAGTGCGCTACAATTCGGCGCTTGTGCACAGTTCAATGATTTTGAAGGAAAACCATGACGTTCAAGGCGCCGGACAGCCTCTCCGAGCAAATTGCCCATTACCTGGCCGAGCGGATCATCCGCGGCGAGCTCAAGCCCGCCGAGCGGATCCAGGAGCAGAAGGTCACTCAGGCATTGAATGTCAGCCGTGGCTCGGTGCGCGAGGCGCTGTTGATCCTCGAACGCCGCCACCTGGTGACCATCCTGCCGCGCCGTGGCGCCCATGTGACCGAGCTCAATGAGCACAATGTGCGCAGCCTGTGCACGCTGATGGGCGAGCTGTACAACCTGCTCGGCAACGCCGTGGCCCTTAACTGGCGCAACGATGGCGATTTGCATCCGTTCCTCAAGATCCAGCAGCGCCTGACCGGCGCGTTCGAGCGCCAGGACATCCGCGCCTTCGTCGATGAAAGCTTCGCGGTGATGCGCGCCGCCTATCCGTTTGCCAACAATCCGTACCTGCAGGAAACCGTCGAGAACCTGCAGCCGGCCATGAGTCGTACCTATTACCTGGCGCTGGACCAGCGCAAGGCCAACATGAACGACTTCCTGGTGTTGTTCGCCAACCTGCTCGAAGCCGTGGTGGCCCGAGACCAGGTGCGTATCCGCACGGTATTGGCCGAGTACTGCCAGCGCAGCTGCGAGCTGGTGCTGGCGGCGCTGGCGACTGCCTGAGCATGCGCTTAAAGTGCATTCGCCTAGCCGGGTTCAAGTCGTTCGTCGACCCGACCACGGTCAACTTCCCCAGCAACATGGCGGCGGTGGTCGGGCCCAATGGCTGCGGCAAGTCCAACATCATCGACGCGGTGCGCTGGGTGATGGGCGAAAGCTCGGCGAAAAACCTGCGTGGCGAGTCGATGACCGACGTCATCTTCAATGGCTCGACCAGCCGCAAGCCAGTGAGCCAGGCCAGTATCGAACTGGTCTTCGACAACTCCGACAGTACCCTGGTCGGTGAGTACGCGGCGTATGCGGAAATCTCCATTCGCCGCAAGGTGACCCGCGACGGGCAGAACACCTACTACCTCAATGGCGCCAAATGCCGGCGCCGGGACATTACCGATATCTTCCTCGGCACCGGCCTGGGCCCGCGCAGCTATTCGATCATCGAGCAGGGGATGATCTCCAAGCTGATCGAAGCCAAGCCCGAGGACCTGCGCAATTTCATCGAAGAAGCGGCGGGCATCTCCAAGTACAAGGAGCGCCGGCGCGAGACCGAGAACCGCATCCGCCGTACCCACGAGAACCTCGAACGCCTGACCGACCTGCGCGAAGAGCTCGAGCGCCAGCTCGAACGTCTGCATCGCCAGGCCCAGGCGGCCGAGAAGTACAAGGAATACAAGGCCGAGGAACGCCAGCTCAAGGCGCAACTGGCAGCCCTGCGCTGGCAGGCCTTGAACGATCAGGTCGGCCAGCGCGAAGCGGTGATTGGCGATCAGGAAGTGGCCTTTGAAGCGCTGGTGGCCGAACAGCGCAATGCCGATGCCAGCATCGAGCGCCTGCGTGATGGCCATCACGAGCTGTCCGAGCGTTTCAACCTGGTGCAGGGGCGTTTCTATTCGGTTGGCGGCGATATCGCCCGGGTCGAGCAGAGCATCCAGCACGGCCAGCAGCGCTTGCGCCAGTTGCAGGATGACTTCAAGGAAGCCGAGCGCGCGCGCCTCGAAACCGAGTCGCACCTGGGCCACGACCGCACGATGCTCGCCACCCTGGGCGAAGAGCTGCAGATGCTCGAACCCGAGCAGGAGCTGACCCTGGCCGCCGCCGAAGAGGCCGCCGCCACCCTGGAAGACGCCGAAACCACCATGCACGGCTGGCAGGAGCAGTGGGACAGCTTCAACACCCGCTCGGCCGAACCGCGGCGCCAGGCCGAAGTGCAGCAGGCGCGCATCCAGCAGCTGGAAACCAGCCTCGAGCGCTTGGCCGAGCGCCAGCGCAAGCTTGGCGAAGAGCGCGACCAGCTCAGCGCCGACCCGGAAGACGCGGCAATCCTCGAACTGGGCGAGCAGGTGGCCAGCAGTGAATTGCTGCTCGAAGAACTACAGCTAGAAGAGCTGCAGGTCGTCGAGCAGCTAGAAACCCTGCGCGAACAACTGCAGCAGGCGGTGCAGGCCCAGCAGCAAGCCCAGGGCGAATTGCAGCGCCTGGGCGGCCGCCTGGCTTCGCTCGAAGCCTTGCAGCAGGCGGCACTCGACCCCGGCACCGGCACCGCGCAATGGCTGCGTGAGCAGGGCCTGGAGCAGCGTCCGCGCCTGGCTGAAGGCCTGCGCGTCGAGCCGGGTTGGGAACTGGCGGTGGAAACCGTGCTCGGCGCCGACCTGCAGGCGGTAGTGGTCGAAGACTTCAATGGCCTGGACCTCAGTGCCTTCGATCAGGGCGAGTTGCGCCTGCTCGCCAGCCGTGGCGAAGGCGTGCGTATTCCCGGCAGCCTGCTCGACAAGGTCGAGGGGCGCATCGACCTGGCGCCCTGGCTCGGCCAGGTCAAACCGGTGGAGAGCCTCGATCAGGCCCTGACCCTGCGCGCTCAGCTGGCAGACGGGCAAAGCCTGATCAGCCGTGACGGCTACTGGGTTGGCCGGCACTTTTTGCGTGTTAGCCGCGCCAGCGACGCCCAGGGTGGCGTACTCGCCCGTGGCCAGGAACTGGAGCGCCTGGGCCAAGAGCTGCAAGAGCATGAAGCGGCGCTGGAGCTACTGGAAACCAGATTGCAGGAACTGCGCGAGCAGCAGCAAGAACTGGAAGAGCGCCGCGAGCAGTTGCGTCGCAGCGCCCAGGACCAAGCGCGCCAGCAAAGCGAACTCAACGCCAGGCTCTCGGCCGGCAAGGCCCGCGCCGAGCAGTTGAGCCTGCGCCGCCGGCGCCTGGAAGAAGAGCTTGCCGAGCTGCTTGAACAACGCAGCATCGAGCACGAAAACCTCGGTGAGTCGCGCCTGCAGCTGCAGGAAGCCCTCGACCTGATGGCCCAGGACACCGAACAGCGCGAACTGTTGCTGGCCCAACGCGACAGCCTGCGCGAGCGCCTCGACCGGGTGCGCCAGGAAGCCCGCCAGCACAAGGACCACGGCCACCAGCTGGCCGTGCGCCTGGGGTCGCTGCGCGCCCAGCACGATTCCACCCGCCAGGCCCTGGAGCGGCTGGAGCTGCAGTCCGAGCGCCTGAGCGAAAAACGCGAACAGCTGACCCTGAACCTGGAGGAGGGCGAGGCACCGCTCGAAGAACTGCGCCTCAAGCTTGAAGAGCTGCTGGAAAAACGCATGAGCGTCGACGACGAGATGCGTCAGGCGCGCCTGCACATGGACGAAGCCGACCGCGAGCTGCGTGATGCCGAAAAACGCCGCACCCAGGCCGAACAGCAATCGCAGTTGCTGCGTGGCCAGCTCGAGCAGCACCGCCTGGAGTGGCAAGGGCTGAGCGTGCGGCGCAAGACCTTGCAGGAGCAACTGCTCGCCGACGGTTACGACCTCGACGGGGTGCTGGCGACCCTGGGCGAGCAGGCCAGCGAGCAGGAAGCCGAACAGGAGCTCGAACGCATCGATGCGCGTATCCAGCGCCTGGGTGCGATCAACCTGGCGGCCATCGACGAGTACCAGCAGCAGTCCGAACGCAAGCGCTACCTGGATGCCCAGGACGCCGATCTGGTCGAAGCCCTGGACACCCTCGAGAACGTCATTCGCAAGATCGACAAGGAAACCCGCAACCGCTTCAAAGATACCTTTGATCAGATAAATGCCGGATTACAGGCACTTTTCCCAAAAGTTTTCGGTGGCGGCAGCGCTTACCTGGAACTGACGGGCGAAGATCTACTCGATACAGGGGTGACGATCATGGCGCGGCCACCGGGCAAGAAGAACAGCACCATCCACCTGCTCTCGGGCGGTGAGAAAGCGCTGACCGCCCTGGCCCTGGTATTTGCCATTTTCAAGTTGAACCCGGCACCGTTCTGCATGCTCGATGAAGTCGATGCGCCACTGGACGATGCCAACGTCGGGCGTTACGCCCGGCTGGTGAAAGAGATGAGCCAGACGGTGCAGTTCATCTACATCACCCACAACAAGATTGCCATGGAGATGGCTGATCAACTGATGGGCGTGACCATGCATGAACCGGGGTGTTCACGGCTGGTGGCGGTGGATGTGGAGGAGGCGATGGCCATGGTCGACGCCTGATTTGAAGCAATAACGCGTGAACCTGCGGTAAATGGCCCTGTCAGTTGCGACAGACGGTGTAAAGTTATCTTTGGTCGTGCTAGCTTAATGTCACTTATTTTTTTGCGTGGGTAAAACGCCTGTCAGAACATAGAGTTGGCGCCACGTTTTAAAGGGGTTTAAACCCTTTATTTTTCAGCATTTTTTACAGAGGCACGGGATTACATGGAAATCGGTCTGCGCGAGTGGCTGATCGTCATCGGCATTATTGTCATTGCCGGTATTCTTTTTGACGGCTGGCGCCGCATGCGCGGCGGCAAGGGCAAGTTGAAATTCCGTCTGGACCGCAGCTTTTCCAACCTGCCGGACGATGACAGCTCCCCTGAAGTGATCGGTGAGCCGCGCGTGCTCGACAACCACAAAGAGCCAGCGCTGGACGAGCACGATCTGCCGTCGATGAGTGCCGGGCGTGAGCGTGAGCGTGAACCCAAGGTCGGCAAGAGCAAGCGCAACAAGCGCGGCAGCGAGCCTCAGCAGGGCGACCTGAACCTGGCCGCCGAACCGCGTGAGCCGGACCTGTTTGGCAATGCCGACGACGACTTCCCGGATGAAAGCCCGAAAACCAGCGGCTACGGTTCCGCGCCGGACAAAGACCTGCCGCCGGTTGAAGAAGTACTGGTGATCAGTGTGATTTCCCGCGATGAAGGCGGCTTCAAGGGCCCGGCATTGCTGCAGAACATTCTTGAAAGCGGCCTGCGCTTTGGTGAAATGGATATCTTCCACCGTCACGAAAGCATGGCCGGTAATGGCGAAGTGCTCTTTTCGATGGCCAACGCGGTCAAGCCCGGTGTGTTCGACCTCGACGACATCGATCACTTCAGCACTCGCGCAGTGAGCTTCTTCCTCGGCCTGCCAGGCCCGCGTCACCCCAAGCAGGCCTTCGACGTGATGGTGGCGGCAGCGCGCAAGCTGGCCCACGAACTCAATGGCGAGCTCAAGGATGACCAGCGCAGCGTGATGACCGCGCAGACCATCGAGCACTACCGCCAGCGCATTGTCGAGTTCGAGCGCCGCGCGCTGACCCAGAAGCGCTAGTAGGAGCGGGCTTGCCCCGCGATAAGAAACACGCAAGAGCAGCCAAGGCTGCTCTTTTGCTTTGCAAGAGACGACACACCATGACCGCCGAATCCCGAATCCTTGAACTGCGCGCCGAGCTCGACCAGCACAACTATCGCTACTATGTGCTCGATGAGCCGAGCGTGCCAGACGCCGAATACGATCGCCTGTTCAATGAACTCAAGGCCCTGGAAGCCGAACACCCGGCGCTGGTGACCGCTGACTCGCCGACTCAGCGTGTCGGTGGCTCGGCGCTTTCGGCGTTCAGCCAGGTGCGTCACGAAGTGCCGATGCTCAGCCTGGGCAACGCCTTTGAAGAAACCGACCTGCGCGAATTCGACCGCCGCGTGGTCGAGGGCCTGGACCTGCCGGCCGGTGACCTGCTGGGTGATGGCACCGCCGTCGATTACAGCTGCGAACCCAAGCTCGACGGCCTGGCGGTCAGCCTGCTGTACCGCGACGGGCAACTGGTGCAGGGCGCCACCCGTGGCGATGGCACCACCGGCGAAGACATCAGCGTTAACGTGCGCACCGTGCGCAACATTCCGCTCAAGCTGCAGGGTGAGGGCTGGCCGACGGTGCTGGAAGTGCGCGGCGAGGTGTTCATGTCCAAGGCCGGTTTCGAGCGCTTGAACCAGGCGCAGATCGACGCCGGCGGCAAGACCTTCGCCAACCCGCGCAACGCTGCCGCCGGCAGCCTGCGCCAGCTGGATTCGAAAATCACCGCCAGCCGCCCGCTGGAGTTCTGCTGCTACGGCGTCGGCCAGGTCTCGGCGCCGATTGCCGACACCCATATCGGCACCCTGGAGCAGCTAAAGGCCTGGGGCATGCCGATCAGTCGCGAGCTGCGCCATGCCGCTGGCGTTGCCGAGTGTCTGGAGTACTACCGCGATATCGGCGCCCGGCGCAACGAGCTGCCTTACGAGATCGACGGCGTGGTGTTCAAGGTCAACAGCCTGGCTTCCCAGCGCGAGCTGGGCTTCCGTGCCCGTGAACCACGCTGGGCGATTGCCCACAAGTTCCCGGCCATGGAAGAGCTGACCGAAGTGCTGGATGTCGAGTTCCAGGTCGGCCGTACTGGCGCGGTAACCCCCGTAGCGCGGCTCAAGCCGGTCAAGGTGGCGGGCGTGACGGTGTCCAATGCCACCTTGCACAACATGGACGAAGTGGCGCGCCTGGGGTTGATGATCGGCGACACGGTGATCATCCGCCGCGCCGGCGATGTGATCCCGCAGGTCATGCAGGTGGTCACCGAGCGTCGCCCTGAAGACGCCCGTCCGGTGCACATTCCTACCGCGTGCCCGGTGTGCGGCTCGCAAGTCGAGCGCACCCAGCTGGTCAAGCGCAGCAAGGGCAAGGAGACCGTCAGCGAGGGCGCCGTGTACCGTTGCGTCGGCCGCCTGGCCTGCGCTGCGCAGCTCAAGCAGGCGATCATCCACTATGTATCGCGGCGGGCCATGGACATCGAAGGCCTGGGCGAGAAGAGTGTCGAGCAACTGGTGGATGAAGGCCTGATCCGTTCGCCAGCCGACCTCTACCAGCTGACGTTCGAGCAGATTGTCGACCTCGAGGGCTTTGCCGAACTGTCGAGCAAGAACTTGCTGGCGGCGATCGAGGCGAGCAAGCAGCCGGGCCTTGCGCGTTTCATCTATGCACTGGGCATCCCGGACGTGGGCGAGGAGACCGCCAAGGTCCTGGCGCGCTCGCTGGGTTCGTTGCAGCGGGTCATGGCGGCGCTGCCGCAAGTGCTGACCTACCTGCCGGATATCGGCCTGGAAGTCGCCCACGAGATCCACAGCTTTTTCGAAGACCAACACAACCGCACAGTGATCGCCCAGTTGCTTGAGCGCGGCCTGCAATTGCAGGATGAAGGCGAGCTGGGCGCCGAATTCGCTGCGAGTACCACCTTGGCCGGGCTGATTGCCAAACTGGATATTCCCTCGGTCGGGCCCACCGGTGCCGAGAAGCTGGTGGCCAAGCTCGACAGCCTGGAGAAGATCATCGCCGCCGATGGCATCGACCTGCGCCAGGCCCTGGCGGCCAAGCCGGCCGAAGCGGTTCGCGCGTTCTTCCAGGTGCCTGAGAACGCTGCCCTGGCCCTGGCCATCGAAGCGCAATTGCGCGACTTCGGCATGCACTGGTCGAGCGAGAAGAAAGTCGCCGAGGGCTTGCCTCTGGCCGGCCAGACCTGGGTGCTGACCGGTTCGCTGGAGCGCATGAGCCGCGATGTGGCCAAGGACAAGCTGGAAAGCCTGGGGGCCAAGGTTGCGGGCTCGGTCTCGGCCAAGACCCACTGCGTGGTCGCCGGCCCCGGCGCCGGCTCGAAGCTGGCCAAGGCCAATGAGCTGGGCCTGAAGGTGCTGGATGAAGATGCTTTTGTCAGCTTCCTGGCCGGGCAGGGTATCGAGGTCTAAAGGCGGCACTGGTGGCGTTCGCCATGGTCTAGTCTTGGCAGGCAGCCAGGAGGGATCGCCATGTACCGTTTTTTCGAACAGCTGGGCGCCAGGATCGCGGCGCCCTTCGTCAGCCAGCAACAACGTCCGGATCGGGTCTGGCAATGCCGGTGTGGGCAGTCGGTGTTCTTTCGCAACAGCCAGTGCCTGGCCTGCCAGTCGGCACTGGGCTACTGGCCGCTAAGCAACCGTGTCGCCAGCCTGTCGCCCGGCCCTGCAGAGGGGCTCTGGCTGCTCGATGGCGAGCCTGAAGCCGGGCCGCTGCGCCGCTGTGCCAACCTCGACACCCCGGCGGCCTGCAACTGGCTGCTGGCCGAGCATGAGCTCGACAACCTGTGCCTGGCCTGTCGCCTGAACCGCACCATCCCCGACCTTGGCATTGCTGAAAACCACCCGCGCTGGCGCAAGCTGGAAACCGCCAAGCGCCGGCTGACCGCGCAGCTGTTGCACCTGGGCTTGCCGGTGGAGCCGAAAAGCGCGCAGGACGGCCCGGGCCTGGCCTTTGATTTCATCGGCGTCGATCTTGAGGGCAACGCGCCCATCACCGGCCATGCCAATGGCCTGATTACTCTCGACGTGCGCGAGGCCGATGATGACTGGCGCGAGCGGGTGCGCGTGCAACTGCACGAACCCTATCGCACCCTGCTGGGCCACCTGCGTCATGAAGTCGGTCACTACTATTGGGATCGTCTGATTGCCGACAGCCATTGGCTCGACGGCTTTCGTGACCTGTTCGGTGACGAGCGCGAAAGCTACAGCGAGGCGCTGGAACGTCACTATCAGCAAGGGGCGCCAAGTGATTGGGCGGCTGCTCACGTCAGTGCCTATGCGACCATGCACCCCTGGGAAGACTGGGCTGAAACCTGGGCACACTACCTGCACATGACCGATGCGCTCGACACGGCGCTGGCACTGGGCATGAATGCCAGCAGCCTGGAGCTGGACTTCCCGCCGTTCACGCGTGAGGACCTCTATCGCCCGGACGACCCCGGGGCAAAGGAGTTTCTCGCCTTCATCAATGCCTGGGTCGAGCTGTCAGCAATGCTCAATGAGCTGTCGCGCAGCATGGGCCAGGTGGATCTCTATCCGTTCGTGCTGGGTAAGCCGGTGGTTGCCAAGCTGCATTTTATCCACCTGCGGGTCACCCAGCCAACGTCACCGATAGCCGACCAAGCGGGTGCTGCGCTCCCGTGAAGCAATGCCAAGTCATTGAGTGGTGATGGTTTTTTTGAATTTAGTGGTTGTATCTTGAGTTGATGCCGGTACAATGGCGCGGCTCATCGCCAGATGAGCATGCGTTATGGTGACCCCATCGGTCCCCCCGCAACGATTACCCGTGAACCTGGTCAGATCCGGAAGGAAGCAGCCACAGCGGGAACATTGTGTGCCGGGGTGTGGCTGGTGGGGTCGCCACCCATCTTGCCTGTGGGCGCTCTGCATCACCTCCTCTCTAAGATTTTTCCAAAACGCTGGCGCAACAACCTACGTTGCCGTTTTTCGCGCGCGTGCGATAACCCTGTAGTGCCGTAGCTGCTCGACAGCCCCGTAGTGTCTGTGGTTTTGGACCTACAGGGAGAATCTTCATGTCAGCCCCCGAGCAAGTACCATCAGCGGCCACATCACCTGCGGATTTTTCCGCCGCCAGCCTCAATCTCGAATTCCTTCGCCAACAGCTACCTGCCTGGTTGCGTTCTGCTCCGCCAGCACTGTTGGCAAAGCTGAGTGTCAGCATGCGTGCCTGCGAGGCCAGTCGGGCGGCGCGGGCCCGCTTGCTGGCGCCGCTGCAGTCGGTTCAGGTGTTTGCCCAAGCGCGATTCGACGAGGCGTTGCGTCGACGCTTCGGTTCGAGACTAAAGCCCACGGGTGATCGTTTGATTCGCGTCAATCGGCTCCTTGGCGCCTGGCAACCTCCCGGTCTTAAATGGTTCTGGCAACGAAATTACACCGAGCAGGGATTGCTGCAAGCGGCCTTGCACAATTTCACTGCCGCTGAGCAGCAGAGTGATAGCGCCCTGGTCAGGATGTCATCCTTTCGGCATGCCGGTAGGCGAGTGCAGGGCGTCAGTGTTCTGGATTTCGTCAGGTTCTGCCGCGAACTGGATCTGGGTGGGCAGTATCAAAAACACATTGATTCGGTGTTCGATCCCGATGGCGTTGTCGGCATTCCCCAGTCGACCCGTGAGCTGTTCCGCGAGTGTGACCGGTACGCTTTGCAGGTCGATGCTCATGTGGCGCTGATGCGCGGGGCAATCAGCGCGGCAATGTACAAGCAAGTGCTTGAAATCAGTGAGCTCAAGACCGGGATCCAGGAACAGGGCGTGCCGCTACGGCTCAAACGGCTGAAGCTGGCGGGGATCGAACTGCGTGGGGTCAGTGTCTTCGAGTTCAGTTTTCAGCCGCTGGGGCATCTGGCCGCGATTCAGCGGTCCTGGGTCCGCTTGCTGGTGCACATCCCCCAGGACCCGTTTTCACCCCTCAAGGAGTACGCCGGTTGGGATGAGTTCGAGCAGGACCTGGCCGGCAAGCTGTCCCGGGACAGCTACCGGCAGTTCTTTATGCGTTTGGCATTGCGTCGTCAATGGCCGGCGCTTCATACGCAGCTGCAAAACCGGCTGTTTGAACAGCGCAATGGCCAGCGAGTGGCGCTGTCCAGTCCGTCCTTGGCGCTGGATGCCATCCTGCGGCCGGAGCCGCTGTTCGAGGACTTGTTCAATCAGTGCCTGGAGCAGCTTCAGGATGATGCCCGTTTCATCGCGGTGCCCACCGCAACGCTGGATGCCAGCGAACGCCAGGCCGCGCTGGACAAGGCGTTGGAAATTGGCCTGGATGTGCTGGGTCTGGCGGCCTTTGTGGTGCCAGGTTTAGGTGAGGTGCTGTTCGGGGTGGTGGCCAGTCAATTGATGAAAGAGGTGTTTACCGGGCTGGATGATTGGGCCGAAGGTGATCGTCATGAGGCGTTCAATTGCCTTACCCATGTTGTTGGCGAAGTGGCCGGGCTGGCGGCCGGGGCAGTCGTTGTCGGCACGGCGGCAACGCTGGTACGCAACTCGGCGCTGTTCAAGGCGCTGGCCCTGGTGAGAAAGGACAATGGCGCGCTACGTCTTTGCTTGCCTGACCTGAAGCCCTATGCCCTTGACCTGGACTCGACGATTGCCGGGACGGCGTCCGAGCAAGGTATTTACCAGATCGGTGAACAACAGGTTGTGCGCATGGAGGACAGTTTCTATCGCGTCGAGCAAGACGCCGAGACGGGGAGCTGGCGCATTCGCCATCCCGTGCGCAGTGGCGCTTGGGCGCCGGTGCTGGAACACAATGGCAAGGGCGCCTGGCGCAGCCGCTTTGACAGTCCACACCGCTGGCAAGGCAGTCAGTACCTGTTTCGTCGACTGGGCCCCAGTGTTGAAGATCTCGGCGATGAGGAGGTAACTTCGGTACTCGCCGTCAGTGGTGCCGATGAAGCACAGTTGCGTCAATTGCATCTGCATCGGCGTCCACCCAGCGGGGCTCTTGTGGATGCCTGCGAGCGGGCGCGGCTGCAGCGGCGCTTGCAGCGTTTTAGCCAGCAGTTGCAAAACCCGGCAGCCGTAGCCGATGAAAGTTTGCTGATGCGCGCGTTGCAACTGATGTCTTCTTCGGCGGATGAGCCGGCGCCGCAAGGGCAAGTGCAGGAGTGGCTCAAGGCAAACTGGCGGCGATTTTTCGAGCACTGCCTGGCCGCCGAGCGGCCACCTGTATCGTCCCTGGTGGCGCGTGATTTCCCTGGCCTGGAGCCGGCCATGGTCGAGGAAATCGAAGCCAGTGCCACCAGCGCTGAGCGCTTGCGCATGGCTGACAGCCGTCGTGTGCCCCTGCGGCTGGCCAGGCAGGCGCGGCAAGCTTTGAGTGAGACACGGCTGGCGCATGCGCTGGAGGGGTTTTTCTGGCCGCAAATGGCCAACACTGATTGTGACCGGCTGCTGCTGCATATGCTGATGCAGGACCCGCGCTGGCCTGCTGCGCTGGAACTTGGTATCGAAGGGGTCGGTCCTGCGGTGCAAGGCCCGACCCTGATCCGCCGAGGCGACCTGTACATCGACGGTCAACGGCCTGAAGCTGCGCCTCGCGACCTGCTTGAGCTGGCGTGGGAACTGGCCGGGCTGGACGCTGCAGAAGATCTGCCGGCCTTGCGCCGTCAGCTTGGCGTGCAGGCCGGTGCACAGCGGGCCATGGTTGGGCGCGTATTGGGGGGCGTAAAAGAGCAGTGGTGGACGCCGCTTCAGCGTTTTTCCGATGGTCGCCTGGGCTATGCCCTGAGTGGGGGCGGGGCACGGCTCCCGGTGTCACCCCGTTCCATTGAAGAAGAAATCCTTGAGCTTTACCCTGACTATTCAGCTGAAGAGATCGCCGCTTACCTAGAGCCCTATCGTGCTCGACCCGCCGAGGCCCGCGCGCTGTTGCAGCGCCGTCGCGAAGAGTTGCAAGGGCTGCAATCCGGGCTGCGGCGCTGGCAAGGTGCTTCAGTGGACAGTGAGCAGGCGCTCGGTCGCCAGCAATTCAGCGAGCGCCTGGTCCAGGCCTGGCGTCACCAGTCGCTGAGCATACGCACGCCATTAGGGCGAACCCTGGGTTATCGCCTGGATCTGGGAGGCCTGATGGTTGGCGAATTGCCCGAGTTGCAGGCGGTGGACCTGCATCATGTGCTGGAGCTGGATATGGCAGGCATGAACCTGGCGACCGTGCCGGCGGAGTTTCTCGCCCACTTTGGCCGTCTTCGTTATCTGGATCTTTCCGGTAATGAGCTGGCCCTGATTCCGCCAGCAATCGAAAATCGCCTGAGCCTGCAGAACCTGCGCATGAGCAACAACCGGATTGTGCTTGATGCCCGCGATGCCGCGAGAATAGGTGATCTTTTGAATCTGGACAGCCTCCACCTGGAGGGCAACCCTCTGGGCATCCCGCCCGATGTGAGCAGGCTGCCCCAGCTACGTATCCTGACCTTGAACAATACCGAGATCACCCGCGTGCCGGAAAGCCTGCACGATCGCTCAAGGCTGGAGTGGGTCGACCTGAGCGACAACCAGATCAGCCAGTTGCCCGAACACTTCCTTGAAGAACCACGCAGTTTTTTGCGCATGATCGAGCTGGAAGGTAATGCATTGACCGACGAGCAGTATCGACGGCTACGTCGGCTACAGGCGCCGCCGACGCCTGTGCGGTTGCCGGGCGGTGATGCCGCACAACAATTCTGGACTGCTCCGGCGTCTGCCAACCGCCAGCTTGTCGAATACTGGCAGCGACTGCGCAACGAGCCCCAGGCCGGCAATTTGATGACAGTCCTGGAGCGCTTGGCCCAGACCGTCGAAGCGCAGGAGCAGTCAGAGTCGATGCGCACACGGGTCGCGGGGATCTTGCATTACGCCGTCGAAGGGCCGATGGCCGAAGACCTGTTGCGCTTTGCCGGTGATCCGCAACAGAGCATAGGTCATCCGTTGCTGGCGTTTGAGAATCTGGAAAGCAGGGTTCAAGGGCATCGCGCCTTGCTGGATGCCTTGCAGGAGCACGGGCCGCGACAACTGCTGGATTTCGCCCGGGCCTCCTTCAATCGTGAGGAGTTGCGGCGCTTTGTGATCGATCAGGTGCTGCTGGAGCCCGAACTGTTTGCGCGCAGAGACGAGTTGCAGTTGCTTTACCAACAAGAGCTGTACGGGCGGCTTGCGTTGCCGGGCGATGCCCGGGATCTGATCCTCACCGATCTTGCCCTTTCAACCGCGCAGCTCGACGCGGCGCTGGCCCATGTGCAAGGGGCGCAGGTACAGGCGCGCTTGCCGCGCTTCATGACCAGGCAACCGAACTGGGTCGAGTACCTGCATCAGCGGCATGCCTCGGCGTGGCTTGAACTGGATTCCCGCTTCAATCAGCTCAGCGCTGCGCAACGGTTACGCGAGGCCAGCCTGCCCGAGGCCGAACGTTTGCAGCTTGAACGCGGCCGGCAGTTGCAACAGGCGATGGATGAGGCCGCGCTGTTGCTGCGTTTGACCCGCGAAGCGCTGGGCATACCGGCTGCCCCCGGTGGCTGACCGGTCATGAGGGCGGCGGGGAGCTTGATTGGGGCGGTTGTCCACGGATGTGTGTATAGCGCTCGATCATTCGTTCAATCTCCCCGGACGCTTTTAATCGCAGCAAGGCCTGCAGGATGCCTTGGACCGGCAAGGCCGGATCGTTACGCACCAGGCAGGCCAGGGTCTGCTCCTCGACCACAGTCAGCGGGCGCAGTTGCTGCTCAGAAGGGAGTTGCCGGTTGAACCAGTCAAGCGACAGCTGGTTGCTGATGGCATAGTGGTAACGGCGGGCGTGCAACTTGTTCAGCACCAACAGTTGATTGCGGCTGTCCTCGCGATGCAAATGGCCGCTGGCAAACAGCGGTTCGATGGTCGAGTAGGTGTAGCCGAGCACGGTGCCAATGGCCTGGGGCGCCAATTGCGTGGGCGTCAGCGGCGGTGTCTGGTCGGGTTGACCGACTAGCCAGTCGCGTTGCTGAAACAGCGGCAGGCTCCACAAATAGGCATCCGAGGTAGTGTTCAGCCAGGACTGGGCAACATAACAGCGCACATCGACATCGCCGTTGTCCATGGCTTGCTGCAGGCGCAGGCGCGGGAGGACGTGAAATTCGGGGTGATGCCCGACCTCGCGGGCAACAGCGAGCATCAGGTCATGCAAAATACCTTCGACCGGCTGCTCCTGCTCCACCCGAATCAGCGGCATGGTCCAGCTCTCGGCCACCGAAAAGCGCAGCACCGGTTGCTGCGCGAAGCTGGCAGAACTGATCAGCAGCAGTGCACCCACGATTCGCCACATGCTGCATCCTCCCTGATGCCGGCCCGCCTGACAGCTTAGCCGAGATCGGCAGGGTGCAATTTTGCCCCCGCTCCGCTACGATTAGCGGTCTTCAGCTTGCAGTCGCGACGGTTTTCGATGAGTTATCAGGTTCTTGCACGTAAATGGCGTCCGCGCTCGTTCCGCGAAATGGTCGGCCAGACCCATGTGCTCAAGGCCTTGATCAACGCGCTGGACAACCAGCGCCTGCACCATGCCTACCTGTTCACCGGTACCCGCGGTGTGGGCAAGACCACCATTGCGCGGATCATCGCCAAGTGCCTTAACTGCGAAACCGGCATCACCTCGACGCCTTGCGGTACCTGCTCGGTGTGCCGGGAGATCGACGAGGGGCGCTTTGTCGACCTGATCGAAATCGACGCCGCCAGTCGCACCAAGGTCGAAGACACCCGCGAGCTGCTCGACAACGTGCAGTACGCACCGAGCCGCGGGCGCTTCAAGGTCTACCTGATCGACGAAGTGCACATGCTCTCCAGCCACTCGTTCAACGCCTTGCTGAAGACGCTGGAAGAGCCGCCGCCCTACGTCAAGTTCATCCTCGCCACCACCGACCCGCAGAAACTGCCGGCGACCATCCTCTCGCGCTGCCTGCAGTTCTCGCTGAAGAACATGACCCCCGAACGGGTCGTCGAGCACCTGAGCCATGTGCTCGGGGCCGAAAACGTCCCTTTCGAAGACGACGCCCTGTGGCTGCTCGGCCGCGCCGCGGACGGCTCGATGCGCGACGCCATGAGCCTGACCGACCAGGCCATCGCCTTCGGTGAAGGCAAGGTGTTGGCCGCAGATGTGCGGGCGATGCTCGGCACTCTGGATCATGGCCAGGTGTATGGCGTGCTGCAGGCGTTGCTCGAAGGTGACGCCCGGGCCTTGCTCGAAGCCGTTCGCCATTTGGCCGAGCAGGGGCCGGACTGGAACGGCGTGCTCGCCGAAATGCTCAATGTGCTGCACCGCGTGGCCATTGCCCAGGCGCTGCCTGAGGCGGTTGACAACGGCCAGGGCGATCGTGACCGGGTGCTGGCTTTGGCCCAGGCATTGCCGGCCGAAGATGTGCAGTTTTATTACCAGATGGGCCTGATCGGCCGTCGCGACCTGCCATTGGCACCAGATCCGCGTGGCGGCTTTGAAATGGTCCTGCTGCGCATGCTGGCGTTCCGCCCCGCCGACAGCGACGATGCACCGAGACCAGTGCTAAAGCCGGTGGGGATCAGCCAGGCCACAGCTGATTCTGCAAACGCGGTGGCAGTAGCCCCCCAGGCTGCGCCAGCCATGGCGGTTGCACCGGTGCCTGTGGTTGCTGAACCGGAACCGGAACCCGTTGCAGAGCCAGAGCCCACCCCTGTCGGGGTCTCTGCGCCTGAGCCGGTGGTCGATCTGCCCTGGAACGATCCTGTCGCCGTCGAGGTCGAGGTCGAGGTCGAGCCTGAACCGCTTGTCGTTGAAGCGCCGCCGGCGCCGGTTCAGCAGGCAACCGCAGTGGATATGCCGACGCCCGACGACGGTATCGGCTACAGCCCGGCCGGCATGGACCGCGACGACGAACCGCCGCTGGACGAAGATTATTACGAGCCGGAAATGGACCCGGCCAGCTACAGTTATCTGGACGAGCTGGCCATCGAGCATGCCCACGAAGTCGACGCGCCACCGGCCGAGCCCTTGCCGGCCGCGCAACCGGCCACGGGGCTGGCGCTGAAATGGCTGGAATTGTTCCCGCAGTTGCCGATTTCCGGGATGACCGGCAATATCGCCGCCAACTGTACGCTGATCAGCGCCGAAGGCGACG
This sequence comes from Pseudomonas sp. 2(2015), assembly GCF_000955865.1. Lineage (NCBI taxonomy): Bacteria > Pseudomonadati > Pseudomonadota > Gammaproteobacteria > Pseudomonadales > Pseudomonadaceae > Pseudomonas > Pseudomonas sp. 2(2015). Next base: position 233,755 of record NZ_JYOF01000015.1, read on the forward strand.
ACTGGCTGCTGCACCTGGACCCGGCCCACAGCGCCCTGTTTAACAGCACGCAACAGCGGCGCCTGAACGATGCGTTGAACCAGCACCTGGGCCGTACGCTCAAATTGACCATCGAGCTGATTCGCCCGGAGCAGGAAACCCCCGCCCAGGCCGCAGCCCGCAAACGCGCCGAGCGCCAGGGCCTGGCCGAGGCCTCGATCGAGGATGATCCCCTGATCCAGCAGATGATCCAGCAATTTGGCGCCATGGTCCGCCACGATACGATTGAACCTGTCGACGCCCCGGTTGCCCAGGGCGAGTAACGGAAAAACAGCAGCGGCCCGGGCCCGACCCTCGCCGCACCCCGTAAGCTAATAGTTGAGGTGAACCCCATGATGAAAGGTGGCATGGCCGGCCTGATGAAGCAGGCCCAGCAGATGCAGGAAAAAATGGCCAAGATGCAGGAAGAACTGGCCAACGCCGAAGTGACTGGCCAATCCGGTGCCGGCCTGGTCAGCGTGGTGATGACCGGTCGTCACGACGTCAAGCGCATCAGCCTGGACGACAGCCTGATGCAGGAAGACAAGGAAGTGCTCGAAGACCTGATCGCCGCCGCCGTCAACGACGCGGTGCGCAAGGTCGAAGCCAACAGCCAGGAAAAAATGGGCGGCATGACCGCCGGCATGCAGTTGCCGCCGGGCTTCAAGATGCCGTTCTGAGGCGGTCGCAGCGTAAATAAAAGCCAGGCTATTGCCTGGCTTTTTTCTGCTCAGTCATAACTCATCAGAAATGTCGCCCGGCCTGGCGCGGAGCCTGGGGTTACCCGGGATGCGGTTTGCACATACTGCGCGAGCAGGGGTATGCGATGCGTTATCGGGCCTGCTCCGACCGTACCGCCCGGTTGCCGGGTGCCCAGCACGATCGGGGTGTTGTCGCTACGCAACAAGCGAATGCCGATGCCACGTGCAGTAGCGTGACTGGCCAGGCTGATGATGGAGGTCTGGTTGCCCGGGTTGCTGGCGTCGCTGACGGTATAGCTGACGTTGAGGCGGCTGCCGCTACTGCCGCCGGCACAGTTGAGGCGGATTTCAAGTGGCTGGGGTGCGGTAACCTTGCCAACAGCGTCGAAGAACCCTGCTGGATGATCCCGCAGGTTAACGGGGATGGTTTTCGAACCGGGGTCGACGGCGCAGGTGGGATCGGCCGAAACAACCTCTACTCGGGTTTGCACCATCGTCAGCCTGGCGGTATTGGCCGGGATATGATGCGGCTCAAAGGTGTGGCTAATGATTGTCTGAGGGAAAAACAGCACCCCACTGGTTACCGGTCCGGTCTTGATCAACTGCAGTCTGTACCAAGGGGTGACGTCGGTAGTGCCGGCAGGATGTCTGGTAGTAGGAACCGGCCAGCGGTAAAAACGACTGGCGCCGGCTTCGGAACCGGTGATCTTGATACCGATACCCTCCAGGTTGGTTTGATGAATGCCCTCACCGATGTGAGTGAAGCCCTGGGTAAAGCCGGCGCGCTGCTCATGGGCGGCTGAGCAACGGTAGGCCATGCGTGTCGCGAACCGGGTGTTGCTGTCATAAATCACCGTGCCGACCGGGTCTGCGGCAGACACCGTCAATCTCGAGTCTATGGTGATAAACGCCTGAGATGGTGTTGAGCCGATATGTACACAGCTGGCGGCGCTGATACCGCTGTGGGCCAGCAGCAACAATCCTGTAGCGCCGGCGAGGCGCGCGGGTAGAGAACAAAACATGGGCAGGTCTCGGCGGGTCAAGGGTGGGCTGGGGGTGCGTGGCAAACGGAGTGAATGTTCTGTGGTGCAGCGTTCGCGGCTTTTTTCGCGGTGGCGGGCAGGGCATAGGTAATTCGGCAGTTGCCTGCCAGGCCGCTGTCCCAGCGCACGATCAACTCACCTGCATCCTGCAGGCCGCGGGCAAACAATTGGCTACCCTGGCCCACCGCGCCCAGCTCGTTACCTTGGCTATCCAGCACTGCGGCGCCAAACGGCAGCGGCTGGCCATCGGCCTGGCGGGCATGGATGACGGCCGAACGTCCGGAGCGGGTCTGGAACACCAGCAACGCAATGGCGCCGGCGCGCGGCACGGTCTGCTGGCTGCTCGATTGCAGCTCGACATCGGTCGATAGGCCCTTGGGGTCAATGGCAACCGTATTGCGTTGGTAAGGCGTAAGGTTCGGGACGACCGCGTAGCCGCTGCTGTCGACTTTCAGCGCGGACGCCGAAATCACCCGAGCGCCATCGGCATCTTTGGCCTGAATCAACCCGAAGGTCTCACTCAAGGGTTGCGACAAGGTCATGCCATCGGCGTGGGCGACAATGGCGCCGCGCAGGCCGAGCGAGGCTTGTGAGGTATGCCGGCCCTGACTGATCGATGCACTGAGTTCGGCGGCAGAGCCGCGGTACAGTACGTTGCTGCTCAGCGTATGGTTGTTCAGGCCATCGGAGCGATCCTGGCTGGCGGTGATGCCATAGTTGACCTGCTGATCGGCACTGAGGGCGCCGGTGAGCGTGGCCTGGGCCCGGCTGTTGCCTCTGCCGTCCCTGGAAATACTGCTGCTGAGGCTACGCGCGCGTTCGCCGCCCAGGGGCAGGGACAAGCTCAGGGAATAGGTGTTGTCGGCGCGCCCGAAGCGGTCACGTTCCCTGGTGCTGCTGAGGGTATAGCCCAGCGTCTTGTAGTGATTGCTGTAGCCGATCGAATAGTTGACGTCGCTGCCGGCATGGTCCCAATAGCTGGATGCCGAGGCACTCAAGTGCAACTGTCCATAGTGCTCGGCCAGCGGTTGCGCCAGCGACAGGGTCGTGCGGTTGCGATGACGCTGGTGGCGCTGATCGCCTGCATCGCGCAGGAACTGGCGGCTCAACTGGGCGTCTTCCAGGCCATAAAAGCCGCGGGTCGAGTAGCGATAGGTCGCCAGAGCGATTTGTGTGTCGGTTTCACTCAGGGTCTTGGCGTAGCTCAGGCGCAGGCTCTGGCCTTGCTGGCTGCCGAGCCCGGGCAGATGGGTGCGGGCCTGGGTGAGGTCGGCGCCGAACGCACCAAGCTCAGTGATCAGGCTGCCACCGAACAAGGCCGAGCCATACCCTGATGCCAGGGTCATGCCGCTGTAGGTGCTGACCAGGTTGTTCAGGCCATATTGCCAGGTGCCTTCGACAAATACCGGGTCACTGTCCAGTGCCTGATTGCGCAGGGTGCCCAGGGTTGCGCTGAAGCGGCTGGCACCGGCGCGCACGGATAACGGAACAGCAGCGTACGGCACGGAGAAGCTATGTTCGCGGCCGTCGGCCTCGGTTACCGTGACCTCCAGATCGCCACCGTAGCCGGTTGCATACAAATCATCGATTTCGAAGGCGCCCGGCGCCACAGTGGTTTCATGCAGGGTCACGCCGCGTTGGCGGACCACCACCCGGGCATTACTGCTGGCAATCCCGCGGACTACGGGGGCATAGCCGCGCTGCGAGGCGGGGAGCATACGATTGTCGCTGGCCAGGCGTATGCCGGTGAAACTCAATGAGTCGAACAGCTCGCCCGAGGTGTAGCTTTCGCCCAGGGTCAGTTGCGAGCGCCAGGGCGTGATATCGCGTTGGGCATAGCTGGCAATGCTCTGATAGCGCTGCTGGCCCTGGCCGCTCCAGTTCAGTGAACCGTCATGACGCAGGCGCCATGGCCCGATGTTGAGCCCGGCGCCCAAGCCCAGGTAGGTCTGGCGCGAATTATCCTGATTGCGGTGCCGGGTGCTGTAGTTGTTGAGGTTGTAATTGAGAAAACCCGCCGTTATGCCCTCATCCCATTGCGCCGGGTCGACTGTTTCACGCGCACTGCGCTTGACCGCGATTTGCGGTACCGACAGGTACAGGCGTTGGCTGGCAAAATCCAGACGGCTGCTGGCATCGTCAAGTGCGCCGTCCAGGGGGATGCAGGTATCGACGGCAAGCAGCTGCTGTTGCGCCTGCGGGCTGAACTTGCTGATATCCAGGCCCAGACGCTCCAGCAAAGCGTTGTCGAAACAGGCCAGGGCTTCTTCTTTACCGGGCCAGGCCTTGAAGCTGAGGTTCATGCGCCCGTGCCAGTTATCGTTGACCAGCACATCCACGCTGTAGGTTCCGGGGCTTGTGATGTTGCGTCGCTGATAGCGCGAGAGGTCCACGGGGGAGGTACTACCGTTGCCCAGAAACGCCGGTTCAAACTCGACAAGTGCGGACGAAGGTGTGTCGGCCATGACCGGTACTTGCCAAAGCAACAGGCTGGCCAGGCCAACGGGTAATCGGCTTACTAACGAAGCTGAGCTTTTTCGATGCGAGCGAAAGTGCAATAACATTATCGTCATTTTCAGAAGTGCCAATAGTAAACCTGGGCACGCACGAAAACTTCGAGACCGCCCGGAGTGTCAGATAAGGAGTAAGGCTATGGGCTGGGTGTAGTAGCCGTCACTGCACTTAGGGGCGCGCTATTGTTATGGCCTGCGCCATAATCATTAATGCTGGTAAAGTTGATGGTTGCGCTTGGATTAATAGGTGCCGAAGGGCTGAAGTGTGCGAGCGAATAAGGTGCAATATAGCCGGTGCCCAAGGACGTCGACTGGCCGTTGAATTCGACTTTTATTCCCCCGAGATTGACAAAGTAGGCCGTTGGGTTGCGGCCAACCAGCGTGTGCGGCTTGCCGTCCTGGCCAGGCGCTCGGTGCCAGGTTACCAGGGCGGGTGCGTCCTCGGGCTTGCCTGGCAGGCCTTGTGGGCGGTACAGCAGCTTGATGCGGGTACGAAAGGCCAGTTGCAGGACGTTGCTGTCTTTGGCTTTTGGGGGGACTTCTAGCATGTTGAACCAGAAGATTGACTCTCGATCACTGGCCATCGGGCTGCCGGTGTGCAACAGGCGAATACTCTGCCCTTGAGCCGGTTCGATGCGGGCCAGCGCCGGCGTTACGGTAAAGGGGACCTGTAGAGTCTCGGGTGCTGCTCGGGAATCGCCATCGTCTACCCAGACCTGAACCAGGCTGGGGTCTTTGCCATTGTTGAGGAGGTTGACGGTAGCCTCGCGCTCTTGTGCCGCAAAGATGATACGGGTGCCGGTAATTACAACGCTGGCATGCGCGGGTGCGCTGGCCGCCAGTAGCGCGAGGGCAGCCAGCAGGAAGGAAGAAAAGCGAGTCATGAAAGCGATATCCGACCTGATTGGGGGTAGCAGACGCGCAAGGCGCGCCTGCTGGTTCATTACGGCAGATTGATCACGTACTGAACGCGGGAGTTGGCGGCACCCGGGGTGACCGCTGCGGCGGAAGCGTAGTACTGGCTGGTGTAGCGCAGGGTCGCAGCGCCATCTACCAGTTCTACGGGGACAGTGTTTTGGCCACCGCTTACCCCGCCGATAATGATCGGAATGCCCGCCTGGTTGAGCAGTTGGTACTGCACGCCAGTTGCGCTGGTAGGACCGGCATCCATGTTCAGTCGGCCGTTCTGCACATTGGCGCCGCCCAGGAACTCGATGTCCACTTGGCCGCTGGTGCCAGCGACACAGTTGGTCAGGGAGATCTCGAAGGGGCGAGGTTGGGCGATACTGCCGACAGTAGTGAATTCGGTGGTATGCGCCGGGCTCATGGCAACAGTGAAGTTCTGGCCGCCAGGGCCGCCGTTGATGGTGCAAGTGGTGCCCGAGATGCTGCCGGTGAAATCGATCAAGCCATCAGTTGCCTGGGCATTGAGGGTGACGCCAGCCAACAGAGGTAAGGACAGGGCAAGAGCGAAAATGCGTGTGTTCATTTTTTTTCCAACTGGATTAATTAAGATTGCGCGTTGATAAGTAAAATGAGGTGTTGCATAGACATATTTACTTGCTCTTGAACGCCAGGAAATTATGCGGATTATTTATTTGGCTGGATGTAGGAAGAAGGGTGGTGATGGCGGAGGGAACTTAGCCGGGTGTTGTACGATTGGGTGTTTATAGAAGGGATTGAGGCAAGAAGGGTTAGAAAGGGGTTGGTATGCTTTATGCGATGTAGGCAATATTACTGCTAGCGTAAAAGAAAGATTAGCTTCTTACGCGGCTAGTCTTAATGTCTGTAAGATTTGACGTTGCCCAGTCAGGCAGGTATAAACCGCCTTCACTTGCATCAAGGCCTTTTCCCATGAGTTTCAGTCCGCTTATCCGACAGCTGATCGACGCGTTGCGCATCTTGCCTGGCGTCGGACAGAAAACCGCCCAGCGCATGGCCTTGCAGCTATTGGAGCGTGATCGCAGTGGCGGTACCCGGCTGGCCCAGGCCTTGAACCAGGCCATGGAAGGGGTGGGGCATTGCCGCCAGTGCCGGACCCTGACCGAGCAGGAGCTGTGCCCGCAGTGTTCCGACACGCGCCGGGACGACACGCTGCTGTGCGTGGTAGAAGGACCGATGGATGTCTATGCCGTCGAGCAGACCGGCTATCGCGGCCGTTACTTCGTGCTCAAAGGGCATTTGTCGCCGCTTGATGGCCTGGGCCCGGAAGCCATCGGCATTCCGCAACTGATGGCGCGGATCGAGGAGCAGGGCAGCTTCACCGAAGTAATCCTGGCCACCAACCCGACGGTGGAAGGTGAAGCGACCGCCCATTACATCGCCCAGTTGCTGGCCGACAAAGGTCTGGTCGCGTCTCGTATCGCCCACGGTGTGCCATTGGGCGGTGAGCTGGAGCTGGTCGACGGCGGCACCCTGGCGCATTCGTTCGCCGGGCGCAAACCGATCTCGCTGTAACCCTGGGTCTTTAATCGCGGGGCAAGCCCGCTCCCACAGAACCTTAGCCTGTGGGAGCGGGCTTGCCCCGCGATGCTGTCAATACTCGCTCAGCGAGAACTCGGTCAGGCAGAAGGTCGGCACACCCACGTCGTTCAGGCGCTGCGAGCCGCCCAGCTCCGGCAGATCGATGATCGCCGCCGCCTCATATACCTGCGCGCCCATGCGCCGTACCAGTTTGGTGGCGGCCAGCAGGGTGCCGCCGGTGGCGATCAGGTCATCAAAAATCAGTACCGAGTCGCCTTCGCAGAGGCTGTCGGCGTGCACTTCGAGGAAGGCTTCGCCGTACTCGGTCTGGTAGCCCTCGGCGAGCACGTCGGCCGGCAGCTTGCCTTGCTTGCGAAACAGGATCAGGGGTTTGTTCAACTGGTGGGCGATGATCGAGCCGATCAGAAAGCCGCGCGCATCCATCGCGCCGATATGGCTGAACTCGGTTTCAACATAGCGTTCGATAAAGGCATCGGCGACATGGCGCAGGCCCCGCGGCGATTGGAACAGCGGGGTGATGTCGCGAAAGATCACGCCCGGCTTGGGGAAGTCCGGTACGGGGCGGATCAGGGCTTTGAGGTCGAAAGTGGCGCTGGGCATGGGCGGGTATCCTGAGAAACGAATGCCCGCCAGTATACCTGTTATCCGCGGGGTCAGCTTTCCAGCGAACCACCGGCCAGGGCGCACAGCTGAATCGGGTCAAGGATATGGATTTCCTTGCCCTCGGCCTGGATCAGGCCGTTCTGCTGAAAGCGCGTGAACACCCGTGAGACGGTCTCGACCGCCAGGCCCAGGTAATTGCCGATTTCGTTGCGTGACATGCTCAGGCGGAACTGGTTGGCCGAGTAACCACGGGCGCGGAAGCGCGCCGAAAGGTTGACCAGGAAGGTGGCGATGCGCTCGTCAGCGGTCTTTTTCGACAGCAGCAGCATCATTTGCTGGTCGTCGCGGATTTCCCGGCTCATCACCCGCATCAGCTGGCGACGCAGCTGTGGCAGTTGCACCGACAGCTCATCCAGGCGCTCGAAAGGAATCTCGCACACCGAGGTGGTTTCCTGGGCCTGGGCCGACACCGGGTAGGCTTCGGTGTCCATGCCGGACAGGCCAACCAGTTCGCTGGGCAGGTGGAAGCCGGTGATCTGCTCTTCGCCGCTGTCACTCAGGCTGAAGGTTTTCAGGGCGCCGGAGCGCACCGCATAGACCGAGCCAAAATTGTCGCCCTGGCGGAACAGAAACTCGCCTTTTTTCAGCGGACGCCCGCGTTTGACGATTTCATCCAGTGCATCCATGTCTTCCAAGTTCAATGACAAGGGCAGGCACAGAGGCGCCAGGCTGCAATCCTTGCAATGGGCCTGGTTATGGGGGCGCAGTTTAACTGGCTCGGACATTTCTTCAATCCTTGTGGGAAAGCACACATAAGCCGTAAGGGTAACCCAGGCTAGGGTGTTTCGGCCAGCTTGGACGATTGTGCCGAGGCCAGACGGGACAAGACTGCGACAAAAAACCTCAGATAACCCGGGAGAAACGTTGGCGGTTGTGCAGGTCCAGGTAGGCATCGAAGACCATGCACACCGAGCGCACCAGCAGCCGTCCGGCGGGCAGCACCTTGATGCTGTCGTTGCCTAGTTCGATCAGGCCATCCTTGTGCATGGCCTGCAGGGCGGGCCACTGGTCGTTGAAGTAGCCGCGAAAGTCGATGGTGAAATCCCGCTCGATGGTTGCGAAGTCCAGTTCGAAATGGCAGATCAATTGCTGGATCACCGCCCGGCGCAGGCGGTCATCCTCGCTGCAGATCAAGCCGCGGCTGGTCGCCAGTTGAGCGGTGGACAAGGTGTCCTGGTAGGTGTTGAGGTCGCTGCTGTTCTGGCAATAGAGGTCGCCGATCTGGCTGATGGCCGAGACCCCCAGGCCAATCAGGTCGCAATGCCCGTGGGTGGTGTAGCCCTGGAAGTTGCGCTGCAGGGTCGACTCTTCCTGGGCAATCGCCAGCTCGTCATCGGGCAGGGCGAAGTGGTCCATGCCGATGTACACGTAGCCAGCGGCGGTCAGTTGCTCGATGGTGTTGTGGAGCATTTCCAGTTTTGCCGCCGGGGCCGGCAGCTCGTTGCTGTCGATGCGCCGCTGGGGCATGAAGCGTTCCGGCAGGTGCGCATAGTTGAACACTGAGAGGCGATCGGGCTGCAGCTTGATCACTTCCTCGACGGTGCGGGCAAAACCTTCCGGGGTCTGCTTGGGCAGGCCGTAGATCAGGTCGAGGTTGATCGAGCGAAATTGCAGGGTGCGCGCCGCTTCGATGATTGCCCGGGTCTGCTCCAGGCTCTGCAGGCGGTTGATCGCCCGCTGCACAACCGGGTCGAGGTCCTGCACGCCGAGGCTGACGCGGTTGAAGCCGAGCTCACGGAGCAGGCCCATGGTCGACCAGTCGGCCTCGCGCGGGTCGATTTCAATGCCGTAGTCGCCGGAGTCGTCATCCAGCAGGTTGAAATGCTGGCGCAAGTGGGCCATCAGCTGGCGCAGCTCGACGTGGCTGAGGAAGGTCGGGGTGCCGCCGCCAAAGTGCAACTGCTCGACGGTCTGCTTGGGGTCCAGGTGGCAGGCGATCAGCTGGATTTCCTGCTCCAGGCGCTGCAGGTAGGGCGCGGCGCGGCCACGGTCCTTGGTGATGACCTTGTTGCAGGCGCAGTAGTAGCAGATGTTGGCGCAGAACGGCACGTGCACATAGATCGACAGTGGGCGAGCGGCACGACGGCTGTCACGCAGGGCGTGCAGCAGGTCGAAGGAGCCGACTTCGCTGTGCAGTTGCACCGCGGTCGGGTAGGAGGTGTAGCGTGGGCCGGCCAGGTCGTAGCGGCGAATCAGGTCGGAGTCCCAACGAAGAACGTCGAGCATGCGGGCAGTCCCCAGAAAGAGCAGCAGTGTCCGGAGTCTAGGGAGTGCCGGGCAAACCCGTGTTGATTTGTATCAACGCCGCTTCAGTGGCCCATCAGCCAGTGCTGGTGTGGCCCTGGCAGGGTCCACAGGCCAAACAGCATCACCAGCACGCCGCCGGCGATACGCACGCCCCGCTGGCGCAGCAGGGCGCTGGTGCGTTCGGCGGCAAGGCCGGTGGCCAGCAGTACCGGCCAGGTGCCCAGGCCGAAGGCCAGCATCAACAGCGCGCTGTCGGCGGCATTGCCCTGGCTCGCGGCCCAGAGCAGGGTGCTGTACACCAGCCCGCACGGCAGCCAGCCCCACAGGGCGCCCAGCAGCAGGGCGTGCGGCAGGCTGGAGACCGGCAGCAGGCGGTTGGCCAGCGGCTGTATATGCCGCCACAGGCCCCGGCCCAGGCCCTCGATACGGGTCAGGCCGCTCCACCAGCCGGCCAGGTACAGGCCCATGCTGATCAGCAGCAGCGCCGCCAGTACGCGCATGGCGGTCGCCACCGGGCTGTTGGCCACCGCCCAGCCGGCCAGGCCGAGCAGCAGGCCGGCCAGGGCATAACTGAGGATGCGCCCCAGGTTGTAGGCCAGCAACAGGCGAAAGCGGCGGCTGCGTTGCTCCTTGGGAATGGCCAGGGTCAGCGCGCCCATGAGGCCGCCGCACATGCCCAGGCAATGGCCACCACCGAGCAGGCCGAGAATCAACGCCGAGCTGAGCAGGGGCAGAAGTTCAGTCACGGGGCGGGGTACCGTCGTCGGGTTTCTTGCCGTCGGCCTCGTCCATGGCCGCCTGGTGCTGCGGGTCCTGGTCGTCGAAGAGGATGCTGTGGGCCGGGCCGTCGAGGTCGTCGTACTGGCCGCTGTCCACCGCCCAGAAGAAGATGTAGATGGCGATGGCGACGATCAGCAGGGCCGCCGGGATCATGATGTAAAGCGCGGGCATGGGGGCTCCTGGTCAGGCCGTCGCGGGATGCGTGGCAGTGGCTGGCGCATGGCTGGCCGGCAGGCCGCTGACGCGGGTCAGGCGCAGGGCATTGAGGACCACGATCAGCGAACTGACCGACATGCCGACCGCCGCCCAGATTGGCGTGATCCAGCCCAGTGCGGCAAACGGCAGCATGACGCCATTATACGCCGAGGCCCACAGCAGGTTCTCGATAATGATCCGCCGGGTGCGCCGGGCCAGGCTGAAGGCCTGGACCAGGGCGTCCAGGCGGTTGGACAGCAGCACCGCGTCGGCGCTGGTCTTGGCCAGGTCGGTGGCCGAGCCCATGGCGATGCTGATGTCGGCCGCCGCCAGGATTGGCACATCGTTGACCCCGTCGCCGAGCATCAACACCTTGCGCCCTTGCTGCTGCAGGGCCTTGAGTTGCTCCAGCTTGTCGTCCGGGCGCAGGCTGCCAATGGCCTGGTCGATCTGCAGTTCGGCGGCCACGCTGTGGACCATCGGCGAGCTGTCGCCAGACAGCAGCAGGGTCTGCCAGCCACGGGCGCGGCAGGCCGCCAGCAGGTCGGCGGCATCGCTGCGCAGGCGGTCGTCGAGGACGAACCAGGCCAACGGGCCTTGCTGGTCACCGAGCAACAGCCATTGCCCGGCTTCGTCTGGCATCGCCGGTGTGGGGGCGCCGCTGAGGGCGCAGACAAAGCCGGCTTCGCCGATGCGCAGCACGTGCTCGCCTACCTTGCCTTCAAGACCCAGCCCGGGCATTGCCTGAACTTCGTCGGCAGCCTGGCTGGCGCGGCCAAAGGCGCGGGCGATGGGGTGCTCGGAGCGGTTTTCGAGGGCGGCGGCGAGCATCAGGCAACGATCGGCGTCGGTGTCGCGCAAGGGGCGGATTGCGCGCAAGGTCAGGCGGCCTTCGGTGAGGGTGCCGGTCTTGTCGAAGATTACCGTGTCGATCTGGTTCAGGCCTTCCAGCACGTGGCCGCGGGTCAGCAGCAGGCCGAGCTTGTGCAGGGTGCCGGTGGCGGCAGTCAGCGCGGTCGGGGTGGCCAGCGACAGGGCGCAGGGGCAGGTAGCGACCAGCATGGCCAGGACGATCCAGAACGCCCGCGACGGGTCGATCTGCCACCACAGCAGGCCGATGGCGGCCGAGGCGATCAGGGTAAACAACAAGAACCACTGCGAGGCGCGGTCGGCGATTTCCGCCAGGCGCGGTTTTTCCGACTGTGCCCGCTCCAGCAGGCGCACGATCGCCGACAGGCGAGTGTCCTGGCCCAGAGCCTGGACCTCGACGGTCAGCGCGCTCTCGACGTTGAGGGTGCCGGCGGTGACTGCGTCGCCAGCGCTGCGTGGTTGCGGCAGGTACTCGCCGGTAAGCAGCGACTCGTCGATGCTCGACTGGCCACTGACGATGCGCCCGTCGGCGGGGATCACGTGGCCTGGCTGGATCAATACGCAGTCTTTGAGGCGCAGTTCGCTGAGCAGGATCCGCTCGCTCTGCCCGGCCGAGCCCAGGCGCAGGCACGAGGCCGGCAGCAGGTTGACCAGTTGCGCGGTGGCGGCGGCAGTGCGCTCGCGGGCGCGGCGCTCAAGGTAGCGTCCGGCGAGCAGGAACAGGGCGAACATGCCCACGGCGTCGAAGTACAGCTCGCCGCTGCCGGTGATTGCGGTCCAGATCCCGGCACCGTAGGCCAGGCCGATGGCCAGCGATACCGAGACGTCCATGGTCAGGTGGCGGGTACGCAGGTCGCGGGCGGCGCCGCGAAAGAACGGTGCGCAGCTGTAGAACACGATCGGCGTGGTAAGGAACATCGCCACCCAGCGCAGGATGGTGTGCAGCTCCGGGCTCAGGTCGATGTTGAACTCCGGCCAGGTGGCCATGGTTGCCATCATCGCCTGGAACCACAGCAGCCCGGCCACGCCCAGTTGGCGCAGGGCGGTGCGGTTCTCGCTGGCCAGTTGTTCGGCGGCGCGGTCGGCCTGGTAGGGGTGGGCGGCGTAGCCGATGTGGCGCAGCTCGGCGAGCAGCTTGGACAGCGGCAACGCACTGTCGGCCCAGCTCACCTGCAGGCGGTGGTTGGACAGGTTCAAACGCGCCTCGGCCACCGCCGGCAGGTTGCGCAGGTGCTTTTCGATCAGCCAGCCGCAAGCGGCGCAACTGATGCCTTCGATCAGCAGGGTGGTTTCGGCCAGCTCGCCGCTGTGGCGCACGAAGGGCTTTTGCACATCAGCGCGGTCGTACAGGGCCAGTTCGTCGACCAGTTGCTGGGGCAGGGCATCGGGGTTGGCGCTGGCTTCACTGCGGTGCTGGTAATAGCTTTCCAGGTTGCCGGCGACGATGGCTTCGGCCACCGCCTGGCAGCCCGGACAGCAAAACGCCCGCGGCTGGCCAAGCACCACGGCGGTGAAGTGGCTGCCGGCGGGCACGGGCAGGGCGCAGTGGTAGCAGGGCGTGGGGCTGGTCATGGTGTCAGTCGCAAGGTGTGGTGTTGGGCTGATCGCGGGGCAAGCCCGCTCCCACAGGGATTCATTGCACCTGTGGGAGCGGGCTTGACCCGCGATAAGCAACGACTCATTTCTCGAGGTGTTCAGCCCCTTGCAGCGCCTCGTCACCGAGTACCAGGGTCTTGTCGTGGGCGACTTCTTCTTCCTCGAACAGACGCCAGACATGCGCGTCCTGGCTGCCCAGCAGCTCGACGAACCGCCGGCCCTCGACCTTGTCGCCAAGCTGGCCGAGGTAGCGGCCGGCTTCGCTGTCGCTACGGGTCAGCATGATCTTGCGGTCTTTCTCCGGCTGGGTCGGCGAAATGAGGTTCAGCTCCAGGGTTTGCGGCTGGCTGTTGCCGGTCAGGCGCAGGTCGACTTCACCGGTCAGCGCGTCCAGGTGCACGCTGGCCTTGAGGTTGAGGGTCTGGGCCAGCAGCTCGCGGTCCAGCGAGCGGTTGATGCCTTTGCCGGCCTCGTAGTAGTTGTCGTTGACCAGGTTATCAGGGTTGTTCACCGCGATGGTCACCATGGTCAGGCTGAGGGTCACCGAGGTGGCCAATACACCGATGATGATCCACGGCCAGAGGTGCTTGTACCAGGGGCTTGCGGCAGTTGCAGAAGGCATGGGCTCAGTCTCTTATCGAATTTGCGGGCCGATGAAGCGGCTCTTGGCTTCAACCTGGGTGGCGCTGTCGTCAGCGTCCTTGAGGGTGAAGATGACTTCGTTGGTGGTCGACGGCAGTTGCTCCGGCGCCATCGACAGTTGTACCGGCAGGCTGACGATATCGCCGGCCGCGACGCGGATTTCCCGTGCGCCCTCAAGCTTGAGGTCAGGCAGGCCGCCGGCTTCGAGCACGTAGACGTGGTCGCGCTGGTCCTTGTTCATGACCTTCAGGCTGTAGACGTTCTCGATCCGCCCCTGGGCGTTCTCGCGGTACAGCACGCGGTCCTTGCTGACGTCGAAACCGACCAGCGGACGCATGACGAACGCGGTAGTGAGCAGGCCGATCATGGTCAACAGCACCACGGCATAACCGATCAGGCGCGGGCGCACCATGTGGGTCTTTTGCCCCGACAGGTTGTGCTCGGTGGTGTAGCTGATCAGGCCTTTGGGGTAGTTCATCTTGTCCATGATGGTGTCGCAGGCGTCGATGCAGGCGGCGCAGCCGATGCACTCGATCTGCAGGCCGTCACGGATGTCGATGCCGGTCGGGCACACCTGTACACACATGGTGCAGTCGATGCAGTCGCCCAGGCCCTTGGCCTTGTAGTCCAGGTCTTTTTTACGCGGGCCACGGGTTTCGCCGCGGCGCGGGTCGTAGGAAACGATCAGGGTGTCTTTGTCGAACATCACGCTCTGGAAGCGTGCATACGGGCACATGTACACGCACACTTGCTCGCGCAGCCAGCCGGCGTTGCCGTAGGTGGCCAGGGTGAAGAAGCCGACCCAGAAATAGGCCCAGCCGTCGGCCTGGCCGGTAAAGAACTCAATCACCAGCTCGCGGATCGGCGAGAAGTAGCCGACGAAAGTCATGCCGGTGACAAAGCCGATGCTCAGCCACAGGCTGTGCTTGGCCAGCTTGCGCAGGAATTTGTTGCCGCTCATTGGCGCCTTGTCGAGCTTCATGCGCTGGTTGCGGTCACCTTCGGTGACTTTCTCGCACCACATGAAGATCCAGGTCCACACGCTTTGCGGGCAGGTGTAGCCACACCAGACGCGGCCGGCGTAAACGGTGATGAAGAACAGGCCGAAGGCGGCGACGATCAGCAGGCCCGAGAGCAGGATGAAATCCTGGGGCCAGATGGTGGTGCCGAAAATGTAGAACTTGCGCTCCGGCAGGTTCCACCAGACGGCCTGGTGGCCACCCCAGTTCAGCCATACCGTACCGAAGTACAACAGGAACAGGACGGCGCCGCCGACCATGCGCAAATTGCGGAACACGCCGGTGAAGGCGCGGGTGTAGATTTTTTCTCGGGAGGCGTAGAGATCGACGCTGCTGGTGTCTTTACTGGCAGGCGGGGTGACGTCATGTACCGGAATCTGCTTGCTCATCATTGAGTCCCACGGCAGTGGAGAAGTGCCGCGGCCAGTACCTGCCGGCCGCAGTCGAAAGCTTGCTGCTCTAGGGCGCATGATACGCCTGTCCTGCCGCCAGGGGGGAGGGGTGCGACCTTTGGCCGCGTTGGGGAATCGCGGTTAATAGTGTATTGGCCCGTGTCAATTGACACAGGTCATGGGTCGGGACAGGGTCTATAAAAAAGCCCCGGCAGTTTCACTGACGGGGCTTTTGCCAGCTGGGCGAATTACTGCGCTTCAGCGGTTTTCTCAGGCTGGTGCGACAGGCTGTAGACATAGGCGGCCAGCAGGTGGACCTTGTCGTTGCCCTGGATTGCTTCCTGGGCAGGCATCTGGCCCTGGCGGCCGTAACGGATGGTCTGCTGCAGTTGGGCGAAGCTCGAACCGTAGATGAACGCGGTCGGGTGGGTCAGGTTGGGCGCGCCCATGGCCGGGGTGCCCTTGCCTTCAGGGCCGTGGCAGGCCACGCAGTTGGCGGCAAACAGCTTCTGGCCGTTGGCCGGATCCGCCTTGGCATCCTTGGGCAGGGTGCGGCCATCGAGGTTGGTCAGCACGTAGGCAGCAACGTCGGCAACACCTTGTTCGCCGATGACTTCGGCCCAGGCCGGCATCACCCCGTGACGACCGCCCATGATGGTGGCCTTGATGGTTTCCGGTTCGCCGCCCCAACGCCAGTCGTTGTCGGTGAGGTTGGGGAAGCCGTAGGAGCCCTTGGCGTCGGAGCCATGGCACACCGCGCAGTTGGAGGCGAACAGGCGCCCGCCCATCTTCAGCGCTTGTGGGTCCTTGGCCACTTCTTCAATAGGCATCGACGCGAATTTGGCGAAGATCGGCCCGAACTTGGCGTCCGAGCGGGCCATTTCCTTTTCCCACTCGTGCACGCCGGTCCAGCCGGCCTGGCCGTTGGCAAACTCGGTTTTCTTGTCGTTGTCCAGGTACTGGTAGCCCGGCAGGATGCCTTTCCAGTTACCCAGGCCCGGGTACAGCACCAAGTAGCCGAGGGCGAAAACGATGGTGCCGACGAACAGCATGAACCACCATTTTGGCAGCGGGTTGTCGTACTCCTCGATGCCGTCGTAGGCGTGGCCCACGGTTTCTTCAGTGGTTTCGCTGCGCTGGCCCTTGCGGGTGGACAGCAGCAGCCAGGTCAGGGCGAAGATGGTGCCCAGACTCAAAACGGTGACGTACAGACTCCAGAAGGTAGTCATTCGTTGTTACTCCTAGACGCTTTCGCTTGCGCTTGCTCGACGTGCTTGCTGGCTTCGGGATCATCCGCGAAGGGCAGCATGGTCGCTTCGTCGAACTCGGACTTGCGCCGAGAACTGAACACCCACAACGCCAGGCCGATAAAGGCCACCATCACCACGACGGTGCCCAGGCCACGAATCATCCCGATATCCATCAATGTCACCGTTTGCTTTTGATGATGGTGCCCAGGCCTTGCAGGTAGGCAACCAGGGCGTCCATTTCGGTCTTGCCCTTGACCGCGTCGCGGGCACCGGCGATGTCTTCATCGGTGTACGGCGTGCCGAGGGTGCGCAGGACTTCCATCTTCTTCACCGTGTCCTTGCCATCGAGCTTGTTCTCCACCAACCATGGGTAGGCCGGCATCTTCGACTCGGGCACGACGTTGCGCGGGTTGTACAGGTGAGCACGGTGCCAGTCGTCGGAGTAACGACCGCCGACGCGGGCCAGGTCCGGGCCGGTACGCTTGGAACCCCAGAGGAATGGGTGGTCCCAGACGCTTTCACCGGCGACCGAGTAGTGGCCATAGCGTTCGGTTTCGGCACGGAACGGCCGGATCATCTGCGAGTGGCACTGCACGCAGCCTTCGCGGATATAGATGTCGCGGCCTTCGAGCTCAAGCGCGGTACGCGGCTTCATACCCTCGACCGGCTTGTTGGTGACGTCCTGGAAGAACAGAGGGACGATCTGGGTCAGGCCGCCGATGCTCACGGCGATGACCATGAAGAAGGCCAGCAGGCCGATATTCTTCTCGACTACTTCATGCTTCATCAGTGAGCTCCAACTACAGCGATCTGAGCGGCGGCTTCAGCTTCGGCCGGCTTCGAGGCGCGTACGGTACGGAAAACGTTGTACGCCATCAGCAGCATGCCGGAGGCGAAGAACGCACCGCCCAGGGCGCGGACGATAAAGCCCGGGTGGCTGGCCTGCAGGGCTTCGACGAAGGAGTAGGTGAGGGTGCCGTCGTCGTTGATTGCACGCCACATCAGGCCCTGGGTGATGCCGTTGACCCACATCGAGGAGATGTACAGCACGGTACCGATGGTCGCCAGCCAGAAGTGCGCGTTGATCAGGCCGGTGCTGTGCATCTGCTCGCGGCCGTAGACCTTCGGAATCATGTGGTACAGGGCGCCGATCGAAATCATCGCTACCCAGCCAAGGGCACCGGCGTGTACGTGGCCGACGGTCCAGTCGGTGTAGTGCGACAGCGAGTTGACGGTCTTGATCGCCATCATCGGACCTTCGAAGGTCGACATGCCGTAGAACGCCAGCGAAACCACGAGGAAGCGCAGGATCGGGTCGGTACGCAGCTTATGCCAGGCGCCCGAGAGGGTCATCATGCCGTTGATCATGCCGCCCCAGCTTGGCGCCAGGAGGATGATCGACATGGCCATGCCCAGCGACTGCGCCCAGTCCGGCAGGGCGGTGTAGTGCAGGTGGTGGGGACCTGCCCAGATGTACAGGGTGATCAGCGCCCAGAAGTGCACGATCGACAGGCGATAGGAGTAGATCGGGCGCTCGGCCTGTTTCGGCACGAAGTAGTACATCATGCCGAGAAAGCCCGTGGTCAGGAAGAAACCTACGGCGTTGTGGCCGTACCACCACTGGATCATCGCATCGGTAGCACCCGAGTACGCCGAGTAGGACTTGAACAGGCTGACCGGCAACGAGGCGTGGTTGACGATGTGCAGCATCGCGGTAACCACGATGAAGGCGCCGTAGAACCAGTTACCGACATAGATGTGCTTGGTCTTGCGCTTGACGATGGTGCCGAAGAACACCACGCCGTAGGTGACCCAGACAATGGCCAGCAAAATGGCGATCGGCCATTCCAGCTCGGCGTATTCCTTGGTCGTGGTGTAGCCCAGCGGCAAGGTAATGAGCGCACCGACGATGACCGCTTGCCAACCCCAGAAGGTGAAGGCCGCGAGGCTGTCGGAAATCAGTCGCGTCTGGCAGGTTCGCTGCACGACATAGTAGGAAGTGGCAAACAGTGCACAACCACCGAAGGCGAAGATCACCAGGTTGGTGTGCAATGGGCGAAGGCGTCCGAAGCTCGTCCACGGCAGGTCCAGGTTCAGCTGGGGCCAGACCAGTTGCGAGGCGATGAAGACACCAAGCCCCATGCCAAGGATCCCCCAGACCACCGTCATGATGGCGAACTGGCGGACGACCTTATAGTTATAAGCAGTCGGACTGATTGCTGTGCTCATTCTAAGGTTCCACGGTTTGGGTGTTTTTATAGGGTAAAAATCGGCGCAAGTATGTATAAACCGTGTGGTTATTGCAACGCGATGGCGCCCGCGCCGATCCTTGCCAAAGCCTGTTCCACGGCGGTTTCGAGCCTTTGTGGTGGGCAAATTGTACACAATTAATTATCTGATATGTGTACCAAAATTTGATTTTTCGTCTATGGCAAAGGCTTTCGATGAGCGCGTGCGCAGTACCGTTCATCACTCGCCGATCGGCGCTTGAGTCGGCCCCATCAGCCTTTGCGCAGAACCGCTGGCGAAAAATGCCCCAAAAAGGTGCAAACACACCGGCTGTTTCAGTCGCTGTGGCAACAAGCTTAGTTGTGATCGAGGGGGGTGCAAGGCGGGGGCAGGGCGGGGTGCGACACTTGGTCGCAAGGGCGAAGGGAACCGCCGCATCGGGTGCCGATGCGGCGGTTTGAGTCAAGGCTCAGTTACTCAATCGTTTTACTTGGCAGACAGGCTTTCGCCTTGTGCAGGTTGCTCCTGGGACAGGCTGTAGACATAGGCGGCCAGCAAGTGGACCTTGTCGTTGCCCTGGATCGCTTCCTGGGCAGGCATCTGGCCCTGGCGGCCGTAGCGGATGGTCTGCTGCAGTTGGGCGAAGCTTGAGCCGTAGATGAACGCGGTCGGGTGGGTCAGGTCCGGTGCGCCCATGGCCGGGGTGCCTTTGCCTTGTGGACCGT
This sequence comes from Pseudomonas sp. 2(2015), assembly GCF_000955865.1. Taxonomy (NCBI): domain Bacteria; kingdom Pseudomonadati; phylum Pseudomonadota; class Gammaproteobacteria; order Pseudomonadales; family Pseudomonadaceae; genus Pseudomonas; species Pseudomonas sp. 2(2015). Next base: position 253,122 of record NZ_JYOF01000015.1, read on the forward strand.
GGCAGGCCACGCAGTTGGCGGCAAACAGCTTCTCGCCGTTGGCCGGATCCGCCTTGGCTTCCTGCGGCAGGCTGCGGCCATCGAGGTTGGTCAGCACGAAGGCGGCAACGTCGGCAACGCCTTGTTCGCCAATCACGTCGGCCCAGGCCGGCATTACCCCGTGACGGCCGCCCATGATGGAGGCCTTGATGGTTTCCGGCTCGCCACCCCAGCGCCAGTCCTTGTCGGTGAGGTTAGGGAAGCCGTAGGCACCCTTGGCGTCGGAACCGTGGCAAACAGCGCAGTTGGAGGCGAACAGACGGCCGCCCATTTTCAGCGCCTGCGGATCCTTGGCCACTTCTTCCACCGGCATGGCGGCGAACTTGGCGAAGATCGGTCCGAACTTGGCGTCGGCCTTGTTCATTTCCTTTTGCCATTCGTTGGTCTGCGTCCAGCCGTCCTCATAGCCCGGCAGGATGCCTTTCCAGTTGCCCAGGCCTGGATAGAGGATCAGGTAGCCGACCGAAAACACCAGGGTGGCGACGAACAGCCAGAACCACCACTTGGGCAGCGGGTTGTCGTACTCCTCGATGCCGTCGAAGCTGTGGCCCATGGTCTGGTCGGTGGTGCCTTTGGTTTCGCCCTTGCGGGTGCCCAGCAGCAGCCAGGTCAGGCCGATCAGGCTACCGATGGTCAGTACGCAGATGTACGTACTCCAGAAGGTGGTCATTGCCCGTTACTCCTCGGTTCGGGTTCGTTGGCGGCAGGTGCCAGGCGGTCGTCGGCAAACGGCAGCAGGCTGGCTTCGGCGAATTCACGGTCACGCCGGCCGTTGAACACCCACAGCGACAGGCCAATGAAGGCGATGGCCACCAGCAGGGTGCCCAGGCCGCGCAATTGGCCGATATCCAGTGTGAAGTCCATGGCCCTTACCTCTTGTTCTTGATCGCGGTGCCGAGCACCTGCAGGTAGGCAACCAGTGCGTCCATTTCGGTCTTGCCCTTGAGCGACTCCACCGCGCCGCTGATGTCGGCGTCGGTGTACGGCACGCCGAGGGTGCGCATGGTGCTCAACTTGGTCTCGGTGTGGCTGCTGTCGACCGGGTTGGCGACCAGCCATGGGTAGGCCGGCATCTTCGACTCGGGCACGACGTTGCGCGGGTTGTACAGGTGCGCACGGTGCCAGTCGTCGGAGTAGCGGCCACCGACGCGGGCCAGGTCCGGGCCGGTGCGCTTGGAACCCCAGAGGAACGGGTGGTCCCAGACGCTTTCACCGGCGACCGAGTAGTGGCCGTAGCGTTCGGTTTCGGCGCGGAACGGACGGATCATCTGCGAGTGGCACTGCACGCAGCCTTCACGGATGTAGATGTCGCGGCCTTCCAGTTGCAGCGCGGTGTAAGGCTTCATGCCTTCCACCGGCTTGTTGGTGACGTCCTGGAAGAACAGCGGAACGATCTGGGTCAGGCCGCCGATGCTGACGGCAAACACCATCAACAGCACCAGCAGGAAGACGTTCTTCTCGATTACTTCGTGTTTCATCAGGGTCTCCTCAGGCCAGCTGCGCAGCGGCAGGGGCGGTCGCGGCCACCGGGGCACGTACGGTGCGCCAGGTGTTGTAGGCCATCAGCAACATGCCGGTGAGGAAGATCGCCCCGCCGACGAAGCGCACGATGAAGCCTGGGTGGCTGGCCACCAGGGTTTCGACGAAGGAGTAGGTCAGCGTGCCGTCTTCGTTGACTGCGCGCCACATCAGGCCCTGGGCGATGCCGTTGACCCACATCGAGGCGATGTAGAGCACGGTGCCGATGGTCGCCAGCCAGAAGTGCGCGTTGATCAGGCCGAGGCTGTACATCTGCTCGCGGCCAAACACTTTCGGGATCATGTGGTACAGGGCGCCGATCGAGATCATCGCAACCCAGCCAAGGGCGCCGGCGTGTACGTGGCCGATGGTCCAGTCGGTGTAGTGCGACAGGGCGTTGACGGTCTTGATCGCCATCATCGGGCCTTCGAAGGTCGACATGCCGTAGAACGCCAGCGATACCACGAGGAAACGCAGGATCGGGTCGCTGCGCAGCTTATGCCAGGCACCCGAGAGGGTCATCATGCCGTTGATCATGCCGCCCCAGCTTGGCGCCAGGAGGATCAGCGACATGATCATGCCCAGCGACTGCGCCCAGTCGGGCAGGGCGGTGTAGTGCAGGTGGTGGGGACCTGCCCAGATGTACAGGGTGATCAGCGCCCAGAAGTGCACGATCGACAGGCGATAGGAATACACCGGACGCTCGGCCTGTTTCGGCACGAAGTAATACATCATGCCCAGGAAGCCTGCGGTCAGGAAGAAGCCTACGGCGTTGTGGCCGTACCACCACTGGACCATGGCGTCGGTGGCGCCACCGTACAGCGAGTAGGACTTGGTCAGGCTGACCGGAATTTCCAGGTTGTTGACGATGTGCAGAATTGCCACGGTGATGATGAACGCACCGAAGAACCAGTTACCCACATAAATGTGCTTGGTGGTGCGCTTCATCAGGGTGCCGAAGAACACCACGGCGTAGGCCACCCAGACAATGGTGATCAGGATGTCGATCGGCCATTCCAGTTCGGCGTACTCCTTGGAGCTGGTATAACCCAGCGGCAGGCTGATGGCAGCCAGCAGGATCACCAATTGCCAGGCCCAGAAGGTGAAAGCCGCCAGGCGTGGCGAGAACAGGGTGGTCTGGCAGGTACGCTGGACCGAATAGTAGGAAGCGGCGAACAGTGCGCAACCACCGAAGGCGAAGATCACCGCGTTGGTGTGCAAGGGTCGCAGGCGGCCGAAGCTGGTCCAGGGGAGGTCGAAGTTGAGCGAAGGCCAGACGAGTTGCGCGGCGAGAAAAACGCCGAGCCCCATCCCGACGATTCCCCACACCACCGTCATAATGGCGAATTGGCGGACCACCTTGTAGTTGTAGGCGGTACTGCTGGTTGTGTTCATGTATGGGTTCCCATCCACGGTTATAGGCAGACTAAACAGCGAGGCAAGCATGAGTAATGGGCAACTGGCCGGTATTGACGGGGATCAATGGGCGCGGCTGGTCAAAAGCCGCGGCTGGCTGTGGAATGCCCCGCAAAATCAGGGGGATGGCCAGCATTTGGGGTGCCTGATCCTGGCCCATGGCGCGGGTGCGCCGATGGACAGCGGGTTCATGGAGGAAATCGCGCAAAGGCTGGCGGAGCAAGGCCTGGGGGTGCTGCGCTTCGAGTTCCCCTACATGGCCCAGCGACGCATCGATGGTGGCAAAAGGCCGCCAAATCCCCAGGCCAAACTGCTCGAATGCTGGCGTGAGGTGTACAGCCAGGTGCGACCATTGGTCACTGGGACGCTGGCGATCGGTGGCAAGTCCATGGGCGGGCGCATGGCCAGTCTCGTGGCCGATGAGTTGGGCGCTGATGCGCTGGTGTGCCTGGGCTATCCGTTCTATGCCGCGGGCAAGCCGGAAAAACCACGGGTGGCGCATTTGGCCGGATTGCAGACACCGACCCTGATTGTTCAGGGCGAGCGCGATGCCCTGGGCAACCGGCAGACGGTGGAAGGTTATGCGCTGTCGTCAGCGATCGAGCTGTGCTGGCTGCAGGCGGGGGATCATGACCTGAAGCCGCTGAAGGCTTCGGGGTTCAGCCATGCCGATCATCTGGCGACGGCGGCGGACAGGATTGTCGCGTTTCTGAAGTGACGGGGCTGCTGCGCAGCCCATCGCTGGCAAGCCAGCTCCCACAAGGGTCGCAGTGAACAACTTGTGGGAGCTGGCTTGCCAGCGATGGGGTCGGCGCCTGATTCAGGCTTAACCGCGATACTCGCACAGGTAAGCCGTATCAACCGCCACCTTGAGCTGGAACTTGCTGTTGGCCGGGACATTGAACTGGCTGCCGGCGCTGAACGTTTCCCAGTTGTCGCTGTCTGGCAGTTTGACCGTCAACGCACCCGAGACCACGTGCATGATTTCGCGCTGGGCAGTGCCGAACTCGTATTCGCCCGGGGCCATTACGCCAACCGTGGCCGGACCTTCAGCGGTGCCGAAGGCGATCGACTTGACCGTGCCATCAAAGTACTCGTTGACTTTAAACATGGGCGACTCCTGAACAGGGGCTAAAAAGGCAGGCCAGTATGCCCAAGGCCCGCAGCGTCGTCATCCGCTTTCAGGTGCCATTGGCCGGCAGGGTCAGGGGCAGCAGGCGGGCAGTGTTGCGCGCGTCTTCCAGGGCGCGGTGCTGCTGTCCGCTGAACTGCAGGCCGGCCAGTTGCAACGCGCCATTGAGGCCCAGCGGGCGCTGCAGCTGGCGGGCCTTGGCGAAGCGTTGCTTGAGGTTGATGTGCGGCAGGGTCTGCAGCAGGCTGGCGAGCTGGTACTGCTGCCACTCCTGCAGCAGTTGCTTGCGGTCGTAATCGCCCCAGCTGACCCAGCCCTCCAGGTGCTTGGCATGATGGCCGAGCCAGCGCTCGAACTGCGCCCAGACCTCGGTGAAGGTGGCCGCAGTGTCGACGTTGGCCTGGCTGATGTGCGTCAGTTCACGGCAGAACGGCGTCAGTTGCGGACGCCGGCGCGGGCGCACGAAACGCTGGAAATGCCCGACTTCACGGCCCTGGCGATCCACCAGGGTCGCGCCGATTTCGATGATTTCCATATCCGTGACCGGCCAGCCGCCATCGTCTGTGGTTGCTTCAAGGTCGATCACCAGCCAATGGCCCATAGTAGGCTCCCATACAAGACTCGATAGAGCGTAGCCAAACTCGGGCGCGGCGGGTATCCCCTGGCGTTTTGCCTGCTGCGCTTGGCATAACCGACAGTTGTGCAACGCCCGGAAAACGCCTAGCTTAGGCGGATTCCGGTTCAAATCCGCAAAGAGTGTGTTGCTTTGAGTTCGACGCCCATGCCACAGGCCGTGCCCTTGCTGTTCATGCTTGCCGCGACCTGGCTGTCGCCCTCAGCCTGGGCAGCAGAGGAAATCGAGGTCAAGGTCGGCGCAGCGCATTTTCCACCCTATACCGTACGGCCCGAGCAGGGCGCCGATACCGGCCTGTTGCCGCAATTGATCGAGGCGCTCAACAACACCCAGCAACGTTATCGCTTCGTCCTTGTGCCGACCTCGATCCCGCGTCGTTTTGGCGACTTCCAGCAGGGGCGCACCGACATGGCGATCTTCGAAAACCCTGAATGGGGCTGGCAGCAGATCCCCCATGAAAGTGTCGACATGGGCCTGGAAGACGCCGAAGTCTTCGTCACCCATCGCCAGTCCGGCCGCGATCAGCATTACTTCAACGACCTCAAGGGCAAGCGCCTGGCGTTGTACAGCGGCTATCACTACGCCTTCGCCAGTTTCAATCCCGACCCCAAGTACCTGGCCGACACCTACAACGCGACCCTGACCTATTCCCATGACAGCAACCTGCTGATGGTTCAGCGTGGCCGCGCCGATATCGCCCTGGTGACCCGTTCTTACCTGAGCGATTTTCTCGTACGTAACCCGCAAAGCGCCGACCAGCTATTGGCCTCCGACCGGGTCGACCAGGTCTACCATCACTACGCACTGCTGCGTCCGGGTGCGCCGATCAGCGCGCCGGCGTTTGCCAGGTTGTTGCAGTCGCTGCGCGACAACGGCGCGATGCTGAAAATCTTCCAGCCCTATCGCATCAGCGTCAGCACGCCCAAGGGCGACTAAATTTGCCTGCACAGGCTACGTTCACAAGGGTGAGCCGATCATTCCTTCCGTGAGCCTCGATCATGCCATTCGATTCCGCTTCGCCGACTTTGTCCTTGCCGCGCTGGCGCAGCCTCAGCGCCGATGAAGGTGATTGCCACCTGAGCCTGGTACTTGAAGGCAGCCCGTTGGTGCGGGTGCGCCTGCAGCGGGGCGAGACCTTGCAGGTGCAGCTTGAAGACTACGCGCGCGACCGCGCGCAGCAAGCCCTGTGGGCTGTCTGTTACTGGTTGTTTGCACGCGACCCTGGTTGTCAGCGCCTGACCTGGCAGCTGCATGAAGCGCCGCAGGACGCCCTGAACAGCGGCTTGCTGGTCAGCACACCGAGCCCGGGCCAGTACCTGTGCGAACGCAGCCTGTTCTGGCAATTGCCACAACCCTGGCTCGGCCAGCCCTTCGCAGGCGTGTACCCGCAGCAGATGCAGCTCAGTGACGGCAAGCGCCATCCCCGCCGCGCACCAAAACCGCGTGGCGAAGTGTATCGGCGCTTCGATGCCCGGCTCGGCGCCTGGATCTCGTTACGTACCCTGGAAATCGATCAGGACCTGGAGCGTTTCAACCGCTGGCAGAACAACCCGCGGGTGCTCAACTTCTGGCAGGAGGGCGGCAGCCTCGAACAGCACCGTGACTACCTGAGCAAGCTCGAAGCCGATCCGCACAGCCTGACCCTGATCGGTAGCTTCGACGACCAGCCGTTCGCCTACTTCGAAGCCTACTGGGCCAAGGAAGACCGCATCGCGCCATTCTATGCGGTGGACGACTACGATCGCGGCATCCACATGCTGGTGGGGGAGGAGCAGCATCGTGGCCCGCACAAGGTCGCCAGCTGGTTGTCAGCGCTGGTCCACTACCTGTTCCTGGACGATCCGCGCACCCAGCGAGTAGTGGCCGAGCCACGTGCCGACAACGGCAAGATGATCGGCTACATGCACGAGCAGTGTTTTCATTGCGAGAAGGAGTTCGACTTTCCGCACAAGCGTGCGGCATTGATGATTCTGGGGCGGGAGCGGTTCTTCGAAGGTTGCAGGTTGCTTTGACCCTCAAGCGCGGCAAGCGGCATCACTACCCACTTGCCGCCTGAAGCTTGCAGCTTGTCGCTCTCAAACCCTCTGGCTTGAGACTTTCCGACAATGTACCAGGGCATCGCGAATCATGAAGTTGACCAGGGTCGGCGAGACGCCCAGTTCCTTGGCGATGTCTTTTTGTGGCACGCCGTGCAGGCGGTACATTTCGAAGGCGTAGCGGGTGCGCTGGGGCAGGTCGTTGAGCGCCTCGGCAATGTGTTCCAGGGTGGCGAAGTTGATATGCGTGGCTTCTGGCGAAGCCCCCTGGATAACGACGTTCAGGCCTTCCTCTTCGCTGCCGGAGTATTTGAGCTCCATGGCCTGCTTGCGGTAGTGGTCGATGGCCAGGTTGCGCACGATCTGGAACAGGTAGCTGAGCTGGGCCTTGAACGAGGAGGTGATCTGCGGCGCTGCGCTGAGCCGGAAGAAGGCATCCTGGACCACGTCTTCGGCCCGGGAGCGACAGCCGGTAATGCGCGCGGCAATCTTCACGAGGATGCTGCGGTTGTCGACAAACGCCTGGAGTAACGGTGAATCGCACTTACTTGTGGATAGTTGTTCCGCCATGGAAATCACCTTATCTCTAAGAGGGAAGTGGAGCGCTCCAGTTTCGGAGGCTTCCTACGACGTGCGACAAACTATTCGTAATGATAATTATTGTCAAATGCGAAAGTTAATAAGTCTCTATGCTTTTTGGTTCTAAGCTTTTACTTTGTGACCGGCTTCAAACTCCAGATTTTTTCACCCGGCCCGACCGGCTGCGCACGTCTTAATTATTTCCTCCGGCCATCCGTTCCTCTCTGTACATCCTCGGCTCCGGCAAGGCGCAACGCGGTGCCAGTGTGCCCGCCCTGCGCTGGCCGAGACCTGATTTCACGTACAGACTCTGGCAGGAACCCCTCATGACGGACGCCTTCGAACTCCCGGTTACGCTGGTCCAGGCGCTGGTTCAACGTGCTGCGCGCACACCCGACCGGGTTGCCTTGCGCTTTCTGGCCGAAGACCCGCGTGATCAAGCCGTGCTTTCCTATCACGACCTCGATCAGCGGGCGCGGACCATCGCCGCGGCTTTGCAGGCACGTACCGAGGTGGGGGACCGCGCCATCCTGCTGTTCCCCAGTGGCCCGGATTACGTCGCAGCGTTCTTTGCTTGCCTGTATGCCGGGGTGATCGCCGTACCGGCCTATCCGCCAGAGTCATCGCGCCGTCACCACCAGGAGCGCCTGCTGTCGATCATCGACGATGCCGAGCCGCGCCTGCTGCTGACCACCAGCGCCCTGCACGACAGCCTGCAGGCTCTCGAAGTGTTGGCCGGGCCCGGCGCGCCACAACTGCTGGCAGTCGACAGCCTGGCCGCTGAACTGGCCGCAGGCTGGCAGGCGCCGCCCCTGCAGGGCGACGACATCGCCTTTTTGCAGTACACCTCCGGCTCCACCGCATTGCCCAAGGGCGTGCAGGTCAGCCATGGCAACCTGGTAGCCAACGAAGTGCTGATCCGCGAGGGCTTCGGCATCGATGTGAACCCCGATGACGTGATCGTCAGCTGGCTGCCGCTGTACCACGACATGGGCCTGATCGGCGGCCTGCTGCAACCGATCTTCAGTGGCGTGCCCTGCGTATTGATGGCCCCGGCGTATTTTCTCGCCCGGCCGCAGCGCTGGCTGCAGGCGATCAGCGACCACGGCGGCACCATCAGCGGCGGGCCGGACTTTGCCTATCGCTTGTGCAGCGAACGGGTCAGCGCCGCGGCAATGGCCAGCCTCGACCTGAGTAAATGGCGGGTGGCCTATTCCGGCTCCGAGCCGATCCGCCAGGACAGCCTGCAGGCCTTCGCCGACAAGTTCGCCGCTTGCGGCTTTGTGCCGGAGAATTTTTTTGCCAGCTACGGCCTGGCCGAAGCCACGCTGTTCGTCAGCGGCAGCACCCGCGGCCAAGGTATTGGCGCACTGGAGCTTGATCGCCAGGCGCTGGCGCGCAACAGCGCCGAAGCGGGCCGGGGCATGGTGCAGATGAGTTGCGGGCGCAGCCAGCCGCTGCATGCGGTGCAGATCGTCGAGCCACTCGCGCTGGCACCGCTGGCCGACAACCAGGTCGGTGAAATCTGGGCCACTGGCCCGAGCATCGCCAAGGGCTACTGGCGCAACCCCGAAGCCTCGGCGCGCACCTTTGTCGAGCAGGGCGGGCGGACCTGGTTGCGCACCGGCGACCTGGGCTTCTTGCGTGATGGCGAGCTGTTCGTCACCGGTCGGCTCAAGGACTTGCTGATCGTACGCGGCCACAACCTCTACCCGCAGGACCTGGAAAAGACCCTGGAGCGTGAAGTCGAGGTGCTGCGCAAAGGCCGGGTGGCGGTGTTCGCGGTCGATGACTGCGGCGAGGAGGGCATCGGCGTGGCCGTCGAGGTCAGCCGCAACGTACAGAAAATCATCACCCCTGGGAGCCTGATCAAGACCCTGCGCCAGGTGATCGCCGATGCCTGCCAGCAGGCGCCGGCGGTGGTCCTGCTGCTCAACCCTGGCGCCTTGCCGAAGACCTCCAGCGGCAAGCTGCAGCGCTCGGCCTGCCGCTTGCGCATGGACGATGGCAGCCTCGATTGCTACGCGCGTTTCCCCGACCCGCAAGCAGCAGCGGTGGCTGATCAGGCGGTTGCGGCGACCAGTATGCAAGCCCGGGTTGCCCTCCTGTGGGGCCAATTGCTGGGCCTTGAGCAGATCGCCGCAGACGATCACTTCTTCCTGCTTGGCGGCAACTCCATCGCCGCCACTCAGGCCTGCGCGCACCTGGCCGATGAGTTGGGCATTGAACTGGGTGTGCGGGTGCTGTTCGAGGCGCCGACCCTGGCCGGCTTCAGCGCGGCAGTGGAGGCGTTGCAACACGACGGCGGTGTCGCCCGTGGCGCCATCAGCCGTCTCGACCGCGCCCAGGCGCTGCCGCAGTCACTGGCACAAAACCGCCTGTGGCTGACCTGGCAACTGCAGCCGCACAGTGCGGCGTACAACATTCCCGGCGCCCTGCGCCTGCGCGGCGAGCTGGACGAAGCGGCGCTGCAGGCCAGCTTCCAGGCCCTGGTCGCGCGGCACGAAGCCTTGCGCACGGTGTTTGCCGAGGAAGACGGCCAGGCCTTGCAGCGCATCCTGCCGAGCCAGGTGTTTAACCTGCAGCGCCTGGACCTGTCTGCCGCCAGCAGCCAGGACGTATTGGCGCAGCGCGAAGCCGAAGCCATGCAGCCCTTCGACCTGCAACAAGGCCCGCTGCTGCGCGTGACCCTGGTGCGGCTGGACAGCGAAGACCATCAGCTGTGGGTGACCCTGCACCACATCATCGCCGATGGTTGGTCGATGAATATCCTCATTGATGAGTTCTCGCGCCTGTACGCCGCCCATTGCCAGGGCCAGCAGGCCCGGCTGCCGGCCTTGAGCCTGGGCTACGCTGACTACGGCAGTTGGCAGCGCCAGTGGCTTGCCGAGGGTGAAAGTGCCCGGCAACTGGCGTACTGGAAGGAACGGCTTGGTGAGCAGCACGCGGTGCTGGACCTGGCTACCGACCACCCGCGCGCCAACCGCCAAAGCAACGCCGCCGCGCGCCTGAGCGTGCGCCTGCAGCCGACCCTGGCCGAAGCCTTGCGCAGCCTGGCCCGTGATCATGACGCAACGCTGTTCATGGTCTTGCTGGCCGGCTTTCAGAGCCTGCTGCATCGCTACAGCGGGCAGACCGACATCCGTGTCGGGGTGCCCAACGCCAACCGCCCGCGCCTTGAAACCCAGGGCCTGGTGGGCTTTTTCATCAACACCCAGGTGCTGCGCGCCGAGCTTGACTCACGCCTGCCGTTCAACCAGCTGTTGGCCCAGGTGCGCGAGCGCAGCCTGGAGGCCCAGGCGCATCAGGACCTGCCGTTCGAGCAACTGCTCGAAGCCTTCCCGCAAGCGCGCGAGCAGGGCCTGTTCCAGGTCATGTTCAACCACCAGCAGCGTGACCTCGGCGCCCTGCGGCGGCTTCCCGGGCTGCTGGCCGACGAGCTGCCGTGGCACAGCCGCGAGGCCAAGTTCGACCTGCAGTTGCACAGTGAAGAAGACCATCAGGGTCGCCTGAGCCTGTCGTTCGACTATGCCGTGGAGCTGTTCGATGCAGCGACCGTTGCGCGTATCAGCACACAGCTGGTCGCCTTGCTGGAGCAGGTCTGCGCGCAACCGCAAGTTGCCCTCGGCGCGCTGCAACTGCTCGATGCCGACGGCCGCGAGCAATTGCTCGCCTGGGGTCAGGCGCCAGCAGCGCCGGCACAACAGTGGCTGGTTGAGCAGCTCAATGAACAAGCCCGCCAGACCCCGGAACGCACCGCCCTGGTGTGGCAGGGCGGCAGCCTCGATTACGCCAGCCTGCACCAGCAGGCCAACCGCCTGGCCCATTACCTGCGCGACAAGGGCGTTGGCCCGGATGTGTGCGTGGCTATCGCCGCCGAGCGTTCGCCGCAACTGCTGATCGGCCTGCTGGCCATCCTCAAGGCCGGGGGGGGCTATGTGCCGCTGGATGTCGATTACCCTGCAGAACGCCTGGCCTACATGCTCGCCGACAGTGGTGCCAGCCTGCTGCTGAGCCACAGCGACGTGCTCGAGCGCCTGAGCCTGCCCGCAGATGTCAGCGCCATCGCCATGGACCGCCTCAAGCTCGACAGCTGGCCGTGCCAGCCACCGGGCCTGCACCTGCACGGCGACAACCTTGCCTATGTGATCTACACCTCCGGCTCCACCGGCCAGCCCAAGGGCGTCGGCAATACCCACGCGGCACTTGCCGAGCGCCTGCAGTGGATGCAGGACAGCTATCAACTCAATGACAGCGACGTGCTGATGCAGAAGGCGCCGATCAGCTTCGACGTGTCGGTGTGGGAATGCTTCTGGCCGCTGGTCAACGGTTGCCAACTGGTGCTGGCCGGCCCCGGCGAGCACCGTGACCCGCAGCGTATCGCCGAGCTGGTGCGCGAGCATGGCGTGACCACCTTGCATTTCGTCCCGGCCTTGCTCCAGGTGTTTGTCCAGGAGCCGTTGGCGGCACAGTGCAGCAGCCTGCGCCGGTTGTTCTCTGGCGGTGAGGCGCTGTCGGCCAGCCTGCGTGAGCGGGTGCTGCAGGTATTGCCGCAGGTGGCCCTGCACAACCGTTACGGCCCCACCGAAACCGCCATCAACGTTACCCACTGGCCGTGCAGCGCTGCCGACGGTACGCGTTCGCCGATCGGCCGGCCGCTGGCTAACGTACTGTGTAGGGTGCTCGACGATGAACTCGAACTTACCTCGCCCGGCGTGCCGGGTGAACTGTACCTGGGCGGCGTCGGTCTGGCCCGGGGTTACCTGGGACGCGCGGGACTGACCGCCGAGCGTTTCGTGCCGCAGCCCGATGGCGACGGCCAGCGCCTGTACCGCAGTGGTGACCGGGCGCGCTGGCTGGCTGACCTGGGGGCGCTGGAGTACCTGGGCCGCCTTGATCAGCAGGTCAAGCTGCGCGGTTTTCGGCTCGAGCCCGAAGAGGTCGAGGCTTGCCTGCTTAAGCAGCCCGGCGTCGAGCAGGCGCTGGTGATGATTCGCGACACCCCTGCCGGCCCGCAACTGGTCGGCTACTACAGCGGTATCGACGCGAGCGGGCAGATGCTGGCCGCCCTGGCCGAGCAATTGCCTGCCTATATGGTCCCGGCGCAACTGGTTCACCTGGCGCAGATGCCGCTGGGCCCGAGCGGCAAGATCGAGCGCAAGGCCTTGCCCGAGCCGCAATGGCAATCGCGTGAACACATCGAGCCGGGCAGTGCCCTGCAGCAGCAGATCGCCGCGATCTGGCGCGAGGTGCTGGGCATCCCGCGGATTGGCCTGCAGGATGACTTCTTCGCCCTCGGCGGCCACTCGTTGCTGGCCACCCAGATCATTTCCCGCACCCGCCAGGCCTGCAACGTCGAGTTGCCGCTGCGCACGCTGTTCGAGGCCAGCGAGCTGGGTACCTTTGCCGCCGCGGTAGAGGCGATCCAGCACAGTGGCGCGCGCAACCTGCAGGGCGAAATCCAGCGCATCGACCGTCGCCAGGCGGTGCCGCTGTCCTACTCCCAACAGCGTATGTGGTTCCTCTGGCAGATGGAACCCGACAGCCCGGCCTATAACGTCGGCGGCATGGCGCGCCTGAGCGGGGTGCTGGATGTCAGCCGCTTCGAGCAGGCGTTGCAGGCACTGATCGTGCGCCACGAAACCCTGCGCACCACCTTCCCGAGCATCGACGGCGTGCCGTACCAGTGCGTGGCCGAAGACAGCAACCTGCAGATGAGCTGGCTGGATTTTTCCAGTTATGGCGTGGTGGACCGCCAGCAACGCCTGCAGGCCTTTGCCGATGAGCAGGCGCACCAGCCGTTTGACCTGGAGCGCGGGCCGCTGCTGCGCGCCTGCCTGGTCAAGGCCGGCGAGCGTGAGCATTATTTCGTCCTGACGTTGCACCACATTGTCACCGAAGGCTGGGCCATGGACATCTTTGCCCGTGAGCTGGGCGAGCTGTACGAGGCCTTTGTCGACGAGCGCGAATCGCCGCTGCCCCCCTTGCCGGTGCAGTACCTGGACTACAGCGCATGGCAGCGCCAGTGGCTGGAGAGCGGCGAGCGTCAGCGCCAGCTCGACTACTGGCAGGCCAAGCTGGGCGATGAGCACCCGGTGCTGGAACTGCCTGCCGACCGCCCGCGTCCGGCGGTGCAAAGCCACCGTGGCGAGCTCTATCGTTTCGACCTGAGCCCGGAGCTGGCGGCGCGGGTGCGTGCCTTCAATGCCGAGCGCGGTCTGACCCTGTTCATGACCATGACCGCCACCCTGGCGGCGCTGCTGTACCGCTACAGCGGCCAGCGCGACCTGCGCATCGGCGCGCCGGTGGCCAACCGCATTCGTCCGGAAAGCGAAGGCCTGATCGGCGCCTTTCTCAACACCCAGGTGCTGCGTTGCCAGCTCGACGGGCAGATGCGCGTTAGCGAACTGATCGAGCAGGTACGCCAGACCGTGATCGATGGCCAATCCCATCAGGACCTGCCTTTCGATCAATTGGTCGAGGCCCTGCAGCCGCCCCGCAGCAGTGCCTACAACCCGCTGTTCCAGGTGATGTGCAACGTCCAGCGCTGGGAGTTCCAGCAAAGCCGGGAGCTTGCCGGCATGCAGGTCGAGTACCTGGTCAACGACGCCCGCGCGACCAAGTTCGACCTCAACCTGGAAGTCACCGACCTCGACCGCCGCCTGGGTTGCTGCCTGACTTACAGCCGCGACCTGTTCGACGAACCACGCATCGCACAAATGGCCGGCCACTGGCAGAACCTGCTGGTGGCGCTGCTGGGTGATCCCGAGCAGCGCCTGGGCGAGTTGCCGTTGCTGGCGGCGGTCGAGCAACAGGCGTTGTGCGACTCGCTCAAGGGTGACAACAGCCTGGCGCTGGATCAGACCCTTGAGCAGCTGTTCAGCGAACAAGCTGCGCGCCAGCCCGAGGCCCTGGCCCTGACCTTTGCCGGTCAGCACCTGAGCTATGCCGAGCTCGATGCTCGCGCTAACCAGTTGGCCCGGGTGCTGCGCGAGCGCGGCGTCGGCCCGCAGGTGCGTGTCGGCCTGGCCCTGGAGCGTTCGCTGGAACTGGTGGTGGGCTTGCTGGCGATCCTCAAGGCCGGCGGCGCCTATGTGCCGCTCGACCCTGAGTACCCGCTGGAGCGCCTGCACTACATGATCGAGGACAGCGGCATCGCCCTGTTGCTGGGCCAGCGGGCACTGTTCGAAGCCCTTGGCGAGTTGCCGGCCAAGGTCGGCCGCTGGTGCCTGGAAGACGACCGTGACGGCCTCGCCGCGTATAGCCGCGAAGCCTTGCCGTCGCTGACCCTGCCGGCCCATCAGGCCTACCTGATCTACACCTCCGGCTCCACCGGCAAGCCCAAAGGCGTGGTGGTCAGCCATGGTGAAATCGCCATGCACTGCCAGGCGGTGATCGAGCGCTTCGGCATGCGCAGCGACGACTGTGAGCTGCATTTTTATTCGATCAATTTCGACGCGGCCAGTGAGCGCCTGCTGGTGCCGCTGCTCTGTGGCGCGCGGGTAGTGCTGCGTGCCCAGGGGCAGTGGGGCGCGGAAGAAATCTGCACGCTGATCCGCGAGCAGCAGGTATCGATCCTTGGCTTTACCCCAAGTTACGGCAGCCAGCTGGCGCAATGGCTGGCCAGCCGCAACGAAGCGCTGCCGGTGCGCCTGGTGATCACCGGCGGTGAAGCACTGACCGGCGAGCACCTGCAGCGCATTCGCCAGGCCTTTACCCCGCAGCAGTTTTTCAACGCCTATGGCCCAACCGAAACCGTGGTCATGCCCCTGGCGTGCCTGGCCCCCGCGCAACTGGAAGCCGGCGCCGCTAGCGTGCCGATCGGCAGCGTGGTCGGTGCGCGCACCGCGTACATCCTCGATGCCGACCTGGCCCTGTTGCCGCAAGGCGGCATTGGCGAGCTGTACGTCGGTGGCACGTGCCTGGCCCAGGGTTACCACGAGCGCCCGGGCTTGAGCGCCGAGCGTTTTGTTGCCGATCCGTTCAGCGCCAATGGCGGGCGCCTGTACCGCACCGGCGACCTGGTGCGCCAGGGTGCTGACGGGCTGGTGGAGTATGTCGGTCGAATCGACCATCAGGTGAAGATTCGCGGCTTTCGTATCGAGCTGGGCGAGATCGAAACCCGCCTGCTCGAACACCCGGCGGTGCGCGAAGCCGTGGTGCTGGCCCTGGACATGCCCGGGGGCAAACAACTGGCGGGTTATCTTGTCTGCGACCAGGCCCTGGCGGATGCCACCGAACAGGCCGCGCTGCGTGATGCACTGAAGGCGCAGATGCGCCTGCAGCTGCCGGACTACATGGTGCCGACTCACCTGGTACTGCTTGAACAGCTGCCGCTGATGGGCAATGGCAAGCTCGACCGCCGCGCCTTGCCGGCGCCGGACCTGGAGCAGGGCCGCCAACGATATGAAGCGCCGCGCAGCGAGCTGGAACAGCAACTGGCGACGATCTGGCGCGAGGTACTGAACGTTCAGCAGGTCGGCCTGCAGGACAACTTCTTCGAACTGGGCGGTGACTCGATCCTGTCGATCCAGGTGGTCAGTCGTGGGCGTCAGGCCGGGCTGCATTTCACCCCGCGCGATCTGTTCCAGCACCAGACCATCCAGACCCTGGCGACCGTGGTCAGCCGCAGCGAAACCAGCCAGATCGATCAGGGCCCGCTGAGCGGCCGCGCGGCGTTGACGCCGATCCAGCACTGGTTCTTCGACAGCGATGTGCCGCACCCTCAGCACTGGAACCAGGCGGTATTGCTGGCACCCGCCGAGCGTGTGCACGGCAAGCCCCTGGAGCAGGCCTTGCAGCAGTTGCTGCAGCAGCATGATGCCTTGCGCCTGCGCTTCACCCAGGCAGGTGGTCAGTGGCACGGTGAATACGCCCAGGCCGACCAGCGCGAGTTGCTCTGGCAGGCCTCGGTAGCCGACCTGGGCGACTGCCAGGCGCTGTACAGCGATGTCCAGCGCAGCCTCGACCTGGCAGACGGGCCGCTGCTGCGCGCCTTGCTGGTCGAAGACGGCGAGGGCCGCCAGGGCCTGTTGCTGGCGATCCATCATCTGGTGGTCGATGGTGTGTCGTGGCGGGTGTTGCTGGAAGACCTGCAAGCGCTGTACCGCGGTCAGCCGCTGGCGGCCAAGACCCGCGCCATGAGCGACTGGGCGGCGCGCCTGCTGGCTTATGCCGGCAGCGACTCGCTGCGTGACGAGCAACGCTGGTGGCAAGCGCAACTGAGCCGCGCCAGCCGCGAACTGCCCTGCGATCACCCGCAGGGGGCGAACCTGCACCAGCAGGCGCAGACCCTCAGCGTACAGTTGGACGCGACCCATACCCGGCAATTGCTGCAGGAAGCGCCCGCTGCTTATCACACCCAGGTCAACGACCTGCTGCTGACCGCCCTGGCTCGCGTGCTGTGCCGCTGGAGCGGCGACAGCTCGGTGTTGGTGCAACTGGAAGGCCACGGTCGGGAGAACCTGTTCGAAGACATGGACCTGACCCGCAGCGTCGGCTGGTTCACCAGTGCCTATCCGCTGAGCCTGAGCCCGCATAACGTCGAAGAGGCGGCTGGGCAGGGCGCTTCGATCAAGGCCATCAAGGAGCAATTGCGCACGGTGCCGCACAAGGGCCTGGGCTACGGTGTGCTGCGCTACCTGGCCGATGCGCCGGTGCGCGAAGCCATGGCCGCGTTGCCCCAGGCGCGGATCACCTTCAATTACCTGGGCCAGTTCGACCAGCAGTTCCAGGCCGGCGCGCTGTACCAGCCGGTGGATGAAAGCGTCGGGCTTGCCCATGCGCTGGAGGCGCCGCTGCCCAACTGGCTGAGCGTCGATGGCCAGGTGTACGGTGGTGAGTTGCAGTTGCGCTGGACCTTCAGCCGTGAGCGCTATGACCAGGAAACCATCGAAACCCTGGTCGAAGCCTACCGGCTCGAACTGATTGCCCTGATCGAGCATTGCCTGGCGCCGGGCACTGGCAGCTTCACGCCATCGGACTTCCCGCTGGCGCAATTGAGCCAGGAGCAGATCGATGCCTTGCCGGTCGCCGCTGCACAAATCGACGACGTCTATCCGCTGACGCCGATGCAGGAGGGCCTGCTGCTGCATACTCTGCTGGAGCCGGGCACCGGCATCTACTACATGCAGGACCGCTACCGGATCAACAGCGCGCTGGACCCGCAGCGCTTTGCCCAGGCCTGGCAAGCGGTGGTTGGCCGTCACGAAGCCTTGCGCGCCTCGTTCTGCTGGAACGCCGGCGAGGCCATGCTACAGATCATTCACAAACCGGGGGCGACGGCGGTCGACTATCAAGACTGGTCGGGTATCCCTGAAGCTGAACAGGAAGCGCGCCTGCAGGCATTGCACAAGCACGAGCGCGAGGCCGGTTTCGACCTGCTTCAGCAGGCGCCGTTCCACCTGCGCCTGGTGCGGGTGGGCGAGGACCGCTACTGGTTCATGATGAGCAACCACCACATCCTCATCGATGCCTGGTGCCGTTCGCTGCTGATGAATGACTTCTTCGAGATCTACCTGGCCCTGGGCGAGGGCCGTCAGGCGCAACTGCCGGTGCCGCCGCGCTACCGCGACTACATCAGCTGGCTGCAGCACCAGGACCTGGACGAGGCGCGCCAGTGGTGGCGCAACAACCTCGAAGGTTTCGAGCGCAGCACCGCAGTGCCCAGCGACCGGCCATTGCTGCGTGACCATGCGGTGGAAAATGCCGGGATGGTCGTCGGCGATTGCTACACGCGCCTCGATGCCACCGATGGCGCCCGCTTGCGCGAGCTGGCCCAGGCTCATCAGCTGACCATCAACACCTTTGCCCAAGCCGCCTGGGCGCTGGTGCTGAGCCGCTACAGCGGCGAGCGCGACGTGGTTTTCGGCGTCACCGTGGCGGGTCGGCCGGTGAGCATGCCGCAGATGCAGCGTACGGTCGGGCTGTTCATCAACAGTATCGCCCTGCGGGTAAAACTGCCGGCCGCGGGCGAGCGCTGCAGCGTGCGCCAGTGGCTGCAAGGCCTGCTGGAACGCAACATGGAACTGCGCGAGTACGAGTACCTGCCGCTGGTGAGCATCCAGGAATGCAGCGAACTGCCCAAGGGCCAGCCGCTGTTTGACAGCCTGTTCGTGTTCGAGAACGCGCCGGTGGAGGTTGCCGTACTCGATCGCGCACAAAGCCTCAACGCCAGTTCCGATTCCGGGCGCACCCACACCAACTTCCCGTTGACCGCGGTCTGCTACCCGGGCGATGACCTGGGCCTGCATTTGTCGTTCGACCAGCGCTACTTCGACACTGCCACGGTCGAGCGCTTGCTGGCCGAATTCAAGCGCCTGCTGCTGGCCCTGGCCGACGGCTTCCAGGGCGAGGTCAGCGAGTTGCCATTACTCGGTGAAGCCGAGCGCAGCTTCTTGCTCGACGACTGCAACCGCAGCGAGCAGGCCTACAGCCTTGAGCAAAGCTACGTCGAGCTGTTTGAGGCGCGGGTCGCCGCGCATCCGCAACGCACTGCCGCGCGCTGCCTGGAACACTCGCTGAGTTACTTCGAGCTCAACCGCCAGGCCAACCGCCTGGGCCATGCGCTGGTGGCCGCCGGCGTGGCAATCGATCAGCCAGTGGCGCTGCTGGCTGAACGCAACCTGCCGCTGCTGGGCATGATCGTCGGCAGCTTCAAGGCCGGCGCCGGTTACCTGCCGCTGGACCCTGGCCTGCCGGGTGCACGCCTGCAGCGGATCATCGAACTCAGTCGTACCCCGGTGCTGGTGTGCAGCGCAGCCTGTGCCGAGCAGGGCCGTGCTCTGCTTGATGAGCTCAGCTGTGCCGGGCGGCCGAAGTTGCTGGTCTGGGAGCAGGTCCAGGCAGCCGCCGGGCCGGATGCTAATCCAGGTATCTACAGCGGGCCGGACAACCTTGCCTATGTGATCTATACCTCAGGCTCCACCGGCCTGCCCAAGGGGGTGATGGTCGAGCAGCGCGGCATGCTCAACAACCAGTTGAGCAAGGTGCCGTACCTGCAACTGGACGAGCAGGATGTGATTGCCCAGACCGCCTCGCAAAGTTTCGATATCTCGGTCTGGCAGTTCCTCGCCGCACCGCTGTTCGGGGCCCAGGTAGCCATCGTGCCGAACGCCATTGCCCACGACCCGCAAGGGTTGCTGGAACACGTGCAGGCTACCGGCATTACCGTACTGGAAAGCGTGCCGTCGCTGATCCAGGGCATGCTCGCCAGCGAGCAGCAACAGCTCGATGGCTTGCGCTGGATGCTGCCGACGGGCGAAGCGATGCCGCCGGAGCTGGCTTGGCAGTGGCTGCAGCGCTACCCGCACATCGGCCTGGTCAATGCCTATGGCCCGGCCGAGTGTTCCGATGACGTGGCGTTCTTCCGCGTCGATGCTGCCTCGACCCGTGGCAGTTACCTGCCAATCGGTACGCCGACCGACAACAACCGCCTGTACCTGATTGGCGACGATCAGCAACTGGTGCCGCTGGGCGCCGTCGGTGAGTTGTGTGTGGCCGGTACCGGCGTCGGCCGGGGCTATGTCGGCGACCCGCTGCGCACTGCGCAAGCGTTCATCCCGCACCCGTTCGGCGCACCGGGCGAGCGCCTGTATCGCAGCGGCGACCTGGCGCGCCGGCGGCCTGACGGCGTGCTCGAATACGTCGGCCGTATCGACCATCAGGTGAAGATCCGCGGCTACCGCATCGAGCTGGGCGAGATCGAAGCGCGCCTGCATGAGCAAAGCGAGATTCGCGATGCGGCGGTCGGCGTGCAGGACGGGGTCAATGGCAAGCACCTGGTCGGCTATCTGGTGGCCAGCACTGCGGGTGCCGATACCAGCGTGCTGCTGGAGCAAGTCAAGCAGCGCCTGCGTGCCGAGTTGCCGGAGTACATGGTGCCGCTGCACTGGGCCTGGCTCCAGCAACTGCCGCTCAATGCCAACGGCAAGCTCGACCGCAAGGCCTTGCCGGCCATCGACATCGGCGCCCAGCACAGCCAGGCCTACCTGGCGCCGCGCAGCGAACTGGAGAGCACCCTGGCCGGGATCTGGGCCGAGGTGCTCAAGGCCGAGCGGGTCGGGGTGCGCGACAACTTCTTCGAGTTGGGCGGGCATTCGCTGCTGGCCACCCAGATCGCCTCGCGGGTGCAAAAGGTGCTGCAACTGAACGTGCCGCTGCGGGCGATGTTCGAGTGCAGCACGGTCGAGGAGCTGGCGACCTATGTCGACAGCCTGAAAGCCAGTGAGCTGAGCGATGACAAGGTCGACCGTCTCAGTGACCTGATGGCTGAACTCGAAGCGCTGTAGGGCTTCAGGCCGGGGTGGGGCTGTTGCGCTGCAGGTCGTGCTTGAGCAAGGCGACTGAAGCGGCCAGCAGCACGGCGTCCTTGATCAGGAAGGACGTCGCCCCGCCCATGGCCGGGAACCCGCCAGCACTGTTCTCCCAGCCGCCCGGAGTGGTAACGATCAGGGTCAGGGTGGTGGCGTAGGTGAGCACCGAGCCCAGGGCGCCGATCACCGCCAGCCGTGGTTGCCAGATGCCGGCCAGCAACGCCGCGCCAATCGCCCATTCCGCCACGCCCAGCGCATAGCTGGCGCCGTGGATGCCAAAGGCCAGGTGCAGCCAGGACAGCAACGGGCTGTTGTCGATCAGCGGGATCAGGGCCTGGGCTTCGTAATCGAACCACTTGGCATAGCCAAAGCCGAAGAAAATCAGGATCAGGCTCCAGCGCAGCAGCTGGATGTCCAGGGAGGAGCGGATGAAGCGGTCAAGGTAGGCAGGGCGGGTCATGGCGAGGTCCTGTGGTGGGATGAGGCAGGTATCCTCAAGACGCCGTGACCGCCCTGTTGTTACATCAATCGCGTGCTCAACGCTTGCCGAGGATCTTGCCCAGCAGCTCCGGTCGCGGTGCGCCCTGTTGGGTTTGCAGTTGCTGCTGGTCGTCGAGGTAGAAGATCGCCGGGGTTGCTGACAAACCGAGTTCTTCCATGACCGCGAGGTTGGCGTCGAGCTTGGCTTGTACCGCTTCGGGAACCTTGTCCAGGGCCTTGAGGGTACTGGCCTTGCCGGCCTTTTCATGTTGTGCCAGGGCCTTGGCCGGGTCCTTGCTGGCCAGCAGGGCGGCCGATTTGCCCGGGCTGTCTTCGCGGATGATACCGACCATGATGTGCCGCAACTGCACCTTGCCCGATTCGACCCAGGGCCGCGCCTGCTGCCAGAACATGTTGCAGTACGGGCAGTTGGGGTCGCTGAACAGGTAGACGATGCGTGGTGCATCGGCCTTGCCGTCGGCGATCCAGGCGGTTTTTTCCATCTTTGCCCAGACCTCCTTGGCCATGGGGGCGTACACCAGTTTTTCCAGCGGCGCCTGGCTCAGGTCCTTGCCTTGCTCGTCGAACAGGCTGCCCACCAGCACATGCTTGCCATCGGCGGTCAGGTACAGCGCCAGGCCGCGGTTCTGGTATTCGGCCGCGTAGCCACGCAGGCCATCGGGGGCGTCGAAGCTGCCTTTGATTTTTGCGCCTTTGGCCTCCAGTTGCTGGATGGCCTTGGGGAGTGTTTCAGCCAGCGCCAGCTGGCTGGTCATCAGGCCCACGGCCAGGGTGAGGGGCAGTTTCAGCAGAGATCGCATGCGACGTTCCTTGTGGGGGATGGGGCGGCAGGCGCGGGCGCGTGCTCGAAAGATTGCAGGGCATGGCTGAGGCTAGCCCGCGACAGCTCGCCAAGATGGCTGCCGACCAGGCGACCCTCGGCGTTATAGAACAAGGTGGTGGGCAAGGCCATGGAGCCGACCTTCTGCGCCAGCTGGCCGCCGCTGTCGAACAGCACGTGGGACAGATTAAGGCCGGTGGTGGCGAGGAAGGTGACCACGGTCTGTGGCGCCTCGCCCTGGTTGACGAACAGGAAGGTGATGTCCGGGTAATCACCCTGGGCCTGTTGCAGCACCGGCATCTCGCGCCGGCACGGCGGGCACCAGGTAGCCCAGAGGTTGATCACCAGTGGCTTGCCGCGGTAGTCGGTGAGCTCGACGGACTGGCCACTGGCCTTGCGCAAGCTCATTTCCGGCAGTTGAGTGCCCTGGTCATACAGGTGGCTGGCCAGGCTGCCGAGCAGCCAGAACAGGCCACCGCTGAGCAGGCCCCAGCCCAGCGGCCGGCGCAGGGCCGGGCGGCGATAGCCGAGGCAGAAGGCGCCGATGGCTACCGCCAGTAGGCCTGGCCAGAGCAGAAAGCCGCCATCGCGCAGGTCGATGACCTGCAGCAGGTCTTCGCGGTACATCGCCCAGTACTGGATGACAAAGCCCAGGCGTGCACTGAGCAGGCCGAGCAGGAACAGGCCGAACAGCACCGACTCGGGGTTGTCGCCGCCGCGCTTGGCGACGCGCCAGCCAACAAGGCTGGCCAGGGCCAGGGCGCAGATCAGCAGCAGGTGGTTCAGGGCCATGGTCAGTGGCCCGAGTGCGACGGTCAGCATCATCCTTGGCTCCGGGTAGCGGCCCAGTGTTGGAGGAAGTTCGCCGCATCGATTTCACCGGTGATGCGCCGGGCCCGGCGCTCGTTGCCCTCCGGGCCGATCCAGATCAGGCTGGGCGGGCCCGGGACCTGGTAGCGCTGCAGCAACTCGCGACTGGACGGTGCGTCGGCGGTCACATCCAGGCGCAGCAGGCGCACGCCGCCAAGCGCCGCCAGTACGTCGGCGCGGGCGAACACCTGTTTCTCCATGACCTTGCACGACACGCACCAGTCAGCATAGTAGTCGAGCATCACCCACTGGCCCTGGGCCTTGGCCGCCTCCAGCTCGCGCTGCAGTTCGGCCGGCTGGCTGACGGTGGTGAAGGCATCATGCGGCACGGCAAGGCCCATTGGCGCGCTGGCGGCGGTGAACGGTTGCAGCGGCTGCCAGGGGTCGTTGCCACCGGCTGCCGCGCCGACGACCAACAGGCTGCCCCACAAGCCCAGCAGCAGCGACAGTGCCCGAAGCGCCCGCATAGCTTGCAAGGCCGGCCACGCAGCCCAGGCCAGGGCGATTAGCCAGGCACCGGCCAGGCCCAGCCACAGCGAAGGCTCCAGCACCGCACGCAGGGTATACAGGGCCATGGCCAGGAAGACGAAGCCGAACAGGCCCTTGACCCGGTTCATCCAGGCGCCCGGGCGCGGCAGGTAGCGGTTGCCGAGGGTGACCAGCAACAGCAACGGCAGGCCCATGCCCAGGCCGAGGGTGAACAGTACCAGGCCGCCATGCACGGCATTGCCGCTCTGGGCGATGTACAGCAGGGCGCCGGCCAGCGGTGCGGTCATGCACGGGCCCATCAGCAGGCCCGACAAGGCCCCGAGCAAGGCCGCGCCGTACAGGTTGCCGCCGCGGGTGCCATTCCCGGCACGCTCCAGGCGGTCGCGGATCCATACAGGTAGCTGCAGCTCGAAGGCGCCGAACATCGGCAGGGCCAGTAGCACGAACAGCCCGGCCAGGGTGCCCAGCAGCCAGGGTTGCTGCAGCCAGGCCTGAAAGCTTGCGCCCAGCAATGCGGCAACCACGCCCAGGGCGGCGTAGACCAGGGCCATGCTCAGCACATAGACGCTGGCCAGCAACCAGCCGCGGCGGGCACTGGCACCACTGCCCAGTACCAGACCTGCAAGAATCGGCAGCATCGGCAACGAGCACGGGGTGAAGGCCAGCAGCAGGCCCAGGCCGAGGAAGGCCAGCAGGTTCCAGGCCAGGGTCGACTGTTGCAGGCCGCCGGCCAGGGCCTGGTCGCTGGCCTGCGCGGCGGCGCTTGTACCACCCAGGCTGACCACACTGGTTTGTGGCGGGTAGCACAGCCCGGCGTCGGCGCAGCCCTGCCAGCCCATGCGCAGTTCGCCGCTGGCGCTGGCGGGCAGGATCAGCTCCAGCTCGCCACGGTAGACCTGGGTTTCACCAAAGTACTCATCGCTGTGGGGCAGGGCGGGTGGCAGTTGCGGTTGCTGCTCGGGGGCCAGGCCGTCGAATTTCAGGCGTTTCTGGTACAGGTAGTAACCATCGGTGATCTGCCAGTGCAGGCGCATTTGCCCCGATTCCAGGCGTTCGCTGCTGAACACGAAGGCCTTGTTGACCGGCAAAAAATCGCTCTGGGCAAACGGGTTGGCCTGGCTCAGGCCGCTTAGCAGGAACATCAGGGCAAACAGAAAAACGCGCATGTCGACGCCTTGGCAATGCGATGAAGGGCCCAGCTTGGCCCAGCCCGATTAACCGAAAGTTAACCCGTTGGCTGACGGCTGTCGCCAAGGCCGCGACGGTTGTGGCCTGGCGCGGCATAATCCTGGGTTAATCCGCCTGGGCTTGAATAAAGCCTTTCATGACCGAGACCCGACCATGCACGTACTGCTCTGCGAGGATGATGACCTGATCGCCAGCGGCATCAGCGCCGGCCTGGGCGCCCAGGGCATGACCGTCGACCGGGTGGCCAGCGCCGGCGCGGCCCAGGCCATGCTCCAGGCCGCGGCGTTCGACGTCATGGTCCTCGACCTCGGCCTGCCCGACGAAGACGGCCTCAAGCTGCTGCAGCGCCTGCGCCAGCAGGGCCATGAGCTGCCGGTGCTGATCCTCACCGCCCGCGATGCGGTCACTGACCGGGTCGAGGGCCTGCAGGCCGGTGGCGACGATTACCTGCTCAAGCCGTTCGACCTGCGTGAACTGGCCGCACGTCTGCACACCTTGCTGCGCCGCGCCGCCGGGCGAGCGGTGAACATCATCGAGCATGGCCCGCTAAGCTACGACCCCAGCAGCCGCGAAACCTGCCTGGGTGGCCGCCCGGTCGACCTGTCGCGGCGCGAGCAGGCGCTATTGCAGGCGCTGCTACACAACCGTGGCCGGGTGCTCTCCAGCGAACAGCTCAAGGACAGCGTCTATGGCTTTGGCGACGAGGTCGAGAGCAACGCCCTGAACGTGCATATCCATCACCTGCGGCGCAAACTGGGCAATGGTATTGTCGAAACCGTGCGCGGCCTCGGTTATCGCCTGGGCCCGGCGCAACTGCCGGAGGAGCCGCAAGCATGACCTTGCGTTTGCGCCTGACCCTGATCCTGGGCACCGCCTTCATCGTCATCTGGGTGCTGGCTGCGGCGTGGATGCTGCGCGACCTGCGCATGCAGATGATGTTCTCCCTCGACCAGCGCCTGGTGGCATCGGCACGCATGGTTGCCGGCCTGGTCGACCAGTTGCCGCAACCGCTGTCGAGCAAGGGCGAGGGCACGCGCCTGAGCGCCGACCAGTTGAGCGTCGACGGCATGGCCTGCCAGGTCAGCTCGCTGCGCGGCGAGATTCTTGCCCGCAGCCACAATAATGAGCAGCCCCTCGACGACCAGCGCAGCGGGTTTCGCGACCAGACCATCGACGGCGCCCGCTGGCGCAGTTTCACCTATGCCCATGGCGATGTGCGCATTACCACCGCCGACCGCCATCAGGAGCGCGAGGCCCTCAACCGTTCGATCCTGCTGGCGGCCTCGGCACCGGTGCTGATGGCCTTGCTCGGCAGCCTCGGCTTGCTGTGGATGGGTGTTGGCAAGGGGCTGGCGCCGCTCAACCGGATGCGCGATGCCTTGCGCCGGCGCAGCCCGGACTCCCTTGAGCCCTTGCAGGTGCGCGGCCTGCCCAGTGAGCTGCAACCTTTGCTGGAAACCCAGAACCAGCTGTTTTTGCGCATTGGCCAGACCATCGAGCGCGAACGGCGCCTGACCGATGATGCCGCCCATGAGCTGCGCAGCCCGCTGACCGCGATCAAAACCCACCTGCAGGTGGCACGGATGACCGATGGCGAGGTGCGCGAGCAGGCCCTTGAACACGCCGAGCAGGGCGCCGATCGTCTGCACCGGACTCTTGAACAACTGTTGCTGCTGGCCCGGGTGGAAGGCCGACTGTCGTTTGAAGACGGCCTGCAGTGCAACGCCGAGCAGATCGCCCGCCAGGCAATCCTGGACACCGGGGTCGACAACGCCGGGCGCATCGATCTGCAGTTGGCGCCCGGCGCCGCCCAGCTCTACCTCGGGATGCCCACGCCACTGGCGGTCACGGCCCTGCGCAACCTGCTCGACAACGCCCTGCGTCATACCCGTGGCAGCGAACCGGTGGAGCTGGCAGTGCAGATGGAGCAGGACCGGGTGGCATTTTTGGTGCGCGATCACGGCCCCGGTATTCCCGAACAGGACATCGAGCACCTGACCGAGCGCTTCTGGCGCCATAGCCAGAGCGGCGGATGCGGGTTGGGCCTGGCGATTGTCCAGGCGATCGTCCAGCGCTGTGCCGGCAGCTTGCGCTTTGACAGCCGCAGCGATGGCTTGCGGGTGTTGTTGCACATTCCGTTGCGTGCAAACCCGTCGTAACCGGTAAGTGCAAAGCGGCAGTTGAAAAAATCCGCAGCGTTGATGGGCATCGGCTAAATCCGCAGGGCGCTGAAGCGTTTTTCAAGCGATAACAACCCGCACTCCTCTGGCAACAGGCGCGTGACGGGCACATCCGCTTGCTTGCGAGGGTTTCCCAGATGTCAGTCGCTATCAGCCTTGCCCAGGCGCTGCCGGTGTCTTCCACCGCAGACGCTGCTGAAACACTTTATGCATTCAATGAGTCGCCGTTGCTGGCCCGCCAGAGCCTGCAGGAATCCAATGCCCGCAGTTACCCGCGGCGCATTCCGCTGGCGCTCAAGCGCGCCCGTGGCATCTATGTCGAAGACGTAGAAGGGCGTCAGTTCATCGACTGTCTGGCTGGCGCCGGGACCCTGGCGCTGGGGCATAACCATCCGCTGGTGATCGAAGCGATCCAGCAGGTGCTGGCCGATGAACTGCCGCTGCACACCCTGGACCTGACCACGCCGGTCAAGGACCAGTTCGTCCAGGACCTGTTCAGCCTGCTGCCCGAGCAACTGCGCGGCGAAGCGAAGATCCAGTTTTGCGGGCCGACCGGCACCGACGCGGTGGAAGCGGCGTTGAAACTGGTGCGCACCGCTACCGGGCGTAACACCGTGCTGTCGTTCCAGGGCGGCTACCACGGCATGTCCCAGGGCGCCCTGAGCCTGATGGGCAGCCTGGGGCCGAAGAAGCCGCTGGCCGCCTTGCTGGCCAATGGCGTGCAGTTCCTGCCGTACCCTTATGACTATCGCTGCCCTTTCGGGCTGGGCGGCGAAGAGGGCGTGAAGGTCAACCTGCACTACCTGGAAAACCTGCTCAGCGACCCGGAGAGCGGCGTGCAACTGCCGGCGGCGGTGATCGTCGAAGTGGTCCAGGGTGAAGGCGGGGTGATCCCGGCGGACATCGAATGGCTGCGGGGTGTGCGGCGCATTACCGAGAAGGCCGGTGTGGCGCTGATCGTCGACGAGATCCAGAGTGGCTTTGCCCGCACCGGCAAAATGTTTGCCTTCGAGCATGCAGGCATCACTCCGGATGTGGTGGTGTTGTCCAAGGCCATTGGCGGCAGCCTGCCGTTGGCGGTGGTGGTCTATCGCCAGTGGCTGGACACCTGGCAGCCGGGGGCGCACGCCGGTACTTTCCGTGGCAACCAGATGGCCATGGCCGCAGGCTCGGCGGTGATCAACTACCTCAAGTCACACGACCTGTGCAGCCATGCCCAGGCCATGGGCGAACGCCTGGCCGGCCATCTGCGCCGCTTGCAGGCGGACTTCGCGCAGTTGGGGGATATCCGTGGCCGTGGCCTGATGCTGGGGGTCGAGCTGGTTGATCCGCAAGGGCAGCTCGATGCCCAGGGGCATCCGCCGGTCTGCCCGCGCCTGGCGCCGCTGGTGCAGCGCGAATGCCTAAAGCGTGGGCTGATTCTGGAACTGGGCGGGCGTCAGGGCGCCGTGGTGCGTTTCCTGCCACCGCTGATCATTACTGCCGAGCAGGTTGATGAGGTGGCGGCGCGCTTTGCTCGGGCGGTTGCTGCGGCGGTGGCCAGCCTGTAAACGGCCCAGGCATGTAAAAGCCCGGGCTGGGATGTTGAGGCTGCGAGTTTATCCATTCAGTGTGGGGCTGCTGCTGGCCCCTTCCGCCTTTACGGCGGCCTACTTTTCTCTTGGGAAGAAGTAGGCAAAACCGCTTGCTCCTGCATACGGCCCTACGCTGCGCTTCGGGTCCCCTCGCTACGGCACCTTCCGGGGCATCGCGGCCTACGACTTGCTTTGCAAGTCTACGTCTCGCGTCTTCGGCTGCCGCCGAAGGTGCTGCGCACCGCCCCTACAGGCACCTCCACTCGGCCTCCTGAAGTCGCTTTTCGCGGCGCCTGGAAGTACGTGCATGAACATCAAGATCAAGACCAAACAAGTTGGTGCTCGTTTTATCAGCGGGCTTGTCCCGCTCCTGCGTCAGCATGGCTTCGCCAACATCTGCTTTCGCAGATACGTCAGTGCAGGCGCCGCCCGTAACTTCGCGACTTCAGTAGGCTGAGCGTAGGTGTCTGGAGGGGGCTGGTGCGTAGCACCCTTCGGCCGAGGCCGAAGTCGCGAGACGTAGACTTGCAAAGCAAGTCGTAGGCCGCGATGCCCCTGGAAGGCACCGTAGCGAAGGAACCCGGAGCGCAGCGTAGGGCCGTATGCTGGAGCGAGCGGTTTTGGTTACTTTTGCCAAGAACAAAAGGGACCCGCCGTAAGGGCGGAAGGGGCCAACAGCGGCGCCACATCGAATGGATAAGCCCGCAACCCAACCCAAGAATCATAGCCCCCGGGATTCCGTGAAGAACCTTTTTTTGCGCTTCAGTCGAAACTACGCCCCGCGCGCCAGTAGCCCATCAGCGTCAGGGCGCTGCGATCCAGCCCGCGCTCGGTGATCAGGTAGCGACGGATATTCATCACCGCTGCCGACTCGCCGGCGATCCAGGCATAGAAGTCGCCGTTGCCGGGTTGAGCCAGTTCCCAGAGGATCTGCCGGTCGATATCGACCTCCTCCAGGGCGACCTTCGCACCTGTACGCGCTGCGGCTGCCGGCAGGCGCGCCAGCTCGCGGATGGCATGGATCATCGCTTCGCCGTGGGTGCAGTGCAGCACTTCGCGCGGCAGCCAGTTCAGTTCGGTGGCGCGGCTGCAGGTCAGGTCGAGGCAATCGGCTTCGCAGGGGACTTCGATGAACGCCTGTACCGGGACTTCGGGCAGGTCTGCGGCCATCTGCTCAAGGATGCCGGCAATTGCCGGCAGGGCGGTTTCATCGCCGATCAGCAGCAGGTTGCGCAGGTTCTTCGGGGGGCGCCATTCGTAGCCGCCGGGATCGGCGTCGAAGGCCAGGTTCGGGGCGACCATCTGCAGGCGATCGCCGATACGTGCCTGGGTCGCCCAGGTCGATGCCGGGCCGTTGACGCCGTGCAGGACGAAGTCGACATCCACTTCCAGTGCCTCGCGGCGCAGGTCGCGGATGGTGTAGGTGCGCATCGGCGGGCTCTGCTCGGCGCTCAGGCCGCGACGCGCTTGCTGCCAGGAACCTTGCTTGGGCAGGTTTGGGTATTGGCCATCGGCAGAGGGAAAGAAGATCTTGATGCGCTGGTCGGCAGCCAGGGTACGCATCTGCCCGACATCCTCACCGCTGAACACGAAGCGGCTGAGGGACGGGCTGAGGGCAATGATGGCTTTGAGCTGCACATCGAACACTCCGTAGGCACTGGTTCTGGCAGGTTTGCCGACCAGCTTGCGCAGACCGTTGCCCAGGGCGTTGGTCAGGGAGGTGGAGGCTGACATGGGCGGTACCTTTTCCAAGGGAGGTTCCTTGAAAACGAAATAGCCGCCGATCGAATTAGCACAGGGCGGCAGTGGTTAAATTTCCCCCTCCAGGAAACGTCCTAGCTTGGATAAAGCCTGCTTCATGGCTGATACGGGTAGGACGATGACGATTTCGCGACGAGGATTCATAGCGGGCCTGGCGGTGGCGGGCGCGACCGTGCCAGCCGCCTATTACGCGCACAAGCAACTGACCCACGATCCACAGGACGACATCGTCACCCCCGGCGAGGCCAGCGTTGAGCTCGCGGATGCCGCTGGCCAGCACCTGGCCGATCAATTGCGCGGCGTCTGGGATTTGCGTTTGAGCGGTGCCGATGGCGAGCTCGCCGGGCTGCCTGTGGAAGGCTTGCAGATGTACCTCGACGTCGCCGCCAAAGGCCGTGGCCTGCGTGGTTTTGTCGATACCGAACGGGTTCTGCGCAGCGACGCCCCGGCCGCCTACCGAGTGCTTGGCGACCTGGTCGGGGCGTCCACCGCCACGGTGCGCTGGCGGCTGATGAGCACCCAGGGCGGGCCGGGTTATGAATGTACCGCGAGCCTGGATGAAGTCTGGGGCAGTTTTGGCAACGCTGGCAGCGCTACCCTCAGTGGCCGCTTGCAACCGCTGGATCGCTCGATGGTCTTGCCCTTGGCTGACAGTCACTTTGTTGCCGTCAAGCGCCTGTTTCCTGAAGCCCGTGAGCGGCTGCCCTATACTCCGCAGTTGCAAGCCTGGCTGATCAGCGCCGAGCACCGCTTGTTCCATCAGCTCTGGCACGCGACCCGTGACAAATGGCATCGGCTGTCTGAAGAAAAACACGGTGCCTTGCGTGGCCTGGGCTGGCAGCCCGGCCCGCGTGACAAGGAGCGTGATGCCCGCGGCCCGCGCAAGCATCGCAATGGCTCGGGGGTGGACTTTCTGTTCATGCACCGGCATATGCTCGGTACGGCGCGGTCGATGCAGGACCTGCCGTCATGGCCGCATTTCCCCTTGCCGCAACCCAGCGTCGAACACGACCGCCAGGGTTTTGCCCGCTATTACGACAACCATGACGGTTACTGTGTACCGCCCGGTTGGCGGGCACCGGGCGACGAGGCTTATGGCGTATGGGTCTCGGCGATCAAGGCCGGCGAGACCTTCTGCAGTAATTTCCAGGTCTGGGAATCGCAGTACCAGGACCCGCTGTACCTGTCAAAGCTGACCCTCGGTGCGTTCGGTTCGGAGCTGGAAATGAACCTGCACGATTGGCTGCACATGTGCTGGGCCTCGGTGCCACGTGATCCGGTCAACGGTGCGCCAGTGCCGTTTGCCCGGGACCCGGCTGATTTTGCCGGGCGCTGGTACGAGGCGGAAAACGACTTTCTCGGCGATCCGTTCTCGTCTCACGTCAACCCGGTGTTCTGGGGTTTCCATGGCTGGATCGATGATCGCATCGAGGATTGGTACCGCGCCCATGAGCGCTACAACCCGGGGCAGGTTCGGCGTCTTGAGGTCAATGGCGTGCAGTGGTTCGCCCCGGGGCGCTGGGTCGAGGTCGACGACCCGTGGCTGGGGCCGGTGACCCATGGCTGCAGCACCACGCCGGGGATGTTCCCGGGCAAATCGGTGGAAATGGATGTCGAGATCATGAAGCTGGCTCTGCGCATTACCTTTGGTGAAGACGACAAGATCGGCGACCTGGTGCGCCGGGTGCCGCAGCGGCCCTGGTATGCGCGGCATTTGTCGTTGCGCGGGATTGTGAGCTGATTGGCTGTATTGGGCCTGCTGTGCGGGCCATCGCCGGCAAGGCCGGCCCCCACAGGTTTTGTGCAGGCAGGTCAATGATTTAGCGAACCACCTGCCATCCGCCGCCCAATGCCTTGTACAGCGCCACGCTGCCTTGCAGGCGGGCCAGGCGCAGTTGCACCTGCTGGTCTTGCGCCTGGTACAGGGTGCGCTGGGTTTCCAGTACGGTCAGCAGGGTCTCGGCGCCGGCCTGGTAGCGGCGCTCGGAGAGGGTGAAAGCGATCTGCGCCTGCTGCACTTCCTCATCCTGCGACTGGCGCTGCTGGTCTACTCCGCTGATGCCATTGAGCGCCTTCTCGACATCGGCAAAGCCGTTGATGATGCTGCTGCGGTAATTCTCCAGTAGTTCGTCCTGCTTGGCGCGGGCCTTGTCGCGCTCGGCGCGCAGGCGGCCGTTGTTGAAGATCGGCGCAGCCAGCCCGGCACTCAGGGTGTAGTAGGGGCTGCGCAGCACCTGGGCAAAGGTGTCGGCACCCGAGCCCAGGTCGGCGCCCAGGGTCAGGCTCGGCAGCATTGCTGCGCGGGCAACCTGCACGTCTGCCTGGGCGGCGGCCAGGCTGGCTTCGGCGGTGGCAATGTCGGGACGGCGGCTGAGCAGCTCGCTGGGCACGCCGCTGCCGATCTGCGGCCAGTTCAGGCGGGTAATTGATTCTTCAAGGGCGGGCAGCGCCTGCACCGGCTCGCCGAGCAAGGTTGCCAGGGTGATGCGCGCCTCTTGCAACTGCTGCTCGAACAACGGCACCTGGCGCTGCTGGCCGGCGACCAGGCTGCGTTGCTGGGCCAGTTCCAGGGCGGTGGCCGAGCCAGACTGATAGCGGGTTTCGACCAGGTGCAGGACATCCTCGGCGTTGCTCAGATTGAGGCGGGCGATACGCACCTGCTCACGCAGGGCCAGGCTCTGCAGGTAGCTGTTGGCAACACCGCTGAGCAAGGTCAGCTCGACGGTCTGGCGATCGAAGCGGCTGGCATCGAGGTTGAACAGGGCGCTGTCGCGTGCGGCCGTTTTACCGCCCCAGAAATCCACTTCGTAGCTGGCGCTCAAGCGAGTGCCGAACGAGGTGCTGGTGCGTTCGCGGCTGCTGGCATCGAGTTGGTCGAAGCCGTTGCCATGCAGCAGGCGTTGGCGTCTGGCATCCAGGCCGAACTTGAGTTCAGGCAGCAACGGCGCGCCGGCAATGACCGCCGAGGCCTGAGCCTGGCGAATACGCGCGGCGGCAGCGGCCAGATCGAAGCTGTTGCGCCGGGCGTGTTCGATCAGTTGATCGAGCGCGGGGCTGGAGAACTGCTGCCACCAGTTCTCGTGGGGCAGCGGGGTGCTGGCTGCCTGGCCCTGCCATTGCGCTGGCGCCTGCAGGCCACTCGAAGGTGCAGGGGGGGTTGAGGTACAGGCGGCAAGCACCAAACTGATCGACAGGACACTGAGACGGCTGGGCAGGTTCATGGATTATTCGCTGGTAAGGGCTTTGACCGGGTCGAGGCGGGCGGCTTTGCGCGCGGGCATGAAGCCGAACACCACGCCGGTGACCACCGCGCAGGCAAAGGCGCCAAGCACGGCAGGCAAGGAGAAGGCCACGGCAATATCGGCCAGCAGCAACACGCCGCCAATCAACAGGGCCAGGGCAATGCCGGTGACCCCGCCGACCATCGACAGCAGCACCGCTTCGCTGAGAAACTGGCGCAGGATGTCGCGCTGGCGGGCGCCGGTGGCCATGCGGATGCCGATCTCGCGGGTGCGCTCGCGCACTGTCATCAGCATGATGTTCATCACCCCGATCCCGCCGACCAGCAGCGAGATCGCGGCGATCGAGCCGAGCATCAGCGACAGGGTATTCTGGGTGCGCGCTTCGGCCTGGATCAGCGCCGCGTCGTTGGTCAGTTCATAGTCGTGTTTGCCGTTGTGAAGCTTGCGCATCAGGTGGTCGATGGCCGCTTCCGTGTCGGCCACGCGCCGTGAGTCGGCGGCGGCGATGGTCACGTACTCCGGGTTGCGGCTGCCGAACAGGCGGATGGCGGCGGCCGAGTAGGGCACCACGATGCGCTCGTCGCTGTCCTGGTCGCCCGAGCTTGCGCCTTTGCCGGCGAGAATGCCGACCACCTGGAAGGGCACGTTTTCGACCAGGATGTACTGGCCGATGGGGTCGTTACCGGCTCCAAATAGTTTCTCCCGCACCTTCTGGCCGATGACCGCCACGGCTGCCGCGCTCTGTTCATCGGCCTCGGTGAAGAAGCTGCCTTCGACCACCGGCCAATTGAAGATTTCGCTGAAGTGGGTGTTGTTGCCACCCACATAGAACTGCTGGTTATTGTTGCCGTAGCGCACCATCAGCGAGTTGCCGATCACCGGCATGATCATCTTCACCTGCGGCAGGCTGGATACTGCGGCGACATCGTCGAGGGTGATGACCCCGGCCGGTTCACGCAGTGTCGGGGCGCTGCCGCTCAGGTACAGGATGTTCGAGCCGAAGGCTGCCATCTGCGCCATGACCTGGCGCTTGCTGCCTTCGCCGACGGCCAGCATGACCACTACCGAGGCCACGCCGATGACGATCCCGAGCAGGGTCAGGGCAGTACGGAAGCGGTTGATCCACATGATCCGCCAGGCCGCCTGCAGGGCTTCGACCAGCTCGCCTTTCCAGGCGCCGCTGGCGGTGGCGCCGAGGTTCAGGCGCTGGCGCAGGTCTTCGGCTTGCAGGCCGGGAGCGCTGGCGGCGGGAGCAGCAGATTGCTCTACCGAATCACTGAGCACCAGGCCGTCACGAATCTCGATGACCCGCTTGGCCCGCGCCGCGACTTCGCGGTCGTGGGTAATCAGGATCACCACGTGGCCCTGGCTGGCCAGTTCGTCGAGCAGGGCCATGACTTCGGCGCCGCTCTGGCTGTCCAGTGCCCCGGTCGGTTCGTCGGCGAGGATGATGTGTCCGCCGTTCATCAAGGCGCGGGCGATCGACACCCGCTGTTGCTGGCCGCCAGACAACTGGTGCGGGCGGTTGCCGGTGCGGCTGGAAAGGCCCAGGCGTTCGAGCAAGGCGGCGGCGCGGGCATGGCGTTCGGCGGCGGGGGTGCCGGCATAGATGGCCGGCATCTCGACGTTTTCCTGGGCCGAACCCGAGGCGATCAGCTGATAGCCCTGGAACACGAAGCCGAAGGCTTCACGGCGCAACCAGGCCAGCTCGTCGCTGTCGAGGTCGGCGACGTCCTTGCCGGCGAAGTAGTAGTTGCCTGAGGTCGGACGATCAAGGCAGCCGAGGATGTTCATCAGCGTCGACTTGCCGGAGCCGGAGGCGCCGACAATGGCGACAAACTCGCCAGGGTGAATGGCCAGGCTGATGCCGCGGACCACCTCGACCTTGGGCGTATCGACGCCGCCATAGGATTTGCGGATGTCGCGCAGTTCGATCAGGGGCGTGGACATTCAACCCCCGCTTGCGGCAGGTGCGCCGATCAGCAGGCGCTCGCCTTCGGCAAGGCCGTCGAGCACCTGCACCCGCAAGCGGTCGCTGAGGCCGGTGCGGACCTGGCGCTGGTTGACCTTGCCCTTGCTGTCGAGCACCTGGGCAATGCGCAGGTCATTGCCGTCGGCATGATCATCCAGGGCTGCCACCGGTACGGTGAGCACCTTGCTGGCACGCCCGGCAACGAAGAACACCTGGGTGGTCATCTCTGCCATCAGGGCGTTGTCCGGGTTATCGACATCCAGCAGTACGGTATAGAGCACCACTTTGCTGCTGGCGCCGCTACCACTGGCGCTGGCCGGGCTGCCACCGCCCTGGCTGGATTGATCCAGGGGTTTGGGCGGCACCGGCAGAATTTGCCGCACACTGCTGGTCCAGCGCCGCTTGCCGCCGGCCAGGGTGGTGAAGTAGGCGCTCATGCCCGGTTTGACATGGCCGATATCGGCCTCGGACACCTGGGCCCAGACGGTCATTGGCGACAACTTGGCGATGCGCAGGATCAGCGGGGTTTGCTGTTGGGCGTTAAGGGTCTGGCCTTCGCGGGCATCGACGGCGACCACGGTGCCGGCCATCGGTGCATAGATGCGCGTGTAACCCAGCTCAGCCTCGTCGCTGCGCAGGCTCGCCTGGGCCTGGCGAATCTGTGCGCGGTACATGTCGATGCGCGCCTGGGTGACCTTCAGCTGGGCCTGGGCGCTTTGCACGTCTTCCTCGCGGGTGGCGCCGCCGGCGGCCAGGTTACGTTGGCGCTTGTACTGCTGCTCGGCCAGTTGGTACTGAGCCTTCTGTTCATCCAGCTGGGCCTTGAGGTTGTCGATCGAGAAACGCCCGGCATCAAGCTTTGCCTGCTGCGTGGAGGGGTCGATCTCAACCAGCAACTGACCTTCCTTGACCTGATCTCCCACCTCGACGTGCAGTTTGCGGATCTGCCCGGAGGCCTGGGCACCCACGTCCACATAACGCCGCGGCTGCAAGGTACCCAGGGCCGTGACGCTGCTTTCGATGTCGGTACGGGTCACGGTAACGGTGCTCAACGGGTCGCCACCGGCGGGCAGGGTTTTCCAGGCGAGCAGGGCGCCCAGGCTGAGCAGGCCGAGGCCACACAACAGCAGGCGACGAGTATTCGATGAGCGTTTCATGCAGGGTTCCAGCCGGATGGAATGGCCCGTGACATCTCACTGCCGAAGCGGCACGGCAGACACGGGAGGCTCCCAGGTAAACGAGGTGGGGGCCGTGGAATTTACCGGGATCAAGGTCTGATCTTGCTGAGAATAATTATAATTTGTATTATTGCATACTGCCATCATTCAGATCCGCTCAACCACGAGTCAGGGAACCCCCGCAGATGTCGCGGCCAGGTGTTGTGTTGGAAAACTACTATCGCGAACTGGTGAGTTTTCTCTGTGCCCGCCTGGGTAACCGGCAGGCGGCTGAAGACGTTGCCCACGATGCCTATATCCGCGTGCTCGAGCGCAGCGGTGAAGACGATATCGAGCATCCCCGGGCGTTTCTCTATCGCACCGCTCTGAATCTTGTGATCGATGGGCATCGACGTGGTTTGCTGCGCCAGTCCGAGCCGCTTGAAGTGCTCGACAGCGATGAGCGTTTCTTTACCCCCGCGCCATCCCAAAGCATGGACCTCAATCAGCGCCTGGACCTGATGCAGCGCGCGTTGGCCGAGCTCAGTCAGCCTTGTCGCGAGAGTTTTCTGCTGCGCAAGCTCGACGGCCTTTCTCACCCGCAGATCGCCGAGCGCCTGGGCATCTCGCGCAGTGTGGTGGAGAAACATATTGTTAACGCCATGAAACACTGCCGGCTGCGCATGCGTCAGTGGGAATCGCAGTAACCGGCCAACGTCGAAAAAATGTGAAAATTCCGTCATGGCCTTGCTTGATTTATGGCGATTTCCCGACAACTATCAGTAAAGACCCTCTCTCTGGCGAAGTGCCCGCCAATAGCCTGCAATTGATGATCTGGCGCAGTATGGTCAAGGAACGTCTCTAACGCTCTCTGCCTTGGTCATGACGATGCCGAACAAATCGCTGCGGATCCTGATTGCCGACGAACACCCGATGCAGTTGTTGCAACTGGAACGGATGCTCAATGGCATGGGCTATTACCGCATAGCCCCGGTCGAGAGCTTCGAGGATCTGCAGCGCCTGGTGCAGAGCGCACTGCAACCGTTCAACCTGCTGCTGGGCAACATCGACCTGGCCAGCCATGCCGGCGTTGATCTGGAGCGGTTCTGCCGGGTCAACCCGCTGATCCAGCACGCCTTGCTGTACGAATCGCAACACTTGAAGATCCCCTCGATTCCCGACAACCAGCGCCGCGCGGTGAATGTCAGCCTGTCCAAGGTTCCGGACAACGAGACCATCCAGTCCTTCATGCATATCATTGACTCGCCGCAGGTGATCGGCCATTTGCCGGGCATCCCCGAGCGCACCGCCAGGCCGGCGTACAACCCACGGCGGATGGACCTGGCCCAAACCGCGTTTTGCCGCCAGTCCTGAAGCCGCGCTGGGTGTGGCCGGGTAGCTTTTGCTATCCTCTTGCGTTTGCCTTGGTGCGCCTGTCGTACCGGCACTCGATCACTTGCGGATACCCCTATGACGGCCACTGACCCTGCGCGCCCGCTGCAGCTATCGCGCAGCGACCACAAGACCCTGAGCCTGGCGGCCCTGGGCGGGGCGCTGGAGATCTACGACTTCATCATATTCGTGTTCTTCGCCCTGACCCTTAGCCAGTTGTTCTTCCCACCGCAGATGCCCGAATGGCTGCGTTTGCTGCAGAGCTTCGGGATTTTTGTAACCGGTTATCTGGCGCGGCCGCTGGGCGGCATCCTGATGGCCCATTTCGCCGACCACCTGGGGCGCAAACGGGTGTTCAGCCTGAGCATCCTGATGATGGCCTTGCCGTGCCTGCTGATCGGGGTGATGCCCACCTACGCCGAGATTGGCTACGCAGCGCCGCTGATCCTGCTGGCCTTGCGCATCCTTCAGGGTGCCGCGGTAGGCGGCGAGGTGCCGAGCGCCTGGACCTTCGTCGCCGAGCACGCCCCGCCCGGGCGCCGCGGCTACGCCCTGGGTTTTTTGCAGGCAGGGCTGACCTTCGGTTACCTGCTCGGCGCCCTGACCGCCACGGCCCTGGCGCAGCTGTTCAGCCCCCAGGAAATCCTCGATTACGCCTGGCGCTACCCGTTCCTGCTCGGCGGCGTATTCGGCGTGATCGGCGTCTGGCTGCGCCGCTGGTTGAGCGAGACACCGGTGTTCCTGGCCTTGCGCGAGCGCCGTGAGCAGCCGCCGGCTTTCCCCTTGCGCACCGTGTTGCGTGAGCATCGCCGGGCGCTGATACCGGCAGCGCTGCTCACCTGCGTGCTGACCTCGGCGGTGGTGGTGCTGGTGGTGATCACCCCGACGGTGATGCAGCAGCGCTTCGGCATGAGTGCCGGGCACACCTTCGCCTTGAGCAGCATGGGCATTGTTTTTCTCAATATCGGTTGTGTGCTGGCCGGCTTGCTGGTGGACCGTATCGGCGCCTGGCGGGCCTTGATGATCTACAGCCTGCTGCTGCCCTTGGGCATCGCCGGCCTTTACGCCAGCCTGGTGGCTGGCTGGGGCTGGACCGGGCTGGCCTATGCCATTGCTGGCCTGTCTTGTGGCGTGGTGGGGGTGGTGCCATCGGTGATGGTCGGCTTGTTCCCGGCGCAGATTCGCGTCTCCGGCATTTCCTTTACCTACAACATTGCCTACGCCCTGTGGGCGAGCACCACGCCATTGCTGCTGATCGCCCTGATGCCGTGGAGCCCATGGGTGTGCGTGGGCTTCTGCCTGGTCATGGGTGTGGTTGGCTTGCTTACGGCACTGTACTTTGGCGCACGCGAAGCGGTGCCCTTCGAAGATGAGGCGGTGCGCTGCTGAGTTCATCTGCTGTGACAATGGTTCCCTGCTGCCTGGGCGCTGATCGGGCAGACTCCAGAGCGGGGCAAATGGATTAACCTATTTGCCAAATTGAACCTATTAGGTTAATTTGCTCATGGAGAAAGGCGCGCCTCATTGCAGGCTTTCGACGGTCAGGGCGCTGGCGGGTCTACCTGAAACTGACGGTCATCGATGCTGTGCTCATCGTGTCCTTCAAGGAGTTGTGAAAATGAAATGTCCAGCCTGTGGCGCGGCTGAGCTGGTCAGTGCCAGGCGCGATCTGCCGTACACCTACAAAGGTGAGACAACCCGGGTGACTGATGTTGCCGGGGATTACTGCCCTGCCTGTGCTGAGAGGGTGCTCAGTGATACAGAGTCGCGGCGTGTCAGTGCGGCGATGCTCGCTTTCAATCGGCAGGTCAATGCTGCGGCTGTCGACCCGCAATTTATTGCCGCCGTACGCAAGAAGCTGGCACTTGATCAGCGTGAAGCAGCAGAAATATTCGGCGGCGGGGTCAATGCATTCTCCCGTTACGAAAACGGCAAGACCAAGCCTCCCTTGGCCCTGGTCAAATTGCTCAAGCTACTTGATCGCCACCCTGAGTTGTTCGAAGAAGTCAGAACGGCCTGACACAAGCGATAAAAAAGCCCCCTGGCCACAACGGCGAGGGGGCTTTTTTAGGCCGGCTGACTTACATGTTCGGGTAAGTCGGGCCGCCGGCGCCTTCCGGGGTGACCCAGGTAATGTTCTGCGAAGGGTCCTTGATGTCACAGGTCTTGCAGTGCACGCAGTTCTGGGCGTTGATCTGGAAGCGCTTGCTGCCGTCTTCCTGGCTGACTACTTCGTACACGCCAGCCGGGCAGTAGCGCTGGGCAGGCTCGTCGTACAGCGGCAGGTTGGTGCCGATCGGGATGCTCGCGTCAGCCAGTTTCAGGTGGCACGGCTGCTCTTCTTCATGGTTGGTGCTGGAGAGGAACACCGAGCTCAGCTTGTCGAAGCTCAGCTTGCCATCCGGTTTTGGATAGTCGATTTTTTTCGAGTCGGCCGCCAGCTTCAGGCAGGCGTAGTCCGGCTTGGTGTCGTGCAGGGTGAACGGCAGTTTGCCACCGAACCAGTTCTGGTCGAGGTAGTTGAACGCCGCACCGAGCATCGGGCCGAACTTGTGCATGGCCGGGCCGAAGTTACGGCTGGAGAACAGCTCGTCATACAGCCAGCTGGCTTTGAACGCTGTAACGTAGCTGTTGAGTTGATCGCCGCCTTCACCACCTGCCAGCAGGGCTTCGGCCACCGCGTCGGCGGCGAGCATGCCGGATTTCATGGCAGTGTGGCTGCCCTTGATTTTGGCCACGTTCATGGTGCCCAGGTCGCAACCGATCAGGGCGCCGCCGGCGAAGACCATTTTCGGCAGCGAGTTCAAGCCACCTTTGGCCAGGGCGCGGGCGCCGTAGCTGATGCGCTTGCCGCCTTCGAGGTACTGGCTGATCACCGGGTGGTGTTTCAGGCGCTGGAATTCGTCAAACGGCGACAGGTAGGCGTTGGAGTAGGACAGGTCGACGATCAAACCTACGACTACCTGGTTGTTTTCCAGGTGATAGAGGAACGATCCACCGGTGTTTTCCTTGGCCATGACATCCAGCGGCCAGCCTGCGGTGTGCACAACCAGGCCTTGTTCGTGCTTGGCCGGATCGATTTCCCAGATTTCTTTCAAGCCGATGCCGTAATGCTGGACGTCGGACTCGCTGTCGAGGTTGAAACGCTTGATCAGCTGTTTGCCGATGTGGCCACGGCAACCTTCGGCGAACAGCGTGTACTTGCCGCGCAGCTCCATGCCTGGGGTATACAGGCCTTCTTTCGGGTTGCCTTCACGGTCGACGCCGAGGTCGCCGGTGATAATCCCGCGGACCACGCCGTTTTCGTCGAACAGGGCTTCCTGGGCGGCGAAGCCCGGGTAGATCTCGACGCCCAGGTTCTCCGCCTGCTGGGCCAGCCAGCGGCACAGGTTACCCAGAGAGATGATGTAGTTGCCTTCGTTGTGCATGGTCTTGGGCACGAACAGGTCAGGGACCTTGATCGAGCTGCCAGCATCCTTGAGCACATAGATGTCGTCGCGTTTGACTTCGGTGTTGAGCGGGGCGCCGAGCTCTTTCCAGTCCGGGAACAGTTCGTTCAGGGCGCGAGGTTCGAACACCGCACCGGAGAGGATGTGGGCGCCGACTTCCGAGCCTTTCTCGACCACGCAGACGCTGATTTCGTTACCGGCTTCGGCGGCCTTCTGCTTCAGTCGGCAGGCGGCGGACAGGCCAGCCGGGCCAGCGCCGACAATGACCACGTCGAATTCCATGTATTCGCGTTCCACAGGTTCTCTCCTACTCAAGGCTCATCGGTTTTTCTTTGTTGGCGGGTGTCAGGCGGTCATTTTTCAGACGCTCGGGCTGTAGCTCGAGCGATGACGGACTACACCGCTTTCTCTTGGCCGCGCATTATATCTACACCACTCGCGGGGTCCAATACAAACGTTTGTTTGAATTTGCCGCAGGCCAGTAAAATCAAAGAAGCGCGGCTTGAAGCTGACCGGTTTGCCGTATTGACCGGATTGGGCGTTACGGTCAAGATACGAGCGGTTTTGCGCTCGCCGTAGGCTGACCGCAGGATGCAGGAGCACCCCTAAAAACCAGGCGAAAAGCAGGGCAGTTACGCCACAACCCGCTTTGTAGTGGAGTTTACACGCCACGACAAATAATGACCCACGGGTTTTGCAACTGACAGGCCGAAACGAGACCGCTGGGTCAGGGTTAAATTCGTCCACCTGTGATCGTTTTTAGAGGTGCCCTTGTACCCACGCGCAATCGCCGGGTTTGCCCCAGGCGACATTCTTTTCACCGGAGAGTAACGAGGAATCCATGAAGGTTCTTGTAGCTGTCAAACGAGTGGTCGACTATAACGTCAAGGTTCGCGTCAAGGCGGACAACTCCGGCGTCGACCTTGCTAACGTCAAGATGTCCATGAACCCCTTCTGCGAAATTGCCGTAGAAGAAGCCGTGCGCCTGAAAGAGAAGGGCGTTGCGAGCGAGATCGTCGTCGTTACCGTCGGCCCGGCCACTGCCCAGGAGCAACTGCGTACTGCCCTGGCACTGGGTGCCGACCGCGCCATCCTGGTCGAATCGGCTGAAGAGCTGACTTCGCTGGCTGTGGCCAAGCTGCTCAAGGCAGTGGTCGACAAAGAACAACCGCAGCTGGTGATCCTTGGCAAGCAAGCCATCGACAGCGACAACAACCAGACCGGCCAGATGCTGGCTGCACTGAGCGGTTACGCCCAGGGCACCTTCGCCTCCAAGGTCGAGGTTGCTGGCGACAAGGTCAACGTTACCCGCGAAATCGACGGCGGCCTGCAGAC
Organism: Pseudomonas sp. 2(2015); assembly: GCF_000955865.1. Lineage (NCBI taxonomy): Bacteria > Pseudomonadati > Pseudomonadota > Gammaproteobacteria > Pseudomonadales > Pseudomonadaceae > Pseudomonas > Pseudomonas sp. 2(2015). The sequence continues at coordinate 295,719 of NZ_JYOF01000015.1, forward strand.
CGTTGCGCTGAACCTGCCAGCCATCGTCACCACCGACCTGCGCCTGAACGAGCCGCGCTACGCGTCGCTGCCGAACATCATGAAGGCCAAGAAGAAGCCGCTGGAGACCGTTACTCCAGACGCGCTGGGCGTTTCCACCGCCTCTACCAACAAGACCCTGAAAGTCGAAGCGCCGGCTGCCCGCAGCGCCGGTATCAAGGTCAAGTCGGTTGCTGAACTGGTCGAGAAACTGAAGAACGAGGCGAAGGTAATCTAAATGACTATCCTGGTTATCGCTGAACACGAAAACGGTGCCGTTGCCCCGGCCACCCTGAACACTGTTGCTGCTGCCGCCAAGATCGGTGGCGACATCCATGTGCTGGTCGCAGGCCAGAACGTCGGTGGCGTCGCTGAAGCCGCGGCCAAGATCGCTGGCGTTGCCAAGGTCCTGGTTGCCGACAATGCCGCCTACGCTCACCAGCTGCCAGAAAACGTCGCACCGCTGGTAGCCGAGCTGGGCAAGGGCTACAGCCACGTGCTGGCTCCTGCCACCTCCAACGGCAAGAACATCCTGCCGCGCGTTGCCGCGCTGCTGGACGTCGACCAGATTTCCGAGATCATCTCGGTTGAATCGGCTGACACCTTCAAGCGTCCGATTTACGCCGGTAACGCCATTGCCACCGTGCAATCGAACGCTGCCGTCAAAGTCATCACCGTCCGTGCCACCGGCTTTGACGCCGTTGCCGCTGAAGGTGGTTCGGCTGCCGTTGAAGCTGTCGCTGCTGCCCACGACGCAGGCAAATCGGCCTTCGTTGGCGAAGAGCTGGCCAAGTCCGACCGCCCTGAGCTGACCGCTGCCAAGATTGTCGTTTCCGGCGGTCGTGGCATGCAGAACGGTGACAACTTCAAGCACCTGTACGCCCTGGCCGACAAGCTCGGCGCTGCCGTCGGTGCTTCGCGCGCTGCGGTCGATGCAGGTTTCGTACCCAACGACATGCAGGTCGGTCAGACCGGCAAGATCGTTGCACCACAGCTGTACATCGCCGTCGGTATTTCTGGCGCGATCCAGCACCTGGCCGGCATGAAAGACTCCAAAGTGATCGTTGCGATCAACAAGGACGAAGAAGCGCCGATCTTCCAGGTGGCCGACTACGGCCTGGTGGCTGACCTGTTCGAAGCCATCCCAGAGCTGGAGAAGCTGGTTTAATCCAGTCGCTTCACTTATAAAAGAGCCCGGTCCGTTCGGGCTGTGCAGGCCAGCCTTGCACAGCCCGGCGGATCGGGCTTTTTCATTCGGGCGAGAAAGTAGGGAGTGGTTGCATGGGATGGCGTGGCTGGATAAATACGGCGCTGGTGTTCGCTGCGGTGCTGATGCCGTTGCAAGCGTGGGCGGTGGGCAAGTGCGAGCGGCTGGTGGCCACCGGCAGCCCCGATGCGCCGCCGTACTCGTGGCGCGATCCGCAAGACCCCAAGCACCTGATGGGCGCCAACGTCGACCTGTTCAGGCAGGTTGCCAGCGAGCTGGGCCTGAAGGTTGAAGTCCTCGACAGCGGCAGCCGCAGCCAGGCCCTGGAAGAGGTGCGCAGCGGGCGCGTCGACTTGCTGATCGATTCACCCTTCGCGGTGGCCGAGCTGACCACCGTCGACTTCGTCCATCCTTCGCTGCTGAGCAACGAATATGTGGTGTGGACTCGCCACGATTCGCCGCTGGTCTATAACACCCTGGCCGATTTGCACGAGCATCGCGGCAGCGTCTCGGAAAAAGCGCGCATGACCCCGGAATTTACTGCCTACGCCAAGAGCCAGTTGCAGCTGGCACCTTCGCAGAATCTGACCCAGGCCTTCCAGAAGTTGCTGCTCGGTCAGGTCGACTATGTGCTGGCCGGGCGCTACGCCGGGATGGCCATGGCTCAGGCCCTGGGCATGAACAACGAGCTGATTGCCCGCGGCTTGCCTCTGGATCGCCCGGGCCTGTACCTGGCGCTGTCGCATAATTCGGCATGCAATGACGCCTGGTTGCGCGGACAACTGGCAAAAAAGCTGACAGAATTGCCGGCCTCCGGCGTGTCCCAGGCGGTGCTGCAACGTAATGTCGAACGCTGGAAAGCGCAGATGCAGGCGCCGCTGGATGCCCCTAAACAGTAGGAAGATTGCGTGAGAACTCATCCATTATTCGCCGCTCTGGCACTGCTGGCCCTGGCCGGATGTGCCAATGACCCGGCCCCGAATGAACAGTTGCGCCTGTCCGAGCAGGCGCTGGAGCAGGCCAAGGCGGTGGGTGCCACCGACGAAGTGGCAGAGCTGAAGCAGGCCGAAGAAAAACTGGCTCGGGCCCGAGTCAACATGACCAGCGAATCTTACCGTGACGCGCGCATGCGCGCCGAGCAGGCCGAGCTGGACGCGCGCCTGGCCGAGGCGCGGGTGCTGACGGTCAAGAGCAAGGAGCAGCTGGACTTGCTGCAATCGCGGGTCAATCGCCTGCGTAAACAGTTGGGGGAGCAGCGGTGAGTTCGATCAAACCATTGGCAGCACTGTTGTTGGTCGGTGTGGTCGGCCTGCAGGGCTGCGCCAGCCAGCGCAGCGAGACGGCGCTGGACGAGGCCACGGCCAAGTTCCAGACGGTCAAGGACGATTCCAACGTTTTGCGCAGCGCGCCGCGTGACGTGATTCGTGCCGGTGAATCGTTGGCCCGTGCCGAGCGCCTGTCCAGTTATCTGGGGACCGGCGCCGATGTGCGCCATTACGCCTACCTGAGCCAGCGCTACAGCGATATTGCCCGCGAGCACAGCAATCTGGTGCTCAACCAGGAACGCCTGGCCAAGCTTGAGCTTGAGCGTCAGCGCCTGCAGCTGGCGTTGCGTGAGGCCAAGCTTGCCAGCGTGCAGCAGCAGGGCAAATGGCTGGAAGCGCAGATCGTCAGCCTGGCCACCGAGCAGAGCGACCGTGGCTTGGTGATGACCCTGGGCGACGTGCTGTTCGACACCGGGCATGCGGAGCTTAAAAACTCGGCCAGCCGCACGGTGCTCAAGCTGGTGCAGTTCCTTCAGCTCAACCCCAAGCGCATTATCCGTATCGAGGGCTATACCGACAGCACTGGCGCGCCCGAGGATAACCTCAAGCTGTCCCGGGACCGGGCTCAGGCGGTAGCGGACATGCTGATCGACCTGGGTGTCGATGAAAAGCGCATCGAGGTCGAGGGCTATGGCGATCAGTATCCGGTCGAGGCCAACGCCTCGGAGCGGGGCAGGGCGCAGAACCGTCGGGTCGAGATCGTCTTTTCCGACGACAAGGGCAAGCTTGGCGCGGCGCGCTGAGTAATAGATGAAGAAACCCGGTGAGTGTTCCTCTCCGGGTTTTTTATGACTCTGCAGGGGCTTGGGTTGGGGTTTTGAAGTGCAGGCTTATCCATTCGCTGTGGTGCAGCTGCTGGCCCCTTCCGCCTTTGCGGCGGCCTGCTTTTCGCTTGGGAAGAAGTAGGCAAAACCGCTTGCTCCTGCATACGGCCCTACGCTGCGCTTCGGGTCCCCTCGCTACGGCACCTTCCGGGGCATCGCGGCCTACGACTTGCTTCGCAAGTCTACATCTCGCGTCTTCGGCTGCCGCCGAAGGTGCTGCGCACCGCCCCTACAGGCACCTACGCTCAGCCTCCTGAAGTCGCGTTTCGCGGCGCCTGGAAATGCGTGCATGAACATCAAGATCAAGATCAAGATCAAGATCAAGCAAGTTGGTACTCGTTTTGCCAGCGGGCTTGTCCCGCACATGTGTCCACCATGTGTCCGGTCTCTACACCAAGACAAAAGGGACCCGCCGTAAGGGCGGAAGGGGCCAACAGCGGCGCCACACCGAATGGATAAGCTCGCAGCCTCAACATCCCCACCCTGGTTGTGACAAATGGCGCATCCCGCCTCTGTCACACAACTGTATTGTCGACTATTCTGCAATCTGTCCCAGTACACTTCGCAACTGTTCCGGTAATCTTGGCCGAAAACAGCCGTACAAAAACAACTACATTGCCTGCGTGTCGAGAACTGATCATGACCAACCTGTTGCTCTACCAGCGCATCGCCCAGCAACTGGCCGAAGATATTCGCCGCGGTGTGTACCAGCCAGGTGAGCGGGTGCCGTCGGTGCGCAAGATGAGCTCGCAGCTCAATGTCAGCCATGCCACGGTGCTGCAGGCCTATGCCAATCTCGAAGACCAGGGCCTGATCCGCGCACGGCCGCAGTCCGGTTATTACGTGCACCAGACGCCGGCGCTGACCGCGCAAACCCCGGACATCGCCCGGGTCGAGCGCCCGGGCCTGGTTACGCGCAGCAGCATCATCCAGCAGGTATTGACCGAAGCCCGGCGCGACGGGGTGTTCCCCTTTGGCGCGGCGGTACCGCATGTCGACTATTTGCCGGTGCGGGCGCTGCACCAGCAGTTGGCCAAGGTCACCCGCTTTCATAGCCCGCGGGCGTTCAGCTATATGTTCAGCCCGGGCTTCGAGCCATTGCGCCGGCAGATCGCCATTCGCATGCGCGATGCCGGCGTGGTGGTCGACCCCAGCGAAGTGGTGGTCACCCATGGCTGCGTCGACGCCCTGCAGATGTCGCTACGGGTATTGACCCGGCCGGGCGACCTGATCGCCGCCGAATCGCCAACCTACTACGGTTTGCTGCAACTGGCCGACCTGCTCGGCCTGAAAGTCATCGAAATTCCCAGTGATCCGTCTACCGGCATCAGCCTCGAAGCGTTGCAGTTGGCGGCCAACCAGTGGTCGATCAAGGCCCTGGTGCTGACCGCGCGCCTGAGCAATCCGCTGGGCGGCACCATTCCGGAAGATCGCCAGAAGCAGCTGTTGCGCCTGGCGTCGGATTTCGACATCCAGATCATCGAAGACGATATCTATGGCGAGTTGATGTTCGAGCAGGGCAAGACCAAGGCGCTCAAGGCCTTCGACCGGCTCGGGCGGGTGATCTATTGCTCAAGCTTTTCCAAGACCTTGTCGCCCGGTGTGCGTATCGGCTGGATGGTTGCCGGCAAGTACCAGGCGGAAATCCAGCGCTTGCAGACCTTTACCACCCACTCGGCCTGCAGCGTGACGCAGATGGGGGTGGCGTCCTACCTGGAGAACGGTGGTTACGACCGGCATCTGCGTTTCATCCGCCAGGAATATCGGAAAAATCTCAGCGCCTACCAGCTGGCGGTGCAACAGCATTTCCCGGAAGGTACGCAGATGACCCGGCCCACCGGCGGTTTTATTCTCTGGGTGAGCCTGCCGGGCCGGGTCAATACCCAGGAATTGCACGTGCGTGCGCTGCAGCAGGGCATCAGTATCGCCCCAGGGTTGATCTTCAGTAACACCGAGCAATTCAACCACTGTATTCGTCTGAACTGCGGCATCCCGTGGAATCGTGAGGCGGAGCGGGCGGTGATGACCCTGGGCATGCTCGCCAGCCAGTTGTGCCAGGAATCGGCCTCGGGCGCTTTTTTCTAGACTTGCCAGTCGTGTCAGGAACGGGGAGCATAAGCATTTTTAGGGATAATCGTCGGTGCCTATGAAAGCGTTGCGTTGTATCGGGCTGTCCCTGTGTTTGCTCGGTGGCTTGGCTTGCACCTGGGCAGCAGTGGCCGAAACCGCACCGGCCGGCAAAACCTCCACTAGCAAAAGCGCCAAGCCTGCAGCCAAGCCAAAGCAGGCAAAAGCGCCGCCGGTGCGTAAAAAGGCAAGCACCAAAGCCACCCAGCGCAGCGCACGCAAAAATGCCAAGGCGGCGCCCGCGCCACTGCCCAAGACCAAGCTCGACCTGAGCCTGCCTTCGGGCATGGTCAAGGATCTCAAGCCCGATACCCAGGAGCAGGCACCTTTGCCCAAGCCATTGCTGCCCTACCTGTTTGGTGAGAAACCGCCTTCCGACAGCCCGTTTCAGCTCAATGGCCGGCTGATCAGCAACGAAATGCAGCTGCAACTGCGTAACGACAGTCGCAAGGATGTCGAAGGCGCGGCGATCGAGTTCGAGTTCAAGCAGTAGGGCGAAACTGACTGTCCAGTCACCCCTTTGGGGTTGATATTTCATCCTGCGAGCAATTTCAAACGCCTGTTTAAGCGGTTACTATCCGGGTTCATTCATCATTTGTTACTCCGAGGATTCTGTTGTCATGAATTGCCGTGAAGGTTGTGGCGCCTGCTGCATTGCGCCCTCCATCAGCTCGCCGATACCGGGGATGCCCAAGGGCAAACCTGCCGGTGAGCGCTGCCTGCACTTGTCGGTTGCCAACCTCTGCGGCTTGTTCGGCAAGCCCGAGCGCCCGCCGGTGTGTGGTGGTTTCAAGGCAGAGGCCGAGATCTGCGGCAACGACCGCGACGAGGCGATCAGGATCCTGGGGTGGCTGGAGCAAATGACGGCAGCTTGAAACGCGGATCTTCGACAATAAGGAACAAAAGCATGGGATCGTTTAAGCACATGGCACTGGTGTTGGGTCTGGGAGCGGCGCTGGTGCCCCTGGCGCATGCCGAGGACTGGAAGCAGGCCAAGAACGAAGACGGAATCAAGGTCGATCTCAGTGAGGTTGCCGGTTCCGACTACAAGGCCTATCGCGGCGTTACCTTTATCAAGGCGCCACTGGCCAAGGTCAGGGCCCTGCAGGAAGACGTTGCCGGGGCCTGCGCCTGGATTCATGAGTGCAAGACGCAAAAGCTGCTGAAAACCGAAGGTGATCAGAGCTGGACCTACACTCAGTTCAATACCCCGTGGCCGGTCACTGCGCGTGATTCGGTCATGCATGTCACTACTACCGTAGCGGCTGATGGCAGCCTGACCCGCAAGCTTCAAGGCGTGCCCACATACCTGCCGGAAGAGAAGGGCTTCGTGCGGGTGGCCAAGGTTGATGGGTTCTGGAAGCTGCAGCCAAAAGACGGCGGCACCGAAGTGACTTACCAGGTGCACACCGAGCCGGGCGGCAGCGTGCCGTCGATGGTGGCGAACAAGTTTGTGGTCGATGCGCCGTTCAATACCTTGAAGGCGTTGAAAGAGCGGGCCGAGAAGCCGTAAGTACAGTTGCATCAGTTGGCGGGCTTGAGGCAACTGTTGGGCAATCGCGGGGCAAGCCCGCTCCCACAGAACTGCAGCCCGCGATGAGAGCGCAATAAAAAAGGCTGCCCGAAGGCAGCCTTTTTTCGTGTTCGGCCCAAAGGCTTACTTGCGGTCTTCCAGTTTGACGATGTCGCGCGACTCGTAGCCGGTGTACAGCTGGCGAGGGCGGCCGATCTTGTACGGGCTGGAGAGCATTTCTTTCCAGTGCGAGATCCAGCCGACGGTCCGCGCCAGGGCGAAGATCACGGTGAACATGCTGGTTGGAATGCCGATCGCCTTGAGGATGATCCCCGAGTAGAAGTCGACGTTCGGGTACAGCGAGCGCTCGATGAAGTAAGGATCGGTGAGGGCGATCTCTTCCAGGCGCATGGCCAGTTCCAGCTGCGGGTCGTTCTTGATGCCCAGCTCGCGCAGGACTTCGTCGCAGGTCTGTTTCATCACGGTGGCGCGCGGGTCGCGGTTTTTGTAAACGCGGTGACCGAAGCCCATCAGCTTGAACGGATCGTTCTTGTCCTTGGCCTTGGCGATGAACTTGTCGATGTTCGAGACATCGCCGATTTCATCGAGCATGGTCAGTACCGCTTCGTTGGCGCCGCCGTGGGCAGGGCCCCACAGTGCAGCGATGCCGGCAGCGATACAGGCGAACGGGTTGGCACCCGAAGAGCCGGCCAGACGGACGGTGGAGGTCGATGCGTTCTGCTCGTGGTCGGCGTGGAGGATGAAGATCCGGTCCATTGCCTTGGCCAGCACCGGGCTGATCGGTTTGATCTCGCACGGGGTGTTGAACATCATGTGCAGGAAGTTTTCCGCGTACGACAGGTCATTGCGCGGATACATCATGGGCTGGCCCATGGAGTACTTGTACACCATCGCTGCCAGGGTCGGCATCTTGGCGACCAGGCGGACCGCGGAGATTTCGCGGTGCTGCGGGTTATTGATGTCCAGCGAGTCATGGTAGAACGCCGACAGGGCGCCAACCACGCCGCACATGACAGCCATCGGGTGGGCGTCGCGGCGGAAGCCGTTGAAGAAGGACTTCAACTGCTCGTGAACCATGGTGTGGTTCTTCACGGTGCTGACGAACTGAGCCTTCTGCTCGGCATTCGGCAGTTCGCCGTTGAGCAGCAGGTAGCAAGTCTCGAGGTAGTCGGATTTTTCGGCCAGCTGCTCGATCGGATAGCCGCGGTGCAGCAGGATACCCTTGTCGCCGTCGATATAAGTGATCTTCGACTCGCAGGATGCGGTCGCCATGAAACCAGGGTCGAAAGTGAAGTGACCCGTGGCCCCCAACCCTCTAACGTCGATAACATCGGGACCAACGGTGCCGGTTAAAATGGGCAGCTCGACGGGGGCTGCGCCCTCGATGACCAACTGCGCTTTTTTGTCAGCCATGTGGCCTCCTATTAATGCTTGAAATCATCAGACAGACCCCCCACGCAGGGCCCGCACCACTATAGTGAGATAAATTCGAATGTCAATTTGCCTAAAGCACGGTTGTAAAGGGCTTTGGGCGCTGTTTTTCCTCGAAATTACCGCCCGTTTACGCCTTTTGTTCGCTAAAGGCAATGCGCTATTTGGGCTAGGTGTCTGCGTTGTCATTAGTAGCCTAACTGTCTATAATCGGCCCCCGACCGCCAGGGGCTTGCAAGCCCGTGTTGCTGGGGTCGTCACTCCCTGGGTGGTGGGTACCTGACCAGTACACTTACCAACAACTTTGCCCTGCTTGCTAGGGGCTCTTCAGTGTGAAAAAAGCCGTGAAAAGCCAACGACCTGTAAACCTAGACCTAAGGACCATCAAACTCCCCATTACCGGCGTTACGTCATTTCTTCACCGTGTTTCCGGCATCATCCTCTTCCTCGGCCTTGGCTTCATGCTTTATGCATTGGGCAAATCCCTGGGTTCGGAGGAAGGTTTCGCCGAGGTGAAGGCATGCTTGACCAGTCCGCTGGCCAAGTTCGTGGCATGGGGCCTCCTGTCCGCCTTGCTGTATCACTTGGTAGCCGGTGTGCGCCACTTGATCATGGACATGGGCATCGGTGAAACGCTGGAAGGCGGCCGACTGGGCTCGAAAATTATCATCGCCGTTTCCGTGGTGGTGATTGTGCTGGCAGGAGTTTGGATATGGTAACCAACGTCACGAACCTCTCGCGTTCGGGCCTCTATGACTGGATGGCGCAGCGCGTTTCTGCGGTCGTTCTCGCGGCTTATTTCATTTTCCTGATCGGATACCTGGTCGCGCACCCGGGCATCGAGTTTGCCCAGTGGCACGCTCTGTTCTCCAACAACGCGATGCGTATTTTCAGTCTGCTGGCCCTTGTGGCCCTGGGCGCTCACGCCTGGGTCGGCATGTGGACCATTGCCACCGACTACCTGACGCCGATGGCGCTGGGCAAGTCGGCGACTGCCGTACGTTTCCTGTTCCAGGCGGTATGTGGTGTCGCGATGTTCGCGTACTTCGTCTGGGGTGTGCAGATTCTCTGGGGTATCTGATTCATGGCTAACATTCCTACGATTTCATTCGACGCCATCATCATTGGTGGCGGCGGTGCCGGCATGCGCGCAGCGCTGCAGCTGGCTCAGGGCGGTCACAAGACTGCCGTGATCACCAAGGTCTTCCCGACCCGTTCGCACACTGTATCGGCCCAGGGTGGCATCACCTGCGCCATCGCTTCGGCCGACCCGAACGATGACTGGCGCTGGCACATGTACGATACCGTCAAGGGTTCCGACTATATCGGTGACCAGGACGCTATCGAATACATGTGTCAGGAAGGTCCTGCTGCCGTGTTCGAACTGGACCACATGGGTCTGCCGTTCTCGCGTACCGAGCAAGGCCGTATCTACCAGCGCCCGTTCGGCGGTCAGTCCAAGGACTTCGGTAAAGGTGGCCAGGCCGCCCGTACCTGCGCCGCTTCCGACCGTACCGGTCACGCGCTGCTGCACACCCTGTACCAGGGCAACCTGAAAGCAGGCACCACCTTCCTCAACGAGTACTACGCCGTTGACCTGGTGAAGAACCAGGAAGGTGCGTTCGTCGGTGTGATCGCCATCTGCATCGAAACCGGCGAAACCCTGTACATCAAAGCCAAGGCCACCGTTCTGGCCACCGGCGGTGCAGGCCGTATCTACTCCTCCACCACCAACGCCCTGATCAATACCGGTGACGGTATCGGCATGGCCCTGCGTGCAGGCGTTCCGGTGCAGGACATCGAGATGTGGCAGTTCCACCCGACCGGCATCGCCGGCGCTGGTGTACTGGTCACCGAAGGTTGCCGCGGTGAAGGCGGTTACCTGATCAACAAGCATGGCGAGCGTTTCATGGAACGTTATGCGCCTAACGCCAAAGACCTCGCCGGTCGTGACGTTGTGGCCCGTTCCATGGTTAAAGAGATCATCGCCGGCAACGGCTGTGGCCCTAACGGCGACCACGTGATGCTCAAGCTTGACCACCTGGGTGAAGAAGTACTGCACAGCCGCCTGCCAGGCATCTGCGAGCTGTCCAAGACCTTCGCCCACGTTGACCCTGTGGTCGCGCCGGTTCCTGTTGTGCCAACCTGCCACTACATGATGGGCGGCGTTGCCACCAACATCCATGGCCAGGCCATGACCCAGGACGCCGATGGCGTCGACCACATCATCCCGGGCCTGTTCGCGGTCGGTGAAGTGGCGTGCGTATCGGTTCACGGTGCCAACCGCCTGGGCGGCAACTCGCTGCTCGACCTGGTGGTCTTCGGTCGCGCCGCCGGCCTGCACCTGGAAAAAGCACTGAGCGACGGTATCGAATACCTCGACGCCAGCGACACCGACATCGATGTTGCCCTGAGCCGTCTGAACAAGCTCAACGAGCGCAACACCGGCGAAGACGTGGCTACCCTGCGTCGCGAACTGCAAAGCTGCATGCAGAACTACTTCGGTGTATTCCGTACCGGCGAATACATGCAGAAGGGTATCGAGCAACTGGCTGGCCTGCGCGAGCGTATCGCCAACGTCAAGATCAACGACAAGTCCCAGGCCTTCAACACCGCGCGTATCGAAGCGCTGGAGCTGCAGAACCTGCTGGAAGTCGCTGAAGCCACTGCCATCGCTGCAGAAGTCCGTAAAGAGTCCCGCGGCGCTCACGCCCGTGAAGACTTCGAAGACCGTGACGACGAAAACTGGCTGTGCCACACCCTGTACTTCCCGGGTGAGAAGCGCGTCGCCAAGCGCGCCGTCAACTTCGCGCCGAAAACCGTTCCGGCGTTCGAGCCTAAAGTCCGGACTTACTAAGGGTGGCCACAATGTTGCAAGTCGAAGTTTATCGTTACAACCCCGATACCGACTCGGCACCCAAGATGCAGGTGTTCCAGGTCGATACCGGCGGCAAGGACCTGATGGTTCTCGATGTCTTGGCACTGATCAAGGAACAGGACGAAGGTTTCTCGTATCGTCGTTCCTGCCGTGAAGGTGTTTGCGGTTCCGATGGCATGAACATCAACGGCAAGAACGGCCTGGCCTGCATCACGCCGCTGTCGGCCGTGGTCAAGCGCAACAAGCTGATCGTTCGCCCGTTGCCTGGATTGCCGGTCATTCGTGACCTCGTCGTCGATATGAGCATCTTCTACAAACAGTACGAGAAGGTGAAGCCATTCCTGCAGAACGATACGCCGGCTCCGGCCATCGAGCGTCTGCAGTCGCCGGAAGAACGCGAAAAGCTGGACGGCCTGTACGAGTGCATCCTGTGCGCTTGCTGCTCGACTTCCTGCCCGTCGTTCTGGTGGAACCCGGACAAGTTCCTCGGTCCAGCTGCACTGCTGCAGGCCTATCGTTTCCTGGCCGACAGCCGTGACACCAAGACCCAGGAGCGTCTGGCTTCGCTGGATGACCCGTTCAGCGTGTTCCGTTGCCGCGGCATCATGAACTGCGTAAACGTTTGCCCTAAAGGTCTGAACCCGACCAAGGCCATCGGTCACGTACGTAACATGCTGCTGCAAAGCGGTACCTGATTTTAAAAGTGTTGTACCCGTAGTACGCCAAGGTGCGGGCCCTTGCCCGCACCAAGGTGAAACCCGAGCTAGGGCCCACAAAGCCCAAGCTTTTACCTATGAAGATATGAGACCAGCAGGGGCTTCCGGGCTGGTACCCGGAAAATCTGTAGGATCCTTGGTGGCTTGGTTGGGTCGCTGCATTAGGACTTTTCCAGGCGTGCTGTGGCTCTTGCCGATCCGTCCCCTAACCGAGGGTGACCAAGCATGCAAGAAAGCGTGATGCAGCGCATGTGGGATAGCGCCCACCTTTCAGGTGGTAACGCTGCATATGTGGAAGAGCTCTACGAGCTTTACCTGCACGACCCTAACGCTGTGCCAGAAGAGTGGCGCACTTACTTCCAGAAGTTGCCCGCCGAAGGCAGCACCGCTACCGATGTATCGCACTCTACAATCCGCGACCATTTCGTACTGCTGGCAAAGAACCAGCGCCGCGCCCAACCGGTTTCCGCCGGGAGCGTGAGCAGTGAACACGAGAAGAAGCAGGTTGAAGTTCTGCGACTGATCCAGGCCTACCGTATGCGCGGCCACCAAGCCGCTAAGCTCGACCCCCTGGGGTTGTGGCAGCGCCCTGCGCCAGTAGACCTGTCGATCAATCATTACGGCTTGACCAATGCCGATCTTGATACGACCTTCCGTGCCGGCGACCTGTTCATCGGCAAAGAGGAAGCGAGCCTACGCGAAATCTTCGACGCTTTGCAGCAGACATATTGCCGCACCATTGGCGCCGAATTCACCCACATCGTCGACTCCGAGCAGCGCAGCTGGTTCCAGCAGCGTCTGGAGAGCGTGCGTGGGCGTCCAGTCTTCTCCGCGGATATTCAGAGCCACCTGCTCGAGCGCGTCACCGCCGCCGAGGGTCTGGAAAAATACCTGGGTACCAAATACCCGGGCACCAAGCGTTTCGGCCTGGAAGGCGGCGAAAGCCTGATTCCGATGCTGGACGAGCTGATTCAACGCTCCGGTTCCTACGGCACCAAGGAAGTTGTCATCGGCATGGCTCACCGTGGCCGTCTGAACGTCCTGGTCAACACCTTCGGCAAGAACCCGCGCGACCTGTTCGACGAGTTCGAAGGCAAGAAGAAGGTCGAGCTGGGCTCCGGTGACGTCAAATACCACCAGGGCTTCTCGTCCAACGTGATGACCGCCGGTGGCGAAGTTCACCTGGCCATGGCGTTCAACCCTTCGCACCTGGAGATCGTCTCGCCAGTGGTTGAAGGTTCGGTACGTGCCCGTCAGGACCGTCGCAACGACACCGTTGGCGACAAGGTACTGCCGATTTCCATCCACGGTGACGCGGCATTCGCCGGTCAAGGCGTGGTCATGGAAACCTTCCAGATGTCGCAGACCCGCGGTTTCAAGACCGGCGGTACTGTGCACATCGTGATCAACAACCAGGTTGGTTTCACCATCAGCAACCCGCTGGACTCGCGTTCCACCGAGTACGCCACCGACGTCGCCAAGATGATTCAGGCGCCGATCCTGCACGTCAACGGTGATGATCCGGAAGCGGTGCTGTTCGTGACCCAGCTGGCGGTCGATTACCGCATGCAGTTCAAGCGTGACGTGGTCATCGACCTGGTCTGCTACCGTCGTCGCGGCCACAACGAGGCCGACGAGCCGAACGGCACCCAGCCGCTGATGTACCAGCAGATCGCCAAGCAGCGCACCACCCGCGAACTCTACGCCGAAGCCCTGACCCAGTCGGGCCGTCTTGACGCCGAGCGCGTCCAGGCCAAGGTTGACGAGTACCGCAACGCGCTGGATAACGGCCTGCACGTAGTAAAAAGCCTGGTCAAAGAGCCGAACAAAGAGCTGTTCGTCGACTGGCGTCCGTACCTGGGTCACACCTGGACCGCGCGTCACGACACCCGCTTCGATCTGAAGACCCTGCAGGAACTGTCGGCCAAGCTGCTGGAGCTGCCGGAAGGTTTCGTGGTTCAGCGTCAGGTTTCGAAGATCTACGAAGATCGCCAGAAGATGCAGGCCGGTGGCTTGCCGATCAACTGGGGCTACGCCGAAACCATGGCCTACGCCACCTTGCTGTTTGAAGGGCATCCGATCCGCATGACGGGTCAGGATATCGGTCGCGGCACTTTCTCGCACCGCCACGCGGTACTGCACAACCAGAAAGACGCCAGCACCTACCTGCCACTGCAGAACCTGTACGCCGGTCAGCCTAAGTTCGACCTGTACGACTCCTTCCTCTCGGAAGAAGCGGTACTGGCCTTCGAATACGGCTACTCCACCACCACGCCGAACGCGCTGGTGATCTGGGAAGCCCAGTTCGGCGACTTCGCCAACGGTGCCCAGGTGGTTGTCGACCAGTTCATCACCAGCGGCGAGCACAAGTGGGGCCGTCTGTGCGGTCTGACCATGCTGCTGCCACACGGTTATGAAGGGCAGGGGCCTGAGCACTCATCGGCACGTCTGGAGCGTTACCTGCAGCTGTGCGCCGAGCACAACGTCCAGGTTTGCGTACCGACCACGCCGGCTCAGATCTACCACCTGCTGCGTCGTCAGGTCATCCGTCCGCTGCGCAAGCCGCTGATCGTGCTGACGCCAAAGTCGCTGCTGCGCCACAAACTGGCCATCTCGACCCTGGAAGAACTGGCCGAAGGCTCGTTCCAGACCGTGATCCCGGAAATCGATACCCTCGATCCGAAGAACGTCACGCGCCTGGTTCTGTGCAGCGGCAAGGTCTACTACGATCTGCTGGAAAAACGCCGTGCCGAAGGCCGCGAAGATATCGCCATCGTGCGTATCGAGCAGCTGTATCCGTTCCCTGAAGACGACCTGGTCGAAATCCTCGCGCCGTACACCAATCTCAAAGATGTGGTGTGGTGCCAGGAAGAGCCAATGAACCAGGGCGCCTGGTACAGCAGCCAACACCACATGCGTCGCATTCTGACCCGTCACAACAAGGACCTGGTCCTCGAGTACGCCGGTCGCGATGCTTCGGCAGCACCTGCTTGTGGTTACGCTTCGATGCACGCCGAGCAGCAGGAAAAACTGCTGCAAGATGCCTTCACCGTTTAATGCCATCGCGCACCAGAAACCGAATTTAAGGAACCACTGATAATGGCTATCGAGATCAAAGCCCCTACTTTCCCGGAATCGGTTGCCGATGGCACCGTTGCCACCTGGCACAAGCAACCGGGCGAAGCGGTCAAGCGTGACGAGCTGATCGTCGACATCGAAACCGACAAGGTTGTCCTGGAAGTACTGGCTACCGCTGACGGCGTGCTGGGCGCTATCGTCAAGGGCGAGGGCGAAACCGTCCTGTCCGACGAAGTCCTGGGTTCGATCGAGGCAGGTGGTGTTGCTGCCGCGGCGCCTGCCGCTGCTGCTGCGCCTGCCGCCGCTGCTCCTGCTGCCGCTGCTGCTGGCGACGAAGACGCCATCGGCGCTCCGGCTGCCCGCAAGCTGGCCGAAGAAAACGGCATCGCCCTGAACAGCATCAAGGGCACCGGCAAAGACGGTCGCATCACCAAGGAAGACGTGGTTGCTGCCATCGAAGCGAAGAAATCCGCTCCGGCTGCCGCACCTGCCGCCAAGCCAGCCGCTGCTGCCGCTGCCCCGGTCGTCGCCACTGGCGATCGCACCGAGAAGCGTGTACCGATGACTCGCGTACGTGCCACCGTTGCCAAGCGCCTGGTCGAAGCTCAGTCGAACATGGCCATGCTGACCACCTTCAACGAAGTCGACATGACCGAAGTCATGGCCCTGCGTTCGAAGTACAAGGACCTGTTCGAGAAGACCCACAACGGCGTCCGCCTGGGCTTCATGTCGTTCTTCGTCAAGGCTGCCACCGAAGCGCTGAAACGCTTCCCGGCCGTCAACGCCTCGATCGACGGTTCCGACATCGTCTACCACGGTTATGCGGACATCGGCGTTGCCGTTTCCAGCGACCGCGGCCTGGTGGTACCGGTACTGCGTAACGCCGAGCAGATGAGCCTGGCTGAAATCGAGAACGGCATCGCCACCTTCGGCAAGAAAGCCCGTGACGGCAAACTGTCGATCGACGAAATGACCGGCGGTACCTTCACCATCACCAACGGTGGTACCTTTGGTTCGATGATGTCGACCCCGATCGTCAACCCGCCGCAGGCTGCGATCCTGGGCATGCACAACATCATCCAGCGTCCTATGGCCGTTAACGGTCAGGTCGTGATCCGCCCGATGATGTACCTGGCACTGTCCTACGACCACCGTCTGATCGACGGTAAAGAAGCCGTGACCTTCCTGGTGACCATCAAGAACCTGCTGGAAGACCCGGCTCGTCTGCTGCTGGATATCTGATTGAGCAGCTGTAAGCTGCAAGCTTCAAGCGGCAAGCCTGAACGGTTTGCGCTTGAGCGTGTGGCTTGCAGCTTATCGCTTGCAGCTTTAAAGAGGATTTTCTGAATGTCGCAAAAATTTGATGTGGTAGTGATTGGCGCAGGTCCTGGCGGCTACGTAGCTGCCATCAAGGCTGCGCAACTCGGTCTGAGCACTGCCTGTATCGAGAAGTACACTGACGGCGAAGGCAAGCTGGCCCTCGGCGGTACCTGCCTGAACGTGGGTTGCATTCCTTCCAAGGCGCTGCTGGACAGCTCCTGGAAATACAAGGAAGCCAAAGAGAGCTTCAACGTCCACGGTATCTCCACTGGCGAAGTGAAGATGGACGTCGCCGCGATGGTTGGCCGCAAGGCTGGCATCGTCAAAAACCTGACCGGCGGTGTTGCCACCCTGTTCAAGGCCAACGGCGTCACCTCGATCCAGGGCCACGGTAAACTGCTGGCTGGCAAGAAAGTCGAAGTCACCAAGGCTGACGGCACCACCGAAATCATCGAAGCCGAGAACGTCATCCTGGCTTCCGGTTCGCGTCCGATCGACATTCCACCGGCTCCGGTCGACCAGAACGTCATCGTCGATTCCACCGGCGCCCTGGAATTCCAAACCGTACCTAAGCGCCTGGGCGTGATCGGTGCTGGCGTGATCGGCCTGGAGCTGGGTTCGGTCTGGGCTCGCCTGGGCGCAGAAGTCACCGTCCTCGAAGCCCTGGACACCTTCCTGATGGCCGCTGACGCCGCTGTCTCCAAGGAAGCGCTGAAAACCCTGACCAAGCAAGGCCTGGACATCAAGCTGGGCGCTCGCGTGACCGGCTCGAAGGTCAACGGCGCTGAAGTCGAAGTGACCTACACCGACGCCAACGGCGAGCAGAAGATCACCTTCGACAAGCTGATCGTTGCGGTCGGCCGTCGTCCGGTGACCACCGATCTGCTGGCTGCCGACAGCGGCGTGACCATCGACGAGCGTGGTTTCATCTTCGTCGACGATCACTGCGCGACCAGCGTACCAGGCGTTTACGCCATCGGTGACGTGGTTCGTGGCATGATGCTGGCGCACAAGGCCTCGGAAGAGGGCATCATGGTCGTCGAGCGCATCAAGGGCCACAAAGCCCAGATGAACTACGACCTGATCCCGTCGGTTATCTACACCCACCCGGAAATCGCATGGGTCGGTAAAACCGAACAGACCTTGAAGGCCGAAGGCGTTGAGGTTAACGTGGGCACCTTCCCGTTCGCGGCCAGCGGCCGTGCGATGGCTGCCAACGACACCGGTGGTTTCGTCAAGGTCATCGCCGATGCCAAGACCGACCGCGTCCTGGGTGTACACGTGATTGGCCCATCGGCTGCCGAACTGGTGCAGCAGGGTGCAATCGCAATGGAATTCGGCACCAGCGCCGAAGACCTGGGCATGATGGTTTTCTCCCATCCGACCCTGTCCGAAGCGCTGCATGAAGCCGCGCTGGCTGTGAATGGCGGTGCCATTCACGTTGCCAACCGTAAGAAGCGTTAAACAATAAGAAACCACGGCGGGTGGCCCGTCGTGAGTCTTGCGTGCATGACTCACCGCGGAAAGTCCGCCGGACTCGAACTCCCGGAGCATACCGGGGGCAAGTGGTCACAGGTGGCGCGGCACTCCCATGGAGCGCAGCGCCGAAGCGCAGTACCTAACGAAGACGGTAAAAAGCATGAATCTTCACGAGTATCAGGGTAAGCAGCTGTTCGCTGAATACGGCCTGCCAGTTTCCAAGGGTTTCGCAGTCGACACCCCTGAAGCTGCCGCAGAAGCCTGCGACAAGATCGGTGGCACCGAGTGGGTTGTCAAAGCCCAGGTCCACGCCGGTGGTCGCGGTAAAGCGGGCGGCGTCAAGCTGGTTCGCAGCAAGGAAGACGCCAAGGCGTTCGCTGCGCAATGGTTGGGCAAGCGTCTGGTAACCTACCAGACCGACGCCAACGGTCAGCCAGTGACCAAGATCCTGGTCGAATCCTGCACTGACATCGCCAAAGAGCTGTACCTGGGCGCTGTAGTCGACCGTTCGAGCCGCCGTATCGTGTTCATGGCTTCCACCGAAGGTGGCGTGGACATCGAGAAAGTCGCTCACGAGACTCCTGAGAAGATCATCAAGGCTACTATCGATCCACTGGTTGGCGCTCAGCCATTCCAGGGTCGTGAACTGGCGTTCCAGCTGGGTCTGGAAGGCAAGCAAGTTGCTCAGTTCGCCAAGATTTTCGTAGGCCTGGCCAAGCTGTTCAAAGAACACGACCTGGCCCTGCTGGAAGTAAACCCGCTGGTCATCAAGGCCGACGGCGACCTGCACTGCCTCGATGCCAAGATCAACATCGACGCTAACGCCATGTACCGTCAGCCTAAGCTGAAAACCTTCCACGACCCGTCGCAAGACGATCCTCGTGAAGCCCACGCTGCCAGCTTCGAGCTGAACTACGTGGCCCTGGAAGGCAACATCGGCTGCATGGTCAACGGTGCCGGCCTGGCCATGGGTACCATGGACATCGTCAACCTGCACGGCGGCAAGCCAGCCAACTTCCTCGACGTAGGTGGTGGTGCTACCAAAGAGCGCGTTACCGAAGCCTTCAAGATCATTCTGTCCGACAGCAATGTCGCGGCCGTTCTGGTCAACATCTTCGGCGGCATCGTTCGTTGCGACATGATTGCCGAAGGCATCATCGGCGCTGTGAAAGAAGTCGGCGTCAAGGTACCGGTTGTTGTTCGCCTGGAAGGCAACAACGCTGAACTGGGTGCTAAAGTACTGGCAGAAAGCGGTTTGAACATCATTGCGGCAACCAGCCTGACCGACGCTGCTCAACAAGTTGTCAAAGCTGCGGAGGGCAAGTAATGAGCGTCCTGATCAATAAAGACACCAAAGTCATCTGCCAGGGCTTCACCGGCTCG
Source organism: Pseudomonas sp. 2(2015) (assembly GCF_000955865.1). Classification (NCBI taxonomy): domain Bacteria; kingdom Pseudomonadati; phylum Pseudomonadota; class Gammaproteobacteria; order Pseudomonadales; family Pseudomonadaceae; genus Pseudomonas; species Pseudomonas sp. 2(2015). Next base: position 315,039 of record NZ_JYOF01000015.1, read on the forward strand.
CAAGGTACTTTCCACTCCGAGCAAGCCATCGCCTACGGCACCAAGATGGTCGGCGGCGTGACACCAGGCAAGGGTGGTTCCACCCACCTGGGCCTGCCAGTGTTCAACACTGTGAAAGAAGCAGTAGAAGCTACCGGCGCTGATGCGTCGGTCATCTACGTTCCAGCTCCTTTCTGCAAGGACTCGATCCTGGAAGCTGCCTTTGGCGGCATCAAGCTGATCGTCTGCATCACCGAAGGCATTCCTACCCTGGACATGCTCGATGCCAAGGTCAAGTGCGACGAGCTGGGTGTTACCCTGATCGGCCCTAACTGCCCAGGCGTCATCACTCCGGGCGAGTGCAAGATCGGCATCATGCCAGGTCATATCCACTTGCCAGGCAAGGTCGGTATCGTTTCGCGTTCCGGCACCCTGACCTACGAAGCGGTCAAGCAGACCACTGACGCCGGTTTCGGTCAGTCCACCTGCGTCGGTATCGGTGGCGACCCGATCCCGGGCTCCAACTTCATCGACATCCTGAAGCTGTTCCAGGAAGACCCGAAGACCGAAGCGATCGTCATGATCGGCGAGATCGGCGGTTCGGCTGAAGAAGAAGCAGCTGCCTACATCAAGGCCAACGTTACCAAGCCTGTGGTTTCCTACATCGCTGGTGTTACCGCTCCTGCGGGCAAGCGTATGGGCCACGCTGGCGCCATCATCTCCGGCGGCAAAGGCACTGCAGACGAGAAATTCGCTGCGCTGCAGGACGCTGGTGTGAAAACCGTGCGTTCGCTGGCAGACATCGGCAAGGCCCTGGCCGAGCTGACTGGCTGGGAAGTGAAGAAGTAATCACTGCCCGGTAAACAAGAAAGGCCACCTTCGGGTGGCCTTTTTTGTTTACCGGGCAGCA
>NZ_JYOF01000016.1:0-99175 GCF_000955865.1 Pseudomonas sp. 2(2015)
CGGAAGTGGGGCGAATTATAGAGAGATCTGTGGGGGCGTCAAGGACTTATTTCAACTTTGTTTCAGCAGGGGCGGTTTGGCTATAAGCAGCAAGCTTCAAGCTACAAGTAAAAGCAGCAGCACCGCGCCCAACTTGTAGCTTGCAGCTTACAGCTTGAAGCTTCAGACCACCTTGGTTAGCCGCAGGCGCTCGATCTCCGATGCCGCCAGGCCCAGCACTTCGCCGAGGATCTGCTCGGTATGCTCGCCCAACAACGGCGGTGCATGGCGATACTCCACCGGCGTCTCGGACAAGCGAATAGGGCTGGCCACCTGCGGCACCTGCCCGGCAAGCGGGTGTGGCATCTCGATTGCCAGGCCCCGGGCTTTGACCTGAGGATCGGCAAACATCTGCGCCAGGTCGTTGATAGGCCCACACGGAACCCCGGCCTGCTCCAGCTGCGCGACCCACTCAGCGGTGGTCTTGAACACCGTGGCCTGGCGGATCAGTGGAATCAGCTCGGCACGGTTGGCAACCCGCTGCTTATTAGTAGCAAAGCGCGGATCGTCCGCCCATTGCGGCTGGCCGGCAACCTCGGCGAACTTGCGGAACTGCCCGTCGTTGCCCACGGTGAGGATGAAGTCGCCGTCGGCAGTAGGGAAGTCCTGGTAAGGCACGATGTTCGGGTGCGCATTACCCAGGCGCCGCGGTGGCGTGCCGGTGGTGAGGTAGTTCATGGCCTGGTTGGCCAGGCAGGCAACCTGCACGTCGAGCAGCGCCATATCAATGTGCTGGCCTCCACCATCGCGGTCACGATGGGCGAGGGCAGCCAGGATCGCCACGGTCGAATACAGCCCGGTGAGGATGTCGGTCAGCGCGACACCGACTTTCACCGGCCCCGCACCGTCTTCACCCTCCGGGCGCCCGGTCAGGCTCATCAGCCCGCCCAGGCCCTGGATCATGAAGTCGTAGCCGGCGCGCTTGGCATAGGGCCCGGTCTGGCCGAAGCCGGTGACCGAGCAATACACCAGGCGCGGGTTGAGCGCCTTCAGGCTTTCGTAGTCCAGCCCATAGGCTGCCAGGCCGCCGACCTTGAAGTTCTCGATCAACACGTCCGACTTTGCCGCCAGCTCGCGCACCAGGCGCTGGCCCTCGGGCTGGGTGAAGTCGATGGTCAGCGAACGCTTGTTGCGGTTGGCCGCCAGGTAGTAGGCAGCCTCGCTGGTGTTCTCGCCGTAAGCGTCCTTAAGGAAGGGCGGGCCCCAGGCGCGCGTATCATCGCCGCTGCCCGGACGCTCGACCTTGATCACTTCGGCGCCCAGGTCCGCAAGTATCTGCCCGGACCAGGGCCCGGCCAGCACTCGCGACAGATCCAGCACCCGCAGATGAGATAGCGCGCCCATGGCTGGCTCCTTATTAATAGAAGGACTGAATGCCGGTCTGCGCGCGACCGAGGATCAGCGCGTGGACGTCATGGGTGCCTTCATAGGTGTTGACCACCTCGAGGTTGACCAGGTGACGGGCCACACCGAACTCGTCGGAGATCCCGTTGCCACCGAGCATGTCACGGGCCATACGGGCGATGTCCAGGGCCTTGCCGCAGGAATTGCGCTTCATGATCGAGGTGATTTCTACCGCAGCAGTGCCTTCGTCCTTCATCCGCCCCAGGCGCAGGCAGCCTTGCAGGGCCAGGGTGATTTCGGTCTGCATGTCGGCCAGCTTCTTCTGGATCAGCTGGTTGGCGGCCAGCGGGCGGCCAAACTGCTTGCGGTCCAGGGTGTATTGGCGCGCGGTGTGCCAGCAGGCTTCAGCGGCGCCCAGGGCACCCCAGGAGATGCCATAGCGTGCCGAGTTCAGGCAGGTGAACGGGCCTTTCAGGCCGCGCACATCGGGGAAGATGTTCTCTTCAGGCACGAACACGTTGTCCATGACGATTTCGCCGGTGATCGAGGCGCGCAGGCCGACCTTGCCGTGAATCGCCGGGGCGCTCAGGCCCTGCCAGCCTTTTTCCAGAACAAAACCTCGGATGTCGCCGGCATCATCCTTGGCCCAGACCACGAACACGTCAGCGATCGGGCTGTTGGTGATCCACATCTTGCTGCCGCTCAGGCGATAGCCACCGTCAACCTTCTTGGCGCGGGTGATCATCGAGCCCGGGTCGGAGCCATGGTCTGGCTCGGTCAGGCCGAAGCAGCCGATCCATTCACCGCTGGCGAGCTTGGGCAGGTACTTCTGCTTGGTCGCCTCAGTACCGAATTCGTTGATCGGCACCATGACCAGCGAGGACTGCACGCTCATCATCGAGCGGTAGCCGGAGTCGATACGCTCCACTTCCCGGGCAATCAGGCCGTAGCACACGTAGTTCAGGCCACTGCCGCCGTACTGCTCGGGAATGGTTGCGCCCAGCAGGCCGACTTCGCCCATCTCGCGGAAGATCGCAGGGTCGGTCTGCTCGTGACGGAAGGCCTCCAGCACGCGCGGGGCCAGCTTGTCCTGGGCGAACTGATAAGCGCTGTCACGCACCATGCGCTCTTCTTCAGTGAGCTGTTGGTCGAGCAACAGCGGGTCGATCCAGTTGAAGCTTGCTTTACCGGCCATGAGCGAATCCTCGAGAAATGGGACCAGAGTTGTTGTGCATTGATCCTAGGCCCGTTCCGGCGGCGAGACAAACGAGGATTGCGCATGCTCTTGTGATAATTTCTCACTTCGTAATGGCCGCAAAGGCCATCTCTACGCTCTATTAGTGAGGTTGATGTACATGCGGCGCAAGATCCCCAGCACAGCGGCCCTGGTCTGCTTCGAGGCCGCCGCCCGCCACGAGAGCTTTACCAAGGCTTCCCAGGAGCTGTCCCTGACCCAGGGCGCCGTATGTCGGCAAATCGCCGGGCTGGAGGAGTTTCTCAATGTCGAACTGTTTCGCCGCTCGCGCCGCGGGGTGAAGCTGACCGAAGCCGGGCTTTCCTACAGCCGCCGGGTCGCCACGCAGCTGGATGCGGTGGAGCGCGACACCTTATCGGTGATGGGCCAGCAGGGCGCCAACGTCATCGAACTGGCAGTGGTGCCTACCTTCGGCACCCAGTGGCTGCTACCCCGGCTCAAGGACTTCCAGCAGCGCCACCCGGAGGTCACGGTCAACCTGACCAACCGCACCCGACCGTTCCTGTTTGCCGATACTAGCTTCGACGCGGCGATCTACTTCGGCGATGCCGACTGGTCGGGAACCGAGTCCCACCGGCTGATGGGCGAGAACCCGGTGCCGGTGTGCAGCCCGGCATTGCTGGCCGCTAACCGGCAACTGAGCCCCGCGCAGATCGCCCAGTTGCCGCTGCTGCAGCAGACCACCCGGCCCTACGCCTGGCGCCAGTGGTTCAACAGCCTGGAAATGAACGTCGCTCGTGACATGACCGGCCCACGCTATGAGCTATTCTCGATGTTGGCACAGGCGGCCATGCACGAGATGGGCGTGGCACTGATTCCGCCCTTCCTGATCCAGCGTGAACTGGCAGAAGGGCGCCTGGTGGTGGCCAGCCCACATGCGCTGTCGAGCATCAAGGCGTATTACCTGATGATCCCCGAGCGCAAGGTGGAGTCGGCTTCGCTGCGCGCTTTCCGCGATTGGCTGGTAGGGGAGGCGGGGCGCTACGCCGCAGCCCATAAGGATGACAGCTACAACCTGACCCCGTAGTCAATAAAACTGAAACCCTACAGATATAAGGAAATGTCGCATTTAGGCCAACTGTTTCAGGCACCCTCTGAAAAGCCCTTAACCCTGCTGTTTATGCGGCCTTCACAGCATAAATCGCGCTTTCAGCCAGGCATTCAGCAAATTCGGCGGAAAATTTTCGAATTTTGCCGTAATCTCCCTGAAGCCCGCGCTTGGCGGGCTCCAGGCCTGTTATTGCGACATTCGGTCACAGGGTGACTTGTAGTTTGATTGCCGTCACCCTTCAAAACTGGTTGAAGCGATTCAGGAATCACCTGCAAAATGCCGCGCCCCGCCTGGATTCGGCGGGATCGTGCTGATCGGCCGCCCCAGCGCACCATCCGCAGTGCGCTGGTTTACCAACAAAAGATCACGCAGGAGAAATGACGTGCACATTGGTGTTCCTCTCGAAACGCAGACGGGCGAAACACGGGTTGCTGCAACCCCGGAAACCATCAAGAAACTGATTGGCCAGGGGCATCAGGTCACCGTCCAGAGCGGCGCCGGCATCAATGCCAGCGTTCCGGACAGTGCCTATGAAGCAGCAGGCGCCACTATTGGCAGCGCTGCCGATGCGTTTGGAGCTCAGCTGGTTCTCAAGGTTGTAGCCCCTGACGATAGCGAACTGGCCCAGATCAAGAGCGGCACCGTGCTGGTGGGTATGCTCAATCCGTTCAACAACGAAACCATCGCCAAGATGGCCGAGCGCGGCATCACCGCCTTTGCCCTTGAAGCGGCGCCGCGTACCTCGCGGGCGCAAAGCCTCGATGTGTTGTCGTCGCAGGCCAACATTGCCGGTTACAAGGCCGTGTTGCTGGCGGCTCACCACTATCCGCGCTTCATGCCGATGCTGATGACCGCTGCCGGTACTGTTAAGGCTGCGCGTGTGCTGATCCTCGGCGCCGGTGTAGCCGGGCTGCAGGCTATCGCCACGGCCAAGCGCCTGGGTGCGGTGATCGAAGCCTCGGACGTGCGTCCGGCGGTGAAGGAGCAGATCGAGTCGCTGGGCGCCAAGTTCATCGATGTCCCTTACGAGACCGATGAAGAGCGCGAGTGCGCCGAAGGTGTCGGCGGCTACGCCCGCCCCATGCCGGCCAGCTGGATGCAGCGTCAGGCCCTGGCGGTGCACGAGCGCGCCAAGCAGGCCGATATCGTCATTACCACCGCACTGATCCCTGGCCGCAAGGCTCCGACCTTGCTCAGCGCCGAGACCGTGGCGCAGATGAAACCCGGCTCGGTGGTCATCGACCTCGCCGCAGCCCAGGGTGGCAACTGCCCGCTGACCGTCGCTGACCAGGTGGTGGTGGAGCAGGGCGTGACCATCGTCGGCCCGACCAACCTGCCAGCGCAGGTCGGTGCGGACGCCTCGGCGCTGTATGCACGCAACCTGCTCGACTTTATGAAGCTGCTGTTCGACAAGGACGGCGCGCTGACGATCAACCTCGAAGACGACATCGTCGCCGCGTGCCTGATGTGCCGCGACGGCCAGGTCATCCGCAAGAACGGATAAGGAGCCAGACAATGGAAGACATGCTGATCTCTCACGGCGTCTATAACCTGATCATCTTCGTGCTGGCGATCTATGTCGGTTACCACGTGGTCTGGAACGTCACCCCGGCACTGCACACGCCGTTGATGGCGGTCACCAACGCCATCTCCGCCATCGTCATCGTCGGCGCCATGCTGGCTGCCGCGCTGACCGTCACGCCGCTCGGCAAAACCATGGGCACCCTCGCGGTGGCCCTGGCAGCGGTCAACGTATTCGGCGGTTTCCTCGTCACCCGGCGCATGCTGGAGATGTTCAAGAAGAAAGCCCCAGGCAAGGGCGCAGCGAAGCAAGAGGGGCAGAAGTAAACATGAGCATGAACCTGGTAACACTTCTCTACCTTGTCGCCTCGGTGTGCTTCATCCAGGCACTCAAGGGCCTGTCGCACCCGACTACGTCACGGCGCGGCAACCTGTTCGGCATGCTCGGCATGGCTCTGGCGGTGATCACCACCGTCGGCCTCATCTATAAGCTGGGCGCAGAGCTGGCTACCGACGGCATCGGCTACGTGATTGTCGGTCTGCTGATCGGTGGTACTGCCGGCTCGATCATGGCCAAGCGCGTTGAAATGACCAAGATGCCCGAACTGGTCGCCTTCATGCACAGCATGATCGGCCTGGCCGCGGTGTTCATCGCCATTGCCGCGGTGGTCGAGCCGCAATCGCTGGGCATCGTTGCCAGCATCAGCGACCCGATCCCTACCGGTAACCGCCTTGAGCTATTCCTCGGCGCCGCCATTGGTGCGATCACCTTCTCAGGTTCGGTCATTGCCTTCGGCAAGCTCTCGGGCAAGTACAAGTTCCGCCTGTTCCAGGGCGCACCGGTACAGTTCAGCGGCCAGCACAAGCTGAACCTGGTTCTGGGTCTTGCCACCATTGGCCTGGGCCTGGTGTTCACCTTCACCGGCAGCTACAGCGCTTTCGCCCTGATGCTGATCCTGGCGTTCGTCATGGGCGTGCTGATCATCATCCCGATTGGCGGCGCCGACATGCCAGTGGTGGTGTCGATGCTCAACAGCTACTCGGGCTGGGCGGCAGCCGGTATCGGCTTCTCGCTGAACAACTCAATGCTGATCATCGCTGGCTCCCTGGTCGGTTCGTCTGGTGCGATCCTCTCGTACATCATGTGCAAGGCGATGAACCGTTCGTTCTTCAACGTGATCCTCGGCGGTTTCGGCGGCGCGACAGAAGCGGCCGGCCCGGCCGGTGCCAAGGAAGCCCGTCCGGTGAAATCCGGCTCGGCCGACGACGCCACCTTCCTGCTCAGCAACGCTGACACCGTGATCATCGTCCCCGGCTACGGCCTGGCGGTGGCCCGTGCCCAGCACGCGCTGAAAGAGCTGACCGAGAAGCTGACCCACAACGGCGTGACCGTGAAGTACGCGATCCACCCGGTGGCGGGGCGCATGCCCGGGCACATGAACGTACTGCTGGCCGAAGCCGAAGTGCCATACGACCAGGTGTTCGAGATGGACGACATCAACTCCGAGTTCGGCCAGGCCGACGTGGTGCTGGTGCTGGGCGCCAACGACGTGGTCAACCCGGCGGCGAAGAACGATCCGAAGTCGCCAATTGCCGGCATGCCGATCCTCGAGGCGTTCAAGGCCAAGACCATCATCGTCAACAAACGCTCGATGGCTAGCGGCTACGCCGGCCTTGATAACGAGCTGTTCTACCTGGACAAGACCATGATGGTCTTCGGCGACGCCAAGAAGGTCATCGAAGACATGGTCAAAGCGGTCGAATAAGCCGTTCAAACTGCTGTGACAAATAGCCCCAGCGCGGTACCGGCTGGGGCTTTTTCATGCCCGGCCAGCCGACAGAAGGCTCTATTTCAGGGCTTCGCATTCGACCTTGGTCGCGGGACGAAGCCAGGCGAAAACACTAGACTGCGCATCTAGCTTTAGTAGCCCGAGATAACAATCCATGTACCGTGATCGTATCCGCTTGTCCTCCCTGCACAGCAAGGTAATGAGTGCGGCTGATGCCGCTGGCCTGATCGAGGACGGCATGACCGTCGGCATGAGCGGTTTTACCCGCGCCGGTGAAGCCAAGGCGGTGCCCCATGCACTGGCCGAACGCGCCAAGCAGTCGCCACTGAAAATCAGCCTGATGACCGGCGCAAGCCTGGGCAACGACCTCGACAAGCAACTGACTGAGGCCGGCGTGCTGGCCCGGCGCATGCCGTTCCAGGTCGACAGCACCCTGCGCAAGGCGATCAACGCCGGCGAGGTCATGTTCATTGACCAGCACCTGTCGGAAACCGTCGAGCAGCTACGCAACCAGCAGCTCAAGCTGCCGGACATCGCGGTGATTGAAGCGGTCGCCATCACCGAACAGGGCCACATCGTGCCGACTACCTCGGTGGGCAACTCGGCCAGCTTCGCGATTTTCGCCAAACAGGTGATCGTCGAGATCAACCTGGCGCACAACGCCAACCTGGAAGGCCTGCACGACATCTATATCCCGACCTATCGTCCGACCCGTACGCCGATCCCGCTGGTAAAAGTCGATGACCGCATCGGCAGCACCGCAATCCCGATCGACCCGGCCAAGATCGTCGGCATCGTCATCACCGAGCAGCCGGACTCGCCGTCCACCGTACTGCCGCCAGACGACGAAACCCAAGGCATCGCCAACCACCTGATCAACTTCCTCAAGCAGGAAGTCGACGCCGGGCGCATGACCAACAAGCTCGGCCCGCTGCAAGCCGGTATCGGCAGTATCGCCAACGCGGTGATGTGCGGCCTGATCGACTCGCCGTTCGAAGACCTGACCATGTACTCCGAAGTACTCCAGGACTCGACCTTCGACCTGATCGACGCCGGCAAGCTGAGCTTCGCCTCGGGCAGCTCGATCACCCTGTCGACCCGCCGCAACGCCGACGTCTTCGGTAACCTGGAGCGCTATAAGGACAAACTGGTCCTGCGCCCGCAGGAAATCTCCAACCACCCTGAAGTGGTTCGCCGCCTGGGCATCATCGGCATCAACACCGCGCTTGAATTCGACCTGTACGGCAACGTCAACTCCACCCACGTCTGCGGCACGCGGATGATGAACGGCATCGGTGGCTCGGGCGACTTCGCCCGCAACGCGCACCTGGCGATCTTCGTCACCAAGTCGATTGCCAAGGGCGGGGCGATTTCCAGCGTGGTGCCGATGGTCAGCCACGTCGACCATACCGAGCACGACGTCGATATCCTCGTCACCGAGCAGGGCCTGGCTGACCTGCGCGGCCTGGCGCCACGCGAGCGTGCGCGGGTGATCATCGACAACTGTGTGCACCCGGATTACCGCGAGGCGCTGAACGACTACTTCACCCGCGCCTGCGAACGCGGCGGCCACACCCCGCACATCCTGCGCGAAGCCCTGGCCTGGCACGAAAACCTGGAAGAAACCGGGCGCATGCTCGCCGGCTGACCTGCACAGTGACCGGCCGGTTGTGCGCAATGCCAACCGGTCGGGTAACTGATTTATTTATCCAAACAAAAACTGTTCTACTGTACCGGTGATTTCACCGCCATTTTTCATCCTCTTGTCCCCTCTCTGATCAAAAATGCACCATTTCAGTGCTGACCAGTACAGTTGCGCCTATTCCGAGTGCAACAGTCGTCTAAAACAGTTAACTGGCCCATCACAATGCAGGTGAACTGTATCTACTGTTATGGACGACAGAGGAGGATCATTGGCATCAGTTAAATCACTACCTAATGCCGCCACAAGCGGAAGGATGACATCATGGAACGTACCCTCAGTTCCGATCTGGTTTTCGAAAACACCGCCGAACAATCCAAGGCCTCGCTGCCACTGCGCCTGCTGGCCAACCTGATGCTGTGGCAACGCCGCATTGCCAGCCGCCACCAACTGGCTCGCCTGGACTCGCGTCTGCTGGCTGATGCCGGTATCAGCGAAGCACAACGCTACGAAGAGCTGAGCAAGCCTTTCTGGCGTTAATGCAGGGCTCGCCGGCCAAGGCCGGCACCACGAATTCCCCAAAACCCGTCGCAGGTGACTGCTGACGGGTTTTGTCGTTTAAAGGCCCGGAATAGAGCGGCTGAACAACATACCAGTACAATTTTTAATTTAATTAAATTGACAGGTACAGTTGATAAATCTTGCTACGATCCGGTCCAAGCCGCGGATTACACCCGCGTGATACCCTTAACGTACCCAGCTTGGTAAAAAGTAGCGCAACAAGCTGAGCGTGCGTCTGACATAAGAACCACCAAAAGCCTATCCAGGAGATCGACCATGTTCCATTCACGCTTGTTTGGCGCCGCGCTGCTGCTGGCCCTGGCTTCGACTGCCAACGCCACCAGCTTCGTCGTCACCACCGATACCGTCGTTCGTGGTGTTGCCGCCTCCACCGATGCCACCTCCGATGTGTCGTCCTCGTTCCGTGACGACAAGATCGTCCAGGCCGCCCGTGACGACGCTGCCAGCTTCGTTGCCAGCCACGGTGACATCCGCGGCGCGAAACTGGAGAGCGCTTTCGCCCACATTCGCCAGCAGACCCCAAGCCTGCAGGCCAGCGACGCGCAACTGGCACAGGCCATCCTGGCGCTCTGAAGCCGCTCGTTCCCGGCCGTGCATGTAACAACGTGCAACTAAGCCGGCCCCTCTGCGCTGGTCCTCACCGGCGCATTGGGATAGCCTTTGCCGCCTGATTCAGCTGCCGTTCGAGACCCATGCGTTATCTGTCATTGCTGTTGCTCGTGGTGTGCTGGAGCAGCGCCGCCCAGGCGCTGGACCTGACCACCAACAACCTTGTCGTCAGTGGTTACGTCACCAGCAAAGTGACGTCGGTGCCCTTCGATCGCAAACTGCTGCTGGCCGCCCATGACGATGCCGCCGCTTTTGTCGCCAGCGATGGCCGATGGCGGGGCGCGCGCCTTGAGGCAGCACTGCAGCAGTTGCGCCAGGCCAACCCGGAACTTCATGCCATCGACCTTGAACTGGCACAGGCAATTCTCGTCCAATGATTACTTCTGTTCTCCCGGAGATGCTCCATGCGTAACCCGCTGATTGCCGCCACCCTTGGCCTTCTGCTGTTGGCCGATGTGGCCCAGGCACAAACCCTGGTGGCCACCAGCAACATCATCGTTCGCGCCTTTGGCCGCTCGATCGACTTCACCTCCGACACCACCACCTCGATTCGCGACTCGAAAGTCGTGCGCGAAGCCCGCGATGATGCCGCCAGCTACGTCGCCAGCCGTGGCGAGATCCGTGGTGCGCAACTCGAAGCCGCCTTCGATACCCTGCGCCAGCGTGTGCCAGAAGCGCGCCAGGCCAGCGACCAGGTGCTGGCTGAAGCCATTCTCGCCCTGTGAAGCCAATGCGTGCCTGGCTGCTGGGCTGCCTGCTGATACTGTGCGGCAGCCCGGCACTGGCCGACCTGCAGTTGGTGCTGCAGGCCGATGGCATGAGCCCGCAGCAACAGCGGGCCAGCCAGGCATTGCTGGATGAAGCCCTGCAGGCCCTGCCACCGAGCTTCAAGACTCGCCTTGACCGACGTATCCAGGTCAGCTGGAGCAGCCGTATGCCGGCCGATGCCTATGGCCAGGCATCGCTGGTTTCCACCCTGGAGCTCAACAGCCGCCTGCTGCCGGGCCTTGCCGATGGCAGCGCTGCCACCCAGAAGACCGGCCGCCCCCACGGCACCGTGCGCCAGGAGTTGCTGGCCACCGTCCTGCATGAGCTGACCCACATCTATGATCGCGCCCGTTTGTGGCAGGGTGCCGAGCGACAGCTGATCACCCGTTGCACCCGACAGCAGAACAGCCAGGGCAAAATCGGCCTGCCTGAGCAGTGCCGCGGCCAGACCGAACGCCGCTTTACCCTCAGCGACGATCCGCGACTGCTCGACCTGGCCGGCTGGCCGCAATATGTCGGCCGCCGTGGCGAGCGCGAGCAGCACAACCGCCAGGTGGCGCGCAGCCCCGACAGTTATGAGCTGAGCAGCCCCAAGGAATTCATTGCGGTCAACATGGAGTACTTCCTCCTTGACCCAAGCTTTGCCTGCCGCCGCCCGGCCTTGCAGGCCTACCTGAAAGCCCATTTCGACTGGGCACCCGAACATCCAGCGTGCCCGGGCGCCTTGCCGTTCCTCAATGCCGGCAACGACTTTGCCAAATCGCCGCTGGGCGAGATCGACCCCGAGCGCGTCTACGCGGTGGATTACCTGCTGGCCGAAGCCAATCAGAACTGGGTCAGCCGTTGGGGCCACAGCATGTTGCGCCTGGTCATCTGCGCCCCCGGGCGCCCACGCGGGCCGGACTGCCGCCTGGACCTGGACCAGCACCTGGTGCTGTCGTACCGGGCGTTCGTCAACGACGTGCAGCTGTCGAGCTGGGACGGTTTGACCGGCGCCTATCCGTCGCGGCTGTTCGTCTTGCCACTGGCGCAGGTGATCGACGAGTACACCAAGACCGAGCTGCGCAGCCTGGCCTCGATTCCGCTCAAGCTCAACCGCGACGAGCTGGAAAGCCTGGTGCGCCAGGCCGCCGAGATGCACTGGAGCTACGACGGCAACTATTACTTCCTGTCGAACAACTGTGCGGTCGAAACCCTCAAGCTGTTGCGCAGCGGTACTGCCAACCCGCGCCTGAACGACCTGGACAGCATCGTCCCCAATGGCTTGCTCGAAGTGCTCGAAGGCCGCGGCCTGGCAGATGTCAGCGTGCTCGACGACCCACGCGAGGCACTGCGCCTGGGTTATCGCTTCGACTCCTACCGCGACCGCTACCAGGCCATGTTCCTGGTGCTGAAAAAGCAACTGCCGATCAAGCAGGACAGCGTCGAAGCCTGGCTCGAGCAATCGGCCGAGCAGCGCCAGCAGTGGTTTGCCCAGGCCGACCTGCGTACCAGCGCAGCCTTGCTGCTGCTTGAACAAGCGAGCCTGCGCCGCCAATTGCTGCTGGCCCAGGACGAGGTCAAGCAGCGCTACCTGAGCGGGCGCGAGCGCAACGACGCCAGCGTCGGCAAGGCCAACAACACCCTGCAGCAGATTCTCGCCAACAGCGGCTTTCTCAGCCGCCCGGCCGAACTGCTGGGCAGCAGCGGCTACGGTCTGCCCCAGGCCAGCGAGCGCGAGAAACTGCTGAGCGAAACCCGCCAGCGGCAAAAACAGCTGCAAACCCTCAGTGCCGACCTCGACAAAGAGGTGCGGGCCTTGCTCGGCCCGGACCGCGCCGCGCAAATCAAAGCGGTCGAGGCCAACATCAAGCAGGTCGGCGAGCACCTGCGCGCATTGCACAAAGCCGCAGGCGGGCTGCAATTGCCCTGAGCCGGTGGTTGACTTTGTAACTGTCTGTGCCACTATTTCGCCGCTATAAAAATGGCGTTTTGATGCCATTTTGCTAGATGAAGGCCTCGCTTCGGGGCCTCTCGCAAAATCTCTTTCTATCGACGTGACAGCCTGGCTGTGAAGGGCAGGGCTGCGCACGAACGACCGTTGGCATGGTGGGATTATATGGACGTAGTCGGAGACGACCGCGAGTACGAGTGGTCGCTGGATGGGCAACGCTGGTTGCAGGATGCCCACGGCAGGTTCTCCCTGACCCACGTCGCTGGCAAGGCGCTGGAAGGCGATCAGCCTGACCTGGATTTCCTCGTCGGGGCGCAGCAAGCGCCTGACGGGCAGTCCTGGCTGCCGGCCAGCTTCCGCCATTGTCCGCAGACCGGCGCGCCCCTTGAACCTGTTCGTTACGCTCTCCAGCAGCGCTGGTTGCCACCTTATGGCAACGGTAGCGGCCGGCGGGTGGTGGAGGGCAGTTGCAAGCTCGATGCTGCCGAGCAGACTGTCGCCGCCGTGTACCAGCGCCTTGATCGCGCCAGCCCGCGCAACCTCAATGCCGCGCGCAAGTTCGACCAGCTGCCGCGCAGCAACGGTTTGAATTTCCTCGTCGCCAACCTCGGCGGCCATCGCGAAGCGCTGTTTGCGCTGGCGCGCGATGGCAGCCTGTTCCGCTGGCAGCGCAAGGCCGAAGAATGGGTCGGAGTGCTGCCGCACAGCACCCCGATCGGTCGCTGCAGCCTGCAAAGCTGGGCCTGGGGCGTGAGCCTGCGCGAGCAGGGCAGCCAGCAATGCCTGCTGCTAGCCTGTGATGAAGGCGCCACCGAAGTGCGCGTCGATCCGCTCGCTGGCCGCTACCACCTGGAGCGCTGCCCTGGCCGCGCTATCGCCGCCCCCGGCGAACTTGAAGAGCAGGTGCTGATTCCCCAGCAGATGCCCGATGGCAGCTTCTGCGTGGTCGCCCGCCAGAATGATCAGTGGCTCGCACACCCGATTGCCCTGGCCAATCCGCAACACCTGCACAATCTCTCGGCGCCGCTGCGCGACCCGGCCTCGCGGCGCCTGCTGTGGATCGGCGCCCACGGCTACTTGAGCGTCAAGCTCGGTGAAAGCCTCGAAGCCCAATGGCTGAGCTGGCCGCCCGGCGCCCAGGCGCGCCCCGAATATGGCCCGCCGTTCGTCAATGGCTACGGCATCTGGCAGCAACTGTTCGAAGGCAGCGAGCAGTACTGCCTGCGCCTGGACTCCGACGAGCGCAAGGAAGTCAAAGGCTCGCGCCTGAGCACCGGGCAGCTGAACTACATGTTCAACGTGCGCCTGGACGCGCCGTGGGGTGAACACGACGTCGACAACAACCCTGCCGACCGCGAAGTGGTGTACCCGTTCATCGAGTTCAGCGACAACCCGCACCTGCTGTCGTGCCGGGTGCGCTGGCCCTCGAGCCTGCAGCAGTTCTTCGGCAATGAGCAGCCCGTCGAGACCGAGTACTGCCTTGAGCGCATCGGCCAGCCGGCCTTGAGCCTGCTGCTGAAGGTGGCGCAACCGTGGAACGCGCAGTGGTTCTGCTACGACAACGCCCTGTGGCTGTACATCGATTCGACTGGAGCGCTTTACCGATGGAACGCCTGAACCGCCTGCTACGCCACAGCCTGCTGCTCGTCCTGAGCCTGGTCTGCATAAGCGCCCATGCGGCGCCACTGCGCCAGGTGTTGCTGGTACAGAACTCCGGCTGGATGGAGCCGTTCTACCTCGACCCGGCCTCGGGCTTCAAACCGCTGGTCACGCAACTGGCGGCCAGCGCCGCCGGTAGCGGCGAAGTGGTGATTGGTGCCTTCAACCAGGCCGACAGCAGCCACCCCTCGCCGCAATGGACCTACCGCGGGCCAGGCACCCACGCCAAGCTCGCCGACAGCGTCAATGCCCTGAGCCTGGCCCGCAAGGCCAGCGGCGCCTATGCCGATACCGATTTCAAGGAAGCCTTGCTGGCGGCGATCAACACCGGCCTGGAAGGGCGCGAAGGCATCATCTGGATCGTCACCAACAACAAGAACAGCCCCAACAACAGCAACGAAACCCAGGTCAAGAACCGCGAGTTCTACGACCTGCTGCACAAGGAAGCAGTGATCAGCCGCATCGCCGCCTTCCCGCAGAAGATGCCGGTCAAAAGCAGCAATTTCGAGGCTAACGGCCTGATGATCTACGCCCTGGCCTATGGCGCCAACGCCGGTGCCGCGCTCGAGCAGGTGCTGGCCCAGCCGGCCCTGGCAACACTGCTCAAAGACGCCGGGGTGCGCCTCAAGCCACTGACCCAGGCGGCCGTGCGCTTTATTCCGACCGGGGTAAAAGACACCCCGGACGTCAGCGCCGAGCTCGCACCCGACCAGCAAACCGTGGTGCTCAACATCGATGTCGACGGCTCGCCGAAAACCGCGGTGCTGCTAGGCCGCTTCGAGAACCAGTTCAACCCCTACCAGATCCACTCAGCCAAGGTCGCGATGAGCCTCGATATGCCGGGCGAAGCCCTGCAGTCGTCGATCTCCCTGGACCGCATCGAAAACCTCGAGCCAGGCGCCCGCTCCGAAGAGCTGTCGATCAGCCTGCAACTGCCGCCGCTGCCTTCGCAGTGGTCCAGCGAAGTGCTGCTGTCCAGCGGCTACCAGCGGGCCGGCGCCATCGAAGTGCGCCTGAGCGAACAGCAGTTGCAGATTTCCCAGCAGTTCATCGAGCGCATGAACGAACTGTTCCCCAACGATGCCTTGCCGGACGTGTTCCTGCCCTCCAGCGAGGCCAGCGCCTCGGCTACCCGCCTGCCGATCGTGTTGCAGATCAGCTACCCGCTGGGCCCGGTGCTGCTGTTGCTGGCCCTGTTCGTGTTCGCCTTGTTCGGCCTGCTGCTGGCCAAGAGCCTGGTCGGCGGCAAGAAGCCGGTCACGGTCATGGTCGAAGGCGTGGCCCAGCAGTACCCGCTCAAGCCGTTCAGCAGCGCCAGCGTCTACGACGCCCGGCAGAACAAAGTCGCGACGGTAAAGCGCGGCCTGTTCGGCGCCACCCTTGAAAAGCTCGCCGCCGACGTCGCCGTGCGCCTCAAATAACCTTAGGACCCTGTCATGACCCAAACCAGCTCCCTGCCAGCCCCAGTAGAAAACGAAGCCGCTCCGGCCACCAGCACCTCCACCCTGAGCGTGCCGACGCCAGTGCTGGACCTGGGCCCGAAAAAAGTCGACAGCCGCGATGCCCTGGTCGGCGTGGCCGTGTTGGTGGTGCTGGCGTTGATCTTCTTCGTGATCAAGAACGCCTACGCCAACTGGCGCGTGCGTGAGCGCGTGGCGCCAAGCCGTGCCAACGCGTCTGGCTGGTTCCTGTTCCTCGGCCTGCTGCTGGTTTCGGCTATGGCGGTGCTGGCAGTAATCAACTCCGGGCAGTTCCTCACCCCGCTGTACCTGGCGCCACTGGCTGGCGTGGCCGGCATTTCGCTGGTGGCCTGGCTGATGACCTTTTCGGCCAAACGCTGAGCCAGGCTTGCTGCGCCCGCGTCAGGCCAGGCCTGACGCTTCAACCGATGATGGATTTAGTACGCCGAGCTGACTCGGCCAGCCCAGCCAGGGCTCATGGAGTTTGAAGATGAACGAGAATGCACAACCTTCCGGCCCGGCGGCGCTGAACGCGGTCAGCGAGAAGATCCACCCGACGCTGTTCATCGCCCTGGGCGGTACCGGCATGAAGGTGAACATTCGCCTGCGCCGGCGCATTCTCAATGCGATCTGGGGCGGCAACAACCAGGTTCAGCAGATTGCCGATTTCCCCTTGGTACAGTTCGTCAACTTCGACCTGGATGCCGGCGAAGTCACTCAGGACGGCAAGTCGATCAAGACCGACGTGCTCGCCGAGCAGGTCGCCTTCACCTCCGAAGAAAAGATCATCGAGCCGCTCAACCTGAGCAAATACACCCACTCGATGGACGAGCTCAACCGCCACCGGGAAGTGGCCGAGTGGTTCCCGCTGACCCCGGACAAGATCCGCGCCCTGGGTATCGACCCGTCCAAGGGTGCCGGGCAGATCCGCGCGCTGTCGCGCCTGTACTTCTACGACAAGTACCCGGTGATCCGCGACAAGCTGCGCGACAAGGTCAACCGCCTGCTGGCCAACATCGGTGGCCATGCCGACAAGCTGAAAAAGCTCGGCCTGGAAATCGACCCGGGCAAGATCCGCATCGTCATCAGCGGTTCGGCTGCCGGCGGCACCGGTTCCGGCTCGTTCCTCGACATGGGTTACCTGGCCAAGGCGATCCTCAAGGAGAACAACATTGCCGGCAAGGTCGACCTGTTCTTCGTCCTCCCCGGCGGCTTCCATGCCTTCAACACCGAGCGCGTGCAGGCCAACGGCTACGCAGCACTGATGGAGCTGGAAACCAGCATGCGCGGCAACCGCCTGGTCAAGCACTGGGACGCAACCGACAACCTGTTCATCGACAGCCGTCCGTACGACGACGTCTACATCGTCGACAACAGCAACGTCGCCCAGGCCAAGACCAGTGACCAGGAAGACATCTACGAGATGCTGTCGGATGTGCTGTTCACCGACTTCACCTCCCAGGACTTCGCCAACAAGAAGCGCTCGATCGCGGTCAACCAGAACCAGCACAAGATCCGCTCCTACACCGTGCGCCTGCCGCAGGACTACGGCGACGATACCGAGCTGCGCTTCCCGTGCTCGTACTCCGCGCTGGGCCAGGCGGTGCTCGACACCCAGATCGATGCACGGCAGAACGTGCGCCTGAGCCGTCAGGTGCAGCAGATGCTCAAGGCCTTCTTCGGCATCGCCAACGCCGCCGCCAACGACAACCGGCCAACCGACCGCGAGCGCGATGACTTTCTGCGCGAGCAACTGAACGTCACTGCGCGCACCTTCACCGAGCTGCCGGACTTCCTTTCCAAGGTCGAGCTGACCCTGGCCACCGGTGAGTTCACCCACTATCAGGTGGCTGACGACCTGCTGCTGGTCGAGGGCGACAACAGCGTCACCGCGCAGATCGAGCAAAAGGTCGAGATGCTCTTCGAGCGCCTGCAAAATGGCGGCGCCGACAAGGACCAGTGGCTGACCCACGTGCGTGAAATCCAGCAGCAGCTGGAGCGCGACACCAAGGGCAGCAACATCGACAGCGCCGAGCGCAACCACGAAGTGCGCATCAAGGAAAACCGCCAGCGCCGCCTGGCCGAACTGGTACGCGAAGACGCCCTGCCGGAAAAACTCTTCCGGCGCCTGGACGACGATGAGCGTGGCGGCCTGGATTACACCCTGGCGCTGGTCGAGATGCTCAAGGACCGCCTCGAAAACGAAGGCAGCGGGATCATCCCGGCGCTGGAAAAGAACGCCGCGCGCTTCAAGGAACTGGCCGAGAAGCTGGAGTCCTCGGAGCTGGCCCGCGAGTTCGAACGCCTCAAGGAAACCACCGGCGGCGGCCTGATGGCCCGCCTGAGCGGCAAGGACAAACAGGCCGAGACCGTACTCACCCAGGTCAAGGACACCTTGCGCGACAGCCTGCTGTTCTACGTGCGCCATGTCGCTGCCCGTGAAGCGGCGCAACTGCTGCGCGAGCTGTCCGAGTGGCTGGGCCGCAAGGAGTCGGTCGACCACAGCGGCCGTGCAGTATGGAACGGCTTCGTTGGCCGCCTGCAGGACGGACGCAATGCGGTTGACCAGCTGTTGCGCCGGATCGAAACCGATATCAGCAAGATCGACGCCAGCATCAAGGAAAAACACGCCACCCTGATCCCGCTGGCGCTGGTGCAAAGCAGCGAGGAACAGGTCGTCGATGGCGCCCAGGTGCGCGAGTGGGCCAAAGACGCTTTCAAGGACTTTGGCGGCTCCAAGGTGCTGTTCGGCAAACTGCAGGACGAAGAGGGCCAGGAAGAATTGCTGGGCAAACTGCGCAGCAAGGCCGTGCAGCAGTTGCCCAAGCAAAACCAGGGCATCGACCCGCTGCTCAGCGCCCTGGCCGCGCTGACCCCGGACGAACAGCGGGAAAAATTCCGCCAGCTACTGCAACGGGCCATGCCTTGGGCGCCGCTGAACCTCACCGGCGGCTTCGGCATCGTCAAGGACCGCTACACCTGCCTGGTGGGCGTGCAGGATGCCAACGAATTCAAGCGCACCTACGGCGCCATGCTCGCCCAGTGCCTGCCGCAGGGCACCGGCATGACTGCCGGGCAGATCCAGTTCGTCGAGTCCGGCACCCCGGGCAAGCTGATCTGCTTCACTGAGCTGAGCGGCTTCCCGCTGCCGGCCCTGACCCCGCTGCCGACCTACCTGGCCAGCTACCGCAAGGAAAGCACGACGATTCCGCTGCACAGCCACAAGCGTATCAGCCAGTTCGTACAGCCGATCCAGTTCACCCAGGAGCAGTACCGCCAGTTCGCCGAAGACTTCAAGCTGTACCTGCACGCGGTGGCCGTTGGGGTGTTGCGGCGCAACCCGTCGGAACGTTACGAGCTGATGATCGACCAGGACTACTTCAGCATCGGTGACGAGTTCGCGATCCGTCAGAACGGTCTGAACCAGGTGCAACGCAAAGACATCGAAGACCAGTTGCGCCAGCGTTACGAGCAACTGCGCAGCCCGCAGCAGCTGGCGGCCATGGTCGCGCTGTTCGAAGACCTGCGCCGCGGCGCCTACAAGCCGCAGATGCGCCAGAACGAGCTTGGGGTGTCGTCGCTGTACCAGACCTTCCCGTACAAGATCGCTGAGTTGCTGAAGAACGAGTACGACAACCGCCTCAAGCGCCAGGCCCCGGATACCGCGGAACGCCTGGTAGAGCAGGCGCGAGCGCTGCTGGAGCAATTCGCCGAACCGGTCAACGGCTCACGCGCCGACGTCTATCGCGACGAAGTGCATGACGAGCACAGCGAAAAACGCACCCTGCGCAAGGAGTGCTTCAGCAGCGGCTGGCTCGACGCGCTGTTCCAGCCGGCCGCCAGCGCCGCACCGGCACCGATGCCGGGCATGGCTGCGCCACCGCCAGGTGTTGCCGGTATCGCGCCGCCACCGGTGGCTACGCCGCAGTTCAACTATCACCTGAGCGTGGCTGGCAGCAACTACGGCCCGTACACCAGCAGCCAGCTGCAACAGTATGTGCAAACCGGCCAGATCACCCGCGACAGCCTGCTGTGGCGCGAAGGCATGGCCGCCTGGCTGAGCGCCGGGCAGATTCTCGAACTTGCCCATCTGTTTGCCCCGGCCCCTGCTGCGGCGCCGCCGGTAGGCACGCCACCGCCCGTCGCGCCGATGGCGCCACCGCCTGTGAACTGAGGAAGGCCTGAGCCCTATGTCCGCATCTGCGAAAAAACCGGCCTTCCCCCTCAACTGCGCCAATGGCGAGTGTGGCAAGGCCCTGTGTGGCCCGGTGCTGTTCTGTCCATATTGCGGTGCCAGCAGCCAGGTGGTGACCAGCGCACCGGTTGCCGCTCCGGCAGCCGTGGCAGCGGCCGTTGTCGCGAGCGAAACGCCGACAGCCCCAGCACCGGTGGCCAAAGCGCCCGAGCCGCCACGGCAGGTGACCATCTCCAGCGCCGAGATCGAACGCGCCGTGGCAGCCACCGCGCCGCCGCAAGCGCCGGTCGTGGCCCAGGTGAGCAAACCACGCAATGTCGCGCGCCAGGCCGCGCTGGCCATCGCCGTGCTGGTTGCGGTGGGTGGTTATGCGGCCTATCAGATGAACGCTCGAAAGGCCTTGCAGCAGTTCGAGGCAGAACTGGCCGCAGGGCAGGGCTGCCTGCGACTGAACCAGTACAACTGCGCACTGGAAAAGGCCGAAAGCGCCCTGCGCATCGAAAGCAAGGACCCGCGCGCCATCAGCTTGCTGCAACGCGCACAGGCCGGGCTAGAGGGTCAGCAACGCGATCAGCAGGCCCAAGCCCAGGCCGCCGCCGCTGCCGCAAGCGCTGCAGCAACGCGCAAGGCAGCAGCCGAACAGGCGCAGCGCGAGCAGCAAGCCCGTGAGCTGGCGGCCAAGGAGCAACAGCTTCATGACGAACAGACCCAGCTTGCCAAACGCCAGCAACAACTGGAGCAGCAGGCGCGCTCGGCACCGCCAGTACAGCCGCGGGTGGCACCTGTTGCCCGGCCGGTGCAACGACCGGTGGCGCCGGCAGCCAACGCCGGGTTGGTGGGCCAGCAGCTGAGCCAGGCGCGTAGTGC
The DNA here is from genome assembly GCF_000955865.1 of Pseudomonas sp. 2(2015). Classification (NCBI taxonomy): domain Bacteria; kingdom Pseudomonadati; phylum Pseudomonadota; class Gammaproteobacteria; order Pseudomonadales; family Pseudomonadaceae; genus Pseudomonas; species Pseudomonas sp. 2(2015). Next base: position 20,716 of record NZ_JYOF01000016.1, read on the forward strand.
CCTGGCCCGCCGCGACGGCGCCACCGCGCGCTCACTGGCCAACCGGGTGCTCAGCCAGGATCCGGGCAACCGTCAGGCGCAGATCATCCTGCGCCAGGCCGAACAGCTGCGCGGTCAGTCGTTCAACACTCCCAAGGGCCTGGGCGGGGTGATCATCGAGTAAATCCGTAGAAACCTAGAGCGTCTCCCCGGGCTCGCCGCGCAGATGCTCGTCCAGGTGCAACCACGGCAGGCGGCTGGCAGTCCAGATGTGTCGGTTCGGCGCCGCCAGCTGCGGCTGGTCGAGAGTGGTCACAGTAACATCGATGCTCTCCGGGCTCAGATCGGTGGTCAGCGCCACATGGGCCCCGCACCGGCTGCAGAAATAGCGCACGCAACTGGCAGACGAGTCGTAGCGCTGCGGCGTACCGCTCAACCATTGGAAATCCTCGCAACTCACCGTCAGCCAGGTGATCAGCAAACCACCACTGACCCGTCGGCACACCGAGCAATGGCAGTGGGCAACATCCGTCAACGGACCTTGAATCCGGTAGCGCAGGGCGCCGCAATGGCAGCCGCCTTCGTACGTATCACTCATCGCTCCCTCCTGTTGCCTACAGGCTGATAACCAACAATGCACCTCTCGTCGGCTTTGGGCCAGCGAAAGCTGGCTGAAAGCTTCCCACCTTAGGATTGCCACCACTACCGGCACAAGACCGGTCAGCCAGGGCCCCGTTCGTTGCATGCGGCGCCCGGCCCAATTAACAACAACAATGGTGATACTGATGCTTTCCTACGCCCGCCTCCCTGCAGCAATCCCTCCGTTATTCCACGCGCTGCGCCCTGTGCGCTGATCCGCCCGAATCGTTCTTCCTTCGCCGCGCTACGCCTGGAGTACTCCCATGCTGACCTTCCTCGGCTTTGCCATGGTCATCACCTTCATGTACCTGATCATGACCAAGCGCCTGTCGGCCTTGATCGCGCTGATCCTGGTACCGATCCTGTTCGCCCTGTTCGGTGGTTTTTCCGCCAAGATCGGCCCGATGATGCTCGAAGGCATCAGCAAACTGGCGCCGACCGGGGTCATGCTGATGTTCGCGATCCTGTATTTCGCCCTGATGATCGACTCCGGCCTGTTTGACCCGGCCGTGCGCAAGATCCTCAAACTGGTCAAGGGCGACCCGCTGAAAGTCTCGGTCGGCACTGCCGTGCTGGCCCTGGTGGTGTCGCTGGATGGCGACGGCGCCACCACTTACATGATCTGCGTGGCCGCCATGCTGCCGCTGTACAGCCGCCTGGGCATGAGCCCACGGATCATGGCCGGCCTGATCATCCTTGCCGGCGGCATCATGAACATGACCCCCTGGGGTGGCCCGACCGCGCGCGCCGCCAGCGCCCTGCATGTCGACCCCTCGGACATCTTCGTACCGATGATTCCGGCGATGCTCGCTGGTGTCGTCGCCCTGTTGGCGATTGCCTACGCCTACGGCAAGCGGGAACGCGCGCGCCTGGGTGAACTGCACCTGCCTGGTGATGAGATCGATCACAGCGAAATCAGCGTTTCGCAGTTCCCCGACGCCCGTCGCCCGAAACTGCTGTGGTTCAACGGCGCGCTGACCGCCGTGCTGATGGTCTCGCTGATCATGGGTCTGCTGCCGCTGCCGGTGCTGTTCATGATCGCCTTCAGTATCGCCATGATCGTCAACTATCCGTGCCTGCAGCAGCAGAAAGACCGTATCGCCGCCCATTCGGGCAGCGTGCTGGCGGTGACCGGGCTGATTTTTGCCGCCGGTATCTTCACCGGCATCCTCTCCGGCACCGGCATGGTCGATGCCATGTCCAAGAGCCTGCTGGCGGTCATTCCTGATGCGCTGGGGCCTTACCTGGCGGTGATTACCGCAGTCGTAAGCATGCCGTTCACCTTCTTCATGTCCAACGACGCCTTCTACTACGGGGTGTTGCCGGTACTGTCGGAAGCGGCCAGCCACTATGGCATCTCGCCGGTGGAAATGGCCCGCGCGTCGATCGTCGGCCAACCCGTGCATCTGCTCAGCCCGCTGGTACCCTCTACCTACCTGTTGGTGGCCCTGGCCGGCATCGAGTTCGGCGATCATCAGCGCTTCACCCTGAAGTGGGCAGTGCTGATCTGCCTGTGCATAATGCTCGCCGCGCTGCTCATGGGAATTTTCCCCCTGTTCAGTAGCCTATAAGACAACAGAATCACCTAACCGCTGCCGCGCCCCATCGCCTGGGGCGTTGTGCTTACATCGTTCGAAGGAATACACATGGAATGGCTGACCAGCCCAGAGATCTGGGTTGCCTTTTTTACTCTGACGGCGCTTGAGATCGTTCTCGGTATCGACAACATCATCATGATCTCGATCCTGGTCAGCCGCATGCCCAAGCACATGCAGCAGCGCACCCGGATCTTCGGCCTGGCGCTGGCCATGGTCACCCGCATCCTCCTGCTGCTGTCGATCACCTGGGTCATGCGCCTGACCGCCGACCTGTTCGTGGTGTTCGGCCAGGGTATTTCCGGGCGCGACCTGATCCTGTTCTTCGGCGGCCTGTTCCTGTTGTGGAAAAGCTCCCAGGAGATCTACCACGGCCTGGAAGGTGAAGACGAAACCAGCGACGAGCCAAGCGGCGCCGGCGGCAAGTTCTTCTACACCATCATCCAGATCGCCATCATCGACATCGTCTTCTCCCTGGACTCGGTGATTACCGCGGTGGGCATGGTTTCCCACGTACCGGTGATGATCGCCGCGATCGTCGTCGCGGTGCTGGTGATGATGCTCTGCGCCGGCGCCATCAGTAACTTCATCGACAAGCACCCGTCACTGAAGATGCTCGCCCTGTCGTTCCTGATCGTGGTCGGGACCGTGCTGATTGCCGAATCCTTCGACGTTCACGTACCCAAAGGCTACGTCTACTTCGCCATGGCGTTCTCGCTGGCGGTCGAGGCGATCAACATCAAGATGCGCACGGCCATGGCCAAGAAGAAGCAACAGAGCGATCCGGTGAAACTTCGCAAGGACATCCCGGGTCAGTAATCCCGGTGCTGGTGAAAAGGGCCCTGCGCAGGGCCCTTTTTTCATCTTGCGTCATGACAGTTTTGTTTCAAAGGCTGGCGTGGCTATGCGATGCTGGCGCCACGGCCATTGGCCGACTACAGCTTAAGTGAGCACTGGGAAAACCGCCTGGCAGCAGGACAGGCTCACGGCATCATCCATTTGCCCCGCTGGGGCGCACAACAGGGGGCCTTTTCAATGCTGACCCTGCTCAATCTGCTTTCCGCCGTGGCGTTGCTGATCTGGGGCACGCACATCGTGCGTACCGGTATCCTGCGGGTGTACGGCTCGAACCTGCGCCGGGTACTGAGCCAGAACATGTCCAAGCGCCCGCTTGCGTTTATCGCCGGCATCCTGGTGACGGCGATGGTGCAAAGCAGCAACGCCACGGCGATGCTGGTGACCTCGTTCGTCGGCCAGAGCCTGATGGGCCTGACCCCGGCGCTGGCGATCATGCTCGGCGCCGATGTCGGTACCGCGCTGATGGCGCGGGTGCTGACCTTTGACCTGTCATGGCTGTCGCCGCTGCTGATCTTTCTCGGGGTAATCTTCTTTCTTTCCCGCAAGCAAACCCGCGCCGGGCAACTGGGCCGCGTCGGTATCGGCCTGGGCCTGATCATCCTCGCCCTGCAGCTGATCGTCGAAGCGGCGGCGCCGATCACCCATGCCCAGGGGGTGAAGGTACTGTTCGCCTCGCTGACCGGCGATATCCTCCTCGATGCCCTGGTCGGTGCCCTGTTTGCTCTGATTTCCTACTCCAGCCTTGCCGCCGTGCTGCTCACCGCCACCCTGGCCGGCGCCGAGCTGATCAGCCTGCCGGTGGCCATCGGCCTGGTCATTGGCGCCAACATCGGCAGCGGCCTGCTGGCCTTTCTCAGCACCAGCATGCAAAACGCCGCCGGGCGCCAGGTGGCACTGGGCAGCTTGCTGTACAAGCTGATCGGCCTGGTGCTGATCATTCCAGTGCTCAACCCGCTGGTGGCGTGGATGGACAGCCTGAGTTTCAGCCCCCAGGAGCTGGTGATCGGCTTTCACCTGCTCTACAACACCCTGCGCTGCCTGATCCTGTTGCCGACGGTGACGCCCATGGGCCGCCTGTGCAGATGGTTGCTGCCCGAGCGCGAAGAAGCCAACGGCCGCGCCCGCCCGCGTCACCTCGACGCGACCGCACTGACCACGCCAAGCCTGGCCCTGGCCAACGCGGTGCGCGAAACCCTGCGCATGGGCGACCTGGTCGACAGCATGCTCGATGCCATGCTCAACGTGCTGCGCGGTACCCAGACCGCCATGACCCAGCAGATGCGCGGCCTGGGCGAGGACGTCGAGGCGCTGTACAACGCCATCAAGCTGTACCTGGCGCAAATGCCCCGCGAAGATCTCAGCGAGCAGGACAGCCGGCGCTGGGCCGAGATCATTGAGCTGGCGATCAACCTCAAGCTGGCTGCCGACCTCATCGAGCGCATGCTGCGCAAGGTCCAGCAGCAGAAGACTTCGCAACGCCGCGAGTTTTCCGAGGTGGGCCTGGAAGAACTGACCAGCCTGCACAGCCAGTTGCTGGCCAATCTGCGCCTGGGCCTGTCGGTGTTTCTCAGCGCCGACCCGGAAAGCGCCCGCCAGCTGCTGCGGGAAAAACGCCGCTTCCGCGCCCAGGAGCGGCGCCTGGCCCATGCCCATGTCAGCCGGTTGCAACGTAAAGTGGTGCAAAGTATCGAGACCAGTTCGTTGCACCTGGAGCTGATCGCCGACATGAAACGATTGAACTCCTTGTTCTGCAGCAGTGCCTATGTGGTATTGGGCGGCGCCGATACTGGCGGCCTGCTGCTCGACAGCGTGCCGGACGACGCTCATTCACCGTGATCGCGACACCCCAAGAACTCCCGCAAGGAAGCTCGCCATGCGTTGCCTGATGTTCATTTGCCTGCTGCTGGGCTGCGCGCCCGGCTTTGCCCTCGACCGCTCCCAGGTCGAGGGCTACCTGCTGCCCAACGGTCTGCAGGTGGTGCTCAAGTCAGGTTACGAACGCAACCATGTGTCGATCCGCCTGGTGGTCGGCGTTGGCTTCGATGATTTTCCCTGCGAGCGCCAGGAGCTGCCACACCTGCTCGAACACCTGCTGTTCAGCGGTATCGACGAGGGCGGTGAGGGCGGCCTGGAAGAGCGCATGCAAGCCCTGGGCGGGGAGTGGAACGCCTATACCAGCAGCGCCGATACCACCTTCGTCATCGAGGCGCCGGCACGCAACCAGCGCAAGGTGCTCGACCTGCTGCTGGCGGTGATCAACGACACCCAGATCGATGAAAAAGCCCTGCAGCTGTCCAAGCGCATCGTCGAGCGCGAAGACGGCGGCCATTACTCGCACCTGCAGCGCTGGCTCGATCGCCAGGACCTCGGCCATCGCGCCAGCGACCAGTTGGCCGTGGAGTTGGGGCTCAAATGCGCCGAACGTTCGTCGATCGAGGACATGACCCTGGAGCAGGTCAACGACCTGCGCCAGCACTGGTACGCGGCCAACAACATGACCCTGATCGTGGTTGGCGGCCTCGACCGCCTGCTGCCGGCTTATCTGGAACGCACCTATGGCGAGCTGCCAGCGGTCGAACCAGGCGAGCGCCGGGTACTGGACGGCGTCACCCACAAAGCCGAGGCACGCCGGGAGTTGATTCGCGGCTGGCTGGGCGACAGCGCCCGCCTGCACTGGTTGTTCCTCGAACCGGTGCTGGACAACGACCACAGCCAGACCTGGGACCTGCTGCAGCGCTACCTGGATTGGGCGCTGTACGACGAACTGCGGCTCAAGCACGGGTTTTCCTACGGCCCGTTCAGCCAACGCGAGAGCTTCGGCGATACCGGGCTAATGGTACTCAACGCCGACCTCGACCGCGCCGATGTCGATGCCGCCGAGCAAGCCCTGGCGGCCATGCTCGAGCGCCTGCGCAAAAACGGCCTGGACCCGGCGACCTTCCAGCGCATCAAGCAGGCTGCCATCGACCGCGAAGCCTGGTCGACCCAGGGCAACAGCGCCCTGGCCGATTACTACTGGGGCGCCTTGAACGACTTTGACGAAGGGCGCTTTGCCGATCCGGCGCGGGCCTTGCGCCGGATCAGCCTGGAAGATGCCAACCAGGCCCTGCAGCAGTTGCTGGCCGAGCCCGGCTATGTGCGGATCGAGAAGCCACTGTTCAGCTACGACGAGCTGTATGGCTGGGTGGCGCTGGCGGTGGGGGTGTTGTTGGCCGGGGTGCTTATCTGGGGGCGGCGGCGTTCGCGCTGAAATCATCGCGGGGCAAGCCCGCTCCTACAGAGTATCCTGTGATGGTTTTTACCTGACCTTGCGAACACCTTCATGCCTCTTTACCTCCAGCGCTTGATCGAGCTGATCAAGCGCTACCCCGGGGTCATCGCCCTCGGCGGTTTCATCTCCGGTGTCGGCAGCTTCATCCTGGTCGATCGCCAGGAAAGCCTGGCCAGCTGGATTGCCATCGTCATGCTCATCAGCTGGATCTGGCTGATGCTCGAGAACACCTTCACCAAGGTCTTCGCCAAAGTCTTCAAGCGCGAAATCCCCCAGCCGCTGTTGCGCTACGCAACGCAGATGATCCACCAGGAAAGCCTGTTCTTCGTCCTGCCGTTTTTCTTCGTCACCACCACCTGGAACAGCGGCCAACTGGTGTTCACCGGCATTCTCGCCGCCGCCGGGCTGATCTCGATCATCGACCCGCTGTACTACAAGTGGCTGGCCCCGCGGCGCTGGCTGTACCTGGCGCTGCATACCCTGACGCTGTTTGCCGCGCTGCTCACCGCGCTGCCGATCATCCTTCACCTGACCACCTCGCAGAGCTTCAAGCTGGCCCTGGGCATCGCCATGCTGCTGTCGTTCCCAAGCCTTGCCAGCAGCTTCCCGATCAGCCACTGGCGCCGGGGGATCATGCTGGTGGTGATGACCCTGGCCGTCGGCGCCGGCGGCTGGATGCTGCGTTCCTGGGTGCCGCCGGCAACCCTGTGGATGACCGAAGTGGCAGTCAGCACCCAGGTCGAGAACCGCACCCCGGGCAAGAGCCTGGAGCAGATCAAAGCCAGTGAAATACGCGCAGGCCTCTATGCCTTCACCGCGATCAACGCCCCACGCGGGCTGAACGAGCGGATTTACCACGTCTGGCAATTCGAGGGCAAAGAGGTTGACCGCATCGCCCTGGACATCCATGGCGGGCGCAAGGAAGGCTACCGCGCCTGGACCCACAAGCAGAACTTCCCCGGCAACCCGGTGGGGCGCTGGCAGGTGCGGGTGCTCACCGAAGACGGCCAGGTCATCGGCGTACTGCGCTTCAAGGTGGTTGACGATGGTCAAGCACCCGCGGCCGAGTAACGCTATGCTCTGAGGCTGCGAACCGTTGGTCGGACTGCATGGAGCCTATGACTACACACGCCAGCGCCACCCTGGACACTGCAAGCAGCCCGCCACGGCTGCGGATCGTCGGTGACTGGACCCTGGCCAACTACACCAGCCTCAAGCGCAGCAGCGACAGCCTGGCCGGCCAGTACGACGCCTCTACCGAGGTCGACCTCGACCAGCTCGGCAAGCTCGACACCGCCGGTGCGGCGTTGCTGGTCGAGCTGCTGGGCGCCGAACGCCTGGCGCGGCTGACCGAAACCGCCACGCACTTGCCCGCCGCCAGCCAGGCGCTGCTCAAGACCGTGTATTGCTCGGTGCAAGACTTCTGCATCCCGGAAAAACAACCCGAGCGCTCGGTACTGATCCAGCTGCTCACCCGCATCGGCCGCGCAGTCGACACCCTGTGGCAAGACACCCTGCAGATCCTCGGCTTCGTCGGCCTGATCCTGCAAACCCTGTTCCTGCGCCTGTTCCAGCCCAAGCGCTGGCGGGTCACCTCGGTGGTTGCGCATATCGAACAGACCGGCCTCGATGCCGCGCCCATTGTTGCACTGCTGACCTTCCTGGTGGGGGCAGTGGTGGCCTTTCTTGGCGCCACGGTGCTGGCCAGCTTTGGCGCGAGCATCTTTACCGTCGATCTGGTGGCATTCTCGTTCCTGCGGGAATTCGGCGTGCTGCTGACCGCCATCCTGATGGCCGGGCGCACCGCCAGTGCCTTCACCGCGCAAATCGGCTCGATGAAGGCCAACGAAGAGATCGACGCCATCCGCACCCTGGGCCTCGACCCGGTTGAATTGCTGGTGGTGCCGCGGGTGCTTGCACTGCTGATCGCACTGCCGTTGCTGACCTTTGTCGCCATGCTCTGCGGCATTATCGGCGGCGCGGTGGTCTGCGCGCTGTCACTGGGTATCTCGCCGGCGATGTTCCTGTCGCTGCTGCAAAGCGATATCGGCGTGCAGCACTTTCTGGTCGGCCTGGTCAAAGCCCCGTTCTTCGCCTTCCTGATCGCCGCCATCGGCTGCCTTGAGGGCTTCAAGGTCAGTGGCAGCGCCGAATCGGTCGGCGCCCACACCACCTCCAGCGTGGTCCAGTCGATCTTCGTGGTGATCGTCCTGGATGCGGTGGCGGCGCTGTTCTTCATGGAGATGGGCTGGTGAGCGAGATCCACACAAAGCCACGTGAAGCGGTGATCGAGGCCCGCGGCATCTGCAACCGCTTCGGTACCCAGAGCGTGCACGAGCAGCTCGACCTGGACCTGTACCGCGGCGAGATCCTCGCCGTGGTCGGTGGCTCGGGCAGCGGCAAGTCGGTGTTGCTGCGCAGCATCGTCGGCCTGCGCCGACCCAACGAAGGCCAGGTGCGAGTGTTCGGCCAGGACTTGAGCAGCGCCAGCGACGAGCAACGCTCGCTGGTCGAGCGGCGTTTCGGCGTGCTGTTCCAGAAGGGCGCGTTGTTCTCGTCGCTGACTGTCACCGAGAACGTCGCCTTGCCGCTGATCGAACACGCAGGCCTGAGCCGCGCCGATGCCGAGCACCTGGCCGGGGTCAAGCTGGCGCTGGCCGGCTTGCCGATTTCGGCGGCAGACAAATACCCCTCGTCGCTGTCCGGCGGCATGATCAAGCGCGCGGCCCTGGCCCGGGCGCTGGCGCTGGATCCGGACATCCTGTTCCTCGACGAACCCACCGCCGGCCTCGACCCGATTGGCGCAGCGGCCTTCGACCAGTTGATCCTGACCCTGCGCGACGCCCTGGGCTTGAGCGTGTTCCTGATCACCCACGACCTGGACACCCTTTACACCATCACCGACCGCGTCGCCGTGCTGTCGCAGAAGAAGGTGCTGGTGGCCGGGCCTATCGCCGAGGTCGAAGACACCGACGACGCCTGGATTCACGATTATTTTCATGGCCCGCGTGGCCGCGCGGCGTATCAGGCCGCTACAGCGCCCAAGGAGCTCTGAGATGGAAACCCGTGCACATCATGTCCTGATCGGCCTGGTCACCGTGCTGGTGGTGGCCGGCGCCATGCTGTTCGGCCTGTGGCTGACCAAGTCGAGTGTCGACAGCACCTTCAAGGACTACCAAGTAGTGTTCAACGAGGCCGTGTCCGGTTTGTCCCGGGGCAGCTCGGTGCAGTACAGCGGTATCAAGGTTGGCGACGTCACCAGCCTGCGCCTGGACCCCAACGACCCGCGCCGGGTCCTGGCCCAGGTGCGCCTGAGCGCCGATACGCCGGTCAAGGAAGACACCCTGGCCAAGCTGACCCTGACCGGCATCACCGGCACCTCGTTCATCCAGCTCAGTGGCGGCACGCCGCAAAGCCCGGAGCTCAAGGGCAAGGACGGCAAGTTGCCAGTGATCGTCGCCTCACCGTCGCCGATTGCCCGCCTGCTGGACGACAGCAGCGACCTGATGACCAACATCAACGCCCTGGTGCACAACGCCAACCAGCTGTTCTCCGAAGACAACGTCACCCGCCTGAGCAACACCCTGAGCAACCTTGAACAGACCACCGGCGCCTTCAACGACCAGCGTGGTGACATCCGCGAGGGTATCCAGCAACTGGCCCAGGTCGGCAAGCAGGCTGGCGCCATGCTCGAACAGACCAGCGAACTGATGCGCAACGCCAATGGCCTGCTCAGCAGCCAGGGCAAGCAGATGTTCGGCAGTGCCGAACAAGCCATGCAGTCGCTGGCGCAAAGCACCGAAACCATCAACAAGCTGCTCAATGACAACCGCGAAGCCATCGATGGCGGCGCCCAGGGCTTCAACCAGCTGGCGCCGGCCATCCGCGAGCTACGCGACACCCTGACCTCGCTCAAGGGCATTTCCCAGCGCCTGGAAGCCAACCCCAGCGGCTACCTGCTGGGCCGTGACAAAAACAAGGAGTTCGAGCCATGAGCCGTACCTGTCGCTACCTGGCCCTGGCCACTGCACTGAGCCTGGGCAGCGCCTGCTCGATCCTGCCGCAGGCCGAGCCTGCCGATGTTTATCGCCTGCCTTCGGCGCAAAGCACCCGCTCGCTGACACAAAGCGCGCCGTGGTCGCTGCGGATCAACAAGCCAATCGCCAGTGATGCCCTGAACAGCCCGCGCATCGCCGTGGTGCCGCAGGGCAACCTGATCAGTAGCTACAAGGGCGCGCGCTGGAGCGACCCGGCGCCGAAGTTGCTGCGCAACCGCATGCTCGATGCCTTCCAGCGTGACGGCCGCGTGCAGCGCCTGAGCGCCGACGACAGCAACCTGCAAAGCGATTATGAAATTGCCGGCGAACTGCAGGCCTTCCAGAGCGAGTACAGCGCCGACGGCCTGGCCGTGGTGATCCGCTACGACGCCCGCCTGGTGCAGGGCCGTAGCCAGCGCATCCTTGCCAGCCAGCGCTTCGAAGTACGCCAGCCGTTGAGCGACAAGCAGGTAGCCGCGGTAGTCAGCGGCTTCGGCTCAGCCAGCGACCAGTTGATGAAGCAACTGGTCGACTGGACGGTAAACCAGGCCGCTCAGCTTCAGGCGAAGAACCAGTAGCAGACGAAGATCGCCGCGATCACCCCGGACAGCTCGGCCAGCAGCGCACAACCCACCGCATGGCGGGCGCGCTGGATGCCGACGGCGCCGAAATACACCGCCAGCACATAGAAAGTGGTTTCGGTGCTGCCCTGGATGGTCGCTGCCACCAGGGCCGGGAAGCTGTCGACGCCGTGGGTCTGCATGGTTTCGATCAGCATTGCTCGCGCCGCACTGCCGGAAAACGGCTTGACCAGCGCGGTGGGCAGGCCCTCGACAAAGCGCGTGTCCCAGCCCAGCCACGCGACTGCATGACGGATACCATCCAGAGCCAGCTCCAGGGCCCCTGAGGCGCGCAGCACGCCGACGGCGCAGAGCATGGCAACCAGGTAGGGCAACAGGCTTTTGGCGACGTCAAAGCCCTCCTTGGCGCCTTCCACGAAGGTTTCATAGACCTTCACCCGCTTCAGCGCGCCGACCACCAAAAACAGGATGATCAGGCCGAACAGGGTCAGGTTGCCGAGAATCGACGACAGCCCCGCCAGCGCGGTAGCCGACAGGGTGCCGAGAAACGCCATGAAACCGCCCAGCAGCAACGCACCGGGAATCAGGTACGCCAGCACCACCGGGTCCCACAGGCGCAGGCGCTGCATTACCGCCACCGACAGCAGGCCGACCAGGGTCGAGGCGCTGGTGGCGAGCAGGATCGGCAGGAACACCAGGGTCGGGTCCATCGCCCCCTGCTGGGCGCGGTACATGAAGATGGTCACCGGCAGCAGGGTCAGCGACGAGGCGTTGAGCACCAGAAAGAGGATCTGCGCGTTGCTGGCCGTGGTCGAGCTGGGGTTGAGCTCCTGCAGCGCACGCATGGCCTTGAGGCCGATAGGCGTGGCGGCGTTGTCCAGGCCCAGGCCGTTGGCGGCGAAGTTGAGGGTGATCAGGCCCAGGGCCGGGTGGCCGGGCGGGACTTCCGGCATCAACCGGGCAAACAGCGGGCCGAGGACCTTGGCCAGCCATTCGACGATGCCGGCTTTTTCGGCAATCTTCAAAAAGCCCAGCCACAGCGTCAGGGTGCCGAACAGCAGGACCATGACCTCGACCGAAAGCTTGGCCATGGCAAAGATGCTTTCGACCATTGCCGCGAAGATCCCGGCGTTACCGCCCACCAGCCATTGGGCCATGGCCGAAATGGCCGCGACAATGAAAAAACCAAGCCAAAGGCCGTTGAGCATCCGTTGTTCCCCCCAAAGATGGCGCAAATGATAGCGGGCCGGGTTGGCTTCGCGCCATAAACGTCGAGTTACTCCCGATGTAGCCAACAAAAAAGCCCCGACCAGGTCGGGGCTTTTCGTACAGCCAGGTTAGCGCTTACTTGCTGGCAGGCTTGCCAGCCGGTACGGCTTCCTTGCTGCGCCAGTGCGGCAGCGAGTTCCAGTAGCGCTGGCCCTTGGCATCGTCGTACATGCCTTCCCAACGAGCGATAACCAGAACCGCCAGGGCGTTGCCGATTACGTTCAGGGCAGTACGGGCCATGTCCATGATGCGGTCGACACCGGCGATGAAGGCCAGGCCTTCCAGCGGGATACCGACGCTGCCCAGGGTGGCCAGCAGGACCACGAAGGACACGCCCGGTACACCGGCGATGCCTTTGGAGGTAACCATCAGGGTCAGCACCAGCAGCAACTGCTGGCTCAGCGACAGGTCGATGCCGTACAGCTGGGCGATGAAGATCGCCGCGATGCTCTGGTACAGGGTCGAACCGTCAAGGTTGAACGAGTAGCCGGTCGGTACCACGAAGCTGCAGATGGCTTTCGGCGCACCGTAGGCTTCCATCTTCTCGATCACGCGCGGCAGCACGGTCTCGGAGCTGGCGGTGGAGTAGGCCAGGACCAGTTCGTCCTTGAAGATGCGCATCAGCTTGATCACCGAGAAGCCGAACAGGCGGGCGATCAGGCCAAGGACCATGAAGGCGAAGAAGGCGATGGCGAAGTACACCAGCAGCACCAGCTTGGCCAGCGGCAGCAGCGAGGCGAAGCCGAAGTTGGCGACGGTCACCGCGATCAGCGCGAACACACCGATTGGCGCGTAGTTCATGATCATGTGAGTGACCTTGAACATGGCTTCGGAGACGCCCTGGAAGGTTTTCACCAGCGGGTCGCGGATGTCTGCCTGCAGGCTCGACAGGCCCAGGCCGAACAGCACCGAGAAGAAGATGATCGGCAGCATCTCACCGCGCATCAGCGCTGCGAAGATGTTCGACGGGATCAGGTTGAGGATGGTTTCGATGAACGCATGCTCATGCTGAACCTCGGCCGCCGTGGCCTGGTACTTGGAGATATCGACGGTACCCAGGGTACTCATGTCGATGCCGGCGCCCGGGTGGAACAGGTTGGCCAGGACCAGGCCGACGACGATGGCGATGGTGGTCACCACCTCGAAGTAGATAATGGTCTTGAGGCCGATACTGCCGAGTTTTTTCGCATCGCCAACCCCGGCGATACCCACGATCAGCGACGAAATCACGATCGGGATGACGATCATCTTGATCAGGCGAATGAAGATGTCACCGGCAGGTTGCAGGACGTTACTGATCCACCATGCCTTTTCTGCACTGAAATGGTTCAGTAAAGCGCCGATTGCAATCCCCAGTACCAGACCGATGAGGATCTGCCAGGCGAGGCTTAGCTTTGCCTTCTTCATGTCGTTACCTTTTCTTCAAGTGGAAACGGCCACCAGGCTGATAACCGCGACCCAGAGCTGTTGCCAGCAATCCGTATCGTTTCTTGTTATCTACCGATGGCACCGTAAAAGGTCACCGCAAGCGAGCGTAGGAACGCTCAGGCCAGCGAAAAAAGGCGCAACTATTCCCACGTGGGGGGGCTCCGTCTAATGCCGTAAACGACTACCCCATGCCGAATCGGCATGAGGTTTATCGGCCAAAACGTACGTCACAATGGGTTATTCGCCTACCGTTCGGAAATCCGACGATGGCCAAAGCGCCATAATCCGGCCGATATAGAGGTATGCGCCCGAGTGACAAAGGGCGTTGTTCGACAATCCGAATGGGTGAAATCGCAGCGACTTTGCCAGGACGGCGGGGCGAAAAAATATCGATGTACGGTCGGGCAAAAATATGCGTCGACAGCTTCGGTAGGAAAAACGAATTTGTTGCGGGGGAAAAAGCGATCGCCGTAAAGAGCGCTACGGAAGTCCGGTCGGACACCTCTGCCTGAAGGCAGTTGTCCGACCCGCAACTTCCGCTACCGCTTCACCTGACCCGGCCCTCATCGGAGGTACTCCCTGTACCCCTAGGCCCCTCCGATCCTGAAACAATCAGAGCAGCCCGGCCCCCTGGTCATGCGCCTGCCTTCCTCGGGCGGCGCAGCATAGAAGCCTGAAATGAAAAAAGGTTCAGCTTCTATATATGTACAGAAGTGTGAGCAACACCTCAGTACCAGTTCGGATCACGTTTGAGCTGCTCCTTGAGCAGGGCCTGCATGCCTTCGTCCGGCTTGCCCAGCCAACGGTAGTCGGCGTGGCGTGTGGGCGACTTGTCGGACGGCAGGCCTTCGGGCACTTCTACCAGCATTCCGTAGGCTTCGTCCTTGTCCCAACTGAAGGCGACAATCAGACGCTTGTTCAGGCACTTCTGCTCGGATTCGCACAACGGTCCGACCAGATACTTGTCGCCATCTTCCTCAACCGCCGACATCTGTTGCTCGGAAGTACCACTCAGGTTAAGGACCCATTCGGGCAAGCGTTCTTCGTTTTTGACCACGTCCTGCCAGGTTTCCCGGTATTCGGGGTCCGAGCCAAGAATCTGGTTGGCCCGGACCTGGCCGTCATTGGCCGCCATTGCCGCTGCGCTGCCGCCCATGATCAGGGCGGCAACCAGGGCTCTGCCTAGCGTTGTGCTCATACTCAGCCCCTACCGCGGCGACCAAAGAAGAAGGACACCACGAACAGCACCAGGAAGATAATGAACAGAATCTTCGCGATACCGGTAGCGGCGCCGGCGATACCACCGAAGCCCAGCACGGCAGCGACAATGGCGATAATCAGGAAGGTGATGGCCCAACTCAACATGGTGATTCTCCTTACCGTTTTTGGAAGAGGTCCTTGGGTGCTCGGTTAAAACACCCAGCGATCACGTGGTGCAGCAGTGTCGACAACGGCAGGAGTGGTCACCGGCGTAGACAGTGCGACCCTGGCCTGCAGCGCAGCTACCGGGCGTTGTGCCTGAACCTGCGCCACCAGCGCGGCCTGGGCAGCCAGCTGCTCGGCACTGCGCGCGGTTTCCCAGCTGTTGTAGAGCTGGCCGGCAATCAGGGTCAGCAGCAGCGCCAGGCTGAAAAACAGACCCTGGCGCATCTGAAGCGAAGAAACCTGCACTAGGGTGGCGGTTTGGCGGTTCATGCCGTGCTCCTCCTGCTGCTTTTATTGTTGACTTGATGTAGTCATTGCAGCCTGCATGCCAGCCTTTGGAACTATTTTTTATCCTTATAAATCAACAACTTATGTACATACATCGGTTCAGCCTAAAACGTATCCTGCACGATCGGGCTCAAGCGTTCGTGCGTTTTGCATGATCAGCCCTGCACCTTGGTTGCTACCTTGAGCATGTCGGCATCCACCCCGCGCACGCCGCGAATCTGCCGGGCGACCTCGATGGCGATGGTCTTCTGTTCGCTGCTGACCACCTCGCCGGACAACCGCACCACGCCATCCTGGGTCGCCACTTTGATGTTCGGGCCATCGAGGTTGCGGCTGTACATGAAGCTGGTCTGCACCTTGGCATTGATCCAGGCGTCGCTGAGCTGCGGTTCGGTCACCTGTTGCTGGCGCTCTTCACGCTGCCTGGCCAGATCGGCCGCACTCAGGCTGATGAGGTTGTTGACCAGGTAAACGCCCTCGGTGGAGCTGGCCAGTACTCCCGCCAGCTCTTTGGCTTCGGCGCTACTGACCTGGCCGCGCAGGGTCACCACGCCCTCACGGCTGTCGACTTCTATAGGTGCTGCCTGGGTGTGGGTGCTCCACAGCAGACGCGCGCGAATGATCGAGGCGAGGGTCGCGTCTTCCAGGCGCTGGGCATAGGCGCGCCGCTCCAAAGGTTGCTCGACCAGTTCGGCATTGACCTTGAGGTCGTTCTGCACCGCTTCGATGCCGCGGGTGGCCAGAGCAACGGCTTCGGCCAGCTGGCGCTCGACCTGGTTCTCAACCTCGCCGCGCAAATGCGCCGTACTGCCCTCGACCCTGACCTCGATCTTGTATGGGTTGAGCAAGCGGTTGAGCGCCAGGGCGGTTTGCAAGGCGCCTTCCTGGCGCGCCTGCTGCACGCTGGAAGCCGGTGATTCGGCGGCGCTGCTGGCCATCGGCAGCAGCAGGAACAGGGCAGTGGCGACTGCCAACGGATAGGGCGCGAACATGAGAAAACCTCCGAGGGCTCAGAGTCTTTTGTCTTCGCAGTACTCGTGCCAGTTCCTTGCGGATAAACAACTGCTGATTTTTCAGTGAGTTAGATAAGTGTTGGGCGAACGGCTACCATGCAGGCAACGGAATGAATCAGAATGAACCATGCAACTTGCCCGATTTTTCCGACACTAACCTAGATCATTCTCAAAGGAGCGTAGGAAATGGAGTCAGCCCAGGAACATCAAGGCCGTATTCTGCTGGTCGACGATGAGTCCGCCATCCTGCGAACCTTTCGTTACTGTCTTGAAGATGAAGGCTACAGCGTTGCCACCGCCAACAGCGCGGCGCAGGCCGAAACCCTGCTGCAACGGCAAGTCTTCGACTTGTGTTTCCTCGACCTGCGCCTGGGCGAAGACAACGGCCTGGATGTTTTGGCGCAGATGCGTATCCAGGCGCCATGGATGCGCGTGGTGATCGTCACCGCGCATTCGGCGGTCGACACGGCGGTGGATGCGATCCAGGCCGGCGCCGCCGATTACCTGGTCAAGCCCTGCAGCCCGGACCAGTTGCGCCTGGCCACGGCCAAGCAACTGGAAGTCCGTCAGTTGTCGGCGCGCCTCGAAGCGCTGGAAGGCGAAGTGCGTAAGCCCAAGGACGGCCTCGACTCACACAGCCCGGCCATGATGGTGGTGCTGGAAACCGCTCGCCAGGTTGCCACCACCGACGCAAACATCCTCATTCTTGGTGAGTCCGGCACCGGTAAAGGCGAACTGGCTCGCGCCATCCACGGCTGGAGCAAGCGAGCGCGCAAGGCCTGCGTGACCATCAACTGCCCGTCGCTGACGGCCGAGCTGATGGAAAGCGAGCTGTTCGGCCACAGCCGCGGGGCCTTTACCGGTGCCAGCGAAAGCACCCTGGGGCGGGTCAACCAGGCTGACGGCGGGACCTTGTTCCTCGATGAAATCGGCGATTTCCCGCTGACCCTGCAGCCCAAGCTGCTGCGCTTTATCCAGGACAAGGAATACGAGCGCGTCGGCGACCCGGTGACCCGCCGCGCCGATGTGCGGATTCTGGCCGCGACCAACCTCAACCTCGAGGACATGGTCCGCGAAGGGCGCTTTCGCGAAGACCTGCTGTACCGCCTGAACGTCATCACCCTGCACCTGCCGCCCCTGCGCGAGCGCAGTGAAGATATCCTCACCCTGGCCGATCGCTTCCTTGCCCGCTTCGTCAAGGAATACTCGCGCCCGGCCCGCGCCTTCAGCGAGGAGGCCCGCGCCGCGCTGCTCAACTACCGCTGGCCGGGCAACATCCGCGAACTGCGCAACGTGGTCGAGCGGGCGAGCATCATCTGTGCCCAGGAGCGCGTCGAAATCAGCCACCTGGGCATGGCCGAACAACCGGCCAGCAATGCTCCGCGCATTGGCGCGGCGCTGAGCCTGGATGAACTGGAACGCGCCCATATCGGTGCGGTACTGGCCACCAGCGAAACCCTCGACCAGGCCGCCAAGACCCTCGGTATCGACGCCTCGACCCTGTACCGCAAGCGCAAGCAGTACAACTTATGAAACTGGCGATGAAGCTGCGCACGCGGCTTTTCCTCAGCATTTCGGCGCTGATCACCGTCGCCCTGTTCGGCTTGCTGCTGGGCCTGGTCAGCGTGCTGCAGATGGCCAGCGCGCAACAGGCGCTGGTGCGGGAAAACTCGATAACCCTCGACCTGGGCCTGAAGCTGCGGCAGAACCTGGGCGAGCAGTTGACCCTGCTGCTGGATGACGCCCCGGACAAGCCGGCCCTCGAAACCTTGCAACGCCAGTTCCAGCAACTACTGGACGAAGGCATCAACCATGACGACGAAAGCCCGGGCGACCAGGGTTTTGCCAAGGCCAACCTCGACTACCAGGCCTTTTTGCAGGCTTACCGCAACAGTGCTGCCACCTCGAAAAGCCTGGGCGCCGACCAGCCCCTGGGCCATGCCTTCAACCTGTTGCGCAGCGACCTGGTCGAATCGCACAAGCGCGCTTTGCAGCACATTAATGAAAGCGAGCAGAAAGCCCATGACCGCGCCCTGCTGATTGGCGGTTTGCTCGGCCTGGTGGGCCTGACAGTATTGATTCTCGGTTTTGTCACCGCCCATGGTATCGCCCGCCGGGTCGGCCAGCCGATCGAAGCATTGGCCAAGGCGGCCGACCAGATCGGCCAAGGTAACTTCGAGGTCACCCTGCCGGTGTCCCACGCCCTGGAGCTGAACCAGCTGACCCGCCGCTTTGGCCTGATGGCCGAGGCTTTGCGCAAGCATCAGGCAACCAACATCGACGAAGTGCTGGCCGGCCAGCAGCGCTTGCAGGCGGTGCTCGACAGTATCGACGACGGCCTGCTGATCATCGATCGCCAGGGTCATCTGGAGCATCTCAACCCGGTCGCCCAGCGCCAACTGGGCTGGGAAGATGCGCGTCTGGGCACAGGCCTTGGCGATGCCCTGCAACGCCCGGAGCTGGACGAGCAACTGCGCCTGGTACTGCGCGGCGGCACCCTCGACCGCGTGCCTGACGACCTCAGCCTGGAAATAGATGAAGAAACCCGGCTGCTTTCCTACAGCCTGACGCCGGTATGCCACCCACAAGGGCAAATCCTCGGCGCGGTGATGGTGCTGCACGATGTCACCGAGCAACGTGCCTTCGAACGGGTACGCAGCGAGTTCGTCCTGCGCGCGTCTCATGAACTGCGCACGCCAGTGACCGGCATGCACATGGCCTTCGGCCTGCTGCGCGAACGTCTGAAGTTTGCCCCCGGCTCGCGGGAAGCCGATCTGTCCGACACCATCGGCGAAGAGATGCAGCGCCTGAACCAGCTAATCAACGACCTGCTGAACTTCTCTCGTTACCAGAGCGGCCTGCAAAAACTCGACCTGACCCCCTGCGCCATCGACGAACTGCTCGGCCGGGCCTGCGAACGCTTTGCCGCCGCGGCCAACGACAAACAGATCGAGCTGCAGGTCGAGCTGACTGCGCCGCTACCGCGTATCCAGGCCGATCCGGCGCAATTGGACCGGGTCATGGACAACCTGCTCGACAACGCCGTGCGCCATACGCCAACCGCCGGGCGCATCCGCTTGCATGCACGCCGCCACGCCGAGCGGGTGATTATCAGCATCGAAGACAACGGCGAGGGCATTGCCTACGGCCAGCAGGGCAGAATCTTCGAACCTTTCGTCCAGGTCGGACGCAAAAAGGGCGGTGCCGGCCTGGGCCTGGCGCTGTGCAAGGAGATTGTCCAGTTGCACGGCGGGCGCATGGGTGTGTACTCGCGGCCCGGGCAAGGCACTCAGTTCTATATGGCCTTGCCAGTCTGAATCGCCTGCGGCTCAGGCTTCGTCGTCGATGCGCCGGGGCCCGAGCCGCCGGCCACGGGTGATCAGCTCGATGAACTGGCGTGCATTGAGCGGATGGGCGAACAACCAGCCCTGGCCATAATTGACCCCTTCGCTATTGAGCAGCAGGGCCTGGTCTTCGTACTCGATGCCTTCGGCAATCACCCGTAGCTGCAGGGCATGGGCCATGCGGATGATGTGCGGGGCCACGCCGCTGCTGGCTGCGTCATGGCCCAGGGCATCGATAAAGGCCTTGTCGATCTTCAGGCAGTCGACCGGCAAGGTTTGCAGGTAGGCCAGGCTGCAGTAGCCAGTACCAAAGTCATCGATCAACACCTGGTGCCCGACCGCGCGCAAGGCCTGCAGGTTGTCCCGGGCCACCACCACATCGATCAGCCCACGCTCGGTAACTTCGAAGGCAATCTGGCTGGCCGCCACGTGGTGCATGGCCAGCAGGCGTGCCGCCACCCGGCCGATTCTCGGCACCATCACATCGCAAGCGGCAAGGTTGACCGAGATGTACAGCTGGCGGTTGGCGCGCAGCAACTGGCCGAGTTGCTCGAGCACCCGCTGCAGGACGAAATCGGTGATCTGGCGGATCTGCCCGGTGTTCTCCGCCAACGGGATGAACAGGTCGGGGCTGGTTAGCGTGCCATCCGAGCGACGCCAGCGCACCAGTGCTTCGGCTCCGACACAGCGGCGGCTGTTGAGCTCGAAAATAGGCTGGTAAAGCACCTGCAATTCGCCCCGGCGCAGCGCGCCCTGCAGCTCCGAACTCATCGAGCGACGTTGGCGAATCAGCTGTAACACCAGCCAGCCAATGCACCAGGCCAGTACCAGGCTACCGGGGAACAACAGCCAGAGAATGCCGTTCATCTTCAGCGGCATGCTGGCCCTGGGCGCGATCAGCACCAGTTGATAGTCCGGTGACTTGGTCGGCATGCGGTAGATCAGCCGATCCGGGAGCTCCAGCAGCGAACCACTTGAGGCCGGCGGCCAATCGGCGGACGGCGGCCAGACCTGCGGCGGGCCCAGCACCGGTACCGCCCGTGTGCCGTTGTCGAGCACCACCAGCAGGCTGCCTTCGGGCGGCAGGTCAACCACGTCGGTGATGTGCCCGCGAGAGGTGGCGACCAGGAACTTGCCCCGGCCCAGCATCAGCGCCGCCAGGTTGTCATCCGGCTCGGTGGTAGTGTTAAGCCAGTAGCTATAGGTCGGGCCCTGGATATCCGCAGGCCGCAGCGGGTTGATGGTGCGCTCGCCAACCCGGTTGGAACAGGCAACATTACCATCGACGTAAGCGGCTTCGTAGACGAAGCGATAATTGAAGGCGACCTGCTGCAAAGCCGTCAGCATGCTGGCATCGCACCCGCGCACGGGTTGCGACTGCAGTTGATCGACGCCTTCGCGCAACTGACCGAAGATCTGCTCCAGGCGCACCAGAAAGCGCTCGCCCTTGGCGTTCATCTGCTCGATTTCGCTTTGCTGCATCTGGTGCATGGCCACACCGACGCTGGCCATGAGCAGCAGGATCGCGCTGGCCGTAGCCGCGAGTGTGGCCAGTAACCAGGGACGATAGAGCAAATGGCGCAACACCGAGAGGGCAGCTGACATCAATAATTATCCAGTTGAATACCAAGAGGTATAGCAACTGCCAGTCAAGTCAGCCTGCCCGTTGGGCGGTGGGGGCTCAACGACGGCTGTTGAGCACCTGCAACATGGCCGCCGTCTGGGCATCCGGCACGCCATCGAAACGCTGCGGGCGAAAGCGCATCTGGAAGGCTGCCAGCACGTGCTTGGTGCTGACATCATTCTCGCCGGTTTGCTCGATGGCGTAGCCGAAGCGCTTCAACTGCTGCTGATACCAGCTGATGCTCGGTGGATTGACGCTGAAGTACGCCTGCTGCTGGGCCACGGCCTGGGCATTCGGCCAGACCCCAAGGCCTGCGTCCGCCAGACGCTTCCAGGGGAACATCGGGCCCGGGTCGAGCTTGCGCAGCGGGGCGATGTCGCTGTGGCCGATGATGTAGCGCGGCTTGATGTTGTTGCGCTTGACGATGTCCTTGAGCAGGACGATCAGCGCCTGGACCTGCGCCTCGGTGTAGGGGTGCCAGACCCGCCCGGTCGGCGTGTCGGTATAGCCGGGGTTGACGATCTCGATGCCGATCGAGGTGGAGTTGAGCCAGGTGCGGCCATCCCACTGGCTGTCACCGGCGTGCCAGGCACGACGGCTCTCGTCCACCAGCTGGTAGACGGTCGCCGGCGAGTCGCCGATCAGGTAGTGGCTGCTGACTTCGCCGTGGGTGAGCAAGTTCAGCGAACGCTCCAGCGAAGCATTGGTGTAATGCAGGACGACGAACTGGATACGTTCGTCCTGGTTGACCGAAGTATGGCTGCGGTCGATCCGCAAACCGCTGGTGCAACCTGCCAGCGTCAGCAGCAGGAGGGCGGTGAAAAACGCTTTCATGAAGAGGGCACTGTGATGAGAGTCTGCAAAGCGTAAGCTTAACGTATCCTCGCCCTTGCCACTCAGCCCTGTTCGACGCGATTTCGACCAAGATGTTTCGCCCGGTACAGCGCTTCGTCTGCCCGCTTGAGCACCACCTCGCTGCGCTCACCGCTGCGAAACGCGCTGATGCCGATCGACAGGGTAATGGTCACCCGCTCGCCCTTGAAGTGGAACGGGCAGGCTTCGATGGCTGCCCGCAGAGCTTCCGCCAGCTGACAGCCAGCTGGCAGCGAGGTTTGCGGGATCAGCAGGACAAACTCCTCACCACCAAAGCGGGCGATGAAATCCTGGCCGCGCAGGCGCTTGCGCAGCACGCTGGCGACTATTTTCAAAACCTTGTCACCGGCCAGGTGGCCATAGCTGTCGTTGATACGCTTGAAATGGTCGAGGTCGAGGATCGCCATCAACAGATGGCCGCCGCTTTCCTGCCATTGCAGTACTTCCTGATCAACCCGCTCCGACCAGGCGGCGCGGTTGGGCAGCCCGGTGAGCGGATCAATCAGGGCTTTCTGGCGCTGCTCTTCAAGGTGCTCGCGGTAGCCCAGGGCTTCCTGCTCCATGCTCGCCACCCGCTCGGCCAGGCCTTGCAGACGGCTGGCCATGTCCTGCTCGCGCTGGTCACGCTGCTGCTGGTGCTCGTCCATGGTGCCGAGCAAGCCTTCGAGGCGGTTTTCCAGGATGTGCTTGAGGCTGCCCAGGTCGGCCGCGCCCTGCACGCTGCTTTGCAGGCCATCGACCTGCTCGCGCAGCTGGCTGTCGAGGTCGCGGGCTGCCGAGGTGTTGTCGGCGTGGCCTGCGCTGGCTTCGTGCAGGTGGCTCTGGAACGACTCCAGGCGCTCGTTGAGTTGCTGCAGGTAGGCTTCAAACTCGTGCTGGCCGCTGTCGTTGATTGCCAGCATCAGCACCGCCAGGTCATCCAGCACCGGCAGCAGCTCGTACCAGTTCAGGCCGTGCTCCAGGCGCTCGCGCATTGACTGCGCCTGGGCCTTGTGGCGTTCGGGCAGGGTCAGGTCGTCGAGCAGGCCGAGTAGGGTGTCTTCGATATGCGCCGCGACCGAGCTATAGGTGGGCTCGGTGCCGTCGGGCAGGGCGTACTGGGCCTCTTCGTCATCTACCGGCTCTGCTTCTGCCAGGTCAGCCTGCGGCTCGTCCGGGCTGTGCTCGAGCAAGGCCAGTACATCCTGCTCGGAGTCCAGTGTGACCGGCTCGGGTAGCGCTGGCAGTTCAACTTCAGCTGCTGGCTCGATTGGCAGCTCGGCAACCGGCTCAGGCTCGGATGTACCTTCAAACTGCGGCTGCGCGCTGGCTTGGGGCTCCACGGCTGCAGTCTCATACGCCTCGGCAACGACCTCTGCAGCAACCGGCAAGGGCTGCAGCTCATCAACATCGATAGCGGCGGGTTCGGGCGCCACGGCCACGGGCTGTTCTCTGCCCTCAGTAGCCGCCGGTACCGCAACGGCGAGAGCCGGTTGCAGGGCTTCTTCCGGCTCGCCGTCGCGATTGCCGAACAGGCGCTGCAACAAACCCGGGCGCTGCGCTTCTTCAGGCCGCTCCAGCGCCGACAGTGCCTGGCCCTGCAGGCCGCTCAGCTCTCCCAGCAGCAGGGGCATCTCGCGCGACTGGCTGGCGCGGGCCTCGACCTGCTTGGCGAACTTTTTCAGCGGCCGGCTGACGTCGCTGGGCAAGGGCAGGGTCTGCAACTGGCTGACCAGTGAGGTGAGGGCGGTGGTGACCTGGGCGATCCGGGTTTCCCGGCGCTGCTCGGAATCGAGCACGGCCTTTTCCAGGCGCGGGATCAAGCCGGCGAGGGCGGCGTCCATGTTGTCGGTGCGGATCACCTCGCGCATTTCCTTCATGCACTGGTCCACCGCGCGGTCACTGCCTTCGGCGGCCAGCGTGCTGCGCACAAGGCCACGGCGCAACAGGTCGAGACGAGCCTCCCAACGGCGCTCCAGCTTCTCTTGCTGTTCGATACTCTTGAGGTATTTTTCTTTCCAGCGCTGGGCTTCGTCGGTCATGCCTGGGTCCGCAGAGGGTAATGGCAATTAGCTCAAAGCGGGCAGCGTATCCACAGCAAGGGCATCAGGCAAACGAATCTCAACCGCGACCGGTAGATGATCGGAAATAGGCTGGGCCAGAACCTCGACCCGCTCCAGGGTCAGGCTCGGGCTGAGCAGAATATGATCAAGGCAGCGTTGCGGCCGCCAACTGGGGAAGGTGGCTTGAACCTGGGGCGCAATCAGGCCGAGGTCGCGCAGCGGCGAGTGCTCTAGCAGGTCGGTGGCATGGGTGTTCATGTCGCCCATCAAAACCTGATGGCGGTAGCCGCCGATCAGTTCGCGAATGTAGGCAAGCTGCCGGGCGCGGGTCTTGGACCCCAGGGCCAGGTGCATCATTACCACCACCAGGGCGTCTTCACCCTCGCCGAAACGCACCAGGATCGCCCCGCGGCCAGCCGGGCCGGGTAGCGGGTGGTCTTCAAGCAGTTGCGGCTTCAGGCGGCTGAGCACACCGTTGCTGTGCTGGGCCAGGCGCCCGAGGTTGCGGTTGAGCTGCTGGTACCAGTAAGGGAAGGCGCCGAGCTGGGCCAGGTGCTCGACCTGATTGACGTAGCCTGAGCGCAGGCTGCCGCCATCGGCCTCTTGCAGGGCAACCAGGTCGAAGTCGGCGAGCAGGTCGCCGATTTTCTGCAGGTTGCCGGCCCGCCCGGTGTGCGGCAGCAGATGCTGCCAGCCACGGGTCAGGTAATGGCGGTAACGCTCGGTGCTGATGCCGACCTGGATGTTGAAACTGAGCAGCCGCAGCCGGCCGTCCTCTGGCAGGCCGTTAGCCTGCAGGTGATGTTCATTGACCTGCGGATCACACAGGCCAACGCCTCGCTCGGTTCTCCAGCGGCGCATGGCTGGCGCCGCTTACTTAGCGGCGCGCTCCTTGTCGATGAGGTAGTCAGCAACGTTCAGCACGCCTTCCGGTCCCTTGGCGCTGCCCAGGTCAAAGCGATACTTGCCGTTGACGACCATGCTCGGAACGCCAGTGATGCCGTACTTTTTCGCCAGCTCTTTGGCCTGCTTCACCTGGCCCTTGATGGCAAAAGAGTTGAAGGTGGCGAGGAACTTGGCGCGATCAACGCCTTGGGTTTCGAGGAAGTCAGCCATCTCTTCCGGCTTGGTCAGGCGCTTGCGCTGAACCTGGATCGCCTCGAACACGGCAGCATGAACCTTGTGTTCGACACCCATGGCTTCGAGAGTCAGGAACATCTGCCCGTGAGCATCCCAAGGGCCGCCGAACATGGCCGGAATGCGCTTGAAGTTGACGTCTTTCGGCAGCTTCTCGACCCACGGGTTGACCACTGGCTCGAAGCTGTAGCAGTGCGGGCAGCCATACCAGAACAGCTCGACCACCTCGATTTTGCCAGGGACCGACACCGGAACCGGGTTGCTCAGCTCGGTATACTGGTCAAAGGCTACCGGTTCGGCGGCCTGGGCAGTCATGCCGAAGAGGCTGGCGGTGACCAGCGCGGCGCCGAGAATCAGATTACGCATGCTTTACTCCTGAGCAGTCTATTGAGTCGCCTTGGCGCGACCGGTCGTAGGACAGGCCGAGGCTGGCCCGAGTTCGTTAGTGTAACGGCAGCGGGCACAAAAAAGGGCGGCCGAAGCCACCCTTTTCATCTTTGCGCCGCAGTATTAACCCAGCGTTAAAGCACGGATCAATGCAGACCCTGGATGTAGCTGGACAGTGCTTCGATGTCCTTGTTGCTCAGCTTGGCGGCAATGGTGCGCATGGTCGTGGCGTCGCCATCGTTGGTGCGGTTGCCTTCGCGGAAGTCGGTCAGCTGCTTGGCTACGTAGCTGGAGTGCTGGCCACCCAGGTGCGGGAAACCGGCCAGGGCGATGCCTGCGCCATTAGGCGAATGGCAGCCGGTGCAGGCCGGCAGGCCTTTTTCGACGTCGCCGCCATTGAACAGCGCGCGACCGCGCTCGACCAGCTTCGGATCAGCCGCGCCAACGCTGCCTTTCTGGCTGGAGAAGTAGGCGGCGATGTCGGCCAGGTCCTGGTCGCTGAAGGCGGCCAGCATGCCGGTCATTTCCAGCACGGTGCGCTTGCCCGACTTGATGTCGTGCAATTGTTTTTCCAGGTACTTCTCACCCTGGCCTGCAAGTTTCGGGAAGTTCGGCGCCAGGCTATTGCCGTCCGGATTGTGACAAGCGCCACATACAGCAGTTTTGGCCTGACCAGCAGCGGCATCCCCTTTGATAGGCTCTGCGGCATTGGCTGCACCGGTGATGCCCAAGGTCAACAGCAGACTCACGAGTAGTTTGTTCATCAGCTAATCCAACTACGGCTAAGGGTGAAAGAGTTATGTATCGGGACTCCGGCTCATCCACTGGATGATCGCCTGGTAGTCCTCGGCACTGCAGTCCATGCACAATCCACGCATTGGCATAGCCTTGAAACCCTGGGTGACATGCACCACCAGTATCTCCATACCCTTCGCCAGTCTTGGCTCCCAAGCCGCACGATCACCCGCTTTCGGTGCCTGTGGCAGCTGCCCGGCGTGACAAGCCGCACACGTGCGGTTGTACAACGCCTCGGGATCCTGTGTAGCCTGAGCGCTGAATAACGGTATCAAGACACCGACAACAAGCAGCCATTTCGTCATGCGAACGACCTTTCAGGGTTGGGGGCTGCACTGCGTTCTAATGCGCAAGCTTGAATCCGATGCCCCCGTGCACATCCTCCTACGCTGGGATAATGCGCACACAAAATCTGGGGCATTATATACTCCCGTTACTGAAACGGAAACGACACCGCTTGCCGAGCCCGCCTCTGGCAACGCCCACACCGGATATCCCATGCAAGTCAAAAACCCCATCCTCGGCCTCTGCCAACAGGCCAAATTCGCCATCAGTGCTGCCAAGGTCGACCAGTGTCCGCCCGACCAGGGCTATGAAGTGGCCTTTGCCGGCCGCTCCAACGCTGGCAAGTCCAGTGCCCTGAACACCCTGACCCACGCCAGCCTGGCGCGCACCTCGAAAACCCCGGGGCGCACCCAGCTGTTGAACTTCTTCAGTCTGGACGATGAACGGCGTTTGGTCGACTTGCCGGGCTACGGTTATGCCAAGGTGCCGATCCCGCTCAAGCAGCACTGGCAGCGCCACCTGGAGGCCTACCTGGGCAGCCGCGAGGCCTTGAAGGGCTTGATCTTGATGATGGACGTGCGCCATCCGATGACCGACTTCGACATGATGATGCTCGACTGGTCGCGCGCTTCGGGCATGCCGATGCATATCCTGCTGACCAAGGCCGACAAACTGACCTTCGGCGCGGCCAAGAACACCCTGCTCAAGGTGCAGGCGGAAATTCGCAAAGGCTGGGGCGACAGCGTCTCGATCCAGCTGTTCTCGGCGCCCAAGCGCCAGGGCCTGGAAGAGGCTTACGGCGTTTTGGCACGCTGGATGGAACTGGCGGACAAGCCCGCAGAATAAGGGCTGCCCGGCAAACGCCGGGCAAAAAAAACCCCGGACTTCGTATGGGGAGGGGGAAGTTCGGGGTCCAAGTTCCGGACCGCTAGGGCGGGGTCCAGATATCTGCCAACACTTAACACAACATAGGAGCATCGAAGGGCTTCACCAGCCATTCAGTTACTCTGAGTCGCGGTTCACCGGTTTAGTTCCTGACGTTTAAAAACTATTTGCGATAGATGGGAAATTTCCGGCGCTAATGGCATCAGGCCAGCTAAAAAGCCGCGACGATATGCCGCAGCTTTTCCCCGAATTTCAGCGCATTTTTAGTGTGCTTCGCCCCAATTTGACCCCACACCGGCCTCAACCAGCAGCGGAACGTCCAACTGCGCGGCACCGCTCATGTGTGGACGAATTTGCTCGCGCACTTGCTCGATCAGGTCTTCGCGCACCTCTAGCACCAATTCGTCGTGCACCTGGAGGATCACCCGGGCATCCAGCCCCGAATCGCTCAGCCAGTTATCCACAGCGACCATCGCGCGCTTGATGATGTCGGCTGCCGTGCCCTGCATCGGCGCGTTGATCGCCGTGCGCTCGGCACCTTTGCGCAGGGCCGGGTTCTTGGCGTTGATCTCCGGCAGGTACAGGCGCCGGCCAAACAGGGTTTCGACATAGCCTTGCTCGGCAGCCTGGGCGCGGGTGCGCTCCATATAGGCCAGCACGCCCGGGTAACGGGCGAAGTAACGATCGATGTAGGCTTGGGACTGTTTGCGGTCGACGCCGATCTGCTTGGCCAGGCCAAAGGCGCTCATGCCGTAGATCAGGCCAAAGTTGATGGCCTTGGCACTGCGGCGCTGATCAGTAGTGACCTGCTCCAGCTCGACGCCGAAAACCTCGGCAGCGGTGGCGCGGTGCACGTCCAGGTCGTTGCGAAACGCGTGCAGCAGGCCTTCGTCCTGGGCCAGGTGGGCCATGATCCGCAGTTCGATCTGCGAATAGTCCGCCGCCAGCAGTTTGTAGCCCGGCGCAGCGACGAAGGCCTGGCGAATACGCCGGCCTTCAGCGGTACGGATCGGGATGTTCTGCAGGTTCGGGTCGCTGGACGACAGGCGCCCGGTGGCCGCCACCGCCTGGTGGTAGGAGGTGTGGATACGCCCGGTGCGCGGGTTGATCTGCTCCGGCAGGCGGTCGGTGTAGGTGCTCTTGAGCTTGCTCAGGGAGCGGTACTGCATCAGCACCTTGGGCAGCGGGAAGTCCATGTCGGCCAGTTCCGCCAGCACCGCTTCGGCAGTGGAAGCCTGGCCCTTGGCGGTCTTGTTGAGCACCGGCATGCCGAGCTTGTCGTAGAGGATCACACCAAGCTGCTTGGGCGAACCGAGGTTGAATTCTTCGCCAGCGATTTCGAAGGCCTGGCGCTCCAGCTCGGCCATTTTCTCGCCCAGCTCGATGCTCTGCACGCCCAGCAGCTTGGCATCGACCAGCGCACCCTGGCGCTCGATCTTGGCCAGCACCGGCACCAGCGGCATTTCGATGTCGGTCAGTACCGACTGCAGGCTCGGAATGCTCGCCAGCTTCTGCTGCAGGGTCTGATGCAGGCGCAGGGTGACATCAGCGTCTTCGGCGGCATAGGGGCCGGCCTGTTCCAGGCTGATCTGATCGAAGGTCAGTTGCTTGGCACCTTTGCCGGCGATGTCGGTAAAGCCGATGGTGGTGTGGTTCAGGTACTTGAGCGCCAGGCTGTCCATGTCGTGACGGGTGGCGGTGGAGTCAAGCACGTAGGACTCGAGCATGGTGTCGTAGGCCACGCCCTGCATCTGGATGCCATTGGCAATGTCGCCACCGATGGCGCAGTTGGCCAGGATGTTCATGTCGTACTTGGCGTTCTGCGCCACCTTGACCTTGGCCGGGTCTTCCAGCAGCGGCTTGAGCGCCAGCAGCACGCTGTCGCGGTCAAGCTGCTCGGGCACGCCCATGTAGGAGTGAGTCAGCGGCACATAAGCGCCTTCATGGGCCTGGACCGCGAACGACACACCGACCAGTTGCGCCTGCTGGGCATCGAGGCCGGTGGTTTCGGTGTCGAAGGCAAACAGCGGCGCCTGGCGCAGCTTTTCCAGCCAGGCATCGAAACGGGCCTGGTCGAGGATGGTTTCGTACCGGGCCTCGACCACTTCCTGCGGCGCTTCGACCACCACTTCCTGGCCGGCGCGCTTGGCGTCGCGCTGAACTTCGTCGACCCAACTCTTGAACTCCATCTCGGTGTACAGCGCCAGCAGCGCGTCACGATCAGGCTCGCCGCACACCAGCGCATCGACTTCGACGTCCAGGGGCACGTCGATCTTGATGGTGGCCAGCTCGTAGGACAGGAACGCCGCGTCGCGGTGTTCTTCCAGCTTGGCCGGCAGGGTCTTGGCGCCGCGAATGGCCAGGGTCGGCACCTTGTCGAGGTTCTGGTACAGGTCGCTCAGGCCGCCACCGATACCGGTCAGCAGGCCCACCGCGGTCTTTTCACCCACGCCCGGTACGCCTGGGATGTTGTCGACCTTGTCGCCCATCAGGGCGAGGAAGTCGATGATGTGTTCAGGACCGACGCCGAATTTCTCGTGCACGCCAGCGACGTCGAGCACGGTACCGGTCATGGTGTTGACCAGCGTAATGTGGCCGTCGACCAGCTGGGCCATGTCCTTGTCGCCGGTGGAAATGATCACCGGGCGCCCGGCCGCGGCGCTGCTGCGCGCCAGGGTGCCAATCACGTCGTCGGCTTCTACGCCTTCGACGCACAGCAGCGGATAGCCCAGGGCTCGCACGCTGGCGTGCAGCGGCTCGATCTGCACGCGCAGGTCGTCGGGCATGCTCGGCCGGTTGGCCTTGTACTCGGCAAACATTTCGTCGCGGAAAGTGCCGCCCTTGGCGTCGAAGACCACCGCGAACAGGCTGTCCGGATACTGCTTGCGCAGGCTCTTGAGCATGTTCAGCACGCCCTTGACCGCGCCGGTCGGCAGGCCCTTGGAGGTAGTCAGTGGTGGCAGCGCGTGAAAGGCGCGGTACAGGTACGAGGAACCGTCCACCAGGACGAGGGGAGCTTGGCTCATGTGCAGAATCAACCTTTTCGACGGGCCCGGCGCTAGAATGTCCGGAACATTGACGACAAAGGGACAAGGTTATCATGCGTACACTAAATCGCCTGTTGCTGCTCAGCCTGTTGGCAGTCACTCCGGTCGTCGCCGTGGCAGCGGATGACGCGCCATCGGCTGATCCAGAGGTAACCATTCGCACGGAAGGCGACAAAACCATCCAGGAATACCGGCAAAATGGCTTCCTGTATGCAATCAAGGTGACGCCCAAAGGCGGCAAACCTTATTTCCTGGTACGTGCCGATGGCTCGGACGGCAATTTCGTCCGCTCCGACCAGCCGGACATGCTGATCCCGTCGTGGAAAATCTTCGAGTGGAAGTAGGCCGTACCCTTTACATCAACCTGGCACTTCCCTGCTGAAGTGCCCGTATGGGCAATTTTTGATCATGTCAGTCTTCACCCCCCTGACCCGGCCTGAGCTGGAAACCTTTCTGGCGCCGTACGGCCTGGGCCGCCTGCGGGACTTCCAGGGCATTGCCGCCGGTACCGAGAACAGCAACTTCTTTGTCAGTCTGGAACAGGGCGAGTACGTGCTGACGCTGGTCGAACGCGGGCCGATCCAGGACCTGCCGTTCTTCATCGAACTGCTCGACGTACTGCATGAGGCCGACCTGCCGGTGCCCTACGCCTTGCGTGGCAACGACGGCGTAGCCCTGCGCGAACTGGCCGGCAAACCTGCGCTGCTGCAACCACGGCTGCCGGGCAAGCACATCAAGAGCGCCAATAATCAGCACTGCGTACAGGTTGGCGAACTGCTCGGGCACCTGCACCTGGCCACCCGCGACAAGGTCCTGGAACGCAAGACCGACCGCGGCCTGGACTGGATGCTGGAAACCGGCGCCGAACTGATGCCGCGCCTGAACGCCGAACAACGCCAGTTGCTGCAGGCGTGCCTGGACGAAGTTGTCGAGCACAAGGCGCAGATCATGGCCCTGCCGCGGGCCAACCTGCATGCCGACCTGTTCCGCGACAACGTGCTGTTCGAAGGCACCCACCTGACCGGCCTGATCGACTTCTACAACGCCTGCTCGGGGCCGATGCTCTACGACCTGGCGATTACCCTGAACGACTGGTGCTGTGACGACGCCGGCATCATCGACGGCCCACGGGCGCGGGCGTTGCTCGGCGCTTATGCAGCGCTGCGACCGTTCACCTCGGCCGAGGCCAACCTGTGGCCGGTGATGCTGCGCATTGCCTGCGTGCGCTTCTGGCTGTCGCGCCTGATTGCCGCCGAATCGTTTGCCGGGATGGACGTGCTGATTCACGACCCGGCCGACTTCGAAGTACGCCTGGCGGCGCGCCAGCAGGTAGAGATAGCGTTGCCGTTCGCGCTGTGAAACATCGCGGGGCAAGCCCGCTCCTACAATAGGTTGGAGCGGGCTTGCCCCTGCGATCGGGGCGTCACAACTTCTCCAGGCACCCCGCCAGATCATTCCCCAGCGTCTCCAGCAACTGCTCGTAGCCCTGGGCACTGGCCGGCGCCGTACCACCCAGCGCGTCCAGCTCCGCCAGGGTCACCGGCAGCCCCGCCGTCAGCGTCTCAGCCAAACGTGGGCGCAGTGGCGGCTCGCTGAACACACAGGTCTTGCCCACTTCCTGCAGGCGTTTGCGCATCGCCGCCACGTGTTGGGCACCCGGCTGCACTTCGGCGGCCACGCTGAACACCCCGGTGTGTTTCAGACCATAGGCCGACTCGAAGTAGTCAAATGCCTCGTGAAAAACGAAGAACGGTTTGCCGCTGACACCGCTCAAGCGCTTTTTCAGGCGCCCGTCCAGCGCATCCAGACGCTCGCCGAAGGCCTTGAGGTTGCTCTGGTAGCGCGCGGCATTGGCCGGATCGGCAGTGCTGAGGTCTGCGGCGATCCTGGCGGCGATCACCCGGGCGTTGACCGATGACAGCCAGAGGTGGGCATCGAGACTGCCGGGGCGATGATCATGGTCATGATCGTCGCCATCTTCGTCATGGGAGTGGCTATCTTCGCCAAAATGGCGCAGGTGCA
This sequence comes from Pseudomonas sp. 2(2015), assembly GCF_000955865.1. Lineage (NCBI taxonomy): Bacteria > Pseudomonadati > Pseudomonadota > Gammaproteobacteria > Pseudomonadales > Pseudomonadaceae > Pseudomonas > Pseudomonas sp. 2(2015). The sequence goes on from NZ_JYOF01000016.1 coordinate 53,540, forward strand.
GGCCGGGCAGTTCCTGCACGGCAACGCTTGGCTTGCTGCGGCCTTTGAGCACACGCGGCAGAAAGCCCTCCATGTCCGGGCCGATCCAGTACAGCAGGTCGACGTCGGCCACCCGCCGTACGTCGGAAGGACGCAGGGCGTAATGGTGCGGCGAGGCGCCTGGCGGCAGCAGCACTTCAGGCGTACCGACGCCGTCCTGAACCGCCGCAGCGATCTGTTGCAGGGGCTTGATGCTGGTCAGCACACGCACTTCGGCCTGTGCCTGGGCCATCACCAGAGTGGCGATAAAAGCGACAAAAAGGGCAAAAATTCGGGACACGATGACCACTCACAGGGGCTGAAACAGGTAACATAATAACGTCTCCAATCAGAACCGTCGCCGCTCATGCCTAAAACCCCGCTGGCCAACCGCCCCCACGACCACTCCCATTGCGTACACAGCGCCCTGGCCGAGGCCGATGCGCTGTGCGCACGCCAGGGTGTGCGCCTGACCGCTTTGCGCCGCCGCGTGCTGGAGCTGGTGTGGCAGAGCCACAAGCCGCTGGGCGCCTACGACATCCTCGCCGTGCTGAGCGAGCAGGACGGTCGCCGGGCCGCGCCGCCGACCGTGTACCGGGCGCTGGATTTCCTCCTGGAAAACAGCCTGGTGCACCGCATTGCCTCGCTCAACGCCTTTATCGGCTGCAGCCACCCCGAGCACGCGCACCAGGGCCAGTTCCTGATTTGCCGCGAATGCCACGTGGCCATCGAGCTTGAGCAGCGCAGCATCAGCGACGCCATCGTCGCCAGCGCTAAAGACGTCGGCTTCAGCGTCGAAGCACAAACGGTCGAAGTGGTCGGCCTGTGCAGCAACTGCCGGAGCGCCTGATGAGCAATGCGCTGATTCGCCTCGAGCAGGTGGGCGTGAGCTTCGCCGGCCAAGCGGTGCTCGACAGCATCGACCTGGCCGTGGAACCGGGGCAGATCGTCACCCTGATCGGCCCCAACGGCGCCGGCAAGACCACCTTGGTACGCGCCGTGCTCGGCCTGCTCAAGCCGCATACCGGTACGGTCTGGCGCAAGCCGCGGCTGCGCATCGGCTACATGCCGCAAAAGCTTCAGGTCGATGCCACCTTGCCGCTTTCGGTACTGCGCTTCTTGCGCCTGGTGCCCGGCGTTGATCGCGCCGCAGCGTTGTCGGCACTCATGGAAGTCGGCGCCGAAAAGGTCATCGACAGCCCGATCCAGGGGATTTCCGGCGGCGAGATGCAGCGTGTGCTGCTGGCCCGCGCACTGCTGCGCGAGCCCGAGCTGCTGGTGCTCGATGAGCCGGTGCAGGGCGTCGACGTCGCCGGGCAGTCCGAGCTGTACAGCCTGATCACCCGTCTGCGCGACCGCCATGGCTGCGGCGTGCTGATGGTTTCCCACGACCTGCATCTGGTCATGAGCACCACCGACCAGGTGGTCTGCCTCAACCGTCATGTCTGCTGCTCCGGCCACCCCGAGCAGGTCAGCGGCGACCCGGCGTTCGTCGAGCTGTTCGGCAGCAACGCGCCGAGCCTGGCGATCTATCACCACCATCACGACCACGCCCACGACCTGCACGGCTCGGTGGTTGCCCCGGCCAAAGGCGGCCACGTTCATGGAGATCACTGCAAGCATGGCTGATTTTCTGCTTTACGCCCTGCTCGCAGGTTTGGCCCTGGCACTGGTCGCCGGCCCTCTGGGATCCTTCGTGGTCTGGCGGCGCATGGCCTATTTTGGCGACACCCTGTCCCACGCTGCGTTGCTCGGCGTCGCCCTGGGTTTCGTGCTGGATGTCAGCCCGGCGCTGGCGGTGACTGTCGGCTGCCTGTTGCTGGCGATCTTGCTGGTGACCTTGCAACAACGCCAGCCGCTGGCCTCCGACACTCTGCTGGGGATTCTGGCACCCAGCACGCTTTCCCTTGGCCTGGTGGTGCTGAGCTTCATGCACGATGTGCGCATCGACCTGATGGCCTACCTGTTCGGCGACCTGCTGGCGATCAGCCCGGGGGATCTGGCCTGGATTCTCGGCGGCAGCGCTGCGGTGCTGCTGTTGCTGGTGGTGCTGTGGCGCCCGCTATTGGCAGTCACCGTGCACGAAGAACTGGCCATGGTCGAAGGTTTGCCGGTCGCCGCGCTGCGCCTGGCGCTGATGCTACTGATCGCAGTGGTGATTGCCGTGGCGATGAAGATCGTCGGCGTCCTGCTGATTACCTCGCTATTGATCATTCCCGCCGCTGCGGCGCAACGTCACGCCCGCTCGCCGGAACAAATGGCCCTGGGCGCCAGCCTGCTGGGGGTTACCGCGGTGTGCGGCGGCCTGGCGTTGTCGTGGTTCAAGGACACGCCGGCCGGGCCGTCCATCGTGGTCTGCGCCGCAGTGCTATTCTTGCTGAGCCTGGCACTGCCCCGGCGCTGAAGACGTGGGGTGCAGCCAAAGCGGTTGCACCCTGCGACATTTAAAAACGCGCGGGGTCCTGAAGAGTTATTTTCGAGTCTGCGGACTGGGTGTAGACTTGCTCGCTTTTTGCGCAAATAGAGAGTCGCAGGAATGAAGCCGTTCGCCTCCCGTTATCTGCTCCTTGCCGCGTTTTCACTGATCCTCGCCGCGTGCTCCAGCACCCCGGCCGACAACGCTGCCGTGCCTGCCCAGCCTGATGCCTGGCAGCAGTTGGAGCAAAGCATCGCCAGCAGCGAGCTGGCCACTGCCGAAGATCAACTCGCCACCCTGCAAAGCCAGGCGCCGAATGACAGCCGGATCGAGCAGTACCAGCGTCAATTGGCCGAAGCCTATCTGCAACGCAGCCAGATCGTCCTGCAAAAGGGCGATGTGAACGCGGCGGCCACTGCCCTGGCCCGCGCCCGTGCGCTGATGCCCAAGGCGCCGGCGCTGACGGGCGGCGTCAACGGTGCTATCGCCCAGGCGCGCAAGGCCGAGCTCGACAAAGCCGAGGCCGCCCTGAAAGCCGCCGAAGCCCGCCCTGCCGCCAAGCTGATCGACCCGACCGCGCCAAGCACCGTGGTTGCGTTGAAAACCACCAATATTCGCGAAATGCGCAAGCAACTCGATGACATCGCCAGTGATGTGATCAATTACCAGTGCGATGTGGTGTTCCAGGTGCCGCGCAAGCAGGATGCACCCTGGCTGCAAACCTTGCTGGGCAAACGCGTTAAAAAACTCGACGGTGATTTTGCCTTGCAGCAAAGCCACGAGATTCACCGCAACCAACCTGCCCAGGCGGTGCTGATCCCACGACGCCCATGACGAAACAGGGTGCCCTGATGGGCACCCTGTTTGTGCATCACGCCGGAATGGCTTTCGCCGCGGCCTCACGCTCCCACACCCGATGCTTGCTGATTGCCGTGATGAAGACCTTGTAGGCTTTGTCATCATTGCCCAGCAGCAAGCCGCTGTCGGCCTTGAGCCCCAGTTTGTCGAGCACGGCTTGCGCCTCGCTGGCCAGGCCAATCGGCTTGAGGTGCTTGTAGGCTTCAAGCAGAAAGTGCAGCGCCACGCCGTCACCGGCCAGGGCCTGAAGCGAAGCCTTGCCGCCCGGCACCCAGGCCGCATCGAAGATCACCGACGGCATGCCTTCCATCGAGGCATCCACGGCCAGCGCCTTGCCCTGGGCGGTTTTTACCGGCGCCGAACTCGGGCCAAGGATCTTGATCTGCGCGCTCTCGGCTTCCAGCGCCTTGACCAGGCTATCGACACTGTCGCCATCCACGCCATCAGCCACCAGCACTGCAACCTTGCGGCCCTTGATGCCTTCGCCGAGCAGGTTCATCTGGCTCAGCGCCGGTGACTCCTTGAGGCTGGTTTGGGGCACATCCACCGTGCCTTTCTTCGGCGCCGGCAGGCCAAGGTTGGCGGCCACCCGCGCCGCCAGCTTAAGGTCGATGTTGGCAAGAATTTCATTGACCTCACGGGCGCGGATGAACTCCCGCTCAACTTTGCCCAGTTCGAAGCTGTAGGCGCTGATGATGTGCTCCTGCTCGGTCGGGCTCATGCTCTGGAAGAACAATCGCGCCTGGGAGAAATGGTCGGCGAACGACGGGCTGCGCTGGCGCACTTTGTGCGCCTCGATGCGCTCCGGATACGACTCGAAACCACCATCGCTGGCTGCCGGCGCAGTCTCCTTGGGCCAGCCACCGTCGATCGAGTTGGGCTCGTAAGAGGCACGGCCCTTGTCCAGCGTGGTGCGGTGCTGCGCATCGCGCTGGCCGTTGTGGTTAGGGGCTAGCGGACGGTTAATCGGGATCTCGTGAAAGTTCGGCCCGCCTAGCCGGCTGATTTGGGTATCGGTGTAGGAAAACAACCGGCCCTGCAGCAGCGGGTCGTTGGAGAAGTCGATGCCGGGGACGATATGCCCAGGGCAGAAGGCAACCTGTTCGGTTTCAGCAAAGAAATTGTCCGGGTTGCGGTTAAGCACCATCTTGCCCAGCGGCGTCACCGGTACCAGCTCTTCGGGGATGATCTTGGTTGGGTCGAGCAAGTCGAAGTCGAACTTGTGCTCGTCTTCTTCGGCGACGATCTGCACGCCGAACTCCCATTCCGGGTAATTACCGGTTTCAATCGCTTCCCACAGATCGCGGCGGTGGTAATCGGTGTCTTTGCCCGCCAGCTTCTGCGCTTCGTCCCACAACAGCGAACACACGCCGGCCTTGGGCTTCCAGTGGAATTTGACGAAGCTGGATTTGCCCTCGGCATTGATCAGGCGAAAGGTATGCACGCCGAAGCCCTGCATGGTCCGCAGGCTTTTAGGAATGGCGCGGTCGGACATCGCCCAGATCACCATGTGCGCCGACTCCGGCACCAGCGAGACGAAGTCCCAGAAGGTGTCGTGGGCCGAGCCGCCGGTGGGCATTTCGTTGTGCGGCTCAGGTTTTACTGCATGGACGAAGTCGGGGAACTTGATCGCATCCTGGATGAAAAACACTGGCATGTTATTGCCGACCAGGTCGAAGTTGCCTTCGTCGGTGAAGAACTTCACGGCAAAACCGCGCACATCGCGCACGGTATCACCCGAGCCACGCGGGCCCTGAACGGTGGAAAAGCGCACGAACACCGGGGTGATTTTCTCCGGGTCCTGGAGAAAACCGGCCTTGGTCAGCGCGGCATGCGATTCATAGGCCTGGAAGTAGCCATGGGCCCCGGTACCGCGGGCATGGACGATGCGCTCGGGGATGCGCTCATGGTCAAAATGCGTGATCTTTTCACGCATGATGAAGTCTTCCAGCAGCGACGGGCCACGGTCACCGGCTTTCAGGGTGTTCTGGTTGTCGGCAACCTTGACCCCCTGGTTGGTGCGCAGCGCCTGGCCGGTGGCGTCACTGCGAAATGTTTCCAGGCTTTGCAGCTTGGCGTTGGTATTGGCGCGGTCCGGGGTCTGGGTACCGGCGAGTTGGCTTTCCTTGGGTGGGTTCTTCTTGCTGGGCATCAGTGTGCTCTCCTCACTCAATCAGTCCTACGGTTCGACCCCACGGCGGGCCCTATTCAGTAGTGACTGATGGCCCCTGCAGGCGTTCCTTCGGATTGACCACTGATCGCGTTATTCCAGTAGCATTGGTCAATTGCGAAATAAATGCTAAGAACCTCTATACGAACAGGCTAAAATGCGCGCCCGGCTAACCGCTGACCCCATTCCCATGCGCCCCACAAGGTTCGCTACGTGATCGAGTTTCAAAATGTTCATAAAACCTACCGCGTAGCCGGTAGGGATATCCCCGCACTGCACCCGACCAACCTGAGCGTCGAAGACGGCCAGGTGTTCGGGCTGATCGGCCATTCCGGCGCCGGTAAAAGTACCCTGCTGCGCCTGATCAACCGCCTTGAAGCGCCAAGCGGCGGCAAGATCATCGTCGACGGCGAAGACGTCACTGGGTTCAACGCCAACGATCTTCGTCGATTCCGCCAGCAAGTCGGGATGATCTTCCAGCACTTCAACCTGCTGGCCTCCAAGACCGTTGCCGATAACGTAGCCTTGCCGCTGACCCTGGCCGGCGAGCTGTCACGCAAGGAAATCGACACCCGCGTCAACGAGTTGCTGGCCCGCGTCGGCCTGGCCGATCACGCGAAAAAATACCCGGCACAGCTTTCCGGCGGCCAGAAGCAGCGCGTCGGCATCGCCCGCGCCCTGGCCACCAAGCCGAAGATCCTGCTGTGTGACGAAGCCACCAGCGCCCTCGACCCGCAGACCACCGCCTCGGTGTTGCAACTGCTGGCCGAGATCAACCGCGAACTGAAGCTGACCATCGTGCTGATCACCCACGAAATGGACGTGATCCGCCGGGTCTGCGACCGCGTGGCGGTGATGGATGCCGGGCAGATTGTCGAGCACGGCCCGGTGGCCGATGTATTCCTGCACCCGCAGCACCCGACCACCAAGCGCTTCGTCCAGGAAGACGAGCAGATCGACGAAAACGAACAGCGCGACGACTTCGCCCATGTGCCAGGACGCATCGTGCGCCTGACCTTCCAGGGCGATTCGACCTACGCGCCGCTGCTGGGCACCGTCGCCCGGGAAACCGGTGTGGACTACAGCATCCTCGCTGGCCGCATCGATCGCATCAAGGACACCCCGTATGGGCAGCTGACCCTGGCCGTCACTGGCGGCGACATGGAAGCGGCGTTCGCCCGCTTCACTGCGGCTGATGTTCATATGGAGGTACTGCGTTGATGGACGCCTTGAGTTTCTTTGCCAACGTCGACTGGGCCGAAATCTGGCTGGCTACCATCGACACCATGATCATGCTGTTCGGCTCGCTGTTCTTCACCGTGCTGCTCGGCCTGCCGCTGGGCGTGTTGCTGTTTCTTTGCGGCCCGCGCCAGCTGTTCGAGCAGAAGGGCGTGTACGCGCTGCTGTCGCTGGTGGTAAACGTCCTGCGCTCGCTGCCGTTCATCATCCTGCTGATCGTGATGATTCCGTTCACCGTGCTGATCACCGGCACCTCGCTGGGCGTCGCCGGGGCCATCCCGCCCCTGGTGGTCGGAGCCACGCCGTTCTTCGCGCGCCTGGTGGAAACCGCGCTGCGTGAAGTCGACCGCGGCATCATCGAAGCCACCCAGTCGATGGGCGCCACCACTCGCCAGATCATCACCAATGCCTTGCTGCCCGAGGCCCGTCCGGGCATCTTCGCGGCCATTACCGTCACCGCCATTACCCTGGTGTCGTACACCGCGATGGCCGGTGTGGTGGGCGCTGGCGGCCTCGGTGACCTGGCGATCCGCTTCGGTTACCAACGTTTCCAGACCGACGTGATGGTGGTCACCGTGGTCCTGCTGCTGGTACTGGTTCAAGTCCTGCAGAGCGTGGGCGACAAACTGGTTGTGCATTTTTCCCGTAAGTAACCCCATGGGTCGGCACTGCCGACGCACCGGGGGCCGGACTGGCCCTCACAAGGAGTGATTTGATGAAAAAGCTGCTTGCTGTTGTCGCCGCCGTCGCGGCCTTCTCGGCCCAGGCCGAGACCCTGACCGTCGCCGCCACCCCGGTGCCGCACGCCGAGATCCTCGAGTTCGTCAAACCGGCCCTGGCCAAAGAAGGCGTGGACTTGAAGGTGAAGGTGTTCACCGACTACATCCAGCCGAACGTGCAAGTGGCCGAGAAGCGCCTGGACGCCAACTTCTTCCAGCACCAGCCGTACCTGGATGAGTTCAACAAGGCCAAGGGCACCCATCTGGTCAGCGTTGCCGGCGTGCACCTGGAGCCGCTGGGCGCCTACTCGAGCAAGTACAAGAAGCTCGACGAGCTGCCGTCGACCGCTACCGTGGTCATCCCCAACGACGCCACCAACGGCGGTCGCGCCTTGCTGCTGCTGGACAAGGCCGGTGTGATCAAGCTCAAAGACAACAGCAACATCCTCTCGACCGTCAAAGACATCGTTGAGAACCCTAAGAACCTGAAGTTCCGTGAACTGGAAGCGGCAACCATCCCGCGGGTGCTGACCCAGGTCGACCTGGCGCTGATCAACACCAACTACGCGCTGGAAGCCAAGCTCAACCCTGAGAAGGACGCACTGGTCATCGAAGGCAGCGATTCGCCTTACGTGAACATCCTTGTTGCCCGCCCGGACAACAAGGACTCGGAAGACATGAAGAAGCTGGCGGCTGCGCTGCACTCGCCTGAGGTGAAGAAGTTCATCGAAGAGAAGTACAAGGGCGCGGTCAAGCCGGCGTTCTGATAAGCCGCATCGCCCTCATCGCTGGCAAGCCAGCTCCCACAGGTTCAGGTGCGAAGCCGGACCTTGTGGGAGCTGGCTTGCCAGCGATGCTTTTCAGTCGCGCTTAACCAGCCCAGGCAACTGCGCAACCAGCTTCTGGTTGTTGAACGGCGCGCGGATAAACCCGCGCTGCTTGCCGTCCGGCCCCAGCAGCGCCAGGTTGCCGCTGTGATCGACCGTGTAGTTCGGCTTGCTGGTATCGGCCGGAATGAACGGAATGCTCACCGCATTGGCCAGCTTCTGGATGTTTTCCAGCGAGCCGGTCACCCCGCGAAAATCCTTGTCGAAATAACCCAGGTACTGCTTCAGCTGTGCCGGGGTGTCGCGGTTCGGGTCGACGCTGACCAACACCACCTGCAAACGGTCTACCGCTTCCTTGGGCAGCTCGCTTTTCACCTGGCGCAGCTGGGCGAGGGTGGTCGGGCAGATGTCCGGGCAGAAGGTGTAGCCGAAGAACAGCAGCGACCACTTGCCCTTGAGCTCGTCCATCACCACAGGCTGGCCCTGTTCGTCGGTCATTTGCACGGCAGGCACGGTGCGGCTCTGCGGCAGCAGGATGATGCCGGCATCGATCAGCTCGGTCGGGTTGCCTTCGCTGCGGCCATTGAGCACCTTGTTGACGGTAAGCCCGAGGATCACGGCGACCAGGGCAACGAGAATAAAGACGGTTTTCTGGGTTCGAGTCATAGGTTCAACAGTAGGTAGTGGTCAACAAGCAGCGCGATGAACAGCAGCAACAGGTACCAGATAGAGTACTTGAAGGTCTTGATCGCCGCGTGCGGCCGACTGCCACGGTACAACACCCAGGCCCACTGCAGGAAGCGCCCGCCCAGGGCCAGGGCGCAGGCCAGGTACAACGGCCCGCTCATGTGGATGGCGTAGGGCAACAGGCTGACCGCCAGCAACACCAGGGTGTACAGGAGGATATGCACCTTGGTGTAGTGCTCGCCGTGGGTCACCGGCAGCATTGGAATATCAGCCTTGGCGTACTCTTCCTTGCGGTGAATGGCCAGGGCCCAGAAGTGCGGCGGGGTCCAGGCGAAGATGATCAGTACCAGCAGCAATGGCTCGGCGCTGATGTGCCCGCTGATCGCCACCCAGCCCAGCAAAGGCGGCGCGGCGCCGGCCAGGCCGCCGATAACGATGTTCTGCGGCGTGGCGCGCTTGAGAAAGCCGGTGTAGATCACCGCGTAGCCGAGCAGCGAGGCCAGGGTCAGCCAGGCGGTCAGGGCGTTGGTGAACACCAGCAGCAATGCCATGCCCAGGGTCGCCAGCAGCAGGGCAAAGGTCAGCGCCGCCGCCGGTGCCACGCGGCCCTCGGCAATCGGGCGTTTATGGGTGCGCGCCATCAAGGCATCGATGCGCCGGTCGACCACATGGTTGACCACTGCCGCACCACCGGCGCAACAGGCAATGCCCAGGTTGCCGAACAGCAGGATGGTCCACGGCACCCCGGCACGGGTGGCGAGGAACATGCCGACCAGCGAGGTGATCAGCATCAGCACCACCACCTTGGGTTTGGTCAGTTCGAGGTAATCGCGCCAGCCTGCCTGCAGCCTGCGCTCGCTCAGAAGCGTCGCCATGAATTATCTCCCAGATAATGAACGACTCCGCCGCTCGCCAGCGGGGTCAGGCGCCAGCCCTGGCTGACCCGGCGGACCTTGGCCTGGGCAACCAGGCGAATGCGGTAATTGACCAGCACCATACTCAGCAACAGCAGCGCGCCACCGGCGTTATGGGCCACGGCCACGGCCAGCGGCAGATGGAACAGCACGTTGCTGATGCCCAGGCTCACCTGCAGTGCCAGCGCCGCCAATACCAACCCGGCCAGCCGGCTCAAACCATGCCGGTGCAGCTTCCAGCTCAAGACCAGCATGACCGCCGTCACCAGCAAAGCGCCCAGGCGGTGACTCATATGGATCGCCGTGCGCGCGTCACTGTCGAGCTGGCCACCGAGGTAATTGGGGCCGATATGCTGGGTCAGGTGAAAGCCGTTGGCGAAGTCTGCCTGCGGCCACCACTGGCCATGGCAGGTCGGCAGGTCGATGCAGGCCACTGCCGCGTAGTTGGCGCTGACCCAACCGCCCAGGGCGATCTGGCCGATCACCACCAGCAAGCCCAGCGCCGCCACCCGGCGCACGCTCAAAGGCAGCTTGGGCAACGGCGCAAAGGCCCGTGACAGGCGCAGGCTGAGCAAAAACAACAGGCTCAAGGTGGCAAAGCCGCCCAATAGATGTGCCGTGACCACCTGCGGCCACAGCTTGAGAGTCACCGTCCACATGCCGAAAGCCGCCTGGGCGAACACCACGCCAAGCAACAACAGCGGCAGGCGATAGGGCTGGCCGTCGCGGCCATGGCGGCGCCAGGCCTGCAGGGCGAGCAGGGTAATCACCAGGGCCAGGGTGCCGGCAAAGTAGCGATGGACCATTTCGTTGCGGCCTTTGTGCGCTTCCACCGGAGTGTCGGGAAAGTGCAGCTCGGCGTGGGCCAGCTGTGCTTCAGTCTTGGGCACGCTGATAAAGCCGTAGCAGCCGGGCCAGTCAGGGCAGCCCAGGCCAGCATGGGTCAGACGGGTGTAGGCACCGAGCAACACGACAACCAGTGCCAGCAGGGTGGCGAAGACGGCGAGGCGAAATCCAGGTCTGGCCATGGCAATGTCCTACCCGATATTGGACAGCTTCAGCAGGTGGCGCAGGTCATTGAGCAAGTCCTTGCCCTTGACCCTGGCGTCGTAACGCAGCACCAGGTTGCCGTGCGGGTCGACGATCCACAGCTGGGCATCCTGTTTGCCCTGGCTGAGCGCGCCATAGCGCGACAGGTCCAGGGGGTAGCGTTGCAGTTGCGGGTACTCGCGCTCGAGCTTGGCCTGGTAGTCCGCCGTCAGTGGCTGGGCGTTGGCCAGGGCATGGCTGGCACGGCTGGCATCGCGGCCCAGGCCGATCTGGATCTGCCGGGCCAGGTACACCAACTGTTGGCAGTCCAGCCCGCACTCTTTAGGCGTGCTCACTAGCAGTTGCCAGCGTCCTTCCTCAGCGCTGACGCCGAGGTCGGCGAGGGTCTGGCCGTTGCCAATCATTTCGCCGTGGTAGCTGCGGCTGTCGGGCACCCAGAACTTGAGTTTGTACATGCTGGTGGCGAGGATCATCGGGCCGAGGACCACCAGCAGGATCAGCAGCAGTTGCAGGCGTCCACGCGCACGATTGCGCGGTTGCCTGCCCTCAGACATGTTGAGTGGACTTGTGGCGGCTCCCATGCTGTTTCTCCTTGTTGTTATGCCAGCCGAAGTAGAGGTAGAGCAGCACCAGGGCCAGGGCAAACCACTGCACGGCGTAACCCAGGTGTTTTTCCGGGCCCAAGGCGACCACCGGCCAGTCCAGCCGGTAGCTGGCCGGGCCTGGTTCCAGGCGCAATTCATGGGCAAAACCTTCGCGGCCCAGTTGCGGCCACAGCGCGCCGGCGTCAATCGCCGTGATCAGCCGCGGCCAGCTGCCGCCTTGCGGGTCGGCATGCAGCTGGAAGGTGGTGCCCGGGGCGACATACACCGAGGCGTCCAGGCTCAAGGCTTGCCCAGGGGTGCTGAACTGCACCGGGATGCGCCGGTCCGGCCACGGCAGCCAGCCGCGATTGATCAACAGCCACAGGCCGCTGGCCTGGTCGAGAAAGGGTTGCAGCAGCTCGACGCCAACCTGGCCATCGCGCATGCGGTTATCCAGCAACAAGCTGTGCTGGCTATCGAACTGGCCGTACAGGTGCACCCGGCGATAGGCCGGATCGGCGATCTGCAGCAACTGCGTGCTGCCCACCGCGTCGCCGGCACTGCGTTCGGCATACACCTGCAGCAGCTGGCGTTTCTGCTCGGCGCGCGCCAGCTGCCAGCAGCCCAGCGCGATCAACCCCGGCAGCAGCAACAGCACCACCAGGGTCGGCACGATGCCGGGGCGAAAGCGCTTCACCGGGCCCTCGAAAGGTCAGTCGCTATACTTGTACTCATCACTGCATCCCCCCGGAGTTTCGCCATGCTCAAAGCCGCGATTGTCCTGATGCTGTTGGCGACCATCGCCAGCCTGTTCAGCGGCCTGTTCTTTCTGGTCAAGGACGACGGACAGTCGACTCGCCTGCTCAAAGCCCTGACTATTCGTGTCACCCTGGCCGCCTTGACCCTGGCCCTGGTGACCTGGGGTTTCTACAGCGGCCAGTTGGTTTCCCACGCGCCGTTCTGAACCCGGCTACAGCACGTAAACGAAGATAAACAGCCCCACCCAGACCACATCGACGAAGTGCCAGTACCAGCTGGCCGCCTCGAAACCGAAGTGTTTGTCGGCGTTGAAATGCCCGCGCAGGATGCGCACCAGCATCACGATCAGAATCAGGGTGCCCATGGTCACGTGGGCGCCGTGGAACCCGGTGAGCATGAAGAAGGTTGCGCCATAGATACCCGAACCCAGGGTCAGCCCCAGTTCGGTATAGGCTTCGTGATACTCGTAGGCCTGCAGCACCAGGAAAGACAAGCCAAGAAGGATGGTCAGCGCCAGCCAGGCCTTGAGTGGCCCGCGATGGTTCTTGCGCAGGGCATGGTGGGCGATGGTGATGGTGACGCTGGAGCTGACCAGCAAAATGGTGTTGATCAGCGGCAAGTGCCAGGGGTCGATGATGTCTTTGGGCGGCGGAAACAGTTTCGGGTCTGGCGTGTTCAGTAGCGGCCAGGAGAACTCGAAGTTCGGCCACAGCATGTGCGCCACGCCCTTGGCGCCGTCACCACCAAGCCAGGGTCCGGCCAGGTTGCGCACGTAGAACAGCGCGCCAAAGAAGGCGATGAAAAACATCACCTCGGAAAAGATGAACCACGACATGCCCCAGCGGAACGAGCGGTCCAGCTGCGGACTGTAGAGCCCGGCGCGGCTTTCCTTGACCACCGCGCCGAACCAGCCGAACAACATGTAGGCCAGGCACAAGGCACCGAAGAAAAAGATCCACGGCCCGTGGGACTCCGGCCGCCCGGCCTTGAGGTCGTTGAACCAGGTGCCGAGGCCGAACACAGTGATGAACATGCCGACCGTGGCAATGATCGGCCACTTGCTTTGCGCCGGTACGTAATAGTGCTCATGGGAAGCCATCGTGGTGTTCTCCTTATCGGGCGCCCTGTGCAACCGGGTCCGCCAGGTGTGCGACCGGCGGGTGGCGAGCGGTGATATCGAACAGCGTGTAAGCCAGCGTCAGGTGTTTCACATCCTTGGGCAGGTCACGGTCGACGATGAAACGCACCGGCATTTCGATGCGCTCCCCCGGCTGCAGCACCTGCTGGGTAAAGCAGAAGCATTCGGTCTTGTGGAAATACGCCGCCGCCTCGGCTGGGGTAATGCTGGGGATGGCCTGGGCGCTCATGGGTTTGTCGGTCGGGTTGCGAGCGATGAACACCATCTGGTTGACCGCCCCCGGGTTGACGTCGATCTGGTCGGCGGTGGAATAAAAATCCCAGACCATGTCGCTGGCGTTGGTCGACATGAACTGCACCTTCACCGTGCGGTTCAGGTCGCTGACCTGGGTGCCTTCGTACTGGCCGCCGGTCTTGCCGTTGATGCCGAACGCCTTGCACATCACGTCGTAGATCGGCACCAGGGCAAAACCGAAGGCGAACATCACCACGGTCAGCAGCATCAGCCGCCACACCAGGCGCTTGAGCGAGGTCCCTTCACTCATGGCTGCATCCTCAGGCCGAAGCGGTTCATTTCACTTCCGGTGGAGTCTGGAAGGTGTGGTAAGGCGCCGGTGACGGCACCGACCATTCCAGCCCTTCGGCGCCATCCCAGGGTTTGGCCGGCGCCGGAGCGCCGCCGCGAATGCACTTGATGACGATGAACAGGAAGAAGATCTGCGTGGCGCCGAAGGTGAAGGCGCCAATCGAGGAGATCATGTTGAAGTCGGCGAACTGCAGGTTGTAGTCGGGGATCCTGCGCGGCATGCCGGCCAGGCCGACGAAGTGCATGGGGAAGAAGGCCATGTTCATGCCGATGAACGACAACCAGAAGTGCAGCTTGCCCAGGGTTTCGTCGTACATGTGCCCGGTCCACTTCGGCAGCCAGTAGTAGGCCGAGGCGAAGATGCCGAAGATCGCCCCGGGCACCAGCACGTAGTGGAAGTGAGCCACCACGAAGTAGGTGTCGTGGTACTGGAAGTCCGCCGGAGCAATCGCCAGCATCAATCCGGAGAAGCCGCCGATGGTGAAGAGAATGACGAAGGCGATGGCGAACAGCATCGGGGTCTCGAAGGTCAGCGAGCCTTCCCACATGGTGCTCACCCAGTTGAACACCTTCACCCCGGTGGGCACCGCGATCAGCATGGTCGCGTACATGAAGAACAGCTCGCCGACCACCGGAATGCCGACCACGAACATGTGGTGGGCCCAGACGATAAACGACAGGAAGGCAATCGCGCCGGTGGCATAGACCATCGAGGTGTAGCCGAACAGCGGCTTGCGCGAGAACGCCGGGATGATCGAGCTGACCGCGCCGAAGGCCGGCAGGATCATGATGTACACCTCGGGGTGGCCGAAGAACCAGAACACATGCTGGAACAATACCGGGTCACCACCGCCAGCAGCGCTGAAGAAGCTGGTGCCAAAGTGGATGTCCATCAGCATCATGGTCACCACGCCCGCCAGCACCGGCATCACCGCGATCAGCAGGAAGGCGGTGATCAGCCAGGTCCAGACGAACAGCGGCATCTTCATCAGGGTCATGCCCGGGGCACGCAGGTTGAGGATGGTGGCGATGACGTTGATCGCGCCCATGATCGAGCTGATGCCCATCAGGTGGATGGCGAAGATGAAGAAGGTCACGCTTTCCGGCGCGTAGGTGGTTGAGAGCGGGGCGTAGAAGGTCCAGCCGAAGTTCGGTCCGCCACCGGGCATGAACAGGGTCGAGACCAGCAGCAGGAACGCGGCCGGCAACAGCCAGAAGCTGAAGTTGTTCATACGTGGCAGGGCCATGTCCGGCGCGCCGATCATCAGCGGGATCATCCAGTTGGCGAGGCCAACGAAGGCCGGCATCACCGCGCCGAAGACCATCACCAGGCCGTGCATGGTGGTCATCTGGTTGAAGAACTCCGGCTGGACGATCTGCAGCCCGGGCTGGAACAGCTCGGCGCGGATGACCATGGCGAACGAGCCGCCGAGCAGGAACATCATGAAACTGAACCACAGGTACATGGTGCCGATGTCTTTGTGGTTGGTCGTCAGCACCCAGCGCATCAGGCCCTTGGCCGGCCCGTGGGCGTGCTCATGACCGTGGCTGTGGTCGTCGATCACTGCGCTCATGTCCTGTCTCCTGCAGTCCGGTGGCGGGGGCGCGGATAGGCATCAACCCGGCTCATTTGCTTTCTGCCTGTTTGATCGCCAGCACGTCTTTTGGCGTGACCATATCGCCCTTGTTGTTGCCCCAGGCGTTGCGTTCGTAGGTCACTACGGCGGCGATATCGACTTCCGAGAGCTGCTTGCCGAAGGCGGCCATGGCCGTGCCCGGCTTGCCGTGGAAGACCAGGCTCAGGTGATCTTCCTTGGGTCCGGTGGCAATTTTCGAGCCCTTGAGCGCCGGGAACATCGGCGGCAGGCCCTGACCTTCGGCCTGGTGACAGGCCACGCAGGTGGTGTGGTAAACCTTGTCGCCGCGCTCGACCAGCTCTTGCAGGGTCCATTCCTTGCTGGTCAGCTCCTTGAGCTTGGCCGCCTCGGCCTTGCGCTCGCCGAGCCAGGTGTCGTAGTCGGCCTTGGACTTGACTTCGACCACCACCGGCATGAAGCCGTGGTCCTTGCCGCACAGCTCGGTGCACTGGCCGCGGTAGATGCCGGGCTTCTCGACCCGGGTCCAGGCTTCGTTGACGAAGCCTGGAATGGCATCGCGCTTGACCGCAAAGGCCGGCACCCACCAGGAATGGATAACGTCGGCGGCGGTGACCAGGAAGCGCACCTTGGCACCCACCGGCAGCACCAGCGGCTGGTCGACTTCGAGCAGGTAGTGCTCGTCCTTGGGCGCTTTGTTGTGGATTTGATCGGCGGGGGTAGCCAGGTTGCTGAAGAACTCGACATCCTGGCCCAGGTATTTGTAATGCCATTTCCACTGGTAGCCGGTGACCTGGATATCGACGTCCGACTCGCTGGCATCGTAGATATCGATCAGGGTCTTGGTCGCCGGAATGGCCATGGCCACCAGGATCAGGAACGGCACCACCGTCCACATGATCTCGACCCAGGTGTGCTCGTGAAAATGCGCGGGCTGCTGGCCGGTGGAACGACGGTGGATGATCATCGACCAGAACATTGCGCCAAAGACCACCAGGCCGATGATCACGCAAATCCAGAAAATGGTCATGTGCAGGTCGAACACTGCGTTGCTGACTTCAGTCGCCCCTGGCGCCATGTTCACGGTCCAGGCGGCGTGCGCCTGACCGAATACCGACCACAACAGGAGGCCCATCCAGACATGTGGATGTCGCATCATTGCGGGTTCCCCTTATCGTTCTTGTTATCCCGGAGGCGTGGACCTACGGCTAAGGGTACGGCGGCCAAGACTGCGAACTTCGACGACCGAGCCCCTGCGAACTGCAGTCGGGCCTCATCAGCGAATCACTTTCAAACCGGAGTATAGACAGCGACCCCGGCGCCGCAATGCGCACAGGGAAAACATCGGCAGAAGTTGAACGTTTGCGCGCAAAGCCGCTAATTACCTGGCTTGAGGCACAATGATGGCATTTAGATATAATTGGCGAATATTAAGTTGTTAATGGTTATGCCAAATGCGTCTTAGGCATTTTCAGAACCGAGCTACCTTATGTCTTCCGTTTGTCACGCCTTTACCCTGGAGTTGTCATGAACATCGCCGCTTTGCGCGAGCAGATTACCCGTGCCCGTCAACATGAGACCGAAACCGGCCAACTGAAAACTCAACTGGAAAACCAGCTACCCCACCTGCACCCTTCGATCCATCTGCCAAAGGCCGATGCCCAAGGCGCCCTGGTGCGCTTCGTCGACGCCTATATCGATCAGGTACCGGAACTGCTGGAGGCGGCCAACGAGGTTGCCCGCGAAGCCGGCATCGAGTCGCAGATCAAACCGGTGCTGAAAATCGCCGAGCAGTACTTCCTGCAACCGCCCGCCATCACCGATACCCACCTCGGCCTGGGCTGCCTGCTGGATGAGGCCTACCTGGCCCATCGCCTGGTGGAAGAAGTTAACGACTTGTACATCAAGCACTTCAACCAGCCGCTGATCCCGCTCGACACCACTGTGGCCAACCTGATCGCCCACCAGCTGATCGGCGAGCAGTTTGCCAACCAGCTGGATGAAGTGGTGCACCACTCGGTGGACGAGATGCTCAACGAAGAAAGCTTTGCCCTGGAGTCGGTCGAGCAGTACCGCGACAAGCTCAGCAGCCCGAACACCGGCGAAGCCTGGAAGCGCTGGCCGTGCCTGTCGCGTCAGCTGGGTGTGGGCCTGGAGCTGGATCAGTCGGCTTAAGGCTGATTCGGTTCAAGCCCCCAACCCGGCGGTTGTCCGCACCCGCCCTTCGACCCGGCGCTTGAGCCGCCGCTGCTCGATCAGCAGCCGCGAGCCCTTGCCGGCATTGGCCCGGCCCCAGTCCTCGAGCAGCTCCAGGCAGGAGTGGTCGATGTAGCTGAGGTTGGCCAACGGCACGTGCAGGGTGGTCCCGGGCGGAATGCCTTCCAGCACCTGGGCCAGTGCCGGCACCTTGAGAAAGGTCGCCGCACCGCTCAGGCGCAGTTGCATATGGCCCGGTTGATCAAGGCTGGCCACGCTGATTTTCAGGCGTGCGGCCTTGAGCGCAAGCTTCAGCAGGGTCAGGGCAAAACCGAGCAGTACGCCGGTCAGCAGGTCGGTGAAGATGATCGCCAACGCTGTCGCCGCATAGGTGAACATCGGCATCCGGCCATACCGCCCCAGCCCGCGAAAGGCCTTGAAGTCGACCAGCTTGATCCCGGTGTAGACCAGCACACCCGCCAGGCTCGCCACTGGAATCTGCTGCAGCACGCTGCTGAGCACTACCACGAAAGCCAGCAACCAGACCCCATGCAGGATCGCCGACAGGCGCGTTTGCGCCCCGGCCTGGACGTTGGCCGAGCTGCGCACGATAACCCCGGTCATTGGCAGTGTCCCCAGAACGCCACAGAGCATATTGCCCAGGCCCTGGGCCGACAGTTCGCGGTCAAAGTCCGAGCGCTGGCCGTTGTGCATGCGATCGACAGCGGCGGCAGATAGCAGGGTTTCGGCGCTGGCGATAAAGGCCAGGGCAAAGGCGGCGACCAGCAGGTTGGGGTCGGCCAGGTGGAGCAGGTCGGCCGGGCTCAGCCAGTCGATGGCTTCGCTGAGGTTAGCCGGCACTTCGACGCGGTTCACCGGCAATGCCAGCCAGATGCTGATCGCGGTCATCAAGGCCACGCCTAGCAAAGCCCCAGGCACGAAGCGCAGCGACTGCGGGCGCAAGCGCTCCCACCCCCACATGATGGCGATGGTGCCGAGCCCGAGCGCACCGGCCTGCCAGCCGTTGCCCGGGCTTTCTAGCGGCAATGCCTGGGCCAGGGTCGCCGGAAAGCCCAGCAGGTTGGCCAGGCCCGAAGGTTGCGGGGCGCTGTCGAACATCACATGCACCTGGG
The DNA here is from genome assembly GCF_000955865.1 of Pseudomonas sp. 2(2015). Lineage (NCBI taxonomy): Bacteria > Pseudomonadati > Pseudomonadota > Gammaproteobacteria > Pseudomonadales > Pseudomonadaceae > Pseudomonas > Pseudomonas sp. 2(2015). The sequence continues at coordinate 72,428 of NZ_JYOF01000016.1, forward strand.
ACAAGACAATCAGCACGCCGATACCGGCGAGCATGCCGTACACCACCGCCGGCGCCGTGACCCGGAACCAGCAGCCCAGGCGCAAACGGCCGGCGAGCAGTTGCAGCAGGCCGGCCAACAGCAGGATCGGGCCGAGCATCGCCACGCCATGCTGGCGCACCAGTTCGAACACCAGCACCGCCAGGCCGGCGGCCGGACCGCTGACCTGCAACGGCGAGCCGGCCAGCCAACCAACGACGATACCGCCGATGATCCCGGTGATCAGGCCCTTGGCCGGTGGCATGCCCGAGGCGATAGCGATGCCCATGCACAAGGGCAGGGCGACCAGAAACACGACTACTGACGCCAGTAATTCACGCGGCAAGGCCGCTTTCACTTGTGTCTTGTTCACCCTGTTACTCCTTCTCTCACGTTTCATGGCCATTCCAATGGCCGCTGGCACAACCCCTGACTTACGCGCAGCCGCATACCGCCAGCGGGCGCCGGCACGGCAATCAGGGAGATTCAAGGCAGCCGATGACCAGGCCGCACCAGGCAGGTGCAGCCGTCAATCAGCGATTCGCGGGGGTGTCAGGGACGCTTAGTAGCGGCCTTTGGGGGTGGCGCAGGGGATCGGCTGGCCTTGGGCAAGCGGCAGGAAGCTGTCGCTGGCGGCGTCATAGGCCTCGATCTGGCTGGTTTCGATGTCGTAGATCCAGCCATGGATATACAGCTGGCCGGCTGCCAGGCGCGAAGCCACCGACGGGTGAGTGCGCAAGTGGTGCAGCTGGGCGATGACGTTTTCTTTGGTCAGCACCTGCATGCTTTCATGCTCGCTGCCACAGGAGCAGTTGTCTTCGACCACCGTGCGGGCGACCTCGGCATGGCGCAGCCAGGCTTTGACCGTCGGCATTTTCTCCAGGCTCTGCGGGTTGAGCACCGCGCGCATGGCGCCGCAATCGGAGTGGCCGCAGACGATGATGTGGTGAACACCCAGGGCCAGCACCGCATATTCGATGGCGGTGGACACACCGCCGTTCATCTGCCCGTAAGGAGGCACGACGTTACCGACGTTGCGAGTCACGAACAGGTCGCCAGGGGAGCTCTGGGTAATCAGCTCGGGCACGATGCGCGAGTCGGCACAGGTGATGAACATCGCACGGGGCTTTTGCGCGGTGGCGAGTTTCTTGAACAGCTCTTGCTGCTCGGGAAAAACGTCATGATGGAAGCGCAGGAAGCCGTCGACGATATGCTTCAGAGCGGCATCGGCGCTCTCGGCTGGGGCTTGCGGGACAACCTTGGATGGGTCCTTGACGGGCATGATTCATCCTCTTTGACGGTTTTGGGTTAAGTCCATTTTACCGGGTTGATGATTCAAACGGCGTATGACAGTTGGATGAAATACGCGCGCCAACCATCACATCAGTTGTTGACTGAATTCCTACGCTACTCGGCGAAACTTAACTCAAACTGAATTGCGAGGCTCTAGAACGGGCGTTCCAGAGATTCAAAGAGGTGTCTGGATAATAGCAAAAAAACATTAATGGCCAATACCCATTAATGAAATCAGAGCAGCGACATCTGCCCGCCTGGAGGACAAAACGCTGTGCAATCAAGCGCGTAGCCTTCGCGCCGATTCAGCCCCAGGCGGCGGATCGCCTTGCTGAAGCGTTGCGCCAGCAACTCGGCAAATACCCCCTCGCCGCGCATGCGCGCACCGAAGCGGCTGTCGTACAACTCACCACCGCGGCTCTGGCGAATCAGGCTAAGGACATGATTGGCCCGTTGGGGGTAATGGTCCAGCAGCCATTGCTCGAACAGCGGTGCCACCTCCAGCGGCAGGCGCAGCATCATGTAGGCCGCGTTCAGGGCGCCGCTGGCCTTGGCCGCCTCGAGCAAGTGCTCAAGCTCGCTGTCGTTGATCATCGGGATCATCGGCGAACACAGCACACCCACCGGCACACCGGCCTCGGCCAGCACCCGGATCGCCCGCAGACGTGCCTTGGGCGCCGCTGCCCGTGGCTCCAGCGTACGCTTGAGCTCGTCGTCCAGGGTGGTCAGGCTGATCATCACCTGTACCAGATTCTGCCGGGCAAGCTCGGCGAGCAGGTCCAGGTCGCGCAGAATCAGTGAGCCCTTGGTGACGATGGTGACCGGGTGCCGGTAGCGCAACAGCACTTCGAGCAGGCGCCGGGTCAGTTGTTGCTCGCGTTCGATGGGCTGGTAGGGGTCGGTGTTGGAGCCCAGGTTGATCGGTGCGCACACATAGCCAGGCTTGCTCAGTTGCTGTTCGAGCACGGCGGCAGCGTTGGTCTTGGCAATCAGCTTGGTTTCGAAGTCGAGCCCCGGCGACAGATCCCAATAAGCGTGGCTGGGCCGGGCATAGCAGTAGATACAGCCGTGCTCGCAGCCACGATAAGGATTGATCGAGCGATCGAAGGGCAGGTCGGGCGAGTTGTTGCGGGTGATGATGGTCTTGGCGGTTTCGATGCGTACTTCGGTACCCTGGGTCAGGGGCACTTCCTGGTACCAACCGTCATCCTCGGCCACCGAGCGATTCGGGGCGAAGCGGTTATGGGGATTGCTCGCGGTGCCACGACCCCGCACCGGCCCTTGAGGATTGAACATGAAAAACCCCGGATACTGTTTTTATATACAGTACACGGGGCTAGTGTTCGATTCCAGTACCGCTGGGCGCCAGCGGAAAATGCTGGCGCTGGCGCGTTTACTCGGTTGTCTTCTTCAACTTCGGATTGGGGAAGAACTGCACCGTCTGCACCGTGGTCGCGGCAGGTTTCACCTCGACCTTGTTGACCCGCGTACCCAGTTCCTTGGGCACCGACAGCCCTTGCTCGTTAAGGGTGTCAGAAAAACCGCAGGCCACACATTCCCGGTGCGGAACGCTGTCTTCGCTCCACATCATCAGTTTGTCCGGCTCGCTGCACGCCGGGCAGACCGCCCCGGCGATAAAGCGCTTTTTCGTTACCACAGGCCCATCACTCATGCCGCCACTTCCTCACTCAGGCCACTGTGGCGCAAGAGTGCATCGATTGACGGCTCGCGGCCACGGAAGTCGACGAACAGCAGCATCGGCTCCTGGGAACCGCCACGGGCCAGGATCGCTTCGCGAAAGGCGCGGCCGGTGTCGGCATTGAGCACGCCTTCTTCTTCGAAGCGCGAGAAGGCGTCGGCCGACAGCACTTCCGCCCACTTGTAGCTGTAGTAACCGGCTGCGTAGCCACCGGCAAAGATATGCGCAAAGCTGTTAGGGAAGCGGTTGTACGCCGGTGGGCGCATGACCGAAACCTCGTCGCGCACGCCTTCGAGCACTTGCAGCACGCTGCGGCCGTCGCCGTGGCTGGCATGCAGTTCGAAGTCGAACAGCGAGAATTCCAGCTGGCGGACCATCATCAGCCCGGACTGGAAGTTCTTCGCCGCCAGCATCTTCTCCAGCAAATCCTGGGGCAGGGCTGCGCCAGTTTCGTAGTGGCCGGAAATCAGCGCCAGGCCTTCAGGCTCCCAGCACCAGTTTTCCATGAACTGGCTCGGCAGCTCGACCGCGTCCCAGGCCACGCCGTTGATACCGGAGACACCGGCATGCTCGATGCGGGTCAGCAGGTGATGCAGGCCATGGCCGAATTCGTGGAACAGGGTGGTGACTTCGTCGTGGGTCAGCAACGCCGGCTTGCCGGGGGCGGCCGGGGTGAAGTTGCACACCAGGTTGGCCACCGGGCTCTGCAGCTGGCCGTCAGCGGTCAGGCGACGGTCGCGGGCGCCGTCCATCCAGGCACCGCCACGCTTGTTGGCGCGGGCATAGAGGTCGAAGAAGAAGCGCCCGACGTGCTGGCCGTGCTCCTTGATTTCGAACAGGCGCACGTCCGGGTGCCAGCTGTCGAAGCCCTTGAGTTCGGCAATTTCGATGCCGTACAGGCGCTGGACGATGGTGAACAGGCCGCTCAGCACCTTGTCGATCGGGAAGTAGGCGCGCAGGGTTTCCTGGGAAACGCTGTAGCGCTGTTCACGGAGTTTTTCCCCGTAGAAGCCGCTGTCCCAGCTCTGCAGGTCCGGGCAACCCTGCTCGGCGGCATAGGCCTTGAGCTGGGCCAGGTCCTGGGTGGCAAACGGCTTGCTGCGCTTGGCCAGGTCACGCAGAAAGCTCAGCACCTGGTCGCTGGACTCGGCCATCTTGGTCGCCAGGCTCAGCTCGGCGAAGTTGGCGTAACCGAGCAGCTCGGCCAGCTCCTGACGCAGGTCGAGAATCTCGGCCATCACCGGGCCGTTGTCGAACTGGCCGGCATTCGGGCCCTGGTCGGAGGCGCGAGTGCAGTAGGCGGCGTAGATTTCTTCGCGCAGGGCGCGGTCTTCGGCGTAGGTCATTACCGCGTAGTAGCTGGGGAACTCCAGGCTGATCAGCCAGCCGTCGAGGCCCTTGGCCTGCGCCGCGGCGGCCATTTGTGCTTTGGCCGAATCAGTCAGGCCGGCAAGCGCCGCTTCGTCGCTGACATGCTTGGTCCAGGCCTGGGTGGCGTCTAGCAGTTGGTTGGAGAAACGGCTGCCCAGCTCGCTGAGCTTGCTCTGCACTTGCGCGTAACGCTGCTGCTTTTCGGCCGGCAGGTCGATACCCGACAGGCGGAAGTCTCGCAGGGCGTGTTCAAGAATAGTTTTTTGTGCCACATCGAAGCCGGCAGCTTCGGGGCTGGCGATCAATGCCTCATAGGCCTGAAACAGCTCGCGGTTCTGGCCCATTTCGGTGGCATACGCGCTCAACGCCGGCAAGCAAGCCTCGTAGGCTTCGCGCAGTTCGGCGCTGTTGCACACGGCATTGAGGTGGCTGACCGGGCTCCAGGCGGCGCCCAGGCGGTCGTTGAGTTCGTCCATGGCCAGGATCAGGCCGGCCCAGCTCGGGCTCTTGCCCTGGGCCTTGAGGATGTCGGCAATGGCTGTACGGTTGTCGGCCAGGATCTGTTCAATCGCCGGCTGCACATGCTCGGCACGGATCGCCGAGAAGGGCGGCAAGTCATAAGACTGCAGAAGCGGGTTGTTCGCACTCACGGTTAAACACCTTGGCAGAAGAAACACTTCCCCATCTTAATTACAATCGACGCCGACCGCAGCCCTATCCATACCAAAGAGAATTCCTATCATGGCCATCCGTAGCTTCCAGCATCACACTCCCAGGCTTGGCGAACGCGCCTTTGTCGACCGCAGTGCCGTGGTACTGGGTGATGTCGAGATCGGTGCCGACAGCTCGGTGTGGCCATTGACGGTGATCCGCGGCGATATGCACCGCATCCGCATCGGTGCGCGCACCAGCGTGCAGGATGGCAGCGTGCTGCACATCACCCATGCCGGGCCGTTCAACCCGGACGGCTTCCCGCTGCTGATCGGCGATGAGGTAACCATTGGTCACAAAGTCATGCTCCACGGCTGCACCCTGGGCAACCGCATCCTGGTCGGCATGGGCAGTACCATCATGGATGGCGCCGTCGTCGAAGACGAAGTGATCATCGGCGCTGGCAGCCTGGTACCGCCGGGCAAGCGCCTGGAAAGCGGGTTTCTGTACGTCGGCAGCCCGGTCAAGCAGGCCCGCGCCCTGAGCGAGAAGGAGCGCGCGTTCTTCCCCTACAGCGCCGGCAACTACGTCAAACTCAAGGACCAACACCTGGCCGAAGGCTATCACCTGCCCGAGTGAACCTGTCCACCGCCTTATTCGAGACCGCCATGCACCAGCAAAACATCCTCTTTGACCTCGACGGTACCCTGACCGACCCGCGCCTGGGTATCACCCGCTCGATCCAGTACGCACTGGCCAAGCTGGGCATCGACGAGCCGGACCGGACGCGCCTGGAACACTTCATCGGCCCGCCGCTGCTGCAGGCCTTCATGCAGTTCTATGATTTTGATGAGGCCAAGGCCTGGGACGCGGTGAATTTCTATCGCGAACGCTTCAAGGTCACCGGCCTATACGAAAACCAGGTGTTCGACGGCGTCAGCGAAATGCTCGAAACCCTGCAAGGGCAGGGCCGCACCCTGTATATCGCCACCTCCAAACCTTGGGAGTTTGCCCGCAAGATCGCCCGCCATTTCGACTTCGCCAAGCACTTCAAGGTGATCTACGGCAGCGAGCTGGATGGCACCCGTACCAACAAGGTAGAACTGATCCGCCACCTGCTGGCCGAAGAAGCCCTGGACCCGGCCCACACCCTGATGATCGGCGACCGCAAGCACGACCTGATCGGCGCCCGCAGCAACGGCCTGGAAGCGGTAGCGGTGGGGTATGGCTTTGGTAGCCATGAAGAGCTGACGGCGGAGCAGCCGGCCTACCACTTTGCGACCTTGGCACAACTGCACCAGGCGTTCCAGCGCGGCTGAGACCCTATCGCGGGGCAAGTCGGGTCGCCGCACCGCCGCTCCNGGCGGTGCGACGACTCGACTTGCCCCGCAATGCTTTTCAGCGCCTGCTGACGCTGCTCAAGGGGTAGCCGCCCGAATGCTTCTACTCGCTGATAAAACACCTGCCAATCGCCGCCCACCTCGGCAAACAGCTGGGCAAACGCCGGCACCCACTGGTCGTACAGACCAAACGGCAACAACTTGGCATTGTTCATCGGCGCATTGATCCAGGCGTCATAGCGTCCGACACCGCCCCACTGGTTATCGCGCAAGGCCCGGTATTCACGGCGCAAGCGTTCGAATTCGGCCTGCTTGCCCGCACGCTTGGCGGGTTCGGTGAGCGGCGCCGCATACAACGCCTTGAGCCGTTCGCGACTGGCCAGGACCAGGGCGACGAACTGCTCGCGCTGTTCGCTGCCATCTTCGACCAGCGTTGGCAGGCCCCGCGCCGCGCGCCATTGGCGAGTGCCTTCCTGCTCGACAAAAGTGGCGAAGGACTCGTTGAACGCAGTGTCGTCCTGGACATAGACGCGTTGATGGGCCAACTCATGAAAGATCACCGTGGCCAGGCGTTCATCACCCCAGCCAAGCATGGAGCTGAGGATCGGATCGTCGAACCAGCCCAGGGTCGAATAGGCTTCGACACCGCCGACATAGACATCCAGCCCTTGTTGTTTCTGCAGCGCAGCCGCCCCGCGCGCGGCGCCCTGGTTGTAATACCCACGGTAGGCAACGCAGCCGGCAATGGGGAAGCAATGGGTCTGCGGCTCCAGCGACAACTCGGGTGTGGCGAATACGTTCCAGACCACGAAGGGCCGGCCGATATCGGCATAAACCCGATAGCTGCGGTTGTCCGGCAGCTTCAACTGCGCGCTGGCGAAGGCGCGAGCTTGCTCGGCGTGCAGCAACTGCTGGCGCAATTTACTGTCGGTGGCCGGGTCTGCTACCAGCTCGGCAACCGGCTGGCGCGCCTGCAACAGCTGCCACTGACCGCTGGCCAGTTGCCCGTAGTAACTGACACTGGCACAACCGCTCAGCAGCCCGATGGCCAACAAGGGAACCAAGTAGCGAAAAAGACGGTCGAGTGCCCCATGACTTGAGCGCAACAAAAGAAATAGTCGAAGCATTGGTGTCCCGTATCCGCTCAAGTACTCATCCGCTTCAAGACTATCCTGCCCGGCTGGAGTTTTGCCATGCGTACACTACTCGTCGTCAGCACTGTTGTGCTTCTGTCCGGCTGCGCCGGCCTTCCTGCGCCTGACCCCAACCAGGCCTGGATCGACCTTGCCCCTGGTGAGGACGACACCTTGCACGCCGTCGAAGTAGACGAGCGCGCCTGGGCCGACAAACGCTATTTCGAAGTACCGCCAGGCAGCCATGAGCTGACCGTGCGCTATCTGTTTGCGGTCACGCCAAGCAATATCGGCCCGGTCGACGAGCCACTGTGGCGCGATTGCCAGCTCAATGTGAAATTCAAGGATTTCAGTGCCGGCCAGCGCTACCAGCTTGAGGCCGGCAGCATCGGCTTCCGCCCCTGGGCCAAGCTCTATGACGAACAGCGCAAAGTGGTCGGCAAAGGCCAGCCGGCGGGCTGCCAGCGTACCTAAAGGCGTGAATGGCGCTATGCTTATGCTTTGTAACCCGCACGTCGGAGTTCGCCATGCGCCAGCCTGTGATGCTGCTCGCAATCAGTACCCTGGGAGCTTGCGTTAGCCCCCTGCCACCTGTGGATAACAAACAGGCCTGGGTCGACCTCTACACCATCACGCCGGGCAAGACACTGATGGCCGAACGGCTCGATGGCAAACGCCTGACCGATGGCCGGTTCTTTCAGGTGACGCCCGGTGCCCACGAGTTGGTGGTGCGGTTCGACTACGAGATCTACTCCGGTGGATTCAGTACCGACCCGACCGAGCGCACCTGCTACCTGACCATCAAGTTCGCGCATTTCAAGGCCGGCCAGCGCTATCGCCTGGAAGCCCGGGCCCCGGCCATGCAGCCCAGCGCCTACCTCTATGATGCCCAGCGCAAGATGGTCGCCGAAGAGTCCAACGACGTCTTCTGCACCCCCTGAGGCCTAGCGATCGTTCTTTTGGTAAATGATCTTCTTGGTGCCGCCTTCACAGCTGCCGACCACCATGTTCTGGTCGTGGACCTCGTCATTCTTGACGATTTCCAAGGTGTAGGAACTCACGTTGTTGGCCTGGATCTTGGCTTCGATCTCGGCCTTGAGCTCTTCACAGGGTTTCGGCGCGGCCAGCGCAGCGGTTGCCAGCAGCGAAGCCAGCACAGCGATTGCAACACGGATCATGGGACAGCTCCTTGTGGCGGCAGTCGTTCTACCGACCCTCATTTGACCACAAGAAGCGCGCCCCGGTTCTGCCTTAACTCAGCAGCGTCGCATCCAGGCTGATTTTCGCGTTGAGCACTTTCGACACCGGGCAACCGACCTTGGCCTTGTTGGCAATCTCAAGAAACTGCGCTTCGCTAGCCCCGGGGACCTTGGCCTTGAGGATCAGGTTCACGGCAGTAATGGCAAAGCCATCCGGCAGTTTGTCGAGGGTCACTTCAGCAATGGTATCGATGCGTTCGGCGGTCAAGCCGGCCTCACCAAGCATCATCGACAGGGCCATGGAGAAACAGCCGGCATGCGCCGCGCCAATCAGTTCCTCCGGATTGGTACCCGGCTGGCCTTCGAAGCGGGTATTGAAGCCATAAGGGTTCTGCTTGAGAGCGCCGCTTTCAGTGGAAAGCAGGCCCTTGCCATCCTTCAAGCCACCTTGCCAGATAGCTGATGCTGTCTTTTTCATAAAGCCTCCTGAGCTCCCTGGGGCGCGGGATATCGCGCCTTGCCTTAATTTCAGAGAGCCCCGGCGCAGGCAAGTTCAGAAGGATTACAAGCCCCGGCATTGATTCCTGCAGATGTGCCCATACAGAGCTAGAAAGGCCGTTGGATTGTTTGCGGCCACTCGACTGCCCAGGAGGCGCCAACGCCCATGAAGCAACTTGCCGATATCAAGATTTCCACCCTCGACCTGGTGCCAGTACGCGCCGACAGCGGCCCGGCGCAGTCCCTGCGCAACTCGCTGGACCTGGCGCAACACGTCGAGAAGTTTGGCTACAACCGCTTCTGGGTGGCCGAGCACCACAACATGGATGGTATCGCCAGCTCCGCAACCTCGGTGCTGCTCAGCTACCTGGCCGGTGGTACCTCAACCATTCGTGTTGGCGCCGGCGGGGTGATGCTGCCCAACCATGCGCCACTGGTGATCGCCGAACAGTTCGGCACACTCGCCAGCCTGTATCCCGGGCGAATCGACCTGGGCCTGGGCCGCGCGCCGGGCTCCGACCAGATGACCGCCCGCGCCCTGCGCCGCGAACGCTCGGGCAGTGCCGACGACTTTCCCGATGACGTCGAAGAACTGATGCGCTACCTGGGCCCGCGCACGCCGGAGCAGAAGGTCATTGCCGTGCCGGGTTACGGTACCGAAGTGCCGATCTGGCTACTGGGTTCGAGCCTGTTCAGTGCACAACTGGCCGGCATGCGCGGTTTGCCCTACGCCTTCGCCTCGCATTTCGCTCCACGTTACATGCACGAGGCGATTCGCGTGTACCGCAACCACTTCAAGCCCTCGGCGGTGCTCGACAAGCCCTACGTGATGCTTGGCGTACCACTGGTGGCGGCCGAGACCGATGAACAGGCCGACTACCTGGCCACCTCGGTGTATCAGCGCATCCTCGCCCTGATGCGCGGGCAGAGCCTGGTGCAACGCCCGCCAGTGGAGACCATGGACGGCCTGTGGCTGCCGCATGAGCGGGAAGCGGTGGGCAGCTTCCTGGGCCTGGCGATGGTCGGCAGCCCGCAGAAAATCCGCGCCAAACTGGAGGTGTTGCTGGAGCAGACCGAGGCGGATGAGCTGATCTTCACCTGCGACCTGTATGAGCATGCCGACCGCATACGCTCTTATGAGCTGCTGGCGCAGACAGTGCTGGGCAACTGAGGGCCCTATCGCGGGGCTTGCCCCGCGATGGATTCAACACTATCGCCCGCGCTTATAGACTATTTCCTTGGTGCCGCCTTCGCAGCTACCCACGACCTTGCCGTCTGCGGCAGCGCCTTTATCGACAATCTCCAGCGAATAGCCGCTGACACCCTTGGCGTCCAGCTTGGCTGCTATTTCGCCCTTGAGCTCTTCACATGGCTTGCCGGCTGCCAGCGCGGTACCGGCCAGCGTCATCAAACCTATCGCTACTACCAACTTCTTCATCGATCGCTTTCCTTGTTCAGATCAAAATAGAGAAGGGCGCCAGGCAGGCCGGGCGCCTCAGGACTGTGTAACGCAATTGACCCGCACAAGCCAGTGTCGCCGCATCAGCTGTTGACGATGCGAAAGCCCACTTTGAGCGTGACCTGAAAATGCGCGGCCTTGTTGTCCTTGATATGGCCTCGGGTGTCGACCACCTCGAACCACTCAAGGTGCTTGATGCTCTTGCCTGCTTCGGCCAGGGCATTGTTAATCGCCTCTTCGATAGAGGTGGGCGACGAGCCGACCAGCTCGATTTTCTTGTAGGTGTGATGATCAGACATAAGCAATCTCCTTTTTGAATGTGAGATAGAGCCTAGCAGCGCCGGGCTGTTTTACCTGCGAGGGGTAAATGCCGTTAAAAGTTCGACTGCACTTTCCCAGCAGCCTGTAGTCGGAACCTACACAGCTCAACTCAACCTCGAAGGAGAGTCACCATGGCCAACACCTCGCTGCGTAAAGCTTCGCTGCAAAGCATGGAAGCGGAAATCGAAAGCCTGCTCAAGTCACTGGAAAGCCTCAAGGACGATGCCTCGGATGAGTCGCGCAAAACCCTCAAGACGCTCAAGGGCAACGCCGAGAATGCCCTGCGCCATTCGCGCAGCCTGCTCAGCGATGCCTACGAAGAAGTAAAAACCAAGACCCGCGAGACTGGCCTGGCCACCCGCGATTACGCCCAGGAACACCCGTGGACCACCGCCGGCGTCGCCGTTGGCGCCCTCGGTTTGCTGGCCGCCTACCTGATGTGCAAACGCGGTAACTAAGCGGCCTGGCGCGCAAGCTCCGCGCGCAACCAGCCGGCCAATTGCTCGGCGCGCCCGTCTGCGGCGCGTCGCGGCACCCACAGGGCCAGCGCGGCCTGGGTTTCGCAAAAACCCCATGGCGCCGCCAGGCGCCCGGCGCGCAAGTCGTCGGCTACCAGCGGTTGCGGCGCAATCGCCACGCCCAGCCCTGCCACTGCAGCCTCCAGCAAGTAATACAAATGCTCGAAATCCTGCCCGTAACGCAGCGCCTGCGGGTCGATACCTTGCTGCGCCGCCCAGCTTGGCCAGGCTTGCGGGCGCGAAGTGGTCTGCAACAGGGTTTGCGTCAGCAACGCCTCGGCTGGCGCCTGCTGCAAGCGGCTGAACCCGGCAAAGTGCGGGCTGAGCACCGGGCCAATACACTCCTGCGCCAGCACATGCACTTGCATATCCGCAGGCCAGGGCGGCTCGGCAAACACCAGCAAGGCATCCAGCCCTGGGCGACGCGGGTCGAGATCACCTTCACCGGCCGACAGGTGCAGGCGCAGTTCCGGCAAATCCGCTTTTAATCGCCCCAGCCGTGGGATGAACCAGCGCGCCAGCAGGCTGCCGGAGCAACCGAGGACGAACGGCGCATCGGCGCCGCTCTGGCTGATGTCTGCACACGCGCCGCGCAAGCGCTCGAAGGCATCACTACTGGCATCGCGCAAACGCATCCCGGCATCTGTGAGTTTAAGGCCACGTCCTTCCTTAACGAACAAGGCCACCCCAAGGTGTTCTTCGAGCACCTTCAATTGCCGGCTGACCGCGCCGTGGGTAACGTGTAGCTGTTCGGCCGCCTGGCTGACGCTATTGAGCCGGGCAGTGGCTTCAAAGGCCCGCAGGGCATTGAGTGGGGGCAGGTCCTGGCGCATGACGTGTGAGTTTTCCTGACAGGTTGTCGCAATCTTATCGGTTTTCAGTTGCGCGTGTCGTGGTTAGAGTAAAGCCATTCCCGACTTCACTACCGCCCTGGAGCGACCCATGACCCAGACCAACTTCCGCGCCGGCCCCGATGCCAATGGCCTGTTTGGCGCATTCGGCGGCCGCTACGTGGCAGAAACCCTGATGCCGCTGGTGCTCGACCTTGCCCGCGAATACGAAGCAGCCAAAGCCGACCCGGAATTTCTCGAGCAATTGGCGTACTTCCAGCGTGACTACATCGGCCGCCCGAACCCGCTGTACTTCGCCGAACGCCTGAGCGAACACTGCGGCGGTGCAAAGATCTTCTTCAAGCGTGAAGAGCTCAACCACACCGGCGCGCACAAGGTGAACAACTGCATCGGCCAGGTGCTGCTGGCCAAGCGCATGGGCAAAAAACGCCTGATCGCCGAAACCGGCGCCGGCATGCACGGCGTGGCCACTGCCACCGTCGCCGCGCGCTTCGGCCTGCCTTGCGTGATCTACATGGGCGCCACCGACATCGAGCGCCAGCAAGCCAACGTGTTCCGCATGAAGCTGCTGGGCGCCGAAATCGTTCCGGTCACCGCCGGCACCGGCACCCTCAAGGACGCGATGAACGAAGCCCTGCGCGACTGGGTCACCAACGTCGACGACACCTTCTACCTGATCGGTACTGTAGCGGGCCCGCACCCGTACCCGGCAATGGTCCGCGACTTCCAGTCGATCATCGGCAAAGAGACCCGTGAACAGCTGCAAGCCAAGGAAGGGCGCCTGCCCGACAGCCTGATCGCCTGCGTCGGCGGCGGCTCCAACGCCATGGGCCTGTTCCACGACTTCCTCGATGACGCCAGTGTGCAAATCATCGGCGTCGAAGCCGGTGGCCACGGGGTCGACACCGACAAGCATGCCGCCAGCCTCAACGGTGGCGTACCGGGCGTGCTGCACGGCAACCGCACCTACCTGCTGCAGGATGCCGACGGCCAGATCACCGACGCCCACTCGATTTCCGCCGGCCTCGACTACCCCGGCATCGGCCCGGAACACGCCTGGTTGCACGAAGTGAAACGCGTCGAGTACGTCAGCATCACCGACGACGAAGCCCTGGCCGCGTTCCACACTACCTGCCGCCTGGAAGGCATCATTCCGGCCCTGGAAACCTCCCACGCCCTGGCCGAAGCGATCAAACGCGCACCGACCCTGCCCAAGGATCACCTGATGGTGGTGTGCCTGTCCGGGCGCGGCGACAAAGACATGCAAACCGTGATGAGCCATATGGCCGCCCAGGAGAAACAGGCATGAGCCGTCTTGAACAACGCTTCGCCGAACTGAAGGCCGAAGGCCGCTCGGCACTGGTCACCTTCATCACCGCAGGCGACCCTGGCTACGACGCTTCGCTGCAGATCCTCAAAGGCCTGCCGGATGCTGGCGCCGACGTCATCGAACTGGGCATGCCGTTCACCGACCCGATGGCCGACGGCGTGGCAATCCAGCTCGCCACCCTGCGCGCCCTGGACGCCGGTCAGACCTTGGCGAAAACCCTGCAAATGGTTCGCGAGTTCCGCGTCGACAACCAGACCACGCCGATCGTGCTGATGGGCTACTACAACCCGATTCACCGCTTTGGCGTCGAGGCCTTCGTGGCTGAAGCCAAGAAAGTGGGCGTGGATGGCCTGATCATCGTCGACCTGCCGCCGGAGCACGACGCCGAGCTGGCCACCCCGGCCCAGGCCGCGGGCATCGACTTCATTCGCCTGACCACCCCGACCACCGACGACGTGCGCCTGCCGCGCGTGCTGGAACGCAGCTCGGGCTTCGTCTACTACGTGTCGGTTGCCGGTGTTACCGGTGCGGGTTCTGCGACCACTGAACACGTCAGCAGCGCCATCAAGCGTCTGCGCCGGCACACCGACCTGCCGATCAGCGTCGGCTTCGGTATCCGCACGCCAGAGCAGGCTGCGGCGATTGCCAGGCTGTCGGATGGCGTCGTGGTCGGTTCGGCGCTGGTCGACAAGATAGCCAATGCGGCCACTGCCGAGCAGGCTGTGGGTGATGTGCTCGAGCTGTGCTCGGCGCTGGCCCAGGGTGTGCGGGGTGCACGCAAGGCCTGATCCCTGTGGGAGCGGCGGTGCGACGCCTCGACTTGCCCCGCGATTGCGGTCCATCAGACAGATCGCAAATCGCGGGGCAAGCCCGCTCCTACCCCGGAGCTGTAAACTACTTGAAAATCGTCAGATCCAGCGGCCGCACCGCCCCCATCCAGATCGCATGATCACGATGATCGGCCAGCTCGTCACCAGTCAACGGATGCAGAAACACCACCAGCCCTTGGCGATATAACGCCAGCCAGGGCAGCACCACCCCCACCACTTCAGGCCCGAAGGCCAACTGGCAGCTCCAGTCCGGGTGCGGCCCGACCGGCTTCTGATGCATGCGCCCCATGGTCACCGGAAACAGCCGAGCGGCTTCTTCGCACAACTGGCGAGCCTGCTCCAGGGTGCTGGCGTCATAGTAGATATGCGCGTGATAGCCCTTGATCCTTTGCACGAAAACTCCTTAATCGCAACGAACCTGCGCCTGGCTACGCGGGTCAAACGATCACCCGTTGCCAATGGAGTGATCTGGTGAAAAATGCCGAAACCCCAGTGTTCAAACTGGTCCTGCTTGGAGGTTTGAGCAGCCTGGGCAGCGCCCTGATGGCCGAATTGCTCAAGCGCCAGCATGAGGTGATCGCCGTGGTCGATGATCTCAATACCCTGGCACCGCGCCCCGGCCTGCACTTCAAGACCGGCGGCCTCGATACTGCCGATCAGGCCGAACAAAGCGTGGCCGGCGGCTCGGCGGTGGTCTGCCTGTTGCCAGCACTGGCGCCCGATGACTTTGCCACGCAACTGCGCATGAGCCAGGCGCTGATCGCCGGCATGTCCCGCACCACTATACGCCGGCTATTGCTGGTGGGCGATTTCACCGTACTGGAGCAAAGCGAGGGGCACAATCGGCAGCAACGGGCCTGCGCCGAACGGATCGTCGACCTGTTGCAGCGCAGCCCGCTGCACTGGACCCTGATCAACACCCCGCAGCAAGTTGCCGGCCTGGGCATCGAGCACTTTCACCAGACCCATGGCACCCTCGAGCCGGGCCTGGCCGAACCACTGCAACGCCTGGCCCGAGTGGCAGCGGCCATGGTCGATGCCCTGGAGCTCAAGCTGCACCATGGCGAGCATGTGAACTTTGTTTTCTGACGCGGCTTGCACCCGAGCGCCCGACATCGCACCCTGAACAGCTTCCGCCTGCAATAGAGAGTGCTCATGGCCTGGCCTGACCGCCATCGACTGCTGCCGTTTCTCACCTGGTTGGCGCGCCAGACCGGGGCCAGCGTGCGTCGCGATCTGCTGGTGGGCCTGAGCGGGGCGATCCTGGCCCTGCCGCAATCAATCGCCTATGCCCTGATTGCCGGGCTGCCCGCCGAGTACGGGCTGTACGCAGCGATCGTACCGGTGATCATCGCCTGCCTGTGGGGCTCGTCCTGGCACCTGATCTGCGGGCCGACGGCGGCAATCTCGATTGTCCTCTATGCCAGCGTCAGCCCCCTGGCAGTTGCGGGCAGCAGTGACTACATCACCCTGATCCTGCTGCTGACCTTCCTCGCCGGGGTGTTTCAGTGGTTGCTGGGGCTGCTGCGCTTCGGCGCGCTGGTCAATTTCGTCTCGCAGTCGGTAGTGCTGGGTTTCACCCTCGGTGCTGCGCTGGTCATTGCCCTCGGGCAATTGCCCAACCTGATGGGTATCGACTTGCCCAGCCAGGCCACCGCCCTGAAGACCGTGCAAAACCTGCTGGCGCATGCCCCGGAGGTGGATTGGCCCTCGTTGTTGCTGGGGCTGGGTACGCTGCTGCTGGGTATTGCGTTGAAGCTGTTGCAGCCGCGCTGGCCGGGCCTGTTGATAACTCTGGCGGTGGCCAGCGTGCTGGTCTGGCTGCTCCCAGGTGTTTTCGGCCATGTGCAGTTGGTGCCCGGTTTCATCGGTCAGCTTCCACCGATAAGCCCCTTGCCGCTGCTGGACCTGGAGCTGATTTTGCGTCTGCTACCCAGCGCCGTGGCGGTCGGCATGCTTGGCCTGGTTACCAGCCTGTCGATTGCCCGCTCGCTGTCAGCACGCTCCGAGCAACTGATCGATGCCAACCAGGAAATCCGCGCCCAGGGCCTTTCAAACATGGTCGGGGGATTTTTCTCCGGCTACCTGTCATCCGGTTCCTTCACCCGCTCCGGGCTCAGCTACGAGGCCGGCGCCCGCTCGCCCCTGGCCGGAGTGTTTTCCGCCCTGTGGGTAACGTTGTTTGCAGTAGCAGGGGCAGGGCTGATCGCGCATATTCCGATCCCGGCCATGGCCGGCAGCATCCTGCTGATCTGCTGGGGCCTGGTCGATCATCGGGCGATCCGCGCGCTGTTTCGCGTCAGCCGTTCGGAATTCCTGGTGATGGCCCTAACGGCAGCAGCAACACTGTTGCTCGAGCTGCAAACGGCGATCTACGCCGGGGTGCTGGCGTCGCTGTTCTTTTACCTCAAACGCACCTCACGGCCACGGGTGCAGCAGTCCCGCGAAGGGGATGCCGACGTGTTGCGGGTGGGCGGGTCGATCTTCTTCGGCGCCAGCCACTACCTGCAGGTGCGCCTGCAGCGTTGCCAAGGGCCGCAGGTGGTGATCGATGCCCGGCAGATCAACTTCATCGATTATTCCGGGGTCGACATGCTTCATCGCGAAGCGCGCCGCCTGGGTCGTGCTGGCGGCAGCCTGACGCTGCGCCGGGCGCGGGCGCAAGTGATCGAGGAGTTGCACAAGCTGGAGGGGGCAGCGCACTGCCCGATCCGCTTCGAAGATTAGCCGCGCGCCAGTTGACGGCGCAGTTCGTCGAGCACCGGCGCGGTGTCGGGGCGCACGCCGCGCCAGATGTAGAACGCCTCGGCGGCCTGCTCGGCAAGCATACCCAAGCCATCGAGGACCTTGGCCGCCTTGTGCTCGCCGGCCCAACGGCAGAAAGGCGTAGGCTCCTTGCCATACATCATGTCGTAGCACACGGTCTTGCCGGGCTCGATCAGGCTGGCGGAAATCGGCGGCAGCTCGCCGGCAAGGCTCGCTGAGGTGGCGTTGATGATCAGGTCGACCGGCTCTTCAAGCCAGTCGAAGCCGCTGGCAGCCACCGGCCCCAGGTCGGCGAATTCACGGGCCAGTCGCTCGGCTTTTTCCACCGTGCGGTTGGCGATTACCAGCGAAGCCGGGTTGTGCGCCAGCAATGGCTCCAGCACCCCGCGCACGGCACCGCCGGCGCCGAGCAACAGGATGCGCTTGCCAGTCAGTTGCACCCCGGCATTGACGGTAAGGTCGCGGACCAGGCCGGCGCCATCGGTGTTGTCGCCCTGCAAGGTGCCATCGGCGAGCTTGCTCAGGGTATTTACCGCCCCCGCGCGCTGGGCCCGTGGGGTCAGGCTATCGACCAGGCGATAGGCTTCTTCCTTGAACGGCACGGTGACGTTGGCACCCAGGCCCTGCTTGAAAAAGCCCTGGGCGCACATGCTGAAGTCATCCAGCGGCGCCAGCAGGGTGCTGTACTCCAGTTGCTGGCCGGTCTGGTCGGCGAACAGGCGATGGATCAGCGGTGATTTGCTGTGGCCGATCGGGTTGCCGAATACAACGTACTGGTCCATTCAGGCGGTTCCTGGGTCAAGGTCGGGCAGGGCCGGAAAGTTATCCACAACGGCTCAGTGGCTGGCCTTGGCCTCACCAAGCCAGTCACGGTCCTGCAGGAAATACTCGGTCAGGCGCGCTTCTTCGCTGCCTGGCGCGGCCTTCCAATCGTACCCCCAACGCACCTGCGGTGGCAGCGACATGAGGATCGATTCGGTACGCCCGCCCGATTGCAGGCCGAACAGCGTGCCACGGTCGTAAACCAGGTTGAACTCGACATAACGGCCGCGTCGGTATTCCTGGAACTCACGCTGCTCGGCGCTATAGGGCTGGTCTTTACGGCGCTGGATGATCGGCAGGTAGGCCTCGACATAGGCATCGCCGATGGCGCGGATGAAAGCGAAGCAGGTGTCGAAGTCCCACTCGTTGAGGTCATCGAAGAACAGACCGCCGATGCCGCGTGGCTCGCCACGGTGCTTGAGATGAAAGTAGCGGTCGCACCAGGCCTTGTAGCGCGGATAGACATCGGCACCGAACGGCGCACAGGCGCGCTCGGCGACCTGGTGCCAGTGCACGCAGTCTTCTTCGTTGCCGTAGTAGGGGGTCAGGTCGAAGCCGCCGCCAAACCACCAGACCGCTTCTTCGCCTTCTTTCTCGGCGATGAAAAACCGCACGTTAGCGTGGGAAGTCGGCACATGCGGGTTGTGCGGGTGGATCACCAGCGACACCCCCAGGGCTTCGAAACCGCGCCCGGCCAGTTCTGGTCGATGAGCACTGGCCGACGGCGGCAACCCGCTGCCGAATACGTGGGAGAAGTTCACACCGCCTTTTTCGATGACCTTGCCGTCGCCGATCACCCGGGTCCGCCCGCCACCGCCGGCCTCGCGCGTCCAAGCATCCTCGACAAAACGGGCGCCGCCGTCTTCGTTTTCGAGGGCGGTGCAGATACGGTCTTGCAGGTCGAGCAGGTAGGCTTTCACGGCCTCGGTGCGGCTAGTCATCAGGTCACCTGGAAGCGGGCTAAGGCAAATTCGGCGCGTAGCATACCACCGGCGGCGGGCTGGCCGCAGTTGACGGCGATCAAGCAAAGGCGTCCGATAGGGGTTTTCCCGCTAGCTTCAGGAGAGTGCAGATGGCCAAGCGTATCCAGTTCAGCCAGCATGGCGGCCCCGAAGTCCTGACCCTGGTCGACTTCGAGCCGGCAGCGCCCGGCCCGCAGCAGGTTCGCGTGCGAAACCAGGCGATCGGCCTGAACTTCATCGACACCTACTTTCGCAGCGGCCTCTATGCTCCGCCGTCGCTGCCCTCCGGGCTGGGTACCGAAGGCGCCGGGGTGGTCGAGGCGGTAGGCGAGCAGGTCAGCCGGCTCAAGGTTGGCGATCGCGTCGCCTACGCCGGCGGCCCGCTCGGAGCCTACAGCGAAGTGCACGTGCTGCCCGAAGCCAATCTGGTCAAACTCCCCGACAGCATCAGCTTTGAGCAGGCGGCGGCGGTGATGCTCAAGGGCCTGACCGTGCAGTACCTGCTCAAGCAGACCTACGCAGTGCAGCCGGGCGAGACCATTTTGTTCCACGCCGCCGCTGGTGGCGTCGGTTCCCTGGCCTGCCAATGGGCCAAAGCCCTGGGCGCCAGGTTGATCGGTACTGTCAGTTCTGCCGAGAAAGCCGAGCGGGCCAAGGCCCTGGGCGCCTGGGCAACCATCGACTACAGCCGGGAAGACGTCGCCCAGCGAGTGCTGGAGCTGACCGACGGCAAGAAATGCCCGGTGGTGTACGACGGCGTTGGCCAGGACACCTGGCTGACCTCACTGGACTGCCTGGCGCCGCGCGGGCTGATGGTCAGCTTCGGCAATGCCTCAGGGGCGGTGAGCGGGGTCAATCTGGGAATACTGGCGCAGAAGGGCTCGCTGTATGTCACCCGGCCAACCCTGGCCAGCTACGCCAACAACGCCGAGAACACCCAGGCGATGGCCGACGACCTGTTTGCGATGATCGCCAGCGGCAAGCTGGCTGTGGATATCCACCAGCGTTATCCACTGAGCGAGGCGGCCAAGGCGCAGAGCGAGCTGTCGGCGCGCAGGACAGTGGGGTCGACGGTGTTGCTGCCTTGAAACAGTAGTGAATTGATCGCGGGACAAGCCCGCTCCTACACAGTCGCTAGGAGCGGCGGTGCGGCGACCCGACTTGTCCCGCGATTGGCCTCAACCAGCCCGCACAACCTCACCGCTCGCCAAATCGCGAATCACACTCGGGTTACGCCGCCCGCCCAAAGCGCCACCAAGCACCAGGTCCAGTTGCCCACGGAAGTACTGCTCGACGCGCAAGCGGGTCTTGGCTGCCGGGCGACCTTGCGGGTTGGCTGAAGTGGAAATCAGCGGGCCGACCAATGCACAAAGGTCACGTACCACCGGGTGATCGCTAACGCGCAACGCCACGGTGTCGTGCACCCCGGTTATCCACTCGGGCAGCAGGTTCTGATGTGGCACCAGCCAGGTGTTCGGCCCCGGCCAGGTGGCAGACATGCGGTCGAGCCAGGTTTCAGGGAAATCCTCGAAAAGGAAGTCGAACTGGCGGATATTGTCGGCGATCAGGATCAGACCCTTATCGACCGAACGCGACTTGATCGCCAGCAGGCGATCCACCGCCTCTTCGTTCCATGGGTCACAGCCCAGGCCCCAGACCGCCTCGGTCGGATAGGCAATCACCGCACCGGCCCGAATTTCACGCGCGGCTTGTTGCACACGCCAACTGCTCACCATTGTTTTCACTCCGCATAAAGGCAGATGAGCAGTGTACTTAGCCGGGCCGGGCAAACCAACGTCCGGCTTCACTACAGACCCTTCCAGCCAGTTCCAGCTCGGTCAGCGCCGCCAGCACCCGGGGCAACGGCCAGCCGCTGCTGCTGGCCAGGCCCTCGGTAGTTTGCGGTGCGGCCAGCAACAGATCGACCAGTTCATGGCCGGCAATGGCGTCCACCTGCAACGGCGGCAAGCGTTGCCAACCCTGCAGGGTTTCGACGATCTGATCGACAGTCTCCACCAGCAAGGCGCCGTCGCGAATCAACTGGTGACACCCCTTGGATCCCGGGTGATGAATCGAACCCGGAATGGCATATACCTCGCGGCCTTGCTCGGCCGCCAAACGCGCGGTGATCAGCGAGCCACTGGCAAGGCTCGCCTCGACCACCAATACACCCAGCGACAGGCCACTGATGATCCGGTTACGCCGGGGAAAGTTGCCCGCAACGGGCCCGGCATCCAGCGGAAACTCGGAGACCACCGCGCTACCTTGCTCGATCATCGCCGCCGCCAGCGCTCTGTGCCGCTGTGGATAAAGTTTTTGCAGCCCTGTGCCGAGCACGCCGATGGTCTGCCCGCCAGCGTCCAGGGCAGCCTGGTGTGCGGCGCCATCGACGCCCAGGGCCAGGCCGCTGGTAATGACAAAACCACCCCGAGCGAGGCTGCGCGAGAAGGCCGCAGCCGTATCGAGCGCCGGCCTCCATGCCCTGCGGCTGCCGACGATCGCCAACTGGGGTTTTTCCAGAATCGCCGGGTTGCCGGCGATGAACAACAGCGGCGGGGCGTCGCCCAGTTCCGCCAGCAAACCTGGATAGCCAGGGTCGTCCCACATCAGTAAATGCTGGTCGCGGGCCTCTAGCCAGCGCATTGCCGCGGCGGCGCCTTCGCGAACTTCAAGGCTGCGCCGGGCATCGCTGCTGTCTGCGGGTACGCCCAGCGTACGCCAGGCCGTGGCTGGCGCACTGAGCGCTGCCGAGGCATTGCCAAAGGCCTGGATCAATGTGTGAAAACGCCGCGGCCCTAGGGACGGCAGCAAGTGAAGGCGCAATCGCGCTTCGAGTTCGGCGGGAGAACACGCCGGCGATAAGGGTTGCGACATGACGATCATCCTTGATCGGGAAGCTTGGGCCAGCCGTGAACAAGCTGTGGATAACTCTGTTGATAATACTTTGACAACCGGTTGACGGATTTCTCTCGGCGGCATTCTTTCAGGCTTGGCGCCATGGGTGGAAAAGCACCCTGAAACCTTAGCTGACCTTTGCCAGGTGCCGAATGCGCCGAATCCCTTTATTATGTGTACTCATGTTTGTAATTCATCGCACAGTGCAGCTCATACGCTTATGGCCATTCTGAACATCCTCGAATTCCCGGACCCGCGCCTTCGCACCATCGCCAAGCCGGTGACCGAAGTCGACGACGGCGTTCGCCAGTTGATCGATGACATGTTTGAAACCATGTACGAAGCCCCTGGCATCGGCCTTGCCGCTACCCAGATCAACGTGCACAAGCGCATCGTGGTCATGGACCTGAGCGAAGATCGCAGCGAGCCACGGGTGTTCATCAACCCCGAGCTCGAGATGCTGACCGACGAAATGGACCAGTATCAGGAAGGCTGCCTGTCGGTGCCCGGCTTCTACGAGAACGTCGACCGCCCGGTGCGGGTCAAGGTCAAGGCGCTGGACCGCGACGGCAAGCCGTACGAGCTGATCGCCGAAGGCCTGCTGGCGGTGTGCATCCAGCACGAATGCGATCACCTCAACGGCAAGCTGTTCGTTGATTACCTGTCGACGCTCAAACGCGACCGGATCAAGAAGAAGCTGGAAAAACAGCATCGCCAGCAAGCTTGATCTGCTCTTCCCAAAGGCTTGCTCCGGCAAGCCTTTTTCTTTTTAAGCGAGAACTCCATGCGCATTGTCTTCGCAGGCACCCCAGAGTTTGCCGCCGAACACCTCAAGGCCCTGATCGCCAGCCCCTATGAAGTGGTAGCGGTCTACACCCAACCGGACCGTCCGGCCGGTCGTGGGCAAAAACTGATGCCCAGCGCGGTCAAGCAACTGGCTGTGGATAACGGTATCCAGGTCCTGCAACCCGCGACCCTGCGCAATGCCGAGGCCCAAGCGGAGCTGGCGGCGCTCAAGCCGGACCTGATGGTAGTGGTCGCCTATGGCCTGATCCTGCCCCAGGCGGTCCTGGATATTCCGCGCCTGGGCTGCATCAACAGCCACGCCTCGCTGCTGCCGCGCTGGCGTGGCGCAGCGCCGATCCAGCGCGCGGTCGAAGCTGGTGACAGCGAAAGCGGCGTCACCGTGATGCGCATGGAAGCAGGCCTGGACACCGGGCCAATGCTGCTCAAGGTCAGCACCCCGATCAGCGCCAGCGACACGGGTGGCAGCTTGCACGACCGCCTGGCCGAAATGGGCCCGCCGGCCGTGCTCGAAGCCGTTGCCGGTCTCGCCGCGGGCACCTTGCAGGGTGAAGTCCAGGACGACAGCCTGGCCACTTATGCACACAAGCTGAACAAGGACGAAGCGCGCCTGGACTGGAGCCGCCCGGCCGTTGAGCTGGAGCGCCTGATTCGCGCCTTCAACCCGTGGCCGATCTGCCACAGCACCCTCAACGGTGAAGCCCTGAAGGTGCTCGGCGCGAACTTATCCACAGGCTCCGGCAACCCGGGTGAAATCCTCTCTGCCAGCAAGGACGGCCTGATCGTCGCCTGCGGCGAGCAGGCGCTGTGCCTGACCCGCCTGCAATTGCCGGGTGGCAAGGCGCTGAACTTCAGCGACCTGTTCAACAGCCGCCGCGAGAAATTCACCACCGGCACGGTGCTTGGCCAATGAATCCACGTCTGGCAGCCGCCCGCGCCCTGGCGGCAGTACTCAGTGGCAAGGCGTCGCTGAACAGCTCGCTGCCAAGCCAGTTGGACAAGGTCGAAGTGCGTGACCGTGGCCTGACCCAGGACCTGGCCTTCGGCACTGCGCGCTGGCAGCCACGGCTGTCGGCCCTGGCCGAACGCCTGCTGCAAAAACCGTTCAAGGCCGCCGATGCCGACGTCGAGGCGCTGCTGCTGGTCGGCCTGTACCAGTTGCTCTACACGCGCATCCCCGCCCACGCCGCCATCGGCGAGACCGTCGGCTGCGCCGACAAGCTGAAAAAGCCCTGGGCCAAGGGTTTGCTCAACGCCGTGCTGCGCCGTGCGCAACGCGAAAGCGGCGATATCTTCGCCGAGCTTGAGCGCGACCCGGTCGTGCGCACCGCGCACCCGCGCTGGCTGCAAAAGTCGCTCAAGGCGTTCTGGCCCGAGCAGTGGGAGGCCATCTGCGCCGCCAACAATGCCCACCCGCCGATGATCCTGCGGGTCAACCGACGCCATCACAGCCGTGATGCCTACCTCGAACTGCTGGGTGAAGCCGGCCTTGAAGCGGCGCCGTGCCAGTTCAGCGGCGACGGCATCTTGCTCGCTGAAGCCTGCGATGTACGTGGCCTGCCCGGTTTCGACCAGGGCTGGATCAGCGTCCAGGACGAAGCCGCACAACTGGCCGCCGACTTGCTCGACCTGGCCCCCGGCCAGCGCGTGCTCGACGCCTGCTGCGCCCCGGGCGGCAAGACCTGCCATCTGCTCGAAGCCCAGACCGGGCTCGACGCCGTGGTCGCCATCGACCTGGAAGCCAAGCGCCTGACCCGCGTGCGCGAGAACCTCGATCGTCTCGGCCTCGACGCCCAGTTGATCGCCTGCGACGCCCGCGACACCGCCAGCTGGTGGGACGGCAAGGGCTTCCAGCGCATCCTGCTCGACGCGCCGTGCTCGGCCACCGGCGTAATCCGCCGCCATCCGGACATCAAGCTGACCCGCCAGGCCGATGACATTGCCGCCCTGGCCAGCCTGCAAGGCGAGCTGCTTGACGCCCTGTGGCCAACCCTTGAGGTCGGCGGCATCCTGCTCTACGCCACCTGCTCGACGCTGCCGACGGAAAACACCGAAGTGATCGAGGCCTTCCTCGCCCGCACTCCCGGCGCCCGTGAGCTGGACCTGGCGACCCAGGCCGGTATCCGCCAGCCCCATGGCCGCCAGTTGCTGGCCCAGGCAGGCGGACACGACGGCTTCTACTATGCCAAGCTGATCAAAATCGCCGCCGCGCGCGGATAACAAGAGAAAGGAACAGCGGATGAAGATCATCATCCTCGGCGCAGGGCAGGTCGGCGGCACGCTGGCTGAACACCTGGCCAGCGAAGCCAACGATATCACCGTGGTCGACACCGATGGCGACCGCCTGCGCGACCTCGGCGACCGCCTCGACATCCGTACCGTGCAGGGCCGCGCCTCCTTCCCGACCGTGCTGCGCCAGGCCGGCGCCGACGATGCCGACATGCTGGTGGCGGTCACCAACAGCGACGAGACCAACATGGTCGCCTGCCAGGTTGCCCATACCCTGTTCCACACCCCGACCAAGATCGCCCGGGTGCGCGAATCGGCCTACCTGACCCGCGCCGGGCTGTTCGACAACGACGCCATTCCGGTCGACGTGCTGATCAGCCCCGAGCAGGTGGTCACCCACTACATCAAGCGCCTGATCGAACACCCCGGGGCCCTGCAGGTGATCGACTTCGCCGAGGGCAAGGCCCAGCTGGTAGCCGTCAAGGCCTACTACGGCGGGCCGCTGGTGGGCCAGCAATTGCGCCAGATCCGCGCGCACATGCCCAATGTCGACACCCGCGTGGCGGCAATCTTCCGCCGCGACCGGCCGATCCTGCCGCAGGGCGACACGGTCATCGAAGCCGACGACGAAGTGTTCTTCATTGCCGCCAAGGCGCACATCCGCGCGGTGATGGGCGAGTTGCGGCGCATCGACGAAACCAACAAGCGCGTGGTCATCGCTGGCGGCGGGCAAATCGGCGAGCGCCTGGCCGAGGCGATCGAAAGCCGCTACCAGGTGAAAATCATCGAGATGAACCCGGCCCGTTGCCGGCACCTGTCCGACACCCTTGAAAGCACCGTGGTGTTGCAGGGCAGTGCCTCGGACCGCGACCTGATGCTTGAAGAGAACATCGCCGAAGCCGACATCTTCCTGGCCCTGACCAACGACGACGAAGCCAACATCATGTCCTCGCTGCTGGCCAAGCGCCTGGGCGCGCGCAAGGTGATGACCATCATCAACAACCCGGCCTACGTCGACCTGGTCCAGGGCGGCGAAATCGACATCGCCATCAGCCCGCAGCTGGCCACCATCGGCACCTTGCTGGCCCACGTGCGCCGCGGCGATATCGTCAGCGTGCACTCACTGCGCCGCGGTGCGGCCGAGGCCATCGAGGCGATCGCCCATGGCGACTCGAAGTCGAGCAAGGTAATCGGCAAGGCCATCGAAGACATCGCCCTGCCACCAGGCACCACCATCGGCGCAATCATCCGCGACGAAGAAGTGCTGATCGCCCATGACGACACGGTGATCGAAGCGGGCGACCACGTGATCCTCTTCGTTGTGGATAAAAAGTACATCCGTGACGTCGAGAAGCTCTTCCATGTAGGGTTGAGCTTCTTCTAAAGAGGGAGCTGGAATGCGCGAATCACTGGAAAAGATGCTGGCCAAGGGTGTGGATAACGCCCTGTTGCGCTTTGGCCTGGGCAAGGCCTGGCTCGATGAAGGCAACGGCGCCGAGGCGGCCGTGCATTTACAGCGCTGCGTCGAGCAGGACCCGAAGTATTCGGCGGCGTGGAAGCTGCTGGGCAAGGCGCATCAGCTCGAAGGTGACCTGGCAGCTGCGCGCAAGGCCTGGGAACAGGGGCTGGAAGCGGCTCGCGCGCACGGCGACAAGCAGGCAGAGAAAGAGATGACGGTGTTTCTGAAGAAGCTCGACAGGGCTGTTTAGGACCGCTTCGCGGTCCATCGCCGGCAACGCCGGCTTGTGTCTTGAGGTTG
>NZ_JYOF01000017.1:0-33178 GCF_000955865.1 Pseudomonas sp. 2(2015)
AAATTCCGAAACCCCTATCTGCGCATGCAGGTAGGGGTTTTGTCTTTCTGGCGATTTAACTGCTAGTCGCGATCCCTGTGGGAGCCGGCCTTGCCGGCGATGCAGACGCCACCGCTCTATCGGTTAGAATAGCGCCCTCGCGTTGACTCAGAAGTTCACTATGTCAGAACCTGCCGACCCCCATCAGCTCGCCGACCTGCCCCTGGAAGACCTGGTGGCCTGTCACGAATGCGACCTGCTGATGCGCAAGCCTGTGCTCAAGCAAGACGAAAAGGCCCACTGCCCGCGCTGTGGCTACGAGCTCTACGCCCATCGACACAATGTGGTCCAGCGCAGCCTGGCCCTGGTGCTGGCCGCCTTGCTGCTATACGTACCGGCCAACTTCCTGCCGATCATGCAACTGCACCTGTTGGGGCAAACCTCCAACGATACGGTCTGGAGCGGCGTGGTCGGGCTGTACAACACCGGTATGCGCGGCGTAGCGGTGGTGGTGTTTCTCTGCAGCATGGCGATTCCCTTGCTCAAACTGTTGTGCCAGCTGGCAGTGCTATTGAGCATTCGCCTGAACGTCGGTCGCAGTTACGGTTTGTTGCTTTATCGGATTTATCACCATCTACGCGATTGGGGCATGCTCGAGGTCTATTTCATGGGCGTGCTGGTGGCGATGGTCAAGCTGGTCGACCTGGCTGAGCTCAGCCTCGGCCTGGGCCTGGCCTGCTTTATCAGTTTGTTGTTGGTGCAGGTGTGGCTGGAGGTGGTGATGTCGCCCCACCAGATATGGAGTGCTTTATCGGGGGAAGACCTGCATGCGTGCGATTGATGCCGGGATTCTGGTTTGTGGCGAATGCCATGAACTGAATCGCCAGGAGCCGGACAGTGACGCGCAAACCTGCACCCGCTGTGGTGCGGTGGTGCACGCCCGGCGGCCAAACAGCCTGGTGCGAACCTGGGCGTTGCTGATTACTTCGGCAATCTTGTACATCCCGGCCAACGTGTTGCCGATCATGACCGTCAGCGCTCTGGGGCAGGGTAGCCCGGACACAATAATGTCCGGCGTCATCACCCTGATGAAGCACGGCATGCTGCCGATCGCCGCAGTGGTGTTCATCGCCAGTATTCTGGTGCCGACTTTCAAGCTGGTCGGCATTGCCCTGCTGCTCTATTCGGTGCAGCGCCACCAACCGTTGTCGGCCCGGCAACGGATCCTGATGTACCGCTTCATCGAATTCATCGGACGCTGGTCGATGCTGGATATTTTCGTGATCGCCATTCTGGTGGCGGTGGTGAATTTCGGCAGGATCGCCAGTGTCGAAGCCAATCTGGGCGCCGTCGCCTTCGCCAGTGTGGTGATTCTGACGATGCTCGCTGCAGTAACCTTCGATCCCCGACTGATTTGGGATAACACGGAGTCGGATGACGACCATGAGTGATTTGCCTACGGCTAAAACCCGCCCAGCTTCGAACTGGTCGGCCATATGGATATTGCCCCTGATCGCCCTGGTGATTGGTGGCTGGCTTGGCTGGCAGGCCTATCGCGAGTCAGGTGTGAACATCCAGGTCCGCTTTGAGAGCGGTGAAGGTATCGTCGCCAACAAGACCGAAGTGGTCTTCAAGGGCATGTCGGTCGGTAAGGTGAAAGAGCTGGTGCTGGATGCCAAGGGCAGCAATACCGGGGTCATCGCCACCATCGAAATGAACAAGGAGGCCGAGCCGCACCTGAACACCGGTACGCGCTTCTGGCTGGTCAAACCGAGCGTCAGCCTGGCCGGGATCACTGGCCTGGAAACCCTGGTATCGGGCAACTACATTGCCGTCAGCCCGGGGCAGGGCGAGCCGACCAAGCGCTTCAAGGCACTGGATGAAGCGCCGCCGTTGTCCGACAGTGAGCCGGGCCTGCACCTGACCCTCAAGGCCGACCGCCTGGGTTCGCTCAACCGCGACAGCCCGGTGTTCTACAAGCAGATCCAGGTTGGCCGGGTGAAGAGCTATCGCCTCGCCGAAGACCAGGGCACGGTCGAGATCAAGGTGTTCATCGAGCCGGCCTACGCCGACCTGGTGCGCAAACACACGCGCTTCTGGAATGCCAGCGGCATCAGCATCGACGCCAACCTCTCCGGGGTGAAGGTACGCAGCGAGTCGCTGGCCAGCATCGTCGCCGGCGGTATTGCCTTCGCCACCCCCGAGCACCGCAAGGACAGCCCGCCCACCGATCCGAACCTGCCGTTTCGCTTGTACGAAGACTTTGATGCGGCCCAGGCCGGGATTCGCGTCAAGGTCAAGTTGAGCGACTTCGAGGGCCTGCAGGCCGGGCGTACCCCGGTGATGTACAAAGGCATCCAGGTCGGCTCGCTGAAGACCCTCAAGGTCGATCCCGACCTGGCCAGTGCCATGGCCGAGCTGACCCTCGATCCGCTGGCCGAAGACTACCTGGTCGATGGTACGCAGTTCTGGGTGGTCAAGCCATCGATCTCCCTCGCCGGTATTACCGGCCTGGAAGCGCTGGTCAAGGGTAACTACATTGCCATCCGCCCGGGCGACAAGGGCGCGACGCCGCAGCGCGAGTTCGAGGCGCGAGCCAAGGCACCGCCGCTGGACCTCAAGGCGCCCGGCCTGCACCTGGTGCTGTACAGCGACAACCTTGGCTCGCTGGAAGTCGGCAGCCCGATCCTCTACCGCCAGGTCAAGGTCGGTACGGTGCAGAGCTACCAGTTCTCGAAGAAGAGCAAGCGCCTGCTGATCGGTGTGCATATCGAGAAAGAGTACGCCGGCCTGGTCAACGGTTCGACGCGCTTCTGGAATGCCAGCGGCATTACCTTGAGCGGCGGTCTGTCGGGCATCCAGATCAAGAGTGAATCGCTGCAGAGCCTGATGGCTGGCGGTATCGCCTTCGACACACCGATCCCGAATGTGAAGCTCAAGCGCCGCATTCCGTTCTTCCGCCTCAATGAAAGCCAGGAAGCGGCCAACCGCAGCGGTACCACGGTGACCATCCGCGTCGATCGCGCAGACGGCCTCAAGGTTGGCACGCCGGTTCGCTTCAAGGGCCTGGATGTCGGCAAAGTCGAACAGGTCGACCTGACCAATGATTTGCAGGCGGTGCTACTCAAGGCGCGGATCACCGAAGTGCCGGAGCGTATCGCCCGCGAAGGTACGCAGTTCTGGGTGGTCAAGCCGGCCCTGGGCATCGTCAAGACCGCCAACCTGGAAACCCTGGTCACCGGCCAGTACCTGGAAGTGCAGCCGGCAGTCAGAAGCACGGGGCCGCAGCTCAACTTCAATGCCTTGCCCCAGGCGCCGGATTTCTCCGAGCGTGAAGCCGGGTTGTCACTGGTGCTCAGTGCTGCGCGGCGGGGTTCGATCAAGCCGGGCGTACCGGTTACCTACCGCGAGATTCCGGTCGGCAAGGTCACCGGATTTGAATTGGGCCAGACCGCCGACCGGGTACTGATCCATATTCTGATCGAGCCCAAGTATGCAGCGCTGGTGCGTGGCGGTAGCCGTTTCTGGAACAGCAGCGGCTTCGGCTTCGATATCGGCCTGTTCAAGGGCGCGACGGTGCGTACCGAGTCGCTGGAGACCCTGATAGAAGGCGGCATCGCCTTCGCCACGCCAGACGGCGAGAGGATGGGCAATCCGGCGCGGCCGCAGCAGACCTTCGCCCTGTTCGACAAGGCCGAGGATGAATGGCTGCAGTGGGCACCGAAGATTCAGATTGGTAAGTAGTCGCTAGCCATCGCGGGTCAAGCCCGCTCCTACACAAACTTGTAGGAGCGGGCTTGACCCGCGATGCTTTTCTGCCCGCAACACAAATCACAGGCAATAAAAAACCGACCCTAGGGTCGGTTTTTCAACAAGCATGTCGCTTAGGCAGCTGCAGCTTCTTTCAGCGCCTTGATGTGGCCATTCAGACGGCCTTTATGGCGAGCAGCCTTGTTCTTGTGGATGATACCTTTATCGGCCATACGGTCGATAACTGGAACAGCCAGAGTGTAAGCAGCTTGCGCTTTTTCGGCGTCTTTTGCGTCGATGGCTTTAACTACATTCTTGATGTAGGTACGAACCATGGAACGCAGGCTGGCGTTGTG
Organism: Pseudomonas sp. 2(2015); assembly: GCF_000955865.1. Classification (NCBI taxonomy): domain Bacteria; kingdom Pseudomonadati; phylum Pseudomonadota; class Gammaproteobacteria; order Pseudomonadales; family Pseudomonadaceae; genus Pseudomonas; species Pseudomonas sp. 2(2015). The sequence goes on from NZ_JYOF01000017.1 coordinate 4,086, forward strand.
GCTGCGACGCTTCTCAGCCTGTTTTGCACGTTTTTTGGCGGAAGGTGAGTTGGCCACCGTCGAGCTCCTCGAAAGACTTGGTAAATAGCAAACAAAATAGGCCGCGAATCATGCCGATGAGTTGATCGGTTGTCAAGGGCACTTGCATGGTTCCGCTGAGTGGTCGTTCTGTACAAGGGAGTGATTCCCTTCTGCGGTACGACCTGTAAACTCGGGAGCTTTTGCTCTGCTTGCGTTGCGGCGCGGAGTATCGCACAACTGGGCGCGTTGCGGCACAGCCCTTTATCCTCAGGCGTGAAAAACTTTCGATGAATCTTCTTAAATCCCTGGCCGCGGTCAGTTCCATCACCATGATCTCGCGGGTGCTGGGCTTTGTCCGCGACACCATCCTGGCGCGGGTATTCGGTGCCGGCGTGGCCACAGACGCCTTCTTCATTGCCTTCAAGCTGCCCAACCTGCTGCGGCGCATCTTTGCCGAAGGCGCGTTTTCCCAGGCGTTCGTGCCGATTCTGGCCGAATACAAGACCCAGCAAGGCGAGGAGGCGACCCGCACCTTCATCGCCTATGTCAGTGGCCTGCTGACCCTGGTGCTGGCCCTGGTCACCGCCCTGGGTATCCTCGCCGCGCCCTGGGTGGTGTGGGTAACAGCCCCAGGCTTTGTCGACAGCACAGAAAAATACCAGCTGACCACCGACCTGCTGCGGGTGACCTTTCCTTATATATTGCTGATCTCGCTGTCATCGCTGGCCGGCGCCATCCTCAATACCTGGAACCGCTTTTCGGTGCCGGCCTTCGTGCCGACCCTGCTCAACGTGGCGATGATCGGCTTTACCCTGTTCCTCACGCCATATTTCGACCCGCCGATCATGGCCCTGGCCTGGGGCGTGCTGGCTGGCGGCCTGGCGCAGCTTCTGTACCAGCTGCCGCACCTGAAGAAGATCGGCATGCTCGTGCTGCCGCGCCTGAACCTGCGCGACAGCGGTGTATGGCGAGTGCTCAAGCAGATGCTGCCGGCGATCCTCGGGGTTTCGGTAAGCCAGATCTCGCTGATCATCAACACCATCTTCGCCTCGTTCCTGGTCGCAGGTTCGGTGTCGTGGATGTACTACGCCGACCGCCTGATGGAGCTGCCTTCCGGAGTGCTGGGTGTAGCCCTGGGTACCATCCTGCTGCCCACCCTGGCCAAGACCTACGCCAACCGCGACCGGCACGAATACTCGCGGATCCTCGACTGGGGCCTGCGCCTGTGCTTTTTGCTGGTGCTGCCCTGCACCCTGGCCATGGCGATCCTGGCCGAGCCGCTGACCGTGGCGTTGTTCCAATACGGTAAATTCAGCGCCTTCGATGCGGCCATGACCCAGCGTGCGCTGATTGCCTATTCCCTCGGGCTGCTGGCGATTATCCTGGTCAAGGTCCTGGCCCCTGGCTTCTACGCCCAGCAGAACATTCGTACTCCAGTGAAGATCGCCATCTTCACCCTGGTCTGCACCCAGCTGTTCAACCTGGCCTTCATCAGCCACCTGCAGCACGCCGGCCTAGCCCTGGCCATCAGCCTCGGCGCCTGCCTGAACGCCGGCCTGCTGTACTGGAAGCTACGCCAGCAGCAGTTGTTCCAGCCACAACCGGGCTGGGCCAAGTTCCTCGCCAAGTTGGTGGTGGCAGTGCTGCTGATGTCGGCGGTGTTGCTGGTGGGCATGCACTACATGCCGGCCTGGGCCGAAGGGCAGATGCTTGAGCGCTTTCTGCGCCTTGGCGCGCTGATCCTGGCCGGAGTCGTGACCTATTTCGGCTGTCTGCTGCTGTTCGGATTCCGCCCGCGTGACTTCGCCCGCAAGGCGTTGCATTAAGGCGTAACGGCGGTCAGACGTCGGTTTTACACATTCCACGCCACGGGGTGACGCTGCTGCCTGTCGTCAGCGCCCGGGTGTGGTTATAATCGACCACTTTATGAGCAAGAAGCGCGTTATGCAGCTGGTTCGAGGCCTCCACAACCTGCGCCCCCAGCACCGGGGCTGTGTCGCCACTATTGGCAACTTCGACGGTGTTCACCGCGGCCACCAGGCAATCCTGGCGCGCCTGCGTGAGCGAGCGGACGAGTTGGGCGTGCCCAGCTGCGTGGTGATTTTCGAGCCACAGCCGCGTGAATACTTTGCCCCCGACACTGCGCCCGCACGCCTGGCGCGCCTGCGCGACAAGGTCGCCCTGCTGGCCGCCGCCGGTGTCGACCGGGTGCTGTGCCTGGCGTTCAACCAGCGCCTGAGCAAGCTCAGCGCCGCCGAGTTCGTCGACACCATCCTGGTCGATGGCCTGGGCGTGAAGCACCTGGAAGTGGGCGACGATTTCCGCTTTGGCTGCGACCGGGTTGGCGACTTCGACTTCCTCGAGCAGGCCGGTATCCTTCAGGGCTTTACCGTCGAAGCGGCGCAAACCGTCGAACTCGATGGCCTGCGGGTCAGCAGCACGCAAGTGCGCGATGCCCTGGCCAATGCCGATTTCGCCCTGGCCGAGCGTTTGCTGGGGCGGCCGTTCCGCATCCGCGGGCGCGTGCTGCACGGGCAGAAGCTGGCACGCCAGCTGGGTACCCCGACAGCCAACATCCAGCTCAAGCGCCATCGGGTACCGCTTACCGGGGTTTACCTGGTCAGCGTCGAGGTCGATGGCAAGAACTGGCCGGGCGTCGCCAACATTGGTGTACGGCCCACCGTTTCAGGTGATGGCAAAGCCCACCTGGAAGTACATCTTCTGGATTTTGCCGGCGATCTCTATGGCCGGCGTCTGACGGTGGAATTCCACCACAAGCTGCGTGAAGAGCAGCGATTCGCCTCCCTGGAGGCGCTGAAGTCGGCGATCGATGCGGATATCGCCGCCGCACGTGCCCATTGGCACGGTCAACCGCTAACGAAGAGCCTGAAATGACCGACTATAAAGCCACGCTAAACCTTCCGGACACCGCCTTCCCGATGAAGGCCGGCCTGCCACAGCGCGAACCGCAGATCCTGCAGCGCTGGGACAGCATTGGCCTGTACCAGAAGCTGCGCGAAATTGGCAAGGATCGTCCGAAGTTCGTGCTGCACGACGGCCCGCCCTACGCCAACGGCAAGATCCACATCGGTCATGCGCTGAACAAGATTCTCAAGGACATGATTGTCCGCTCCAAGACCCTGTCCGGTTTCGACGCCCCGTACGTCCCGGGCTGGGACTGCCATGGCCTGCCGATCGAGCACAAGGTCGAAGTGACCCACGGCAAGCACCTGAGCGCCGACCAGACCCGCGAGCTGTGCCGCGCCTACGCCGCCGAGCAGATCGAAGGGCAGAAGACCGAGTTCATCCGCCTGGGTGTGCTGGGCGACTGGGAAAACCCCTACAAGACCATGAACTTCGCCAACGAAGCCGGTGAAATCCGCGCGCTGGCCGAAATGGTCAAGCACGGCTTCGTGTTCAAGGGCCTGAAACCGGTCAACTGGTGTTTCGATTGCGGTTCGGCCCTGGCCGAAGCCGAGGTCGAGTACGCCGATAAAAAATCGCAGACCATCGACGTCGCCTTCCCGGTGGTCGATGAGGCCAAGCTGGCCGCCGCGTTCGGCCTGGCTTCGCTGGCCAAGCCTGCCTCGATCGTGATCTGGACCACCACCCCGTGGACCATCCCGGCCAACCAGGCGCTGAACGTCCACCCGGAGTTCAAGTACGCCCTGGTCGATACCGGCGACAAGCTGCTGGTGCTGGCTGAAGAGCTGGTCGAGTCGTGCCTGAAGCGTTACTCGCTGGAAGGTTCGGTGATCGCCACCGCGCCAGGCTCGGCGCTTGAGCTGATCAACTTCCGTCACCCGTTCTACGATCGCCTGTCGCCGGTATACCTGGCCGACTACGTCGAGCTGGGCGCCGGTACCGGTGTGGTGCACTCCGCGCCAGCCTACGGTGAAGACGACTTCGTCACCTGCAAACGCTACGGCATGGTCAACGACGACATCCTCACCCCGGTGCAGAGCAACGGCGTGTACGTGCCGTCGCTGGAATTCTTCGGCGGCCAGTTCATCTGGAAGGCCAACCCGGCCATCGTCGAAAAACTCTCGGAAGTCGGTGCGCTGATGCACACCGAAACCATCAGCCACAGCTACATGCACTGCTGGCGCCACAAGACTCCGTTGATCTACCGCGCCACCGCGCAATGGTTCGTCGGCATGGACAAGCAGCCCGACAACGGCGACACCCTGCGCAAGCGTGCGGTCAAGGCCATCGAAGAGACCAAGTTCGTCCCGGCCTGGGGCCAGGCGCGCCTGCACTCGATGATCGCCAACCGTCCGGACTGGTGCATCTCGCGTCAGCGCAACTGGGGCGTACCGATCCCGTTCTTCCTCAACAAGCAGTCCGGCGAGCTGCACCCGCGCACCGTCGAGCTGATGGAAGAAGTGGCCAAGCGTGTCGAGAAAGAAGGCATCGAAGCCTGGTTCAAGCTCGACGCCGCCGAACTGCTCGGTGACGAGGCCGGCCAGTACGACAAGATCGCCGACACCCTCGACGTCTGGTTCGACTCCGGTACCACCCACTGGCACGTGCTGCGTGGCTCGCACAGCATCGGCCACGAAACCGGCCCGCGCGCCGACCTGTACCTGGAAGGTTCCGACCAGCACCGCGGCTGGTTCCATTCCTCGCTGCTGACCGGTTGTGCCATCGACAACCACGCACCGTACCGCGAGCTGCTGACGCACGGCTTCACCGTCGACGAGAACGGTCGCAAGATGTCCAAGTCGCTGGGTAACACCATCGAGCCGCAGAAGGTCAACGACACCCTGGGTGCCGACATCCTGCGCCTGTGGGTTTCGGCCACCGACTACTCCGGCGAGATGGCGGTTTCCGAGCAGATCCTGCAGCGCAGCGCCGACGCCTACCGGCGTATCCGCAACACCGCGCGCTTCCTGCTCTCCAACCTGTCCGGCTTCGACCCGGCCCGCGACCTGTTGCCGGCCGAAGACATGCTGGCGCTGGACCGCTGGGCGGTCGACCGTACCCTGCTGCTGCAGCGCGAGCTGGAAGAGCACTACGGCGAATACCGCTTCTGGAACGTCTACTCGAAGATCCACAACTTCTGCGTGCAGGAGCTGGGCGGCTTCTACCTGGACATCATCAAGGACCGTCAGTACACCACTGGCGCCAACAGTGTTGCCCGTCGTTCCTGCCAGACCGCGCTGTACCACATCAGCGAAGCGCTGGTGCGCTGGATCGCGCCGATCCTGGCGTTCACCGCCGACGAGCTGTGGCAGTACCTGCCGGGCGAACGCAACGAGTCGGTGATGCTCAACACCTGGTATGAAGGCCTGAGCGAGCTGCCGGAAGGCTTCGAGCTGGGTCGCGCCTACTGGGAACGCATCATGGCCGCCAAAACCGCGGTCAACAAAGAACTGGAAAACCAGCGTGCGGCCAAGGCCATCGGTGGCAACCTGCAAGCCGAAGTCACCCTGTTCGCCGACGACGCCCTGAGCGCCGACCTGAACAAGCTGGGCGACGAGCTGCGCTTCGTGCTGATCACCTCGGCGGCCAGCGTTGCGCCATTCGCCCAGGCGCCAGCCGATGCGGTCGAGACCGAAGTCCCGGGCCTGAAGCTGAAAGTGGTCAAGTCCGGCCACGCCAAGTGCGGTCGTTGCTGGCACTTCCGCGCGGACGTCGGCGCGAACCCGGAGCACCCGGAAATCTGCGCCCGTTGCGCCGACAACATCGGCGGCAAAGGCGAGGTGCGCCACTATGCCTAACCCTGGTGTGGGGCGCTTCGGGCGCCTCAGCTGGCTGTGGCTGAGCGTGCTGGTCCTGGTCCTCGACCAGGCCAGCAAGTTCTACTTCGAGGGCGCGCTGAGCCTGTACCAGCAGATCGTGGTCATTCCCGACTACTTCAGCTGGACCCTGGCCTACAACACCGGTGCCGCCTTCAGCTTCCTGGCTGACAGCTCCGGCTGGCAGCGCTGGCTGTTCGCCCTGATCGCCATAGTGGTCAGTGCCGTGCTGGTGGTCTGGCTCAAGCGCCTGGGGCGCAACGAGACCTGGCTGGCCGTCGCCCTGGCACTGGTGCTGGGGGGGGCGCTGGGCAACCTGTACGACCGCATCGTGCTCGGCCACGTAGTCGACTTCATCCTCGTGCACTGGCAGAACCGCTGGTACTTCCCGGCCTTCAACCTGGCCGACAGCGCCATTACCGTGGGTGCGGTGATGCTGGCGCTGGATATGTTCAAGAGCAAAAAGTCCGGAGAACCCGTCCATGACTGAGACCCGTATCGGCCAGAACACCGAAGTGACCCTGCACTTCGCACTGCACCTGGAAAACGGTGACACCGTCGACAGCACCTTCGACAAGGCGCCGGCGGTGTTCAAGGTCGGCGACGGCAATCTGCTGCCGGGCTTCGAAGCGGCGCTGTTCGGCTTCAAGAGCGGCGACAAGCGCACCGTGACCGTCAACCCGGAAAACGCCTTCGGCCAGCCAAACCCACAGAACGTGCAGGTCATGCCGCGTTCGCAGTTCCAGGACATGGAGTTGTCCGAGGGCCTGCTGGTGATCTTCAACGACGCCGCCAACGCCGAATTGCCCGGTGTGGTGAAAGCCTTCGATGATGCCCAGGTGACCATCGACTTCAACCATCCACTGGCCGGCAAGACCCTGAACTTCGAGGTGGAAATCCTCGCGGTCAAGGCCCTGTGAGCCTGGAGCCTGCCATGCAAATCAAACTCGCCAACCCCCGTGGCTTCTGTGCCGGTGTGGACCGGGCGATCGAGATCGTCAATCGTGCCCTCGAAGTGTTTGGCCCGCCGATCTATGTGCGTCACGAAGTGGTGCACAACAAGTTCGTGGTCGAAGACCTGCGCGCGCGCGGGGCGATTTTTGTCGAAGAACTCGACCAGGTGCCGGACGACGTCATCGTCATCTTCAGCGCCCACGGTGTTTCCCAGGCCGTGCGCCAGGAAGCGGCGGGGCGCGGCCTGAAGGTATTCGACGCGACCTGCCCACTGGTCACCAAGGTGCATATCGAGGTGGCGCGCTACAGCCGTGACGGCCGCGAGTGCATCCTGATCGGCCACGAAGGCCACCCGGAAGTCGAAGGCACCATGGGCCAGTACGACACCAGCAACGGTGGCGCCATCTACCTGGTCGAAGACGAGGAGGATGTTGCCAGCCTGCAGGTCAACGACCCGGACAAACTGGCCTTCGTCACCCAGACCACGCTGTCGATGGACGACACCAGCCGGGTGATCGATGCCCTGCGCGCGCGCTTCCCGAATATCGGCGGGCCGCGCAAGGACGACATCTGCTACGCCACCCAGAACCGCCAGGATGCGGTCAAGCAGCTGGCCAACGAATGCGACGTGGTCCTGGTGGTCGGCAGCCCGAACAGCTCCAACTCCAACCGCCTGCGTGAGCTGGCCGAGCGCATGTCGACCCCGGCCTACCTGATCGACGGCGCCGAAGACCTGCAAAAAAGCTGGTTCGATGGTGTTGAGCGCATTGGTATCACCGCCGGTGCTTCAGCCCCCGAGGTGCTGGTGCGTGGCGTGATCGAGCAACTGCGCGCCTGGGGTGCCACGGGTGCCGAAGAGCTTGATGGCCGCGAAGAGAACATCACCTTCTCGATGCCCAAAGAGCTGCGCGTACGCTCACTGATCTGACCCGCCCGCCGCGCACAGCGGCTGCTCGCCGGGCTCCTCACGCAGGCTGACCCGGCCTGTGTGCGCCAGTACCACCCGGTACTGGCTGTAAGGATCGGGGCGCTGGCAAATGAACAGCGTCCCGGCCTGAAACGCTCCCCCCGTGTGCAAGGGTACCCCCAGCCCGCTGAAGCGCACTTGCCGGGCCACCGGCTGATTGCCGACGATACTCACCCGCTCAAGCCGCTGTTCGTACAGCAGCAGTGGGCCATCCTGTTCCACGACCATGCGCCAGCCATTACTCCAGTTGTCTTCCAGCGCCTGCAGGCGAACCACCTGGTTGCGCAGCAAGGCCTCGCTGCGTGCGGTGCGCAGGGCCTGGGCCAGGTCCTTGGCGGCGGCGTGCTGTTGTAGCCCGCTGCTCATGGTGTTGTAGGCCGGCAGGCTGATGTGCGTGAGCATCCCCACCAGCGCTAGCGCGAACATCATTTGTATCAGTGTTACGCCCTGTTGCTTCACCGTGCATTCCTCCCTGGAAGTGCTTCTATAGAGTCAGGCCGGCGCACCGCAGCGTCCAGTCGGGCGGGTTGGCAAAGTGCTGGGGAAAAGTCGCAGGAGGTATGGCGCCATGGATGGCGGACGGCAACAAGGAATGAGCTTGCTCGAGGTGCTGCTGGCCATGCTGGTGCTGGGGCTGGGTGTGTTTGCTGCAGCGGCTGCGCAAGTGCGGGCGCTGCAGGCCACCGACAGTGCCTTGCACAGTACTCAGGCGGCGTATCTGCAGCATGGCGCGCTCGAACAAGCGCGCATCAACGCAGGGCCAGGCCGATGACCCGGCAAGCCGGCGTCGGCCTGGTCGAAGTGTTGCTGGCCCTCAGCCTCGGCTTGGTGCTGCTGCTCGGTGTCAGCCGTCTGTTTCTGGCGGCCACTTCGAACTGGCAGGCTCAGGGTATCGCCGCACAACTTCAGGAAGACGCGCGCCTGGCGTTGCAGCGCATGGCCCAGGATATTCGCATGAGCGGCATGTTCGGCTGCTTGCGTGCGGATGCAATCAGCCATGTGAACCCGTCCTCGGCACAGGCGTTTGCCCAACCGCTGGAGGTAATCCGCGCAGCGGACGGCCAATTGCAGCAATTGAGCCTGATCAGCGCCGAAGTCGCTGGCGCCGGTGGGCGGCCGAACTGGACGCTGGTCACCGATTGCATAAGCCAGGCGCGGGTCTATCCCGATGTCCAGGCGGCGCCGGCCGGGCACTTCGCGATACCGATACGACGCCAGACCTATCGCGTTGATGGCACCAGCCTGATGCTCGGCAGCGGCGCCAGCTATGCGCCGCTGATCGACAACCTTGGTGAACTGCGCGTCGACATCATCAGGCGAGATGCCAACGTAATTGCCGGGCTACGCCTGAGCATGACCTTGCTTGATCCGCTGGCGCGGGTAAGGCCGCAGCAGTATCAACTGACAGTGGCCCTGCGCAATGGCTAGGCCCGGCAGCCAGGGTGGGGTGGTCCTGCTGGTAAGCCTGGTGCTGCTGGGGCTGTTGGCTTTGCTCGGCGTCTCGGCGATGGTCAGCGCCACCTTGCAGGGGCGCATGGCCGGCAACCTGCAAGCAGCCTTGCACGGCCTCGAGCAGGCGGAGCAGGCCTTGCTGCTGGGAGAGTCGACCGTCGTCGGCGTGCTGCCATGCTCGTACTGTTTACCGCCGCCGGAAGCTGCACGGGTGCGGGCGCCTGGCGTCTACCGCGGCGAAGGGCCGACCTCCGGCCTGAGCTGGCAAGGCGGCGCCAGCGGCTTCCACCTGGTACAGAACCTTGGCCAGAGTACCCACGCCGCGCACTGGCCCGCCAACCTGTCCGTTACCTTGTACCGGATCACCGCCGTCAGCCACGCCGGGGCAGGGCGCAGCGTGCTCGAAAGCGTTTATGCACAGGCTGTAGAAGAGGGCGCCCAGCCACCCAGGCGCATTCTCTGGCGCCAGCTTCACTAGGAGTTCGACTTATGTCCACCCTGCAGAAAGGTTTGAGCCTGATTGAACTGTTGCTTGTCGTCGCCGTGGTCGGCATTCTGGCGGGCATTGCCTATCCCAGCTACAGCGAACAGGTCCGCAAGGCCGCACGCACGGAAATCGCCGGGTTGCTGTTCGAAAGCGCGCAACTGCTCGAACGTCACTATGCCCGCAGCGGCCAGTACGCCGACAGCGAAGCCCTGGTCACCCCATTGGCGCCCGGGACCGAGCACTACCGGCTGCAGGCCGTTCGTCATTCGACGTCATTCACCCTTACCGCCCGGCGCATTGGCGGTGGTTTGATGAACAGTGACCGCTGCGCCGATTTCGAACTCGACCAGGCCGGTGTGCGCCGCAATCCCGGCGCCGTTGATGGCGGCCGCGGCTGTTGGGGTGGCTGAGGTTTACTTCAGACGTTGGATCAATACATGACCAAGCAAGTAGTGATTGTCGGTGGCGGGGTAATCGGCCTGCTGACAGCGTTCAACCTGGCGGCCGAGGTCGAGCAGGTGGTGCTGTGTGACCGTGGCGCGCTCGGCCAGGAGTCTTCCTGGGCTGGCGGCGGCATCGTCTCGCCGCTGTACCCGTGGCGCTATAGCCCGGCGGTAACGGCCCTGGCGCATTGGTCGCAGGATTTTTATCCACAGCTGGGCGAGCGCCTGTTCGCCAGCACCGGGGTTGACCCTGAAGTGCACACCACCGGCCTGTACTGGCTGGACCTCGACGACGAAGCCGAAGCCCTGGCCTGGGCCAAGCGCGAAGGACGGCCGCTAAGTGCTGTGGATATCTCGGCGGCCTATGACGCGGTGCCGGTGCTGGGTGGCGGTTTCCGCCGCGCCATCTACATGGCCGGGGTTGCCAACGTGCGTAACCCACGCCTGGTCAAATCACTCAAGGCCGCCTTGCTGGCGCTGCCGAACGTGAGCATTCGCGAGCAGTGCGAAATCACCGGCTTCAGCCGTGAGGGCGAGCACATCACCGGGGTCGAGACTGCAACCGGGCCGATTCCGGCCGATCGCGTGGTGCTGACGGCTGGCGCCTGGAGCGGCGACTTACTGCGGCCATTGGGCCTGGAGCTGCCGGTGGAGCCGGTGAAAGGGCAGATGATCCTGTACAAGTGCGCCGAAGACTTTTTGCCGAGCATGGTGCTGGCCAAGGGGCGTTATGCGATCCCGCGGCGCGACGGGCATATTCTGGTGGGCAGTACCCTGGAGCATGCCGGTTACGACAAGACCCCGACCGACGAAGCGTTGGAAAGCCTCAAGGCATCGGCGGTGGAGCTGCTGCCGGCGCTGGCCGACGCCACCCCGGTGGCCCATTGGGCGGGGCTGCGGCCGGGTTCGCCTGAGGGCATTCCGTACATCGGCGAGGTGCCGGGCTATGCCGGGCTGTGGCTGAACTGCGGGCATTACCGCAATGGCCTGGTGCTGGCGCCGGCGTCCTGCCAGTTGTTTGCGGATTTGTTGCTGGGGCGTGAGCCAATCATTGATCCGGCGCCGTATGCGCCGGCTGGGCGGGTGGCTGCCCTTTAGGGCCCTATCGCTGGCAAGCCAGCTCCCACAGGAAAGCAGATATCTTCAGAGCCCTGCTGTGCCTGTGGGAGCTGGCTTGCCAGCGATGGCCGCGCCGCACAATCAGCGCTGCGCCCCAGGCCCCTGCTCCAGATGCGCCTGACTGCAATACCACTGCGCCCCGCGATGCAGCGCCCGGTCACTGGGCAAATGCACGCCGCAATGGGCGCAGCGGACCATCTTCAGCGGGTCTTCGAGGCTGTTGTTTTGCCCAGCAGCATTGCTGGCCTTGAACTTGCGCCACAGCCAGAAGGCAGCAGCAATCAGGGCAATCCAGAAAAGTAGGCGAACCATGGTGTCCAGCTTTGTCAGTGAAGAGCCTTCAGTCTAGGGCTCGGGCATGAAAAAAAGGAAGGCCTTGGCCTCCCTTTATCTTTTACACGATGGCTCAGTCGAACACACCGAAGGTCATGTAGCTGAACCAGGAGCGGTCTTCGTTGTTACCTTCCGCTTCGTGGTTTTCTTCTTCGATGACGTCACCGTTGGCATCTTTAGGCAGCAGCTCTTGCGGGATCGCGTCCTTGGCGTCCTGGTACTGCTTCACCACGTCCTGGTTGGCACGGGTTTCACCCGGCGGCAGCGGCGGGGCGGTATTGATCAGGCCCAGGGTGGCCTTGGACAGCCACGAGCGGTTGTCGGCTTCGTTCTGCTGCGGCACGAACTGGCCATCGACCAGGCTCGGGTGGTCCGGGTAGTTGAGCTTGAGGGTTTCCAGGCTGGTGGCCGCCAGTTCGTCCAGGTGCAGACGCATGTAGGCTTCGGTCATCACCGCCAGGCCGTCGCCGACCGATGGGGTTTCCTGGAAGTTCTCTACTACATAGCGGCCACGGTTGGCGGCAGCGACATAGGCCTGACGGGTCAGGTAGTAGTCGGCCACGTGGATTTCGTAGGAAGCCAGCAGGTTGCGCAGGTAGATCATGCGCTGCTTGGCGTCAGGCGAATAGCGGCTGTTGGGGAAGCGGCTGGTCAGCTGGGCGAATTCGTTGTACGAGTCGCGGGCAGCGCCCGGGTCACGCTTGGTCATGTCCAGCGGCAGGAAGCGCGCCAGCAGGCCGCGGTCCTGGTCGAACGAGGTCAGACCCTTGAGGTAGTAGGCGTAGTCGACGTTCGGATGCTGCGGATGCAAGCGAATGAAGCGCTCGGCGGCAGACTTGGCAGCCTCCGGTTCGGCGTTTTTATAGTTCGCGTAGATCAGCTCGAGCTGGGCCTGGTCGGCGTAGCGGCCGAACGGATAGCGCGATTCCAGAGCCTTCAGCTTGCTTGTGGCGCTGGTATAGCTGTGGTTGTCCAGGTCGGCCTGCGCCTGCTGGTACAGCTCGGCTTCGCTCAGGTTTTCGTCGACGACTTCCTTCGAAGAACAAGCAGCGGTCAGTCCGAGGATGGCGATCAGCAGCAGGTGTTTCACTTGCATGGCGGCTTGCGTCCCTATGACGGCCGCTGTCTTGGGCGTGGCCGTCCTGTTATGATGAGCACCCCGATGCAACCCTCGGGGCAAAAGACGTCGTATTTAACCACAAGCGCGCAGTCGAAACCAAAGGCTGTGCCGCCCGCTGATTCGAGCATGTCCGAGATCATTCAACTTCGCGCAGAGGTGCCGTCCGAATTGGGCGGGCAACGCCTCGACCAAGTCGCCGCCCAATTGTTCGCTGAGCACTCGCGCTCGCGCCTGTCCACCTGGATCAAGGAGGGGCGCCTGACGGTCGATGGCGCTGTCCTGCGTCCGCGCGATATCGTCCACGGCGGTGCGCTGCTGGCGCTCGATGCCGAGCAGGAAGCCCAGGGCGAGTGGGTGGCCCAGGACATCGAGCTGGATATCGTCTATGAAGACGACCACATTCTGGTGATCAACAAGCCTGCCGGGCTTGTGGTCCACCCGGCTGCGGGCCACGCCGATGGCACCCTGCTCAATGCCCTGCTGCACCACGTGCCGGACATCATCAACGTGCCGCGCGCCGGTATCGTCCACCGCCTGGACAAGGACACCACCGGTCTGATGGTGGTGGCCAAGACCATCCAGGCGCAGACCCAGCTGGTTGCCCAGTTGCAAAGCCGCAGCGTCAGCCGCATCTATGAATGCATCGTGATCGGTGTGGTCACGGCCGGCGGCAAGATCAACGCGCCGATCGGTCGCCACGGCGGTCAGCGCCAGCGCATGGCGGTCACCGAAGGCGGCAAGCCTGCGGTCAGCCACTATCGCGTACTGGAGCGCTTCCGCTCGCACACCCACGTGCGGGTCAAGCTCGAAACCGGGCGTACCCACCAGATTCGCGTGCACATGGCCCACGTCAACTTCCCGTTGGTCGGCGACCCGGTCTACGGCGGGCGCTTCCGCATTCCGCCAGCGGCCAGCCTGACCATGGTCGACGCGCTCAAGACCTTCCCGCGCCAGGCCCTGCATGCACGCTTCCTGGAGCTCGACCACCCGGTGACCGGCGAGCGCATGGGTTGGGAATCGGCGCTGCCGGACGACTTCGTCTGGCTGCTGTCGCTGCTCAAGCAGGACCGCGAGGCGTTCGTCGGATGAGCGAGCTGACGCAAGCGCTGCTGTTCCCGGACTGGCCTGCGCCAGCCGGGGTGCGCGCCTGCGTCACTACGCGCAGCGGCGGGGTCAGCCTGCCGCCCTATGAAAGTTTCAACCTCGGTGATCATGTTGGCGATGCGCCAGCAGCGGTGGCCGAGAACCGCCGGCGCCTGACCGCCGAGTTCGGCATCCAGCCGGCCTGGCTCAAGCAGGTGCATGGCGTAGTTGTAGCCGATGCCGACCCTGGCGTTATTGCCGAGGCTGATGCCAGCTACAGCGATACCCCCGGCATTGCCTGCACGGTCATGACCGCCGACTGCTTGCCGGTGCTGTTCTGCGACCGCGCCGGCACCCGCGTAGCCGCCGCCCACGCGGGCTGGCGCGGGCTGGCCAACGGTGTGCTGGAGGCGACCCTGAAGCGCTTGGCACTGCCGCCCGAAGAGGTGCTGGTGTGGCTGGGCCCGGCGATTGGCCCGCAAGCCTTTGAAGTCGGCCTTGAGGTTCGTGATGCGTTCACGACCGTTCATCCGGAAACTGCCCAGGCCTTCGTGCCCGGTGCCCAGCCCGGCAAGCTGATGGCCGACATCTACCAGCTGGCCCGCCTTCGCCTTGCAGCGCGCGGCGTCAATGCCGTCTATGGTGGTGGCTTGTGCACCGTCAGCGACCCGCGCTTCTATTCTTATCGGCGCACCCCGCAGGGTGGCCGCTTCGCTTCGCTGGTCTGGCTGGCAGCGCGCTGACCTGGATCAAGCCCGCCTAGCTTGAATCTTCCAGAATCACCCTTATCTACAGTGGTATCTCTGGCAGGTTTTTCTTCATCAGGTGTGTCCATCGCTCCGACCTGCCCATAAAGGAAGGTAACCCATGCGAATAGACCGTTTGACCAGCAAGCTGCAATTAGCATTATCCGATTCCCAATCCCTGGCCGTGGGTATGGACCATCCGGCCATCGAGCCTGCGCACCTGGTGCAGGCCCTGATCGATCAGCAGGGCGGTTCGATTAAGCCGTTGCTGATGCAGGTCGGCTTTGACGTCAACAGCCTGCGCAAGGCGTTGAGCAAAGAGCTCGACCAGCTGCCGAAAATCCAGAACCCGACCGGCGACGTCAACATGTCCCAGGACCTGGCGCGTCTGCTCAACCAGGCCGACCGCCTGGCCCAGCAGAAGGGCGACCAGTTCATCTCCAGCGAGCTTGTGCTGCTGGCGGCCATGGACGAGAACAGCAAGCTTGGCAAGTTGCTGCTCAGCCAGGGCGTGAGCAAAAAGGCCCTGGAAAATGCCATCAGCAACCTGCGCGGCGGCGAGGCGGTCAATGACCCCAACGCCGAAGAGTCGCGCCAGGCCCTGGACAAATACACCGTCGACCTGACCAAGCGCGCCGAAGACGGCAAGCTTGACCCGGTGATCGGCCGTGACGATGAAATCCGCCGGACCATCCAGGTGCTGCAACGCCGGACCAAGAACAACCCGGTGCTGATCGGTGAGCCTGGCGTCGGCAAGACCGCCATCGCCGAAGGCCTGGCCCAGCGCATCATTAATGGTGAAGTGCCGGACGGCCTTAAAGGCAAGCGCCTGCTGTCGCTGGACATGGGCGCGCTGATCGCCGGTGCCAAGTTTCGCGGTGAGTTCGAAGAGCGCCTCAAAGGCTTGCTCAACGAGCTGTCCAAGCAGGAAGGGCAGATCATCCTGTTCATCGACGAGCTGCACACGATGGTCGGTGCCGGTAAAGGCGAAGGCTCGATGGACGCCGGCAACATGCTCAAGCCGGCCCTGGCCCGTGGTGAACTGCACTGCGTCGGCGCCACTACGCTGAACGAGTACCGCCAGTACATTGAAAAGGACGCAGCGCTTGAGCGGCGTTTCCAGAAGGTGCTGGTAGAAGAGCCGAGCGAAGAAGACACCATCGCCATCCTGCGTGGCCTCAAAGAGCGTTACGAGGTGCACCACAAGGTGGCGATCACCGACGGCGCGATCATCGCCGCGGCCAAGCTCAGCCATCGCTACATCACTGACCGGCAGCTGCCGGACAAGGCCATCGACTTGATCGACGAAGCGGCCAGCCGCATCCGCATGGAGATCGACTCCAAGCCGGAAGTGCTCGACCGCCTGGAGCGCCGCCTGATTCAACTGAAGGTTGAGTCCCAGGCGCTGAAGAAAGAGGACGACGAGGCCGCGCTCAAACGCCTGGAGAAACTCACCGAAGAGATCGCCCGGCTGGAGCGCGAGTACGCTGACCTGGAAGAGATCTGGACCTCGGAAAAAGCCGAAGTACAGGGCTCGGCGCAGATCCAGCAGAAAATCGAGCAATCGCGTCAGGAGCTCGAAGCGGCCCGGCGCAAGGGCGACCTCAGCCGCATGGCCGAGCTGCAGTACGGGGTGATCCCGGACCTGGAGCGCAGCCTGCAGATGGTCGACCAGCACGGCAAGGCGGAAAACCAGCTGCTGCGTAACAAGGTGACTGAAGAAGAGATCGCCGAAGTCGTGTCGAAGTGGACCGGCATCCCGGTGTCGAAGATGCTCGAAGGCGAGCGGGAAAAACTGCTGAAGATGGAAAGCCTGCTGCACGAGCGGGTGATCGGCCAGGAAGAAGCCGTGGTGGCCGTGTCCAACGCCGTACGCCGTTCGCGTGCCGGCCTTTCGGACCCGAACCGTCCGAGCGGCTCGTTCCTGTTCCTCGGCCCGACCGGTGTCGGTAAAACCGAGCTGTGCAAGGCGCTGGCGGAATTTCTCTTCGACACTGAAGAGGCCATGGTGCGCATCGACATGTCCGAGTTCATGGAGAAACACTCCGTGGCTCGCCTGATCGGTGCTCCACCAGGCTACGTAGGGTATGAAGAGGGCGGCTACCTGACCGAAGCCGTGCGGCGCAAACCTTATGCGGTGGTGCTGCTGGACGAGGTCGAGAAGGCCCACCCGGATGTGTTCAACGTGTTGCTGCAGGTGCTGGAAGACGGTCGCCTGACTGACAGCCACGGACGGACGGTGGATTTCCGTAATACCGTGATCGTCATGACCTCCAACCTGGGCTCTTCGCAGATCCAGGAGCTGGTGGGTGATCGTGAAGCGCAGCGTGCGGCGGTGATGGATGCCGTGGGTTCGCACTTCCGGCCGGAGTTCATCAACCGGATCGACGAAGTGGTGGTGTTCGAACCGCTGGGTCGCGAGCAGATTGCTGGCATCACCCAGATACAGCTCGGCCGCCTGCGCAGCCGTCTGGCCGAACGTGAGCTGAGCCTTGAGCTGAGCCCCGAGGCGCTGGATAAACTGATCGCCGTCGGTTACGACCCGGTCTATGGCGCACGGCCGCTGAAACGGGCGATCCAGCGCTGGATCGAGAACCCGTTGGCGCAGCTGATTCTGTCGGGCCAGTTCCTGCCTGGCAGCGCTATCACGGCGAAGGTCGAGGGCGAAGAGATCGTCTTCGCCTGAGTTTTCGGCGGGTTACGCTAAGGCCTCGAATTTCGAGGCCTTTTTTCTTTGCATTTTTTCTCGAGTGCTTGTAAAGTGCGCCCCGCTGTATGTCGCCCCGCAGCTTCCCGGCAAAATTGGGAATCTGAAAAAAAGTTGCAAATCAGTAAGTTGAATGCAAATTAGGGGTTGACAAGGGTTTTGAAAGTTGTAGAATAGCGCGCCTCAGAGACATGAACGCAGCGATGCACAAGGTCGAAGAGTTCGAAGCGGTAGTGATACAGCACTCGAAATTGCAGCACTGTTGTAATTGAAATTGATAGTTCCGCGATAGCTCAGTCGGTAGAGCAAATGACTGTTAATCATTGGGTCCCAGGTTCGAGTCCTGGTCGCGGAGCCAAATTTCAAGCCGGGGTATAGCGCAGTCCGGTAGCGCGCCTGCTTTGGGAGCAGGATGTCAGGAGTTCGAATCCCCTTACCCCGACCATCTTAGGGTCGTTAGCTCAGTTGGTAGAGCAGTTGGCTTTTAACCAATTGGTCGTAGGTTCGAATCCTACACGACCCACCATTTTTGAATCCGGTACGCTGGGTTCAAATCTTAAAAGGTTGGTTTGCCATTAGCAGCCAGCCATAAAAAAGGCACCTTAATCGGAGCCTTTTTTTTTACCGGGGTATAGCGCAGTCCGGTAGCGCGCCTGCTTTGGGAGCAGGATGTCAGGAGTTCGAATCCCCTTACCCCGACCATCTTCAGAAAGAAGGGCACCTTGCAAAAGGTGCCCTTTTTTCGTTTCTGCGCCCTGGCTGATACTATCCGGCTATTTCCTGCAAAGGAGTTGCGCCGTGCCCCTGAAAACCTCCGTGTACATCGCCACCAGCCTCGATGGCTTCATCGCCCGTGAGAGCGGTGAGCTGGACTGGCTGATGGTTGCCACCAGCTCCAGTGACGATCACGGCTATGCGGCGTACATGGCCACCATCGACACCCTGGTCATGGGCCGCAACACCTTCGAGAAGGTCCTGACCTTTGGCGAGTGGCCGTATCCGCACAAGCGCGTGGTGGTGCTGAGCAGCACCTTGCAGCAGGCCGATATGCAGCATGGCGTTGAAGTGCACCCGGGGCCGGTCGCCGACCTGGTCGAGCACCTGAATGAAACAGGCGCCAAGGGCCTGTACCTCGATGGCGGGCAGGTGATTCAGAGCTTCTTGCGCGAAGGCCGGCTGGATGAACTGACCATCACCCGCATACCGGTGTTGCTGGGCAGCGGTATCCCGCTGTTCGGGACCCTGGCGAAGGACGTGACGCTGCAGCATATGCGCAGCACCACCTTTGAAAGCGGCTTTGTGCAGAGTACTTACAGGGTACTCAAGTAGAGCTTACAGCTTCCACAGGGATTGATGTCAGGCCTGCTTGTTAAGGTAAACATAGAACCCTGCGGGAGCTGGCCTTGCCGGCGATGAGGCCGGCACTGCCACTAACAATTGAAACTCAGTGCAGCTTCAACCGCGGCTCAGTCCCGCGACCAATCCGGCTGCCGAGCATCAGCATCAGCGTACGGAAAGTCCCATACAGCGCCATCTGGTGCATGCGATACAGCGACACATAGAACATCCGCGCCAACCAGCCCTCGAGCATCACGCTACCGGTCAGGTTGCCCATCAGGTTACCCACCGCCGAGAAGCGCGACAGCGACACCAGCGAGCCGTAATCCCGGTACGCATAAGTCGGTAACGGCTTGCCTTCCAGGCGCGCCTTGAGCCCCTTGGCCAGCAACGACGCCTGCTGATGCGCAGCCTGTGCCCTTGGCGGCACGTTACGGTCGCTGCCCGGTTGCGGGCAGGCAGCACAGTCGCCAAAGGCGAAAATGTTGTCGTCCAGAGTAGTCTGCAGGGTAGGGCGCACCACCAATTGGTTGATCCGGTTGGTTTCCAGGCCGTCGATGTCTTTGAGGAACCCCGGCGCCCGAATACCCGCCGCCCACACCTTGAGGCTGGCCTGAATCACCTCGCCATTGCTGGTGCGCAGCTCATCGGCCGTCACTTCGCTGACCGCCGCGTTGGTCATCACTGTCACCCCGAGTTTTTCCAGGGTCTTGTGCACCGGCACGCTGATGCGCTCCGGCAGGGCTGGCAGCACCCGCGGGCCGGCTTCGATCAGGGTGATGTGCATGTCTTTTGGCTGGATACGATCCAGGCCATAAGCCGCCAGTTCGTGGGCCGCGTGATGCAGCTCGGCGGCAAGCTCGACACCGGTGGCACCGGCACCAACGATGGCCACGCTGATTTTTTCATGGGCCTGATCACCTGCGTGGGCACGCAGGTAATGGTTGAGCAGTTGCTGGTGGAAACGCTCGGCCTGCTTGCGGGTGTCGAGGAACAGGCAATGCTGCGCCGCGCCCAGGGTGCCGAAGTCGTTGGTGTTGCTGCCCACCGCGATCACCAGGGTGTCGTAGCCCAGGGTGCGCGCAGGCAGCAGCTCGCGACCGTCCTCATCGAGGGTCGCGGCCAGCTGGATCTGCTTGGTTTCGCGGTCCAGGCCGCTCATGCGCCCGAGCTGGAACTGAAAGTGATTCCACTTGGCCTGGGCCACGTAGTTCAGTTCGTCTTCGGAAGAGTTGAGCGAGCCGGCCGCCACTTCGTGCAGCAGCGGCTTCCAGATGTGCGTCAGGTTGGCGTCGACCAGGGTGATGCTGGCGCTACCCTTTTTGCCCAGGGTCTTACCCAGGCGGGTCGCCAGTTCCAGGCCGCCGGCGCCGCCGCCGACAATCACTATACGGTGAGTCATGGAGATATCTCATAAGGTTTACGGAATTCGGGTCTTGAGTGGTAGGCCGCACGGGGCGGGCGTTGTGGGCGAGCGCTAGGCAGCTCATAGCACCAGTTGACTCAAGAGGCGGCTCAACAAGCCGAGCGCAACCGTCACTGCCACCACCAGCACAAGGAGCAGCCAGGGCCGGAAAGGCTTGCGCTCGACTTGGTGCTGAGGGGCTTGCAGGTATTCATCGACACGACGCTGGTCATCGGGATTCAGGCGGCTGGTCATGAGGGCCTCGTCAGATAGACGCTTGTGACTGTGGGAAAGCTACAGTGTTCACTGTAGTAGCTCGAAGGTGGCCCATCTTTCAGTCACTTGGCTGTCTTTATAACGAATGATTGCGCTTTGTATCACCGGCGCAGAATTTATGCCATCGGGCTTTGGCAGGGGGCCAGCTCAGAGGCTGATTCCGACATCAAAAACGATGCTGCGCCCCAGATTGCCACGCAAGAAATCCGGCGCATCGGGGTGGGCGAACAGCACCCGGGCGAAGGTCGGGCCCACCAGCGACAACGAGCGCCAGCCCTGGCGCAGGTATTCGGTGGGTGGCGGGAAGTGGCTATTGAGGTCGAGCACTTCGCGCTTGAGGCTGGCGAAGGCAATGATGTCCAGCTCGCTCAGGTCGAGGCCGCGTTCCTGATAGTTGTGCGATTTTTTCCGCAAGGTCGGTGCCAGGCGCTGCAGCAGTTCCTGGGCGCTGATCCGCCGTGGCCGGGCTTCGCGGCGCACCAGCTGGCTCAACGAAAAGGCACTGCGCCGGCGCTGCAGCTCTTCGCGCCACTCGTCGTTCAGGCGCCGGCCCTCATCGAGGACAAAAAACACCTCGAAGGCGGCATCGCGAAACAGCACGTCAGGCGGCTCTTGCCCGGCGGCGGCAAAATCTTCGCTGCGGTAGGGAATATTCAGGCCTTGCAGCAGGCGCTGGCAGACCCAACGCTCACGTTCCCATTTACGGG
Source organism: Pseudomonas sp. 2(2015) (assembly GCF_000955865.1). Lineage (NCBI taxonomy): Bacteria > Pseudomonadati > Pseudomonadota > Gammaproteobacteria > Pseudomonadales > Pseudomonadaceae > Pseudomonas > Pseudomonas sp. 2(2015). The sequence goes on from NZ_JYOF01000017.1 coordinate 24,985, forward strand.
CATTGGATAGAAACGCATTGGCTTGTTCGGCCTGAATGGTGAGCAGGCGCAAGTAGTCTGAGTCGTCCATGGGCACAAGCTTAGCGTTCAATTGAGCTTTGCAGGAAATGTCTGCAAGGCCATTGCTGCAACGCCGGGCCAGCGCCTAGACTGCGCACCCGTTGTGGGCTCAGTGAATATCAGGGAAGAAACATGAGCGTAGTGAAGATGGGCGGCATATTCGGTTCCGGCACAGTGGTCTGTGCCCTGGTGGTGTACGGCGTGGGCTTTCTATTCTGGACGCCTACCGTGCCTTACGACACCCCGGATGGCCGCTATATAGTGCTCAAGGAGGGCGATTCAGCGCCCTACAGCGTCAAGCTCATCGACCATCGCGGCGCAGAAGATGAAATCGTGCGCAGCTACGCCGAGTTCAACCCCAAGGTGCTCAGCGTCATGCCCGGCGATTACCGCATGCGTCTGACCCTGAACGAGTTCGCTTGCTACGGCGCCTGGGCCGATGTGCAGGTGTCGGCGACCACCGTCAGCGTGGTCGAGCTGCAGCGCAACCCGAGTTGCCAGCCCGCAGACTGGCTGGTTGAAGGCGCAGTGTTCCGCCTGTTCGAGGCACCCAAAGCACCGGCGGAGGCTGATCAAGCCAGCCCCGAGGTGTAGACTGCCCCCAGGTCTATTGCCTTACTCGCACAAGGGTTATTTGCCGTGATCAGTGCCGCCGTACTTTCCAGCCAGACCCTGACCATCGCCTGGGTCGCCTATGTGCCCGTGCTGATCTGGGCGGTGGCGCGTACCCGCTGGCTGGAACTGTTCGCTGACAGCCGGCGCCAGCACTTGCTGTTTGGTACGGTGTTCGCCTTGTTTGCCCTGTGGCTGGTACGCCGCGACTTCGACACCGGGGTGTCGTATCACTTTATCGGCATGACCGCCGTCACCCTGCTGCTGGACTGGCCGCTGGCGATTGTCGGTGGCTTGCTGGCGCAGCTCGGCCTGCTGGCGCTGGGGCGTCAGGACCTGGCGGCTATGGGGGTCAATGGCCTGCTGCTGATCGGCCTGCCGGTGCTGGTCACCGAGGTGTGCGCGATCCTGGTGGAGCGAGCCCAGCCGCGCAACCTGTTCGTCTATATCTTCTGTTCAGGCTTTTTTGCCGCGGCGCTGTCGGCACTCTTGTGCCTGCTCGGTGGGCTGGGGTTGCTGTGGATGGACGGGCGGTTCGTCATGCCGGAGTGGATCGAGGACTTTATCGGCTACCTGTGGCTGATCATCTTCCCCGAAGCCTTCATCAACGGCATGGTGGTCAGCGCCCTGGTGGTGTTCTGCCCGGAGTGGCTGGAGACCTTCAACCGGACCCGCTACCTGCAGGCCCCGTGGAAGGATGACGACCCCGAGCGCTGAGGCCTCAGTGACGCGGGTCGAGTTCGCCGGAGAACAGCTCGTCTTCGGCATCCGGAGCGACCGGAATCTTGTGCTCTTCCGAGGCCCAGGCACCCAGGTCGATCAGCTTGCAGCGGTCGGAACAGAACGGCCTAAACGCGCTGGCCGCGCTCCATTCCACAGGGGCGCCACAGGTCGGGCAATCTACGGTCGTTGGTTGGCTCATGCTTGGCCTCCTCGCAAAGTCAGGTAAAAGTGGTGCAGGCGGTCGACCTCCGAATGCAGCCAGGCCAGGTCGCGGTCGTTGACGATCACGTCGTGGGCGTGGCTAAGGCGTTGTTCACGGCTGGCCTGGGCCTTGAGGATGGCCTGCACCTGCTCAGTGCTGGTCTGGTCGCGCAGCAGGGTGCGTTGCACCTGCAGTGCCTGCGGCGCATCGATCACCAGCAGGCGGTCGGTGCGTTTGTACTGGCCAGACTCGACCATCAACGGCGAAACAAACACCGCATAGGGCGACTCGGCCTTGGCCAGGTAGCTGAAGATCTCCTGGCCGATCAAGGGATGCAGCAGCGCTTCGAGCCACAGCCGTTGCTGCGGGTCGGCGAAGATCAGCTCGCGTAGGGCGGCGCGGTTGAGCTGGCCGTCTTCGAGCAGCACCCCCGGGCCGAAACGCTCGACGATACTCGCCAGCGCCGGGCGGCCCGGCTCGACCACCCAGCGCGCGGCCTGATCGGCGTCGACCAGGTGCACACCCAGCTCGACAAAGCGCTGCGCGGCGGCGCTCTTGCCACTGCCGATGCCGCCGGTGAGGCCGAGAATCCAGGGGGTGAAAGCAGCGGTGGTCATCAGAATCCGGAATATTTCAGATAGGAAGTGGTTATTTGACCACCCCAGAGCAGCGCGATCCAGCCCGCAATGGCCAGATAGGGACCAAAGGGGATCGGCGTGCTCGCCTGCTTGCGCTGCAGGCGCAGCATAACCAGGCCGATCACCGCCCCCAGCAGCGACGACAACAGCAAGGTCAGCGGCAAAATCTGCCAGCCGCCCCAGGCGCCGAGCATGGCCAGCAACTTGAAATCGCCATAGCCCATGCCCTCTTTACCGGTGACCAGCTTGAACACCCAAAACACCGACCACAGGCTCAGGTAACCGGCCACCGTGCCCCATAAGGCATCCTCCAGCGGCACGAACAGTTCAAAGGCATTGGCGATCAGCCCCAGCCACAACAACGGCAGCACCAGGGCATCGGGCAGCAGATGGTGCTCGATATCGATCAAGCTCATGGCCAGCAGGCCCCAACTCAGCACCATCAACGCCAGGGCCGCGACGGTAAAACCCAGATGCCAGGCGGCAAACAGCGTCAGCGCCCCGCAGGCAATTTCCACCAGCGGGTAGCGCGGGCTGATGCGCGCCTGGCAAGCGGAACAGCGCCCGCGCAAGGCCAGGTAACTCACCACCGGTATGTTTTCCCACGGGCGAATGCGGTGGGCGCAATGCGGGCATTGCGAGGGCGGTAAAAACAGGTCGAAGCGCGGCGCTTGTGCCTCGCTGGGCAACGCCAGTACCTCACGGGCTTCGGCCTGCCATTGGCGTTCGAGCATGATCGGCAGGCGATGCACCAGCACATTGAGAAAACTGCCGACAATCAGCCCGAGCAACAGGGCGAAGCTCAGGTACATCAGTGGCTGGCTGGCCAGGGTGTTCAACAGGTTCATGGTCAGATCACATTGCCCAGCTGGAAGATTGGCAGGTACATGGCGATCACCAGGCTGCCCACCAGCAACCCCAGGATCAGCACGATCAACGGCTCGAGCATGGCCGTGAGGGTGTCGAGCAGGTGGTCGATGGCCTGTTCATAATGGCTGGCGATCCTGGCGAGCATATCGTCCAGCGTGCCGGCTGTCTCGCCAATGGCGCACATCTGCACCACCAGCGCCGGGAACAGCCCGCTGGTGCGCAACGCCACGTTCAAGGCCAGACCACTGGCAAGGTCGTCGCGCACCTTGTGCACCGCCTGCTCATACAACGGATTGCCGCAGGCCCCGGCAACCGGCCCCAGCGCCTCCACCAGCGGCACCCCGGCGGCAAACGAGGTCGACAGGGTGCGGGCAAAGCGGGCGAGGGCGGCATGCCGGAGCAGGCTGCCAAGCACCGGCAAGCGCAGCGCCACGCGCACCAGCCACAAACGCACCCCAAGCTTGTGCCGATAAGCCCAAACCAGCGCACTACAAGCGCCGCCGAACGTTATCAACAGCCACCCAAGGTGCGCGCCCAGCCACTGCGACAAGCCAATCACCTGTTGAGTAAACGCCGGCAGCTCGGCACCAAAACCGCCGAACAACGACTGAAAGCGCGGCACCACCTCCAGCAATAACAACGCCGACACCCCAAAGCCCACCAGCAACACCAGCAGAGGATAGGTCATGGCTTTTTTCAGCCGCATGCGCAGGGCCTGGCGTTGCTCCTGCAGCGCCGCCACCTGGGCCAGCACCGTCTCCAGGCTGCCGGACTGCTCACCGGCGTCCACCAGGTTGCAGTACAGCCGATCGAAGTGCTGCGGGTGGCGGCGCAGCGCAGTGGCCAGGCTGCTGCCGGCGGCGATATCGGCCTTGATCGCCCCCAGCAGGCTGGCCAGCGCCGGGTTGGCGCTGCTCTGGGCCACTACATCCAGCGCCTGCAACAGCGCCACCCCGGCCTTGACCAGGGTTGCCAACTGGCGGCTGAACTGGCTCAGCGCCTTGCCATCCAGGGGCCGCCGCCATTGCCACAACGGCGGGCGCACACTGGCGATACGCCCCGGGCGAATCCCGCGCTGGCGCAACTGCGCCCTGATCAACGCCGGGCTGCGCGCCGCACTCTGGCCGCTGATCAAGGCGCCCTGGGCGTTGGTGCCTTGCCAGCGGTACATCCGGTTGCTTTCGGTCATCGCCACATCCTTGTTGCGCTGCCTTGCACAAGCCTGGTAACAGCTCCAGGCCCCGAGTGGCGAGCAGGGTTGCCCGCCGCCCACTAGAGTAGTCGAGCCAGAGCGACCGAATGACCGTCACGGGGTGACAAAAGGTGTCTGTTCGGGCCTACTGGCGCGCCTGCTGGCGCCGCACCACTGCGGCCGGCATGAACTGATTTTGTGAGGGAGAGTGTCCATGAAAGGGCAACGCGGTATTACCTTGATCGAACTGATGATCGTGGTGGCGATCATCGGCATTCTGGCGACCATCGCCTTGCCGATTTACACCAACAGCCAGGTCCGCAGCAAAGCCACGGCGGCCCTGGTAGAAATTTCTGCGCTCAAGACCGCCTTCGACCTGCGCCTGAACGAAGGCAAAGACATCGCCAACGTCGCCGCCCTGGGCGGCCAGGAGCGCACCGCCCACTGCGCCATCACCGCCAGCGGCACCGCGGCCACGGGCGTGGGCAGCATCGTCTGCACCCTGATCGACGCCCCGGCCATCGCCACCGACAAAACCATCACCCTGACCCGCGCCGCAAGCGGCTGGGCCTGCACCAGCACCCTCAACGAAGACCTCGCCCCGGCAGGCTGCAAAGCCCTCTGAAACAGACGCAATTGCTGTTAATAAACAGTGATTTGCGTAAGCGATCCGGCAGTGGTAGCGTTATCGCCACGCCGGTGTAGCTCAGTCGGTAGAGCAGCGCACTCGTAACGCGAAGGTCGCAGGTTCGATTCCTGTCTCCGGCACCAGTTCAGGTTCCAGCGAAGGCTACCAAAATCTCTGGAACCCCCGTAAAACCCGCCTTCTGGCGGGTTTTTTCGTTTATGGCGTTCCGTCGGAATCCGACAGCTGCCAGCCGATTTAGGGGTAACGGTTGGGATAAAGTCGATTCGATAAAGGGGTTTACCCTTATGGCTCGTACTACTGCTCCCCTGACCGACACCGCATGCCGCTCGGCCAAACCTACTGACCGCCCCTACAAGCTCTTTGACGGTGACGGTCTTTACCTCCTCGTTTACCCCAACGGCCGCAAAGGCTGGCGCTTCAGGTATGTAAACCGGATGGGCGAGAGGGGCTGACCTCCTTTGGCAACTATCCCGTCATCGGTCTCGCAGATGCTCGACAGAAGCGTCTGGAGACTAAGCGGATGCTGGCGGAAGGCATTGATCCGATCGCGTCCAAGCAGCAGGCCAAGGCCGAAGCGGTTGTCAGAGGACACACATTCGAACGCGTTGCCCTGGACTGGCATAAGGAAATGTCCGTGAAGTGGGCGCCTGGCCATTCCCGGACCGTGCTGAGTCGTTTGAAGACTCACGTATTCCCGCTGCTAGGCGCACGGGCCATCGTTGATCTTGATACCTTAGACCTCATGCAGCCGCTTGAGGCAATCAAGAAGCGCGGCACGATCGATGTGGCTTTGAGGGTACAAAACTACCTGCAGAGCATCATGCGTGAGGCAAAGCGGCTGCGGCTGATCACGGTGAACCCGGCATATGACCTTGAGGGCTTCATCAGCGCGCCACGGGTTACGCATCGACCTGCACTCCCGCTGTCTCGTCTGCCTGAGTTGATGGACCGAATCGAGAACTACAAGGGACGCACGCTCACTCGGCTGACTGTGATGTTGTCGCTTCATGTGTTTGTTCGCTCCAGCGAATTGCGCTTCGCACGTTGGAGTGAGTTCGATCTGAAGCGCGGCATATGGGAGATACCTGACACGCGGCCCGCTTTGGAAGGCGTCCCGTATTCGACCAGAGGCACGAAGATGGCGGGCGACATCCATCTTGTCCCTCTGTCACCGCAAGCGGTGGCGTTGCTCGAACAGATTTATGCGATCACGGGGTACTCCGATCTGGTGTTCACCAGTGACGCTCGTTCGTGGAAGCCTATGTCCGAAAACACGGTAAACAGCGCTCTGCGGAACATGGGCTACGACACCAAGACCGAAATCTGCGGGCATGGCTTTCGGTCCATGGCGTGCAATGCTTTGGTCGAATCCGGGCTTTGGTCAGAGACGGCTATCGAACGGCAGATGAGCCACAGGGAGCGCAACAACGTTCGGGCGGCGAATATCCACAAGGCCGAGTTCCTAGAGGAACGGCGAATGATCATGAGTTGGTGGAGCCGTTACCTCGAAGCGAACCGGCAGGAGCATATCTCGCCGCATGAGTTCGCGAATCAGACCGGGGCAAATGTTTCTAGCCTAAGAGCAAGGCGTGGCGCAGTCGAGTGAGCGCACGGCTTTGAAATTTCTATGATCTGCTTTCCATGCGGGTCCATCCAAACAGGGCTGCAAAGCCGCCCTGTTTGGATGGACCTCACCTAAAAAATCTAAAGCTCCCAATCGGCCACTGGAAACCACGGGATTCCGTACACGGCCAATGCCATTTTCAACCGCAAAATCCAGCGGGCGTGTCCCTTGACCCTCCCGGATTGCGGGCGTAGAAAAGACAGTGCAAAGGCTGTCGTTGACAGCACCCCAGGTGATCCGAACCTCAAAGGTCACGCCGCTCCTGCGGTGGTTCTCCCCAAGGGCGATTCGCATCCGGCAGCTCGCCTGGTCACTACCCATGTGATGGATGCTCTTACACATATGGCGCTCGTGCGCCGATACACCGTACCTCGCTGCCCTGCAGCAACCTATCCGCTTGGCCGGCTATTGCGCCAACCTGTGCCCGTCTCTTTTTCCAGAAAAGAGACGGGCGCTCCTGACACTGCTGCAGCCCTGATCGCATATGGCTTTGCGGCAACCCCCCTCGTGACAATCGGCGTGACAAACGCCGATTGTCACCAGCAACAGTCATGTAGATGGTGGTGCCGCAGACCAGGGAATGGACTGCACCTGACTGACAGTCAGGCATGCCCCGGTCATCGCATTGCTGCTTGCACATGGCTCAGGATCTCGCGGCACTGGTCTCGTCAGCCAATGCTGCCTCCACCCGCCCACCGGTAACGGTGCTCAGGAGGCCAGATCATGAGATGCCCTTGCTCCCGGACGTAAGGAGCCGCCAGTCCCGCGTAGTGGACATTCCCCACAGGTCGCAGGGGTCTTGATCCCTGATAACACTCAGCATTCTTGGCGGGATGACGTGGGGCGAGGATCAGAGAACGAAAAATGAGGTGCGCGATATGGCATTGGTGGGTAGACGCGATGGCCGCAATTTCGGTTACGGCAGACAATTGAGCTACGCAGGACCGCAGGCGCTGAAAGACATGTTCGGCGGCGGTCATTACGGCACAGTCAAGGCGCACTGTGACCGGTGGCTGGCTTTCGTGAAGTGGTGCCGCTCCGAACAGGGGCCAGGTATCAATGATGCGCGGCAGATTGATCGGAAGGTGTTGGCTGACTATGCGGGGTATCTGCGCGACGCGGTTGGGCGCGGAGACCTCGCTGTTAGCATCGCACAAAATCGGCTATCCAGCGTTAACAGGACCATGGCGGCGCTTCGCGGTGACCAGTGGGTGAAATTGCCAAGTCCGAGCAAGGCATTGGGTATGCAGCGCACCGGGATTCGCCACTCAGTGCCCCAGGGCCAAGACCGCGATCAGGCTAAGCAGATCGTCGATGCGCTTTGCCGCCATCATCATCTGCGGGCCGCCGCGATCGTTCTGTTGGCGCGAGCCACCGGCATGCGCTTGCGTGAGACCATCTTGGCTGACCTGTCACGGTTATGCCGTGAGGCTAACGACCTAGGCAAAATTAACATTCAGGATGGCACCAGAGGCCGCCGCGCTGGCGCCTCTGCGCCACGTTGGATTGCGGTGGACGGCCATGTTCGCGTGGCGCTTAGGTTTGCATGGCAGGTGTCGCCTTCCGGTAGTCGCAACCTGATTGCTCCACACGAAAGCTACCTGTGTAGTGGTCAACTAATCCC
>NZ_JYOF01000018.1:0-65790 GCF_000955865.1 Pseudomonas sp. 2(2015)
GGGATTAGTTGACCACTACACAATCGAAGAGGGTCGCGCTACAGATGATTCTGCCACGAAGCTGGTAGCTGTGGGTTCCCTGGAGGATATCCATCAGCCCATCTCATTCATCGAAACTAGTAGTGAGCTATGGCAGATCTCTCAACTGTGCGAGAACGCTGAAATCTATGCTGATTTGACGGATGAGCTGAGGGCCACACCAGTCATCGAGAAGCGCTCCCGCGCTTTGAATCATCTCCTGATACGTGGTGGTTACGCACCCATTTTGATGGGAATGGATGATCGCCTCCAGCTCATCGTTGGGAATGCGATGATGAGGTCCATGGCTTTGACGCTGTCTCCTAATGACCAACTGGAAGGATTCCGCGAAGTTTCTAGCCTGCTTGAGGCCGGAGAAGGCCTAATGCTTTTACCAGCCGCCATGGAGCCGCTGGAGCGCTTGACGAAGCAACCAGTAGCGAAGCTATCCGAGTTGATCACAACCACCTCAAAACAACTCCGGGAGGCCATACGTGATCGACCCACATCTCATCTTTGAAGAACTTGTAGGTCAGGCCACCAAACAGCAGGCCAAGTCCCTAGCAGTGCTGCATGAAGTCCTGAAGGCTCATGAGAAAACGGGGAGTCGCAACTTCTCAATTGCCACGATTGCCAGGCTCTCCGTTGAGGCTGGAGGGCCATCTGCCTCAACAATCCGAAATAGCGGAGGGTTTCGCTTCCGCCAGCTGATTGAGGCTTGGGCTGCGAGTGTGGGGACGGATAGGAAAGCGCCTGTAAAGTCCAAGAGTCAGGGAGTACCAAGGGACAACGAACTGCTTAGACGAATTGACGATCCAGCTTTACGTGCGGTCTTTACTCAGGTCTTGGCCGAGCGCCGTCGCTACTTGGCTGAACTCAACCTTCTGAAGTCCCAAACGGACGTCGTTGTCGACCGCCGCCCGAACGTGGTGGAGATACCTCAAGAGAGCGGCTCAGTTCAGTTGCTTCCCTCCTTGAAAGGGGTTCTGAGTGACATGGAAATCACCGCACTCAGGGCAGCAGTGTCAAACGACTTATTCGATAGACAAGGCTGGGTAGTGACCGCGGCAGGCCAGGTGAAAGGGGATTTGGGTGAGATCTACAAGCATGGTTACGTGCCTGCAATTAGGAAAATTCTGAAGGAAATCGAATGATCTGACGCAGTGTAGGGATGGCTTGTAGTACAGCGACACAGTACATATTCTCACCGTCAATGGGGTCGAGCGACGAACGCAGCATCACCCAGCAATGCAATCCGGCCGGCGTTCATATGAGGCACTTCCAAGTCGTAGATGCGCTGAAATAGCGGTTGCGAAGTCTTCTCGAACACCCCTATGAAGGCGAGTGCGAACAGCTCACGTGCAGCGGTCTTTAACCCTCCAGGACGCATTGGAGGGGGCCATTCTCCCAGCACTTGCCGCTGTCGTCCGTCATGATGTTCACCAGATCAGTGTCATGGCGCGTGTAGCGTCGTTCGCCTACCAGCGTGCTGTTCAGCGTATAGTACAGAGGCTTAGTATATGTACTTGGCGACCTTATCAGCTGTAGCCCACAAATTACCTGCTCTCGCCCTTCTTAGTATAGTGAGCAGATCCTGTCTCTAGTTATTTAGTTGAGTTATATTTTCCATTAATGTCGCAGCGCATTACCACTCTTCCTCGTTAAACTTTCGCGCAACCCATCAACTTGTACTAGCCTCTTCATCAGCGTCTTCGGCTTTACGCTACTTCAATAACTGGAGTGCAGGTAGAACGGAGGCGAGATGGCTCTTTCTCTGTGCACGGCGTGGATATTCTTTCTTGGCGCATCCGCAATCCCCCTGCTGTGGTGGTTGATTGTGCCGCGTCGGCCGCTTCGCACTGAACCTCCAGGCAGCCCTTTGCCCTTGGGTATTTTGTACCTCACTCCCGCCTGCATTGCGGCACTTGGTCAATGTGCGAGCCCAACGCGCCTGCACAGAATGTCCACTCGCTGTATCGGACATCGCCTGGACCGCTTTACTTTTCCAGTGGGCGAAAGCAAACCGGATATAGACCGTTACAGCACTTGGCCGGAGCAGGCACGCTTGCTGTCAACGGGGGCTGAAGATCAGTTGCGGGCATTGCAGGCGGCGCTGATAGAAAAGTATGGCCCCCCTGCCCCCACGCCGCTGGCATCAACTCGATCCGACGCGCAGCCTGCGGGTGCGCGCATTGCTGTGTTTGTCCTGCTGCTGGCGCTTTTATTAGCAGCGTTGATGTTTTGGCTGCTGGCCCGGAGCATGGCCGATTGTCGTTGTGCTGCGCCCGGCACCACGCCCAGCCCACCTGTTTCAGTACCACCGACAACCACCGTTCCGGGAACAGATAATATTGTAAAAGCCGACCTGCAAACGGATTTTGTTTTCGATTTTAAACTATCAACGCCCAGGAGCCCCGCGCACAGCGCCAAGATGAGAGAAGACCTCAAAGCGTTGTTCTTACCCTTCAATGGTATTGAAGTACTTGCCATCGTTGCACACACCGACCCTATTGGCGGTACTGAGGACAACAAGCTTCTGGGCGAAAAGCGTGCGCAATTTATTCGAAACATGATTCAGGAGATCATCGCGGCGCCCGCACGAAGTCAGCAATTCAGCGACAACCCGCTACCGACCGATGGTGTGCTGGATGGGCCGAAAAAGTCAGACTTTGCTTTTTGGCAGTCGTGCTTCAAGGACTACTACCTTGACGTCAAGGATGGGTTCTACCCACTGCTCAATCTGAGCAGAAAAAAGAACATCGACAATAGACCTGCCTGTACCGAGGCCACTGCCGAAACCGGCCGTGATGGGCTGTACCCGGCCTGCGCGAGGCTAAAGATCCCTGAGCCGGATCAACCCTATCCCAAAGGCTACGCACAACGTGCCGAACGCTTGCAGCAACTGACGGCCTGTCTCGCCCCCATGCGTCATGTTTTTATTAAATTCAGATTCGACCATCAGGTCCAAGCACCGTCTCAGTGAACGGATCAGTTGAAGGAGATGCAACGTGAGCCAGCATAAACACTTGCAAGGTAAATTCAACTTCGTTGCTGAAGACGGGCAAGACCCGGATGACCTGAAAGAACAATTCGATCTTATTTTCTCGCGCCTGTCAGTCGCCTTTCGCGCCAGCCTGCGAAGTTCCGGCGCTGATGCCCCGGCGGCCGCCCAGGAAGAGCCCTTAAAGCAACTTCCTTTTGCCGTGACGTTGAGCTTTGAAGAAGCCTCCGGGGAAAACCTGATCGGAAAATTTCAGGAAAAGATCGAAGCCTTGATCCGCCGCTTGATAGAGGCCGCAAGTGCCCTGCCCGGCCCCCTCGGCTTGGGTGCGAAAATAATGACTGCACTCGATACGTTCTTGAATGATCCGCAGCCGAGCGCCGAGTTGAAGGACGCCAAGACGTGGGTTCTTGATCGATCACAACAGGGCGAGTGGACCCGCGTGCAGAAGCTGTTTTCTCAATGGGCGGGCTCCCGATTCAGCGATATCGGACTGGGCGCTGTGAGTAAAAGTGAATGGGCTGACGTTCTCGGCAAGCTACGCGCTGCACCTGCCGTCGCCGAGCCTGTACCCGGGGACGCTGAAGCGGCTGATCAGACTGCAACACAGGTGCCGCAGCCCACGGGCAAGTTTGAACTTACCCAGTTAATGGGTTGGCTTACTGCCGAGGCCGATGCCGGACAGCAGATGACCTATGGTTTCAATATCCAGGGGGTTTGCCGATTCGCTGACAATGCTGTCATTTATGGAACCTGGGCCCGACTTGACGTGTTTGGCCCGGATGGCAGCCAATTGCTGACCTGTACGGTTCGCAACGACAGCCTCGAACAATGGCTGGGTGGCCAGGGGGCGAATGATCTGGAGGTTGATGTTGCACCGTCCAGAGAACTGCGGGCAGCACTCGCAGCCCCACAGCGCCCACGTCAGAAAATCAATACGGTCAATGGTCGGTTGTGGCTTTCGAACGGACAGCCGTTCGGTCAGCGGACATTGGCCATCTATGTGAAACCGGCATTCCCACAGTTCATAGACGACTGTTGCCCGCCGGCGGAGTTCGAGCCGGACCTGTGCTGTGCACCCGACTGGGAGACAGGTCCGATCCTACAGGTTCCTCAGGCGCTAGCCGTTACCCAAACCGACCAGGCGGGCTATTTCGAGTTCAGCTACCCGGCTAATACAGGTCTGAATTCAAGATACGCATTACTGCAATTGAGCGGGATCGCGTTGCCACTTGCCCTTGAGTTGCTCTACGAGCCCTCGGCAGAGGGCGTCAGTATCGAAGCTCAGTTCCCCAAGCCGGTGCTGCTGCAGATTGATAGTAACCTGGTGATGGACACGGCGGCTCAGCAACCCATTGATTGGCTAGGCGACAAGGGAAAGGACTGCGACTGCCAGGGGCTCGACTTCGCAGAAGCGAATAGAACCCTGGAAGAGTTCAAGTTTGACATTGTCATACGCACCACCGACCCGTTGGTAACGCGCGGCGCTATCAGTGACGCAATTACGGACGACAGCCTGGCGCAACCCCCCGTCAAGGATACAGTCGTGCCACCCTCGCAAAGCAGTATCAATCGCTATTTTCGGGTTCCGCTTTCGCGCGATGAGCAAATCACTTGGGATGAACGGCCCCGTATTGCCCAAGCGGTCTCTATTGCACATGGGCGAATACTTACCCTGCGCCAGGTGTGGCGCGCCGATGGTTACTCATTAGGAGACCTTCGTTACTCGCTACCCCTTGCGCCGCTGCAGAAAAAGAACATTGCCGTGATCGACTGGGACCGGCGAGACACGCTACAGATGGAATCCACTCAAGACTACCGCGAGTCCATGTTCAACTTCGTGGGCCGCGAACGTGATATTTCCGAGATTGTGAACAGTGCACTCAACGAGTCGATCAATGCCCACTCCGATTCCGGGGGGCGCTCCGGCAGCTCGGGCTTCGGTCTTTCCCTCGGCCCGGTTGGATTCGGCAGTGCTTCGGGGGGCTCGTCCAGTGCATGGTCGAATGCAAGTCAAAACTCGACGCGTACCCTTGCCGCCAATTTCATCAACCAGTTGCGTGATCAGACCGTCCAGTCGGCAAATGCGCTGCGCTCCCAGCGAGTGACAACTGTACAACAAGTGAATCAGTCAGAAGCTGCACGAGTAGTGACGGAGACCGTGGCGAATCGAAATGCCTGCCACGCAATAACCGTTCAGTACTTTGAAGTACTACGTCACCTCCGGGTCGATCATGAACTGGCCGCCGTGCGTGAATGCTTGTATATCCCTTTTCCTTTGAGTCTGTTCACCGTGGAAAAGGCCTTGCGTTGGCGCGGCCCGCTAAATCAGTATCTGGCCGACGAGCAGCGTGCGGGATTGGACGCTTGCGCACGCCTGAGCAGCAATGCTTACCCGCACAGCGCGGTCTACGCCGATGAAGCGATAATCAACTTCGGCCTGGAAGTAACCATTACTCTGGATTTTCCTTTTCCACCTGGAGCCTTGGAAGACACCACAACCTGGCAAGACTACTTCGGCGTGAAGTTTCCTAGCTCGTCGCCGTTGCCTTCATTACTGGCGTCGCTGAAGCGCACCCCTGCTGAAAAGCGCGCCACCTATTACCAGGACGTGATTGCTCCGGTGCTGGCCGATAAAATGGTCAGCGCGCTGAGGGTCGTTTGCAGGGTAGATGGCGCAGAGGTGGCGCTATCGCTTGAACCCCGCCTCGCCACGCGATACACCGCAGGTGGCAAGCACAAGGTAGTGTTTGCCGAGCGTGGAGATACCATTGACAGCGTTTTTTCCCGTCGAAGCCTGAGTGCAGTTCGCATCTATAGCGATGCCACGATTGCAGAATTCAACAGTGTCCTGGTTCATGACGCCGAGTGTCTGCCCATTACGGCCCACCTGCACAGCCGATTGATAGCGGGTGCAACTGATCGGCACAGCCTTCAACGTGCCGGCACAGTGGATTTTACCCTGGGTCTTCGCCCTCATGAATTGATTGATCAGCGCCTTGAAGACCAGCAGCGCTCTGTGCGGATGCTCGAACATCTAAACAACAACCTTGAGTATTACCACAAAGCCATTTGGTGGCTGATGGATGCCGAGCGTCGCTTTGTATTGCTCGACGGATTCATTGCCCCCAACGCAAGTGGGCGTAGCGTTGCCTCGGTGGTAGAAAACCGCTTGGTTGCCATTATTGGTAACTGCCTTGTCATGCCTGTGGCACCGGGGATCCGGCTGGATTACTTCGATGACAATATCAGTGAAGACAGCGCAGACAGAGACATCGATGAAGACTGGTTGCTGGCACATTACCGCCCGGCCATTCCAATGCCGTCGACACGTATCGCAGTCCCAACGCGCGGTGTTTTTGCTGAATCGGTCATGGGCAGTTGCAATGGTTGTGAGAAAATTGACAACAGCCGCAACTGGCAATACTGGCAGCATCCACTACCCGATGAGCCGACCGCCATTGAGCCCGTTTCTTTAGACTCCCGAGACAAAGACCCGGTAGTTGCCGGGGCCCAGCCCATGCCCGCGGCCATCATTAATCAGGTCGCGACCAGTGTCCCGCCCGCGCCTGATCCGACCGGGCTAGGCGCAGCCATAGCTGCGGTAACCAATGGCGCGGCGTTTCGCGATGCAACAGGACTTGCAGGTACTCAGCAGAATTCGCGTGAGGCACTCAGCCAATCCTATGCAACGACGCAAAAGTTCGGCGAGCTGGGTGCCGAATTGTCGAAGAAGCAAATCGATGCCTCTATCGAGGCAATGAAGATGGTCGCTTCAGCGTATGGCATTCCCGTTTCGCTGCTAGACACGGCAAGTAAAGTAAAAGATGAGATCAGTAAAGATGCTGCCGCCGGGCGTATCACTACGCAGCAGGGCCAAGAGCAAACCGCTCAGGTCAACAACAAACTGATCGAGCAACTGAATGCAGCGGCACCGGCTTCGCTGCCGGATACTCCGGTCATTCAAGAGGCGATCAAGTCTGCAATCCAGGGAGGCGCGCCGGTGTCTGTTCGGCGTGCCGATGGTCAGGTCGATGTTGGCGCGCCGACCGTGCGCAGTTCCGCTGCTGCCAAGGGTTCGTGGTTCTGGCCGTTCACCGCCAAGCGTGAGGCCTCGGCCTCTGCGCGCTCGTCAAAACCTCGACTCCCCTTGCTGAAAATCGAAGTGGTCACAGCCATCAGGGATGTTGGCGGGGCCGCCCAGGTGGGTGAGAAGTCACGCCATGTGTTGACGCTCGACTGCGAAAACAGAACGTTCTCAGCCGCGTCGCCAACCACCGGCAAGACGACCATATACGGCTGGAGTCTTGACTCCACTCGAAACGCGTTCACAGCAACTCTGGACGACGCCAGTGGCGATGTGTTTGCGATCAGTACCAGCGGACAGACTGCCAGCGGCGTTCGTTTCATGCCTGACATCGATTATCGCTTTCGGCTGACTATTGATGCTCAACGTAAACAGATCCGGATACAAGGCGCTCACGATGGATTCCCGAGTTACACCCTTTTACTCAATGGCAAGGCAATCTACGACTATCAACAAAGCCCGTTCCTTCAGTCTGTCCCCAAACTGTTCGGTACTGGCGACGTTACGGTAGAGAAAACAGTCTCGTTCTGAATGACTGGCGCAGGTAAACAACGTCGAGGGTGCTCATCGCGCGGTAGCACCCTGGTTAAAACGCAATTGATCGTCCAGCAGGCCTATATCAATATGCCATTAGCCCATTTGTGCTAATCGACCCCCCTCCTCCCTGGCGCTATATTCCTCGGCAACCCCCAGTGTTCCCCAACGCCGCGCCTATGCGGCGTGCGGGATCGTTGTGCCGGTAAAACAGAACAACACCAAGGAAGATGCACCATGAAATCAGCATTCAGCAAGATCACCCTGCTCAGCGCCCTGCTGGTCGCCGTCGCCGGTTGCCAGACCATGAAACCCAACGAAGACCGTCTCAAGTCCACCGCGCAAACCACCATCGGCGAGCCGGTGACGAAGATTTCCAACGTGCGCAGCGACCACAGCTCCACTTACTACATCGCCAGCACCGCATCGGGTGACTACAACTGCGAGCTGCCCAGCGGCGTCATGGTCGGTATCGCCTCGATGGGCATGGGCATGGGCGCGCAATGCTACAACAAGAACAGTGGTCGCCCGCAAAATCCGCTGCAACGCTACTGATTCCGGGCTAAACCGGCGCTGCCGAGGCTTCGCGCAATGCCCGCAGGGTAGCGCGTAGCTCGGCCGGGCGCACCGGTTTGGACAGGATCGCGATCTGGCGGTCGTGCAGGGCCGCCTGGATCTTCTCCACTTCGTGACCGGTAAGAATCAACGCCGGCACCGCCCTGCCCCGTTGCGCCCGTAGCTCATCGATGCACTCGATGCCGGTGGCGTGGTTGCCCAGGTCATAGTCGGCGACGATGATGTCGCAGTCGCTGGCGAGGTTTTTGCCGCTCAGTTCGGCCTGGACGTCACAGCCCCAGCGCTCGAGCAAGGCCTTGGTGGCCAACAGCACGTTGCGATCATCCTCCACCAGGCAGACTTTCAAACCGGTCAGCAGGCCGACCTGGCTCGGGTCTTCACGGTAGGCCTGGCGCTTGGGCGCGGAAATTTCGCGCAAACCTTCAAGGCTGACGGCCGTGCCATGGCCCACTCGCGAACGTATCGTCACCTGCATGCCCATCATCTGCCCCAGGCGCCGGACAATCGACAGGCCCAGGCCCACGCCCTCGACGTCCTTGTCGCGCAACTGGCGCACGCGGTAGAACTCTTCGAAAACCTTCGGCAGTTCCTGCGCGTCGATGCCGCTGCCCTGGTCATAAATGACAATGGCCAGGCCCTCGCCACGCTTGCGCACGCCGATCAGCACCGGGCGCTGCGGCGCGTACTTGAAGCAGTTGGACAGCACGTTCTGGACCATCGTCGCCAGCAGCGCCGGGTCCACCTGTACCCAGTGCTCGCAGGGCCGCAGGCGCAGTTCTACTCCGGCCCAGCGTGCCGCTTCGGCGTTCTGGCGCAACAGGTCGTGGAGGAACTCGCCCAGTTGCACGCTCTGCAGGCGTGGCTGCAGCCGGCCGTTGTCGAGGGTGTAGAGGTCGAGGATCGAGCGAAACAGCTGCGAGACGTTGAGCAACGAGCGGTCGATGTTGTCGACCAGCCGGCGTTCTTCATCGCCCAGCCGCGCCTCGCGCAGGCAGGCAGTGAACAGGCCGATGGAATGAATGGGCTGGCGCAGGTCGTGGCTGGCCTGGGCCAGAAAGCGCGATTTTTCCAGGTTGGCGGCGGTGGCCTCCTCCGAAGCCTTGCGCGTACGTTCAAGCAACAGGTGCGCGTACATGGGGATGACCGTGCTGGTGATCATCAGCATCAGCACCATGAACGGTTGCGCCTGCCAGTACGGCGTCAGGCAGTAGACGCACAGCAGCGCCAGCAACGCCAGGGCGGTGGCGATCGCCAGGTAGCGCGAGCCGAAGCGCATGCCATTGCCCAGGTTGACCCAGACCATTACCGCGTACAGCGGCAACGCCGCCTCGCCGCCCACCACCAGGCCGAAACAGGTACCGGTGTAGTCCTGGACCATGCTGAAAATGCGCCGCGCCGGGTACACCCCCGGCCAGCGCACGATAACCTGGCGTATAACCACCGACAGCAGCAGGAACAGGATGATGTAGATCACGATCGGCCGGTAGGTTTCAAAATGCTGCCCGGGCAGAAAGCCCAGCACGCTGATATAAACCACGGCAATACAGGCGACAATGATGCGCAGGTTAGCCTGGTCGAGCTCGGAGTTTTTCTCGAACTTCATCGGAACATCCTTGTGCGACAGTCGTCATATCCAGCATGAACACCGGGCGGTGCCCGTACCCGGTGGTAAAGTAGCACGTCCGAAAGGAACGCCAGGCCCAGGGAGGCACTCACCATGGCATGCCGGATCATCATAGCCGACGACCATCCGCTGTTTCGCGAAGCGATGCTGCGTACGGTCCAGCGCCTGCTGCCCGATGCCCGGAGCGAAGAGGCCGGTGATTTCGACACGGTGCTCAAGCTGGTCGCCAACGGCCCGGAACCGGACACCCTGATCCTCGACCTGCGCTTCCCGGGGCTGACCTGCATCAGCCAGCTGGTCGAGCTGCGTCAGCAATTACGGCGCACCACCTTGATCGTGGTATCGATGGTCGATGACGAGGAACTGATCGGCGAGGTCATGGCCGCCGGCATTGACGGCTTCATCGGCAAGAACATCGCCCCGGACGAGATCGGCCAGGCGATCCTGGCCATCCGTGAAGGTGAAGTGCTGGTGCGTTTTGCCCCCTCCGGGCTCCTGCCGCTGGACAGCAGCGCCGTCGCCACAACCCTGACCGCACGCCAGCAAGAGGTGTTGCGCCTGATCGCCCAGGGCAAGACCAACAAGGAAATCGCCCGCGCGCTGGACATCTCGCCGTTTACCGTGCGCATTCATGTGTCGTCGTTGCTGCGCACCCTCAATGTGCCGTCGCGGGCGGCGGCAGCGGTGAAGTACTCCGGGGTTGCCTGAGGCCCGCGGCTCCCCCGACCAAGTGATCTTGAATTGCCACTTCGCTCTGCTAGCGTTAGCAGCGCAGCCCCCCCGGCTGCACGCTGCACAAGGACGATAGACCCTCTGCCAACAATGATTGGAGGCAACAATGAGCGCAGTCACCAGTTCGACCAACTTCGGTCACGGCTACCCTACCCCAGGTCCACAAACACCCAACGCCCAGAAGGTGCTGGACCACGTGTTCTTTCTCTCCGAGTCGGCCTGGAAGCAGGTTCGCGAAGAAGAACAGTTCGATTTCATCATCATCGGCACCGGTTTCTGTTCCCTGGCCTTCGCCGAACGCATCCTCGAAAGCCAGCCCAAGGCGCGGATCCTGATGGTCGAGCGCGGGCCGTTCTTCCTCCCCGAGCACTTCCAGAACCTGCCGATCCCTTATCAGAAAACCCTCGGCGGCTTCTCCGAAACCTTCCCCTGGACCCTCTCGGCGCGTACCGCCAGCCAGCCACCGGGCAACATCGGCTGGCAGCACGGCATGGTGCCGTTCTTCGGTGGCCGCAGCATCATGTGGAGCGCCTGGTGCCCTCGGCCGACCAAGGAGGAAATGGCCTACTGGCCCGAGCAGACCATCGCCGCCGCCGAGGCCCGCTTCGAGTCGGCCGAAAAGCTGCTCAACGTCATCCCGGCCGACAAGATCGACACCCAGCTCGACCCGCAGGTGCGCGCCCATGTCACCGAGCAACGTCCGGTCTACGGCACCCTGCAGCTTGAGCTGCAAAACATGCTCGAGCACAACATCGGCAAGATCGACTCGGCCACCCGCTGGTTGTCGGCGCCCCTGGCCGCCGCGGCCGATCGCGCCGGTGGCGTGGACTTTGCCAAGTTCTCGACCCCGGCGGCAATCATGGAGCTGGCCGGCAAACAGGCCGACCGCGCCGCTGCCGGTACTGGCAGCCCGCTGCGGATCATCACCGAGTGCATCGTCGAGCGCATCCACCAGCAGGATGGCGCGGCCACGGCGCTACAAACCTCGCGCGGGGTGATCAACATCGGCAACGCCAAGCTGATCCTGGCCATGGGCACCCTGCCGCCGGCGACCTTGCTGATGAACTCGTTCCCGCAAATCAAACGTGCCGGCGATCGCTTCACCGCCCACTTCATCACCTCGGTGGTGGCACGGGTGCCGCGCAAGGACTACCCGTTCGCCGACAAGCTGGCCGAGCTTGAGCTCGCGGCCATTTACCTGGCCGGCAAGAACAAGCAAAGCGGCATGCAGTACCACGTGCAGTTGTCGGTGCTGTCAGACCGCAAACCTGCAAAGAACGCGCAGAAAGCCGCGCGTTATATGCCGGACGTGGTCGCCACGGCGTCGATGGCGCAACTGGAATCGTCGAAGGACCATCTGGTGTTCGTTTGCGCCGTGCTTGGCGAGATCGACTTCCGAAACCCCGACAACCACTTCCACCTCAACGACCAGGCCGACCCGACCACCAACGTCAACCTGCAGGTGCTGGCCAGCAAAACCGACCAGCAAACCTGGGACACCATGGACGAAGGCACTTTCCAGATGATGGAGCGGGTGTTCGCCCCCGAAGGCAAGGTCGAGTACTGGCACGGCGACCCGAACCTGGGCCACTGGACCGGCGAACGGCCAAGCATCCCTGAACGGCGGGTGGCCGGGCTGGTGCACGAGGGCTCGACCCTGTGGATCGGCGACAAAGACGAAGGCGTGGTTGGCCTGGACTACCGTCCCCATGGCGTGGAGAACGTCTACGTCACCGGCGGTGCGCTGTGGCCGGCCAGTGGTTCGTGGAACCCGACCATGACCATGGTTGCCCTGGCCCAGGATCTTGCCGACCAGCAACTGGACAGCGTCAACACCCCCACCCCGCCCACCTCGGATCTCACTGAAGTCTGACAGGTAGCAGCGGGCTTGCCCTGCGATGAGGCCGGTCAAGCCCATCGCGGCGCAAGTCGAATGCCCACTTGGTTTACTCAGACGCCACAATGGCTCTGGCGAATCAGCTTCTTGTTGATCTTGCCGACGCTGGTCTTGGGAATTTCGCTGACAAAGCGCACCAGGCGCGGAATCGCCCATTTGTTCAGGCGCCCGCTGTCGACAAATGGCTGCAGGTGCCGGGCCAGCGCCGGCTGATCCAGCTCGACGCCGGCGACGCAGACCACCAGGGCCAGCGGCTGCTCGCCCCACTGCGCATCCGCCACCCCCACCACCGCCACCGAATCGACCCCGCTGTGCTGGCTGATCAGGCTTTCCAGCTCCACCGAGCTGATCCACTCACCGCCGGTCTTGATCACGTCCTTGATCCGGTCGCGAATCTGCACCGCGCCGCGTTCATCGATGCAGGCCATGTCGCCGGTGTGCAGCCAGCCGCCGGCCCACAGTGCGGCGCCCTGCTCCGGTTCCTTGAGGTAACCCTGGGTCAGCCATGGCGCGCGCACGACGATTTCACCGAGGCTTGCGCCGTCGTGGGCCACGTCTTTGCCCTGTTCGTCGACAATGCGCAGGTCCACCAGCGGGATCGGCACCCCGGCGTTGATCCGCAACGGCAGTTGCGCCTGCATCGGCAACGCCAGGTCAGCGGCGCCAAGGCTGGTCACGCACAGCAGCGGGCAGGTCTCGGACATGCCATAGCCGCAGTGCACGCGAATGCCCCTGGCGCTGGCCCGCGCGGCCAGGCCCTGGGTTAGCGCGCTGCCGCCGAGCAGCATCTTCCAGCCGCTAAAGTCGGTGCGCTGGCCTTCGTCGCAATCGAGCATCATCTGCAACAGGGTCGGCACGCAGTGCGAGAAGCTCACCTGCTCTTCGCGCATCAGCCGCACCAGTTGGTTGGGCTCGTAGCGGCCGGGGTACACCTGCTTGATGCCCAGGGCCGTGGCCACGTAGGGCACGCCCCAGGCATGCACATGGAACATCGGCGTGATCGGCATGTACACATCGCCCGAACGCAACAGCGGCTCACCGCCGCAGGCGGCGAAGGTGCCGAGTTCGTTGAGGGTGTGCAGCACCAGTTGCCGATGGCTAAAGTACACCCCCTTGGGGTTGCCGGTGGTGCCGGTGGTGTAGAACAGCGTGGCCACCGAGTTCTCGTCGAAATCGGCAAAGTCGAAGTGGCTGTCGGCACCGGCCAGCAGCGCTTCGTACTCGCCCAGCAGCGGCAGCTCCGTGTGCACTTCAGCGCCGTCACTCAGGCGCAGGTAACCCTTGACCGTCGGTAATTGCTCGCGCAACTGGGTCATCAGCGGCATGAAGTCGTCATGCACCAGCACCAGGTGATCCTCGGCGTGGTTCATGGTGTAGCGCACCTGCTCGGGCGACAGCCGTACGTTGACGGTGTGCAGCACGGCGCCGAGCATCGGCACGGCAAAAAAGCACTCCAGCGCCCGGTGGCTGTCCCAGTCGAGCAAGGCCACGGTGTCGCCAGGCTTGACCCCGGCGGCGCTCAGCACATTGGCCAGGCGCTGGATGCGTTCAAGCAAGGTGCTGTAGCTGTAGCGCAGCTTGTCGGCGTAGACGATCTCCTGGCCGGGCTGGTAGCGCACGCCCGACAACAGCAGGCGCTTGATCAGCAACGGGTAGCTGTAGGCGCCGGGCGCAGGTTCGATGATGCGGGTGCGGGTCATGGGCGTGTCCTTCACAGTTGCTCGGCCTTGAGCAGGAACAGGCTGTGGCTGCCGGCCTTGACACTGGCGCTGAGCGAATCGATGCGCGGCAGCAGGCGGGCGAAATAGAAGCGTGCGGTGCCCAGTTTGCTCTGGTAGAAGGCGCCGTGGTGCTGCATAGCGACATCGGCCATGCGCGTCCACAAATAGGCATACAGGGTGTAGCCGAACACCTGCAGGTACTCCACCGCCGCCGCGCCGATCTCCTCGGGGTTGCCCTGGGCGCGGTCGAGCACCCAGGCGGTGAGGTCGTCGAGATTGGCCAGCGCCAGCAACAGCGGGGTCTTGAACTCGGCGCGTGAGGCCGCCAGGGTCTGGGCGTAAGCCTTGATCTCCTGCGCAAGCGCCGCGTAGCTGCGGCCACCGTCGGCGACCAGCTTGCGCCCCAGCAGGTCCAGCGCCTGGATGCCGTTGGTGCCTTCGTAGATCTGGGTGATGCGGCAATCGCGAATCAGCTGTTCCTGGCCCCATTCGCGGATATAACCATGGCCGCCGAACACCTGCTGGCCGTGCACGGTGGTTTCCAGGCCCATGTCGGTCAAGAACGCCTTGGCCACCGGCGTCAGCAGCGCTACCCGCGCTTGCGCCTGGCTGCGCTCATCGGCATTTTCGCTGTACTTGGCCAGGTCCAGCTGCAGCGCCACATAGGTGGAGAACGCCCGCCCGCCTTCGTTCAACGCCTTCATGGTCAACAGCATGCGCCGCACATCGGCGTGCTCGATAATCGGGTCGGCCGCCTGCTGCGCGTTTACCGGGCCAGTGGCAGCGCGGCTTTGCAAGCGTTCGCGGGCGTAGGCCACGGCGTTCTGGTACGAGCGCTCGCCCAGCGCCAGGCCCTGGATACCGACGCCCAGGCGCTCGTAGTTCATCATGGTGAACATGGCATTCAGGCCCTTGTTGGCCTCGCCCACCAGGTAGCCGACGGCGCCGTCGAAGTTCATCACGCAGGTGGCCGAGGCCTTGATGCCCATCTTGTGTTCGATCGAGCCACAGCTCACCGCGTTGGCCTCGCCCAGTGCGCCGTCCTCCTCCACCAGCAGCTTGGGCACCAGGAACAGCGAGATGCCCTTGGCGCCAGCCGGTGCGTCCGGCAGTTTGGCCAGCACCAGGTGAATGATGTTCTCGGTCAGGTCCTGTTCGCCGCCGGTGATGAAGATCTTCGTGCCCGTGACCCGGTAGCTGCCATCAGCCCGGGGTTCGGCTCGGGTACGGATCAGGCCCAGGTCGGTGCCGGCATGGGGTTCGGTCAGGCACATCGACCCCGACCAGCGCCCTTCGTACATGGGCGGCAGGTAGCGCGCCTTGAGCGCCTCGCTGGCATGGTTGAGCAGCGACAGGCAGGCGCCGGCGGTCAGCATCGGGTACAGGGCGAACGACAGGTTGGCGGCGTTGAGCATCTCCTCGACCTGGGCGGCAATCACCTTGGGCATGCCCATGCCGCCATATTCACAAGCCCCGGCAACGCCGACCCAGCCGTCGTCGGCATAGTTGCGATAAGCCTGGGCAAAACCATCCGGGGTACTTACCCGGCCCTCATGCCACTGGCAACCCTGCTCGTCGCCACTGCGGTTGAGCGGTGCCACCTGCCGGGCGATGAGCTTGCCGGCCTGCTCGAGGATGGCCCGCGCGGTGTCGGCATCGACCTGCTCGGCCAGGGCCGGAATGCGCGCCCACTGGCCAGGAATGTCGAACACTTCGTTGAACAGAAAATCCATGTCACGCAACGGCGGTAGGTAATCAGACATGCGATGAACACTCGGCTTTTTGGCTGTTAAGGTTCAGCCCCTCGACACTGCCGGGGCTGGGTGAAGGCGCCCGCGCCTGGCTGGCGGGCAAGAGGAAGTGCGACAGCGCCGGGATCAGCACCAGCGCGCCGAGCATGTTCCAGAGGAACATGAAGGTCAGCAGGATGCCCATGTCGGCCTGGAACTTGATCGGCGACCAGGCCCAGCCAACCACGCCGGCGGCCAGGGTGATGCCGACCAGGCCGACCACCCGCCCGGTAAAGGCCACGGCGTTCTTGTAGGATTGCGCCAGCGACAGGCCCTGGCGCTGGTAATGCAGCTGCACGCTGAGCAGGTACAGCGCGTAATCGACGCCAATGCCCACGCCCAGGGCGATTACCGGCAAGGTGGCGACCTTGACGCCGATGCCCATCATCACCATCAGCGCCTCGCAGAGTATCGAGGTGAGCATCAGCGGCAGTACCGCCACCAGGGTTGCGCGCCAGCTGCGAAAGGTGATCAGGCAGAACAGCGTCACCGCCAGGTACACCAGCAACAGCATGCTGCGGTTGGCCTCGCGCACCACGATGTTGGTCGCCGCCTCGATCCCGGCGCTGCCGGCCGCCAGCAGGAACTGGCGGTCCTCGCGGCTGTTGGCCTGGGTAAAGCGCTCGGCAATCGCCACCACCTGGTCGAGGGTGTCGGCCTTGTGGTCCTTGAGGTAGGCGATCACCGGCATCAGCGAGCAGTCGTTGTTGAACAGCTCCGGGGCGTTCACCGAGGCTTGCTGGGCGGCGTAGTTGAGCACGTCCTGGTTGCGCTGGATGCTGCTCAGCTTGGGGTTGCCCTCGTAGGTGCCGGCGGTTATCTGGCGCACCGCGTTGGTCAGCGACAAGGTGGTCTGCACCTGCGGGTTCTGTTGCAGCGCCCAGGCCAGGCGGTCGGCGAGCACTAGGGTCTGGTAGCGCAGGCAGCCTTCCGGGGCGGTCTTGATCATTACCGCAAAGGTGTCGCTGGACAGCGCGTAATGGCCGGTGATGTAGGCGTTGTCGCGGTTGTAGCGCGAGTCGGCGTGCAGCTCCGGTGCGCCGCTGTCGAGGTCGCCGATTTTCAGTTGCAGGCTCAGCCAGAAACCGCCGGCACCGAGCAAGGCGGCCACCAGCACGGCGCCGGTTGCCCACTTGCGTTCGGTGAAGCGATCGAGCAGGTCCCAGAGTTTGCCAAAGCCGCGATGCTCGGCGGCGCGCAGGTCGATACGCAAGGCCCGTTCAGCGGCCTTGCGCCCGACGCCGACATACGACAACGCCACCGGCATCAACAGCAGCGAGGTGAAGATCAGCACCGCCACGCCAATGCTGGCGGTAATCGCCAGGTCCTTGATTACCGGGATGTCGATCAGCATCAGTACGGCAAAGCCCACCGCATCGGCCAGCAAGGCGGTGACCCCGGCGACGAACAAGCGCCGGAAGGTGTAGCGCGCAGCGATCTGGCGGTGGGTGCCGCGGCCGATGTCCTGCATGATGCCGTTCATCTTCTGCGCCGCATGGGACACGCCGATGGCGAAGATCAAAAAAGGCACCAGGATCGAATACGGATCGATGGCATACCCCAGCCAGGCGACGATCCCCAGTTGCCAGACCACCGCCGTCAACGAGCACAGCACCACCAGCAAGGTGCTGCGCACGCAGCGGGTATAGAGGTAGATGATCAGCAGCGTGGTCAGCACTGCCAGGGCGAAGAACAGCATCACCTGCAGCAGCCCGTCGATCAGGTCGCCCATCAGCTTGGCAAAGCCGATCACATGCAGTTTGTAGACGCCGCCCGCTTCGTAGCGCTGGCGCAACTGCTCAAGTTTTTGCGAAAAGCCGTGGTAGTCGATGCCGGCGCCGGTCGCCGAGGCCTGGTCGAGCAGCGGCACAATAAGCATGCTTGAGGTGAAGTCGCGAGCGACCAGGCTGCCGACAATATTGGCCCGTTCGATGTTCTGGCGCAGTTGCTGGATATCGGCGGCCGAGCCCTGGTAGGCATCGGGCATCACCGGGCCGCCCTGGAAGCCCTCTTCGGTGACTTCGGTCCAGCGCACCGCCGGGCTCCACAGCGACTTCATCCAGGCGCGGTCGACACCTTGGCTGAGGAACAGCTCGTCGTTGATCTGGCGCAGGGTCTGCAGGTAGGCCGGGTCGAAGATATCGCCACGGGTGTTCTCTACCACCACCCGCAGGGAATTGCCCAGGCCGCGCAGCGCCTGGCGGTTGTCCAGGTAGTTGCGGATGTAGGGATGACTCTGCGGGATCATCTTC
This sequence comes from Pseudomonas sp. 2(2015), assembly GCF_000955865.1. NCBI lineage: Bacteria > Pseudomonadati > Pseudomonadota > Gammaproteobacteria > Pseudomonadales > Pseudomonadaceae > Pseudomonas > Pseudomonas sp. 2(2015). The sequence goes on from NZ_JYOF01000018.1 coordinate 18,233, forward strand.
TCGAAGCTGGGCCGCAGCTCCAGGCGTGTCATGGCCATGTAGCCCAGCACCAGGGTAACCAGCAGCATGCTCAGCATGAACGCCAGCCGGTGGTTGAACACCAGGCGTTCGAGGCGATTGCCGGAGCGTGCATCGAAGTCGCCGAGGTTGCGGATCACCGGCAAGGTGTCTTGTTGGATGTCGGCCATCAGGGTTTTCTCTTGTTATGGCTGCTGCGGTTGGTCGGGGGCCAGGGTGCGGATGCCGCGCTCACCGACCAGCACCAGCGCGGCGCCGCTATCAAAGGCTGCGCCGCTGACCGGCGCGCGCTGGTTTTGCGCCAGCGGGCTGAAGCTTGCGCCGTCATCGTTACTGACCAGCAGGTCGCCGGCCTGGCTGGCCAGCCAGAACCGCCCGCGGGCGTCGAGGCTGGCGGCGGTGATGCTGGTGTTCAGGTCGGTCTTGATCACTTGCCAGCCGGCACCGCCATCGGTGCTGCGCAGTACGTGGCCGCGCAAGCCGTAGGCCAGCAGCGCCCCAGGTTTGCCAATGACGCCGAAATAACTGCCGGCATAGGGGGTGCTCAGGCGCTCGAAATGGTCGCCCGCAGCGCTCAGCTTGAGCAGCAGGCCCTGCTCGCCGCTGATGTACAGCGCGCCGTCGACGCTGGCCAGGCCGGTCAGGTGCAAGCCTTGCGGGTTGTCGCTGCGTTCCAGCCACGGCGTCCAGTGCTGGCCGCCGTCAACGGTGTGCAGCAGCAGGTTGAACACGCCCACCGCAAAACCATGCAGCGGGTCGCTGAACCAGACGTCGAGCAACGGCTTGTCGGCGCCCTCCGCGACCAGGCGCTCACCCTCGCCCACCCAGCGTGCCCATTGATCGCCGCCCGCTTGCGCCCGTGCCTGGTAATAAGCCAGCACCTGCTCGCCGAGCACCCGCCCGTCCAGCTGTTTTTCCCAGCGCTGGCCGCCATCGCGGCTGTGCAATATCACCCCGTCGTTGCCCACCGCCCAGCCCAGCTGCGCGGTGGCGAAGCTCACCGCATTGAGGTCGGCGCTGACCGGCACCTGCGCCTGTTGCCAGTGGCTGCCCTGGTCATCCGAGTAGAGGATGTGCCCCCGTGGCCCCACCGCCACCAGGCGCGTGCCGGCGACGCTGACATCGCGCAAGGCGCTGGTGACGGCCAGGGCGCTGGGCTGCGCCGGCAGGTCGAGCACGTCGACGTAAGGCTCGGCCCGGGCCGCGCCCTGCAGCGCGGCCCAGGCCAGCAGCATCACGCTGCAGCGTTTGAAAAAAGCCATCCCTGATCCTCCTCGGTGCGTGCTCGACAGGCTCAGCGAATGCCGGCCCCGGCCAGGGACTCGGGCGACCACTGGGTGCGCGACAGCGGCTCGATGTAGCGAATGCCGCCGTAGGCCCCGACCACGCCATTGAGGTTGTAGGTGCCGCCGATCAGGTCGTAGATCATGAACGGCGTGGCATCCGGGGTCTGTTTGTCGTAGCTCTGGCTGAGGAAGGCGAAGCTGCCGCGGTACAGCTGGCCACGGGCGTCATACTGGTCTGAGGCCAGGGCGATCCAGCTGTCCTCGTCGAGGTAGAAGCGGCGCTTGTGGTAGATGTGCCGGGCGCCGTCCTTGAGTTTGCCTTCGACCACCCAGACCCGGTGCTTTTCCCAGCGCACGAATTGCGGCGCGAGGTGGTTGGCGGTGGTCAGTTGCTTGACGTCGGTGTTGTAGGTCAACCGGTAGGTGTTGTACGGCACGTACATCTCCTGCTTGCCGACCAGGGTCCAGTCGTAGCGGTCGAGGGCGCCGTTGAAGACGAACACGTCATCGTAGGTGCCCGAACCCGAGGTGCCCGGGTTGGGCGTGTCGTAGGCCAGGTTCGGCGCCAGCTTGACCCGGCGCTGGCCCGGCAGGTACTGCCAGGCGCTGCGTGGTTGCACCAGCGGGTTGGCGGCATCGCGCAGCATCATCGCCTCACCGGCGCGGCGGGCCGGCGCGGTGTAGGTGAGTTTCATCTGGTAGTAGGTGTCCTTGGCGCCGATCGGCTTGCTCATGTCCTCGTAGATCGGGTAGCTGATGTTGGCCTGGCCGGTGGTGCTCAGGGTGGCGTTGCCGGCGGCATCGACGTTCCACGAGTCGTACTTGGCGGTCATGCTCACGCCCTGGTAGCGCAACAGGAAGTTCCACATGGCCTCGGCACCGCTCTGCGGGATCGGGAAGGGAATGCCCGGCAGCACATTGTCGACCGCGCTACCGCCCTCCTGGCTGCGCGCACCTACGGCGTTCTTCAAGGTGTTGTCGAGCACCGGCTGCGGCAGCGCCACGGTGCGATGAGTGGGATAGACATCGACGCGAAAACTGGGGAAGCGCTTGAGCAGTTCCTGGGTGGTGGCGGTCAGTTGAGCCTTGTACTGTTCGGCATTCTTGCCATCGATGACCAGCAGCGGTTGCTCGGCGGCGAACGGGTCCGGGCGCATGCTTGCCCCGGCCTGGTACGCCGCTGGCGGGGTCAGCAGTCCGCCCTGGTAGGCGGGAATCGAGCCGTCGGCGTTGGCGGCCTTTTCTGCGCCTATCGGCGTCAGGCTGGTGCCCAGGCGCGCGGCCTGGTCGTTGGAGACGGCGGCATGGGCCGGGTTCAGGGCAGCCAGCGACAGGCACGTGGCCAACAGGGTGTGCACGTAGTTCATGTTGTTGTTTTCCTGTGTGACTCAGAAGGTGGTTTTCAGGGTCAGGTACAGCGCGCCACGGTCCTCGGTGGTGGCGGCGCCGCCAGAGAACGCGGCGTAACCGCCGCCGTAGCAGGTGTAGTCCTGCTCGCCGTCCAGGGCGTTGGGGGTGCTGCCGTCGGTCTGGCCATCGTTGCAGGACTGGGTCTTGCCGAAGCCATCGACGTACTTGAGGTCGACGAAGTACTGGTTGTAGATCGCCGCGCTCAGGCCCACGGCGTAGTTGCCGGTGTTCTCGGCGCCGCCGCCCTGCACGGGCGATACGCCGTCCAGGCCGACGTTGATCGACAGCGGCATGCTCAGGTCCATGCCGGGCAACACCTGGTACCAGGTCGGGGTGAAGTTGACCGCGATGCCCCAGTTATCGCGGGTCGGCTGGTCGATGCCGCGGTAGCTGCTTTTGCCCTTGTACAAGGCCGCGTTGTGGTTATCGAGCTTGAGCAGGTTGCTGTAAAACAGCTCGCCAAGCAGGGTCGCCGAGTCGAACAGCGGCGTATCGGCAATGGTCATCAGGCCGTTGAGGGTCCAGTGCAGGGTATCGCCGGTGGCGCTCATGCTGTCGCCGTCGGACGGCGCTTCATAGACCACGCCGCTGCTGGGCAAACGCGCCGGCAGCAGGCCGAAGCCGCCACCCAGGCCGGCCTGGCCCGGCGCACTGAGGATTGCTGGAATGCTCGCCAGGGGCATGTTGTGGCGGATGTTCAGGTCGCTGCCGACGCTGATGCCGCCGACATCCTTGGACAGGCTCAGGCCGTAGATGTCGATGTTGTCGGCGTAGGCGAACTGGTAGGTGGCGCTTTGCAGTGAATTGTAGAGGTTGCCGACCGCGCCCTGGGCGCTACCTGGCGGGCTGCCGAACGGGCCGTTGGCGACGGTCAGGCCGCGGGCGTCGAGCCAGGCCTGGGGCAGGATCTCCGAAGTCTTGCGGTAATACACACCCAGGGTGCCGCCCAGCCATTCGGGCGACCACTTGGCCATGACGCCCCAGTCGCCGCGTTTGTCCGGGGTCAGGTCGTGGCCGCGACGGATGTTGGTCAGCGCGCCACGTACCGGGATCAGCCCGGGCGTGCCGGTGTGGCCGAGCAGAAAGCTCTGCGCGCCCTCGCCCACCAGGTCCGAGCCGCCGTAATAAGTGCCGGCTTCCGGCAGTCGCGCGGCATCCCAATCAAAGAAGTACTGCGCGCCGATGGTCAGCTCGGGGTTGACCAGAAACGCCGCCGACAGCTGGTTGCGCGGCACGAACAGCTCTTTGGCTTCGGTGCCGGGTGAGGCGGCCAGCTTGGCCAGGTCCAGGCCAGACTGGCCGTAGCTCAGCGAATGCACCGGGTTGAGCAGGGTTTCGCCCCAGAACAAATTGTGCTGGCCGAGCTTGGCGCTGATCTGTGATGAATCGCCCACCTCGCGACGCATGAACACGAAGGCATCCAGTACCTCACCGGACGGGCCGCTGTAGTAGCGCTGGGCATAGTTGCTCAGGTGCGGGCTGCCCAGCGGCACGCCGGTGCCGGGCAAGCCGTTGAGGCTGGGGTTGATGCCCGACTGGCCGCCGTTGCCGTTGACGAACGGGTTGGAGTTGGAGCCGGTGTTGTCGTAGGCCTTGTCGTACCAGCTGGCGGCGCTGACGCGAAACCCCATGTTGCCCTGGTAGATCACGTCCAGCTCGCTGAGCAAGTCGATACGGTTGGTGACCGTGGTCCCGGCCTTGCGGAAGTTGTAGTCGCCGTCGTTGTTGTTGGGGGTTGCCAGCAGGCGCTTGTCAGCGCTTTCGGTGCGTACGCCGTAGTTGTACTTGACCGTGTTATCCAGGCGCACGGCCCAGTCTTCACTGCCGGTATCGAGCTCGAACGCCTGGGCGCCAGGCAGCACCAGCAAGCCGATGGCGCAGGCGAGCAGGCAGCGCTGTGGCTTCACAGCACGGTGAATGCGAGGGTTGGACATCGCGATGGCTCCACTTATTGTTATTGTTGTTATCGCCGCCCGTCGAATGCGGGCGTGGTTCAAGCGTCCGTGCGTTACTGCAGGTCCAGGGCCTGGACCAGTTGTTCGGCCCGTGGCCAGGGGCCAAAGCCTGCGGCCGGGTTGAGGTGGCCGACAGCGCCCAGTTCCAGCAACTGGCTGCCCCAGTTGCGGGCCATGGCCCTGACCGCGTCAAGACTGGCCAGGTGGTCGTCGCTGCTGGCGGCGACGATGCTCGGGAACGGCAACGGCGTCATCGGCAGCGGGCTCCAGCCATTGGCGCGCAGGGTTTGCGGGCTTGGGTAGTGCGCCGGCCAGCTGGCCGCAAGGTCCGGTGGCGCCGCCAGCAGCGCGCCCTTGATCGGCCGCTGGTAACGCGCCGCCCAGTGGGCAACCATCAGCACCCCGGCGCTGTGCGCCACCAGCAACACTTCGCCTTCAATCTGTTCAAGCGCACGCTGGATGGCGTCGACCCGGGCGTTGCAGTCCAGGCCATCGACCTGCAGCGGCGCCAGCGTATGGACCTTGGCCAGGCGTTCGGCCAGCCGGGTCTGCCAATGCTCGGGCACATGCTCGCGCAGGCCGGGGACGATCAGGATAGTAGCGGTGGTATGCAGTTTTTCCACGTCGGCACCTAGGCTCAGGACAGTCCGCTCGCAGGTGATCTCGAGCGCTTGCACAGCCACAGTAATCAGCCCTCCCCGCTGGCGCTTTACATTGCGCGTCAGCGACTTTTCATTTGATGACAGGGTTTGTGGCGTATGTCCGAGTGGCCCGGGGGTGCGGGTCATCGGGCTTTTTTCAGCCGCCGAAAACGGCTTCTCATTTGGCGACACCCACGCTATAACGAATCACCCGCCATAGAAGCGGGGCGCCTGATGAATGCGTGGAAAACAATAAAATGACCGCCCTCGTACGTGCTGCAAGCCTGACCAACTACCTTGAGGTGTCCCGGCACCTGGGGCTCAACCCGCATGCCCTGCTGGCTCAGGTCGGCCTCAGCGCCAGCCTGCTCGACGACCCCAACCAGCGTATCGCGGTGTCCAGCGTGGTGACCCTGCTGGAGGAGTCGGCGCGGGTCAGTGGCTGCGAAACCTTCGGCCTGCGCATGGCCGAGCTGCGCCAGTTGTCGGATTTTGGCGAGATCAGCCTGCTGCTCAGCCACCAGCGCACCCTGCGCGACGCCCTGCAGGTGATCGTCCAGTACCGGCATTTGCTCAACGATGCCCTGGCCATTCATATCGAAGAAGCCGGCAAGACCGTGATCATTCGGGAAGAAGTGGTCACCGACCAGCCCCAGCGCGGGCGCCAGGCCACAGAGCTGGCGATTGGCGTGATGTTGCGCCTGTGCGCCGCCCTGCTTGGCGCCCACTGGCACCCGATCAGCGCCAACTTCACCCATGCGGCGCCGGCGGACCTGGCCATTCACCGGCGGATTTTTGGCTGCAAGCTGGTGTTTGGCAGCGAATTCAACGGTATCGTCTGCCCGGCCGCCGACCTCGACACCGCCAACCCGCTGGCCAACCAGGCCATGGCGCGCCTGGCGCAGCGTTACCTGGACACCCTGCAGGCCAGTGGCAAGCTGTCGCTGGAACTGGAAATGCGCAAGACCATCTACCTGCTGTTGCCCATGGGCCGGGCGACCATCGAGCAGGTGGCGCAAACCCAGGGCATGAACGTGCGCACCTTGCAGCGGCGCCTGGAGGAATGCGGGGTGACCTTCAGCGATTTGATCAACGGCGTGCGCCGCGACCTGGTGATCCGCTACCTGGAAAACCCCAGCTATACAATGGGGCGCATTGCCGACATGCTCGGTTACTCAATGCCCAGCTCCTTTACCCGCTGGTTCATCGCCCAGTTCGGCATGCCGCCGGCCAGTTGGCGGGCGCAGCATGAGCGCCGGCAAGACTAGCCGGCGCTGTCAAACACGAGTGCTGCGCGCTTGGGTTCGGTGCATGCCAGTCCACTACTGGGGCAACCGTCTACAACCCCCAGTGCATCAATGCCAATACCAGCAGCACCAGGAACACCGTCTCCCCGACCATCAACGCAATCGGCTTGAAGCCCACCGCCGCCAGCTCCTTTAACTGAGTCTTCATGCCCAGGGCGCTGATCGCCACCACCAGGCACCAGCGCGACAGGTCGTTGACCCCGCCCTGCACCGCCGCCGATACCCAGCCGGTGCTGTTGATGCATGCCAACAGGACAAAACCCACCGCAAACCACGGCAGTAACGGTGGCCGCTGCCCACCGGCATCACCGCCGGCGCGGCGGGTGATCATCGCCGCGCAGACAATCACCGGCAGCAACATGGCCACGCGCATCAGCTTGACCACCGTGGCAATGTCGCCGGTCTCGGTGGACATGCTGTACCCCGCGCCCACCACCTGCGCCACATCATGAATGGTCGCGCCAAGAAACACCCCGGCCTGTTGCGGCGACAGCTGCAGCCAGCTGGCAATCATCGGATAGAGGATCATCGCCAGGGTCGACAACGCCGACACGCCAATCACGGTAAACAGGGTGGCGCGCTCTTTTTGCGGGTGATGGGGCAAGGCCGCGGCCAGGGCCAGCGCCGCCGAGGCCCCGCAAATCGCCGTGGCACCACCGGTGAGCATGCCGAACAAGCGCTGAAAACCCAGGGCCCGTGCCGCCACCACCGAGACCAGGATGGTCACCACCACCAAAATCACCACCAGCGCTACCGGCTTCCAGCCAAGGCTCGCGATCTGGCCCAGGGTAATGCGCATGCCCAGCAGCGCCACACCCAGGCGCAATACCGTGCGTGCGGTGAATTCGATCCCGGCTTTGCAACGGCCATCGCTGGCCAGAAAGTTCAGGGCCATGCCCAGCAACAAGGCAAACAACATCACCGGGGCATCGTAATGCTCACTGAGAAAACTCGCCGCCGCCGCGGCAATCAGGCTGACGATAAAGCCCGGCGCCAGTTCCCGGGCGCGGTGGTTGGCGGCGGCAATTGCGACCACGCTCATTGGCCCGCCTCCTTGCTCGCCAGCACGATGAACAGCTGCCCATCCCGTTGCTCGACCGGGTAGCTGGCAACCTTGAGCTGCGTCGAGTTGAGCAGATAACCGCTGGCCAGATCAAAGCGCAGGCCGTGGGCGCAGCACTGGATCACCCGTCCGTCCAGGCGCCCGCCGCACAGCGAGGCGCCCTGGTGCGGGCAACTGTCGTCGATGGCGTAGAAGCTGTCGGCAACGTTGAACAGCGCCACGCTCCTGTCCGCCCATTCCAGCAACACCCGCCCACCACGGGGCGGGACTTTGTCGGCCGGTACCGGATACACCCCGCTCATGCCGCCACCTCGTGTTCCAGGGCTTGGGCCATGGCCTGCAGCAACACCTCGACCGGCTGTGCCCCCGAGACCCGCAGACGCTGGTTGAAGCGAAAGCACGGCACGCCCTCGGCAGCCTGGTCGTTGGCGCCGATGAACGGGCTGGCATCGCCGCGCAGGCAATCGGCAAACCGCCCAGGCTCCAGGCCACAGGCGCTGGCGATGTGCATCAAGGTCACCGGGTCACCCAAATCCTTGCCCTGCTGGAAGTAGCCGGCAAACAGCCTGGCCAGCAGCGCTTCGGCCTGCTGAGTCGAACCCAGCGCCACCGCGCGCTGCAGCAGGCGATGGGCGTCGGCGGTGTTGGGCATGCGGCTGATGCGGCTGAAATCGATCTCCACCCCTGCGGCCTTGGCGGCGCTGCGCACCTGCGCCTGGCGCAGGCGTACCGCCTCATCGCTGCCCAGGCGCTTGCGGTAAAAGGCCTCGAACGGCTGGCCGGTCCTGGCCATTTGCGGCAGTAATTGCACGCCGCGCAAGAGCAGCTTGACCTCGACCTCGGGCCGCTCGCGGCGCAGTTGTTCCAGCGCCCGCTGCAGATGCGCCTGGCCAATCAGGCACCAGGGGCAGATAAAGTCGAAGAACACTTCGATCGACAAAACGTGCTTCACGGATTCAACTCCAGGCGGGCCATGTCACGGTGGTAATGACGCTTGGCAATAAAGAACACCGCCGCCGCCGCGATGCTGATCAGCGGCACCAGCTGGAAGGCGGCCTGCAGGCCGATCAGGTCGGAGACGCGGCCGGTAATCAACGGCCCGGTCGCAAGCCCGAGCAGGTTGTTGGCCAGGGTCAGGGTGGCAAACGCGGTGCCGTGTACCGAGTAATGGGTCAGGTTGGCGACCATGGCGCTGGATGGGCCGTTGGTGCCGGCGGCAACCATCATCCCCAGGCAGATCAGCACCAGTTGCGCGGTGCCCGAGGGCAGCGCGAAGGCCAGCGACAGCAACAGGCAACTGCCCAGGCAATAACCGATGGCCAGGCTGATCTTGCGGTCCGGGCGCTGCCGGCCGAGGCGATCGCAAAGCATGGCGCAGAGGATCATGCCGATGCCGCTGCACAGCACGATGATGGCCGCGACCACGCCGGCCTGGTCGGTGCCCATGGCGTAGTAGCGGTTCAGATAGCTGGGCATCCAGACAATCACCGTGCCGCCGACGAACAGCTGCAGCCCACTGCCCACGTAAGCGGCGATCACCGAGCGGCTGCCGTACAAGGTGTGCAGTGGCCGGGCGATCTTGCAGGCGGCAGCATTGACCCGCTGTGGAGCGATCTTCGCCTCCTTGACGATCAGCGGGTACAGCAACGCCAGCAACAGGCCGAACAGGGCCATCGCGGCGAACGCCCAGCGCCAGCCAAAGTGCTGGGCCATCAAGCCGCCCAGGGCCATGCCCAGCACCGAGCCGAACATGCCGCCGGCCATGAAGGCCCCGGCCAGGGTCGCGCGCATGTCACGGGGGAACACCGCGACCACCACGGCAATGCCGACGCTGCCATAGGCGGCCTCGCCGACACCGACCAGAAAACGCGCGGCAAACATCTGCGGGTAGTTGTCGGCCAGGGCGCAGCCGAGGGTGGCCAGGCTCCACAGCACGGCCATCAGCACCAGGCTGCGGATGCGCCCGAAGCGGTCGGCCAACAGTGACAAGGGGAAGGTCAGCAGCCCGACCATCAGCGCGACAATGCCGCTGAGCAGGCCCAGCTGGCTGTCGCTCAGGGCCCATTCGGCCTTGAGCAACGGGAAGACTGCGTTGAGTACCTGCCGCGACATGTAGTCGGAAATCAGCAGGCCAAAGGTCAGGGCAAAGACAATCCAGGCATATCGCCGGGAAATGCCTCGTGAAGTGTCGGCGCCATCGTCTGTGGCGCTGGCGAGATAGGCGGCCATGCTGCCTCCTTGGGGTTGTCTGGCATGAGACTTACTTATTGTTTTTATTGAAAAGCTGAAAAGCCCGACGGTCAGCGCTGTGGATCGCCGGCCCGGCACGTAACCACGTGCCGGGCCAGGCCAATCAGGCGCGCTGCGGCACACCCTTCTGGCCCGGCTGGCGGTTAGGCGCCATGCCGTTGGCCTTGAGGGTCTGCTCGATGCTGCTGTACTGCTCACCGATGCGGTAGATGGCCCGCGCTTCCTTGCCGTTGGCGATCTCACGGCCCAGTTCATGGGCCACGCGTACGGTCTGCTGGATCTGCTGCACCGAACCGAAGCGCTTGCCGTGCTGGTCGATGATGGTGTCTTCGTTGCCGCAACGCGGGTGCAGCCCCATGGCCAGGGCCATGGTGTTGAACGGCAGCACGTTTTTCAGCAGCGATTCGGCGGTCAGCGTGCAGCCGTTGGGCGCACGGTGAATGAAGTTGAAGAAGTTGAACGGGTTGGGGCCGTCGAAGCCGCCACCAATGCCGATCCAGGTCAGGTTCAGCGGGCCCATGTAGTCGCCCTTGCGCACGATGCGTTCGAGGGTTTCCAGGGCGTGCATGCCGGTCAACTGGAAGTGCGGCTGGATGTTGCTGGCCTGCAGGCGGCGCAGGTGTTCGCGCACCCAGGCCGGGCCGGCCGGCACGGTCATTTCGCTGTAAGCGGCGTGGATCGCCGGATGGGCCAGGGAGGTGCCCTCCAGGTACTCCGGGTACAGCAGCTCCATGATGTTCATCTGCGTGGTGTTGATCGCCACGGTGACCTGGTCGGGCTTGGGCGTAAGCTCGGCGAGCATGTGCCGGGTGTCATCGGACAACCACTTGGCCGCCTCGCCGTCGCTTTCCGGGGCGAACGAGATCGAGCCACCGACCTGGATGATCATCTCCGGCACCGCTTCGCGCACGCCGGCAATCAGTTCGTTGAACTTCGACAGGCGCTTGGAGCCCTTGCCGTCCAGCTCGCGCACGTGCAGGTGCAGCACCGTGGCGCCGGCTTCATAGCAGTCGACTGCCTTTTGCACCTGCTCGTCCATGGTCAGCGGGATGTCTTCGGGAAAGTCCTCGGGCATCCACTCCGGGCCATAGGGAGCCACGGTGATCACCACCTTTTCCATGTTTTCCGGGTGCAACGAATCGTCGAAGAATTGCATGCTGTAGTCCTCGGTCTTGTTATTGTCCTGGGGTGTTGCTGGCCTTCAGAAGGTGCGCTCGCCCTTGATGCCGGCGCGCTCCATCTTGCGGTGGCACGCTGGGTAGTCCATCACCGCGTAATGCTGGGTGCTGCGGTTGTCCCAGATCGCCACGCTGTTGGGTTTCCAGCGCCAGCGCACCTGGTACTCGGGCAGGTAGGCCTGGCTGATCAGGTAGCGCAGCAGGTCACTGGCACCGGGGTTGGCGTCCTGGCCGAAACGCACTCGCTGCGGGGTGTGGTAGTTGCTGAAGTGGGTGGTGAAGGCATTGACGAACAGCACCGGCTCGCCGGTGTCCGGGTGGGTGCGCACCACCGGGTGCTCGGCGTCGGGGAACTGCGCCTTGAGCGCCAGGCGTTTTTCCAGCGCCATCGCCGCGCCAAAACTGGCTTCGATGCTGTGCCGGGCGCGCAGGCCCTCGATCCGCGCCTTCACGTCATCCGGCAGGTTCTGGTAGGCCAGCGCCATGTTCGCCCACATGGTGTCGCCGCCCACCGGCGGGCACTCCACACAGCGCAGCACGCAACCCATGGGCGGCGCCTCGCGCCAGGTGGCGTCGGTGTGCCAGGCGTTCTCGTAGCGATCGGCCGGCTGGTCCGGGCGCTTGTAGATCTGCACCAGGCCCGGGTGCTCGGGGTCGCTGCCGGCCACCGGGTGGTCTTCCAGCTCGCCGAAGCGCTGGGCAAAGGCCACATGCTCGGCGCGGCTGAAGGTCTGATCGCGCAAGAACAGCACCCGGTGCTTGAGCAACTGCGCACGCAGCTGCTCGAACAAGTCGTCGTCATCAATTGCATCTGCCAGATTGACCCCGGTGATTTCGGCACCGATGGCGCAGGTCAGTTGTTCGATGTGCATGCTGTTGCCCTCTTCAGATGACGAAGATTGACGAGCCGGTGGTTTTGCGCGCTTCCAGGTCACGGTGGGCCTGAACCGCATCCTGTAATGCGTAGTGCTGGTTGATCTCGATCTTGATCCGCCCGCTGCTGACATGCTCGAACAGCTCGCCGGCCAGGTCCGCCTTCTCCGCCGGGTCGGCGATGTAGTCGGCCAGGGCCGGGCGGGTCAGGTGCAGCGAGCCCTTGATCGCCAGGATCTGCGGGTCGAACGGCGGGATAGTGCCCGAGGCGGTGCCGACGCAGACCATCAGCCCGCGGCGCTTGAGCGAATCGAGCGAGGCCATGAAGGTGCTCTTGCCGACGCTGTCGAACACCACGTTGACGCCAACCCCGTCAGTCAGCTCGCGCACGCGCTTGGCGACGTCTTCATGGCTGTAGTTGATGGTGTGGCTGCAGCCATGGGCGCGGGCCACTTCGGCTTTGGCGTCGGTGGACACCGTGCCGATCACCGTCAGCCCGAGCAGGCGCGCCCACTGCGAGACAATCAGGCCGACACCGCCGGCGGCGGCGTGCAGCAGCACGCTGTCACCCGGCTTGAAGTCATACAGGCGGCGCATCAGGTAGGCCGAGGTCAGGCCGCGCATGGTCATTGCTGCGGCGGTTTCGAAGGCGATGGTTTCCGGTAGCTTGATCAAGGCTGCCGCCGGAATCAGCCGCTCGGTGCAATAGGCGCCCAGGGTGTTGAGAAAACCGGTGTAGGTCACCCGGTCGCCCACCGCCACCTGGGTCACGCCCTCGCCCACCGCCTGCACCACCCCCGAGGCCTCGACGCCCATGCCGCTTGGCAGCGGGATCGGGTAGGTGCCGTTGCGAAAGTAGGTGTCGGCGTAGTTCAGCCCCACCGCCACCTGGCGCAGGCGAACCTGGCCCGGGCCCGGCTCGCCGACCTCGGCGTCCTCGTAGCGCAGGACCTCGGGGCCACCGGTTTCATAGAAGCGTACGACTTTGGCCATGCATGTCACTCCAGTCATCCTGACGCCGTGCGTCAATTCTTGTTGACTGGACTCTATGCCCTACGCCAGGCAGGTGCTTCGCATCGGACGACAAGCTGTTTTCATTTGATGACAAGCGCCCTGGGCTGGCCGCCTGGCGGGCTTTCTCGTAGCATGTCCAGGCCCTTCCTAGTGTCTGCGAGAGCTCGATGAAGTCCCCCGCCGGTTTGCTGTTTGCAGGTATCGACCTCGATCGCGACAGCGCCACCCCGCTTTATCGCCAGCTGTACCTGCAGATCCGCAAGCAGATCCTCACCGGCCGTCTGCAAGGGGGCATTCGCCTACCGTCGACGCGCACCTTGAGCCAGGAATTGCAGGTTTCGCGCATCACCCTGCTCAATGCCTTCGACCAGCTGATTGCCGAGGGTTTCCTGGTCTCGCGCACCGGCGCTGGCACCTATGTCGGTGATGAGTGGCAGCGCAGCGCCGGCGCCGAGCCGTCAGCACCTGCGCCGCCCAAACTGTCGGACCTGACCCAGACGATGCTGTCGCTGCGCAGCGATCATTTTCGCGGGGTGTCCTACGCCCATTGCGGCGATCAGGCGCCGATCTCGTTCCTGCCCAGCCATGGCGCTTTCGAGGCCTTTCCCCAGGCATTGTGGAAGCGCCTGCTCAACCGCCACGGCCACAAGCCGAGCAAGGCCCTGCTCGGTTATGGCGAGTTGCAAGGCCTGCAGACGCTACGCCAGGCCATTGCCGAGTACGTGTTCGACGCCCGTGGTATCGATTGCGACGCGCAGCAGGTGGTGATCGTCTCCGGCGCCCAGCAGGCCTTTAACCTGCTGGCGATGCTGCTGCTCAACCCCGACGAGCCGCTGTGGATGGAAGACCCGGGGCATATCGCCGCGCGCATCGCCTTTCAGGCCCACGGCTGCCGGGTGGTGCCGGTGCGCGTCGATGACCAGGGTATCGACGTGCAACACGGTATTCGTGATTGCCCCGAAGCGCGCCTGGCCTTCACCACCCCGTCGCGCCAGCACCCGCTGGGCATGACCCTCAGCCACAACCGGCGCCTGGCGCTGATTGCCTGGGCGGCTGCCAGCGGCAGCTGGATCATTGAAGACGATTGCGACAGCGAGCTGCGCTACGCCGGTCGGCAGTTGCCGGCGCTGTATGCCATGGACCAGAGCGAACGGGTGATCTATGTCGGCACCTTCAGCAAGGTGCTGTTCCCCTCCTTGCGCCTGGGCTATGTGATTCTGCCCCAGGCCCTGGTCGAGCCGTTCTGTACCTTGCGCGCAGTGCTCGACCGCAGCCCGCCGACCCTGCTGCAGGCGGTGACCGCCGATTTCATGAGCGAAGGCCACTTCATTGGCCATATCCGCCGCATGCGGGCGCTGTACCAGGCCCGCCAGCAGTGCCTGCTCGAGGTGCTGCAGCGGCGCCTGGGCGGTTTTTTCCAGGTGGCCCCGGTCGAGGCCGGCATGCACCTGATCGCCTGGCTTGCGCCGCAGCTCGATGACCAGGCCCTGGCGCGGCAACTGGCCGAGCATGGCGTGCACACCTACGCCCTGAGCGACTACTGCCTGAACCGCTACTTGCCGCCGGCACTGTTGCTCGGCTTTGCCGGCACGCCACAGGACCAGGCCGAGGCCAAGGTCGAGGCGCTGGTCCAGGCGCTGCGGGCGATTGGCCACCGGGTCTGAAAGTGGCCTTATCAAATGATCCGTAATGGATCTATCGAGTGTTCCTTGCCGGCGCGATAAAGACGGCGCCGGTAGAACCGGTGCCCGCACCAGGAACGACTCGAATGAACACACTACAAGAACGCTTCGCTACGTTACTGAACCACAATGCCCAGGGTGCCCAGGCACCGCTGCTGACCCGCGAGCTGGCCAGCCGCCTGCTTGAGCGCCTCGACCAGGCGCGGCTGTTTGCCCACGCCTATCCGCTGCTGACCAACCTCACCCACGGCCGCGTCACGCCGTTTGACCTGCTCGACTTCGCCTATCGCCATGAACTGGCTGGCCTGAGCCTGCACATGCTCGATGGCGAGCACAACAGCCTGTCGCAGATGAACGCCGGGCAGTTGTGTGCCTTCGCCGAAAAAGCCCGTGCATTGCAACTGGACGTGCACCTGGAAATCAGCAGCACGCGCAAGGCCGACGTCGATGCGGTGGTGGCTGTGGCCAAGGTCATCGGCAGCCGCAATATTCGCGTGTACTCGCGTTATGAAGGCCTGCTCTCACAGGTCATGGACCAGATCGGTGGCGACCTGCTGTACCTGGCCCGGCTGGCCGATGCCCACGACCTGCATTTTGATTTCGAGCAGCATGAAGAGCTCAAGAGCGACGAGATCGCTCAGTTGCTGCGCCAGGTCAATCATCCGCGGCTCAATGCCCTGTTCGATTTCGGCAACATGATCAATGCCTGCGAGCAACCGCTGCAAGCCCTGCACAACCTCGCCCCGCATATCCGCCAGAGCCACCTCAAGGGCGTGCGGGTGGTGGCCGAAGACCAGGGTTTTGGCCACTGCGGGGTACTGCAGGGCAGCGCCGAGGACGAGCTGCCCGGCGCGCGCATGCTGTTCGAGCTGCTGATGCTCGGTGAACAGCAGCCGCAAGTGATCGCCTTCATCCTCGAACAGGAAAACCACTACCTCGCCCCGGCCTTCCGCCAGCGCAACGAGCCGGCCGACCCGTTCATTGCCTACCGGGAAATGAGCGACACGCCGCTGCCCGCCGGCCTGACCCTCGAGCAGATGCTGGCCGGCGAACAGCGCTGGGCCAACAACCAGGTCAGCTACGTGAAAACCTTGCTGGCCGAGTTGCGCACCCTCGCCGAGTTGACCCTGGCCAGCCCTGCCAGCCTTTGAGCCCCTACCCCACTACGCCTGGAGAATAACAATGACTGCGCAAAACAAGGCCAAATGGTTCAAGTTCCTGATACTGATCCTCGGTGGCGGCACCGTCTACAAACTGGCCAACCTCAAGGATGCGTTCTACGTACCCATGCAGGAGTTCATGGGCCTCTCGCACACCCAGATCGGCTTGCTGCTCAGCGCCAACGCCATCATCGCCACTGGCCTGTTCGTGGTCGGCGGCATGCTCGCTGACCGTTTTGATACCCGCAAGCTGATCCCCCTGGGCCTGATCGGTACCGGCGCCCTGGGCCTGTACCTGGCCACCTTCCCGCCGTTCAGCAGCCTGATGCTGGTGTTCTGCCTGCTGGCGGTGTGCGCCGACTGCATCTACTGGCCGGCGCTGCTCAAGGCCATTCGCGGCCTGGGCAACGATCAGGAGCAAGGGCGCATGTTTGGCCTGCTCGAAGGCGGCCGCGGGGTGGTCGACACCCTGGTGGCGTTTAGTGCGCTGGGCGTGTTCGTTGCCCTGGGCAGCGGCGAACACGGCCTGAAAGCGGCGATCCTGTTCTACGCGCTGATCGACATCGCCGCCGGAGTGCTGACCTGGTTCTTGCTCAAAGGCAATCAGGCCCAGGCCCAGACCAGCGCCAAGAACCCGCTGGCCAACCTTATGCAGGCAATCAAGGTACCGGCGATCTGGCTGGTCAGCTTCAACGTGTTCATGGTCTACATCGTCTACTGCGGCCTGACCTACTTCATCCCCTACCTGAAGGAAGTCTACGGCCTGCCGGTGGCACTGGTCGGCGCCTACGGCATCATCAACCAGTACATGCTGAAGATCCTTGGCGGGCCGGCCGGCGGGTTTATCGCCGACAAGCACTTCAAGAGCCCCAGCCGCTACCTGAAGTGGGCGTTCCTGGCGCTGCTGCCGATGATGGCGATCATCCTTCTGGTGCCCAAGAGCCCGGGCTTCATCTATGCCGGCATGGCCGCGACGCTGTCGTTCGCCTTCATCGTGTTTTCCATGCGCGGGGTGTTCTGGGCGCCGATGGGTGAAGTCGGGATCGCCCCGCACATCACCGGCTCTGCCTTTGGCATCGGCTGCCTGATCGGCTATGCGCCGGGGATGTTCGCCTACGTCGGCTACGGCGCGCTCCTTGACCACTTCCCCGGCCAGCAAGGCTACAACTATGTGTTCGTCGCCATGATGCTGCTGGCGCTGATCGGCTTTGCCATCGCCAGCCGCCTGCAGCGCCTGGTGCGCAAGGCGGCGCCGCTGGCCGCAGCGGCCACCGCCTAGGCCCCGGGCTACATCTCGACCTGGGTGCCCAGCTCGATCACCCGGTTCAGCGGCAGGTTGAAGTACTTGAGGTTGCTGTTGGCGTTCTTCAGCAGGAACGCGAACAGCGCCTCGCGCCAACGCGCCATGCCGATGCGCCTGGTCGGGATCACCGTCTCGCGGCTGAGGAAGTAGGTGGTCACCATCGGGCTGAAATCCAGGTCCTTGAGGTGGCACAGTTGCAGCGCCGCCGGTACGTCGGGTTCTTCGATAAAACCGAAGTTGAGGTTGACCCGATAGAAGCCCTCGCCAAAGGCCTGTACTTCAAAACGCTGGGCCGCCGGCACCCGCGGCCGGTCCTGGGACACCACGGTGAGCAGCACCACCCGCTCGTGCAACACCTGGTTGTGCAGCAGATTATGCAGCAGCGCGTGGGGCACGGCGTCGGCGCGGGCGGTGAGGAACACCGCAGTGCCCTGCACCCGGTGCGGCGGTTGCGCAGCCAGGCTGCTGATGAACAGCGGCAGCGGCAAGGCCGATTCGTCGAGGCGCTCGACGATGATCTTGCGCCCGCGTTTCCAGGTGGTCATCAGAATGAACAAGGCGATACCGGCGATTACCGGGAAGGCGCCGCCCTGGAAGATCTTCGGCGCGTTGGCGGCAAAGTACAGGCTGTCGACCAGCAAAAAGCCCAACAGCAACGGCAGCGCCAGCCAGCGCGGAGCCTTCCACAGCAGCAATACCACCGCCGAAGACAGCAAGGTGGTGATCAGCATGGTGCCAGTGACCGCCACGCCATAGGCTGCCGCCAGGGCGCCGGACGACTCGAAGCCGATCACCAGCAGCACCACGCCGACCATCAGCGCCCAGTTCACCGTGCCGATGTAGATCTGCCCCTGCTCCTGGCTTGAGGTGTGCTGGATGAACATGCGCGGCACGTAGCCCAGCTGAATCGCCTGGCGCGTCAGCGAGAAGGCGCCGGAAATCACCGCCTGGGAGGCAATGATGGTCGCCAGGGTGGCCAGGGCGATCATCGGCAGCAGCGCCCAGTCCGGGGCCAGCAGGTAGAACGGGTTGCGGACCGCCTCGGGGTTGCCGAGGATCAGCGCGCCCTGACCGAAATAGTTGAGTACCAGCCCCGGCAGCACCAGCAGGATCCAGGCGCGGGCAATCGGCTTGCGGCCGAAATGGCCCATGTCGGCATACAGCGCCTCGGCGCCGGTCAGGGCCAGCACCACCGCGCCAAGAATCGCCACGCCCATGCCCGGGTGGACGATAAAGAAGTTCACCGCCCAGGCCGGGTTCATCGCCAGCAGCACTTCCGGGCGCTGGACGATGCCATAGATGCCAAGCGCGCCAAGCACGCTGAACCACAGCACCATCACCGGGCCGAAAATGATCCCGATGCGTGCGGTGCCATGCTTCTGGATCAGAAACAGCGCCACCAGCACCACCACCGCCAAGGGCACGACCCAATGGTCGATGCCGTCAAAGGCCAGTTGCAGCCCCTCCACCGCCGACAGCACGGAAATCGCCGGGGTGATCATGCTGTCGCCGTAGAACAAGGCCGCGCCAAACAGCCCGAGCAGCACCAGCACCCGGCTCAAGCGCGGGTACGGCGCCGCCGCCCGCCGCGCCAGGGCGGTCAGGGCCATGATCCCGCCTTCGCCCTGGTTGTCGGCACGCAGCACGAACAGCACGTACTTGATGGTCACCACCCAGATCAGCGACCAGAACACCAGCGAGAGGATGCCGAGCACACCGTCATGGTTGGCCTGCACGCCGTAATGACCGGCGAAGACCTCCTTCAAGGTGTACAGCGGGCTGGTGCCGATATCGCCATAGACCACGCCGGCGGCGGCGATCAACAGGCTCAGTGACGAAGTTTTTACGGGGGAATGGGCGCTTGCGGAAGTTGCGGCTTGGCTCACGGTCAGACGTCTCGAAGAAATGCGCCGGCAGTATGGCTTTGTGCTTGACGCACCTTCGTAAAAAGTCCGTAAAATTTTCTTACACTTGTACCGGCCTCATCGCGGGTCAAGCCCGCTCCTACAGGTCTGCATCAATCCTGTGGGAGCGGCGGTGCGACGACTCGACTTGACCCGCGATCGATCTACCGCCCGAGCACAGCGCTCAAATCCAACCCATGCTCGCCCAGCGGCGGGCACCAGTAATAGCCGCCAGTCAGCGGCCGGCTGAAGCGGTACAGGGCATCGACCACGCCATCTTCCAGGCCGCTCATGCGCCGCAGCTGCACTTCAAACGCATCAAACGAGTGACCGAAAGCTAGGAACGCCAGGCCGGCACCACGCTCATCCGCCCAGGGCATCGAGCGGCGGACGATAAAGGCTTCAGGGGCGAAGCTTTCCTGGGCGGTGCGCTTGACGTGGGCCGACTGCGGCGCGTCGTCGAGCTCTTCGTTGTCGGCCTTGCGCCGGCCGATGATGTCGTCCTGTTCGGCTTGCGGCAAAGCTTTGAAACAATTGAGGTCATGGCGCCACAGCTGGAACGCGGCAAAGCTCGAACCGTTCAAGCCTGGTACCTCGCTGGCAAGGATCGCCGCTTCGACGGCGGCGTCTTCTACCGGGTTCTCGGTGCCGTCTTCATAGCCGGTCAGGTCGTGGCCGCTCTTGTGGCGGAAGGCATCGGTGGCCTCGACCCGTGTCAAGGCCGGGGCCAGCAGTTGCTCAAGCGCCTGGCTGTGCAGCCACAGCTCGCCACGGTCTTCACCGCGCAGCCACAGCCACAGGTCGTGCTGGGTGCAGGGGTTGTCGACTGCCGCGGTCAGCTGCGGAAACCCGCGCAGGCCGTCGATGCTGCCACCCAGCGCCTGCACCAGCGGCGCGCCGAAACCGGCCACCACGCGGCTGCCATCCACCTGCTGCAGCAGCGCATCGAGCACGCCCGGCAATGCAGCGGGCGAGTGCAAGGTGAAGAACAGGTGGCGGGCCTGGGCGGGAACGGGGGCGGCGAGAATGCCTGGCTGAAACTGCATCGGGTATCGGGTCCTGGGGCAAAAGCGGCGATGCTACTGTTTGCCGGGCATAAACCGCAAGATCTGTAATGGATATCGAAATCCTTGCCTACACTGGCGGACACCGCCTTCTTGTGAGTCCGCGCCATGACTGCATCGCCCTTGCTCAGTGCCTTCCTGCCCATCGCCCTGGGTTTCATCATGCTCGGCCTGGGGCTGACCCTGACCCTGGCCGATTTTGCCCGGGTGGTGAAGTTCCCCCGGCCAGTGCTGATCGGCCTGGCCTGCCAGATCCTGCTGCTGCCGTTCATTTGCTTTCTGATCGCCAAGGGCTTTGGCCTGGCCCCTGCGTTGGCGGTAGGCCTGATGCTGCTGGCCGCATCCCCTGGCGGCACCACCGCCAACCTGTTCAGCCACCTGGCCCATGGTGACGTGGCCTTGAACGTGACCCTGACGGCGGTTAACTCGCTGATTGCGATCCTGACCATGCCGCTGCTGGTCAACCTGTCGCTGGCCTACTTCATGGCCGCCGACCAGGCCATCCCGCTGCAGTTCGCCAAGGTGCTGCAGGTGTTTGCCATTGTCCTGGTGCCGGTGGCCATCGGCATGCTGATCCGCCGCCTGGCACCGGGCTTTGCCATGCGCATGGAGCGGCCGATGAAGATCATCGCCGCGCTGTTTCTGGTATTCACGATTGTCCTGGCAATGGTCAAGGACTGGCAGACCGTCGTCGACTATGCCCCGGTGGTAGGCGGCGCGGCGCTGCTGTTCAACCTGCTGAGCCTGGGCGTCGGCTACTGGTTGCCACGGCTGCTGAAAATCCCCAAGCGCCAGGCGATTGCCATCGGCATGGAGATCGGCATCCACAACGGCACCCTGGCGATTGCCCTGGCGCTGGCCCCTAGCCTGCTGAACAACTCGACCATGGCCATACCGGCGGCGATCTACAGTTTGATCATGTTCTTCACGGCGGCAGGCTTTGGCTGGTGGGTGAGCCGTGGACATGACCCCGACCCGGTTGCAGCCGCGCTGCGCGATGAACTGCAATCCCGATGACAGCAGGCCCACACGAGTGTCCGTCATGAGCGAATTCATCTACTGCCATCCCGACCACAACCGCGCAGCCGATTACCGCCACTTGCGCGTCTTGCCCAGCACCGGCGCCCTCGGTGCCGACGTCGAGGGCCTCGACTTGAACCGCCTGGAGGACGCAGGCTGGGTCGAACTGCGCCAGGCGCTGCTGGCGCACAAGGTGCTGTTCATTCGCGAGCAGAACCTGCGCCTTGCCGACCTTGAACGGGTCACCCGACAGTTCGGCGAATTCGGCCGCGAGCCCTACGTGACCACCATGGCCGACCATCCGCACGTGGTGCACGTGGTCAAGGAGGCCGACGAGAAGGCACCCTTCGTGTTCGGTGGCGCCTGGCACAGCGACTGGACCTTCCAGCAGCGCCCGCCGGCCTACACCCTGCTCTACGGCCACGACATCCCGCCTTACGGTGGCGATACCTGCTACGCCAACCTGGCACTGGCCTATCAATGGCTGTCAGCGGGCATGCAGGCGCTGCTGGACACTCTCGATGCACTGCACAGCCCCGAGCGGGCCTACGGGGTCGGCGCCAACCACAACGCCCTGCTGGAAAACATGGCCATCCACTATGGCAGCGACACCTCGCAGGACATGCGCAGCCACCCGCTGGTGACCCGTCATCCGCAAACCGGCGAGAAGGTGCTGTTCATCAACCCTGCCTACACCGTTGGCATCCAGGGTTTGCGCAGCGAAGAAGCCAGGCCGCTGCTCGACTACCTGTTCAACCTGGCCAGCGCACCCGCTTTTACCTGCCGCATGCGCTGGCGTCAGGGAACCCTGGCGATCTGGGACAACCGCAGCACCTGGCACCTGCCGATCGCTGACTACCATGGCATGCGCCGCGAGATGTTCCGGACCACGGTTGCCGGTGATGTGCCCAGGCGCTGAGAATCCGCACGGGTTAGCGCTTAAGCACCTTCAGGCCCCGCGGTGGCGCGCCGTAGGTGCGGCGAAACAGGCGGCTGAAATGGGCCTGGTCGTAGAAGCCCAGGTCCAGGGCAATTTCACTCAAGGGCTGCCCGGCCAGCACCCGCGGCAAGGCCCGCTCCAGACGCAGGTGGGTCAACCATTGCTGGGGCGGCAAGCCGCAGTGATTGCGAAAGCGGCGCAATAGCTGCCACGGGCTCAAATCAACGAATGCAGCCATTTCTTCCAGGCTCGGCGGCTGATCCAGGCGCGACTCCAGCCATTCACGCAACTGCCGCCAACGCTGTGGATCAAAACCGTTGCTGTGCTCGTTCACTTTGAGGGTGGAACCCAGCCCGAGCAGCAGCGCCAGGGTTTCCCACAGGTGACTTGCAAACGCCAGCGGGTCGTGCTGCTGGTGCAAACCATTAAGCAGCTGCTGCAACTGCGGGTGGCGCAGTTGCAAGGCATTGAGGTTGGGCAGGCCCTGGCGGCCGTCGCTCAGGTCACGGCTGACCTCGGCCAGCCAGCCAGGATCAAGGGTCAGGATACGGATGCCGTAGCCCTGGTCATCGGCACTGGCGCCGTCGTGCACGTGCTCCGGGGCCATCAGCAGGATGTCCCCGGCCCCGGCCAGCTGGCGCGTGCCGCCAGCGGCGTAGCGCTGCTGGCCGGTGACGATCAGGCCGATGTGGTACTCCAGGTGAAAATGCCGGGGAAAGGCAAATTGCTGGTAACGGGCATCGATCAGGCGTACGCCTGGATGCCCGGGAGCCTGATGGACGACGCTATCCAACTAGCAGGCCGCGCGCCATTGGCGGATCTGGTCGAGGGTTGCGGTGACGCCGCCACACACGATCACCAGCACCTTCTGGTGCTGCTTGAGCTCGGCCGTGGGCGCGTACGCCAGGGCCAGGGCTGCACCGCAGGCGGGCTCGACCAGGATGCGCTGGTCGAGCAGGAACTGCTCGCAGGCGTCCAGCGCCGCCTGGTCACTGACCACATGGCTGACCACCGGCCGCTCCTGGCTCCACTCGAAGGCGCGCTGGCACACTTGCTTGGCCGCCAGCGAAGTGGCCACGGTGTTGACCCCGTCCAGCGCCACCAGCTGCTTTTGCGCCATGGCCGCGGCCAGTGACGCGGCGCCGCTGGTTTCTACGGCAAACACCGGCACCTGGCCCCAGCCGTTGCGCGCCAGGCCTTCACAGACCCCCGACAACAAACCACCGCCGCCGACCGCGACCACTACCGCATCGGGCTTGAAGCGGGTAGCGGCGACCTCGTCGATCATGCTCGCGTGGCCTTGCCACAGCAGCGGGTCGTCGAAGGGGTGGATATAGGCGTCATCCTCGCCCATCAGCGACAGCGCCAGGGCATTGGCCTCGTGCCAGGCCTTGCCATGCACGATCACCTCGGCCTGTTCCTGGCGAATCAGCTGCTTGGCCCGCTCGGTGGTGGTCTCCGGCACCACCACGGTCACCGCCAGGCCGAGAATGCGCCCGGCCACGGCCACGGCGATGCCGGCATTACCGCCCGAGGACGACACGAAGCGGCGCTTGCCCTGTTTGGCATAGGCTTCACAGGCAGCGCCGATGCCGCGCAGCTTGAACGAGCCGGAGGGCTGCAGCGCGTCGAGCTTCAGCCAGACCTCCAGGCCACTGGCCAGGCTCAACGGACGCGAGGCGATCAACGGGGTTTCGATGTGCAGGCTCATACGCTTCTCCATGTACAGAACACTACTACCTTACGCATGCGGCACCGGACAATCTTGTATGAAATTGCGCGCCTGCGGGTCAACCCCGGCGCCGCGCGCGCAATTGCTGCTTGATCTTGTGCATGGGCGGTGCATACAGGAACCCGAACGAGACATTGTTATCCCGCCCCTTCAGCGCATGGTGGAGAAGGTGCGCGCGGTACAAGCGCTTGAGGTAACGGTTGCGCGGCCGTGGCGCAAACGGCCAGTGGCGGTGGACGATGCCGTCATGGATGATCACGTAGATCACCCCGAACGCCGCCACGCCCGCCCCCACCCACTGCAACGGCGCATGCCCGGCGCGGCCGATGGCCACCAGGGCCAAGGCGATCAGGGCCAGGGCCAGCAGGTAGAGGTCGTTGGTTTCCAGCGCCCCCAGGTGCGGTTCATGGTGCGAGCGATGCAGGAACCAGCCCCAGCCGTGCATGATGTAGCGATGCGCCAGGTAGCCGATGCCCTCCATGGCCGTCAGGGTGCAGAGAAATACAGCGAGGTTGAGGATCATGCGTCGAGCTTCGCGTGGCTGGGCAGAAACGCCGCAAAGCCTACCACCTCGACCCTATTCGCGCACCGTCACCGTCGCCGTGGTACCGGCCCGCAGGTCGGCTTTGCCGGCAAAGCCTGGGTCGATGTCGATGCGCACCGGCACCCGCTGGGCCAGCTTCACCCAGGTGTAGCTGGGGTTGATGTTGGCCAGCAGGCGGTTGCCAGGGGCGTTTTCGCGGTCGGTGATGGCGTAGGCGATGCTCTGCACCGTGCCCTGGAAGCGTTCGCCGCTCATCAGGGCGATGTCGACCTTGCTGCCCGGGTGGATGCGCGGCAGCTTGGTTTCCTCGAAATAGCCGCTGATATGGAACGAGCCGCTGTCGACCAGCGCCAGTAAAGGTCCGCCGGCCGTGGCGTAGTCGCCCTGGCGGGTCAGCAGGTTGGTCACATAACCGCTGACCGGGGCAACAATCTGTGTGCGTTGCAGGTCAAGCTCGGCCTGGGTCAAGGCGGCAGTGGCCAGTTGCACGTTGGCGGTGGCCAGGCTCAGGTTGGCCTGGCCGCGCATCAGTTCGGCCTGGGCCACGGCCACGTCGGTGCTGGATTTCTCCCATTCTTCACCGGAGATGGCAAAGCCTTGCTTGAGGGTGCGGCGCCGTTGTTCTTCGCTCTGGCGCTGCTTGAGCAAGGCCTGGCTTGAGATGATCGCCGCCTGGGCCAGGCCTTCGCTGGCCCGCGCCACTTCGATGGCGCGGCGCGCATGTTCGACCGCCAGGGCATAGCGCTCGGGGTCGATTTGCAGCAGCAACTGGCCTTGGTCGACGTGCTGGTTATCCGCCACCTTGAGGCTGACGATGCGCCCGGCGACATCCGCCGACAGCGTCACCACGTCGGCGCGCACCCGCGCATCGCGGGTCCAGGGCGCGCGGGTGTAATGCTCCCAGGCAAACCAGCCGAGCAGCAGCGCCAGTACCACCACAACCAGGGTCGAAACCTGGGCCACAAGTTTGTTCAAGGTTCAGCTCCCCATGTACAGGATGATCAAGGCGCACAGGCAGGCGTACAGCGCGCCTTCAAACAATGCCGGATGCCAGACCCGCTGCATCACCCCAAGCTTTTGCAGCAGCCAGAGCACGGCGATCAACAGCGGTATGGCCAGCAGCAGGGCCTGGGCGATCGGCGGCAGGTAGACGCCGCCAATCTCGAAATCAATGGGCAAGGGCCGGGGCTCCTTCGGCAGCGGGTTCAAGGTAGGGGCTGTAGTGACGCAAAAAGCCTGCGATCACCAGCAACGCCACACGAATGCGAAACAACGAGCGCAACTGCTCGGCCGGCGCCTGCAGTTGTTCGCCGTGCAGGTTGTCCAGGCGCTCGCCCAACGCCTGCAGGGTCTGCAGCAAGTCTGGCAGCACCAGCGCGGTGCGCCCGGCGATATAGCGGCCAGTGTTGCGCAATACCTGCTCAAGCTGCGCGCGCAGGGCCTCGGGCAGCAATGGGTTGGCCCTGCCCTGCTCCTGCAACTGGCGCAAGGCCACGCCCAGGGCCATGCACGCCAGGTTGACCTCGAACAGCCCCCGCGAGCGCTCATCACGGGTCGCTGGCAGCAGGCCGATAATCAGGGTCAGGCGGTCGAGCATGCGGCTCTCAAAAGCGAACTGGCGCGCGTCCGAGGCCGGGCCCTTGAGCAAGGCATACACCTGTTCGCGGGTTTCACGAAACAGCCGTTCGATGCGCAATTGCGGGTTGAACGGGAAAATCCACGCATACACCATCAGCGACAACGCCGCGCCACACACATAGGCACCAGCGAATTCGAACCATTGCATCGCCGTGTTCTGCCAGGCGCCGATGTTCTGCGGGCCAAACAGCAAGAAGCTCGACAAGCCCAGGCCCATGCCGATGCCGGCGGTCATCGGCCCCGACAGCCCCACCGCCACTACATAGAGCAAGGGCAACAGCAGCAGCGCGAGCATTTCGAAATCGACCACCTGCGGGATCAGCCAGAACTGGTACAGCGCCGACACCAGCAGCGCCAGGCCCAGGCCGCGGGCGTAGTTCTGCGCCGCCATCAGCGGGCGCGGAAAGGTCGCCATCAACGAGCAGAGGATGCCCACCAGAATCATCCCGGCGCGGGCGCCGTCCCAGGCGGTTTCGATCCAGATCAGCCCGGCCGCGACCAGGGCAATAAAGGCGCGGCTGGCGTTCATCGCCGCCAGGCGCCAGTCCAGGTGCAAGGGATTGCTGCGGCCCTGGCGGTACAGGCAGTCGCCGGCACGGCCTTCCTGGATGGCATCGCTGAGTTCGAGCATTTCGCCGAGCTGTTCGAGCAGGCGCGCCTGCTCCCAGCGCAAGGCCCAGGCCAATGAGCGAAGCGGCGTTGGCAGGTCGCTTTGCAGCTGCTCGGCCTGTAGCGCGGCCTGGTCGAAACGCCCCTGCAAGGCGCTGAAATGCTCGCGTGCCTCGGCTGGCAAGGCCCGGCCCTGCTGCGCCAGTTGGTCGAGAAAGGCCAGCTCGTCGGCCAGCAAGCGGCTGATGAACTCCGGGTAACTGCCCTGCCAGCGCTCGGCGATCATCAGCTTCTGGTTACGCAGCACCGTCAGCCGCGAGCTGAGCAGCACCAACTGGTTGCCGAGCAGTTGCACCAGGCCGTTGGCCCCGCGCAAATGCGGGGCGTCGAAATACAGGTGGCGGCGCAGGCCTTCCAGGGCGCTGATCTCGCCAAGGATCTGCATCTGCCGCTTGCTGAACTCGGCCGCGCTCTCTTCACCGCGAATCGCCGCCGCAGCGTGGCTGGCCATCAGCTTGATGAGGTTGTCGACCTTGGCAAAATAGCCCGTGGCCACTGCCTGCGGCCGTGCACTGAGCAGGCTCACCGCACACACGCAGGCCACCGCCAGCAGGGTTTCGGTGACCCGGGTAATGGCCAGCATCAGGGTGTTGTCCTGCTCGGGGATCGCCAGCATCGCCACCACCACGGCGGTAAAGCCGCTGAGCACAAAGGCATGCGAGCTGGTGTAGCGCAGCAAGGTGCCGCCGGCGGTACACAGGGCCAGCCACAGGGCCAGGGTGATAATGAACGGCAATGGCGCCTGCGCGAATACCGCCATGATCAACACCGCCACCGCCGCGCCGAGGGTGGTGCCGAGCACCTGGGCGAAGCTGCGTTGCAGGGTCATGCCGCCCAGCGGCTGGCTGACGATGAACACCGCCATCACCGACCACTTCGGTTGGTCGAGGTCGAAGATGAACGCCAGGTACAGGGTCAACAGGCAGGCAACGATGGTCCGCAAGGCGAAGCGCAGGGTATCCGCACCGGGATGCAGCACCAGCCGCCAGTAATTGATCAAAGGTTGCACACAGGTCTCTCGAAAGTCCTTTCAGGGAACAGTAGCTTTTGAAGCGCACCTGGGAAAGACAACACGATGACCCACAGCGTTGCATATCTGCAACGATCCGCTGCCAATGCAACAATTGTCATGTTTTTACCCTTGACCCTGCGCTGCCCGAGGGTTAGTTTCTCGCCCGCATTTTTGCATGCCTACACAGGAGTCCTGCATTGGACAGTAGCCCTAGTCGATTGCGACAGGTCCACACGGCGCGCTAGTTCAGCAGGTTCCCCCTGTCACTGGCACGCCGAACATGGCGGTCAGTGGCGATTCGCATCCCTTGTGGATGACAAATCCTCATTCTCCTTCCCGCACACCTTGCACCTTCACCGGTGTTGAAGGCCCGTGGCCCTGCGCATTCTCTTTGTTCACGTACATCGCCCACTGGCGATGACAACGCGGCGTATTGCCGTGGATTCGAGGTTTGCTATGGATTGGAAAGTATTTCTGCTGCGCGTCACCGTCGCGCTGGTACTCGGGGCGCTGATTGGCGCCGAACGTCAACTGCGTCAGCGCCTGACCGGCCTGCGCACCAATGCCCTGGTCAGCACCGGCGCCTGCCTGTTCGTGCTGATGACCCAGGCGGTGCCGGGCATGGCCGCCACCGACGCTTCACGGGTTGCCGCCTATGTGGTCTCGGGCATCGGCTTTCTGGGCGGTGGTGTGATCATGCGCGACGGCCTCAACGTACGCGGGCTGAACACCGCTGCGACGCTCTGGTGCACCGCCGCCATTGGCGTGCTGTGCAGCCTGGGGCTGTTGCTGGAGGCGGCGCTGGGCAGCTGCGTGGTGCTCTGCGCCAATATCCTGCTGCGCGACATCGCCCAGCGTCTGAATCATCAGGACGTGCTGCCGGCCAACGAGGCCGAGCAGCGCTTCGAGGTGCGCATCACCTGCCGCGCCGAGGATGAAATCCAGGTGCGCAGCCTGATGCTGCACAGCTTCGGCAACGGCGGCCTGCGCCTGCAGTCGCTGCACAGTGAAGACCTGGCCAACCCGGCCAAGCTGGAAGTACGCGCCGAGCTGATGGGCAGCCCCGATGCGCCCACCCAGCTGGAACGCCTGGTCAGCCGGGTGAGCCTGGAGAAAGGCGTCAGCTCGGTGCGCTGGCAAGTGCACGAGCTGAGCGCCGATTAGCGGCGTTCGTCCGACAGCGGGGTCGGCTGGTCGGGTTCGGGCAGGCGATCGTCCAGGGGCTGGTCGTCGGGCACCCGCTCGACGTCCTCGGGCAGGTCGCGCCGCTGCGGGTCAGAGACATTCGGGTCGCTGAGCGGATCGTGCTCGCGTTGCGGGTTGTTCAGCGGATCTTTCCACAGGGGTTCATCGTCGGGACGTGGCTGGCTCATGGCAGTTACCTCGCAAGAGCGGCGCAAGAAATGCGCGCCGTACAGGTTCGAGGCTGTGCGCGGGTCCGCAGTGCCACCCAGGCGATCAACGGCAGGCCCGGGTAAATATGCTCAATGGCCAGCAAAATCCGCTGCAGCACCGGGCCGTCCAGGGGGTATCGTGTAGCAAAATAATCAGCCAGAGGTGCACTGTGGCGTCCTATACCTTGCGTCAACTGAAGTATTTCGTCACCACCGTTGAATGCGGTAGCGTCGCCGAGGCGTCGCGCAAGCTGTACATCGCCCAGCCGTCGATTTCGACGGCGGTCAAGGGCCTGGAAGACAGCTTCGGCGTGCAGCTGTTCATCCGCCATCACGCCCAGGGCGTGTCGCTGACCCCCGGTGGCGCACGCTTCTACCGCAAGGCCCAGGAACTGCTGCGCATGGCCCGCGAGTTCGAGCAGAACGCCCTGGCCGACAACGACGTGGTCTGTGGCCAGATCGACATCGGCTGCTTCGAGACCGTCGCCCCGCTCTACCTGCCGCGCTTGATCGCAGGCTTTCGCCAGCGTTTTCCGGGGGTGGAGATCCGCCTGCAGGACGGCGAGCAGCAGGAATTGGTGCAAGGCCTGACCGGCGGGCGCTTCGACCTGGCGATCTTCTACGAACATGACCTGGACAGCACCATTGAAACCGAAGCCCTGACCGCGCCCCAGCGCCCCTATGCGCTAGTGCCGGCGGGCCATCGCTTTGCCGGGCAGAAGCAGGTCTCGATCAGGGACCTGGCGCTGGAGCCGATGATCCTCCTCGACGTGCAGCCCAGCCGCACTTATTTCGTGAGTATTTTCGAAGAACTGCAGCTGAGCCCGAACATCGTCTTCAGCTCGCCGTCGATCGAGATGGTCCGCGGCATGGTCGGCCAGGGCTTTGGCTTTGCCCTGCTGGTGACCAAGCCCCATGGCCACAGCACCTATGATGGCCAGGAAGTGGTCTGTGTGGAGATTGCCGAAGATGTCACCGGCTCCGCGCTGGTGGCCGGCTGGCTCAAGCGTGCGCAGCTGACCAAGCCTGCGCAGTTGTTTGTCGATTACTGCAAGGAGCAGTTTGCTGCCTGGCTGGCCTAACGGTTCAACAACATCGCGGGTCAAGTCGAGGCGTCGCACCGCCGCTCCCACATTATCTGTGGGAGCGGGCTTGACCCGCGATGAATTCAGCGCGCCGCCCAGGCGTTGAAGCGCTGCTCCAGCTCCTCGCCATGGTCCACCCAGAACCCGGCATCCACCGCCCGCGCCCCGGCCAGGTTGGCCTCGGCGGTCGGCAACTGTTGCTGGACATTCGCCGGCAGCAGCTTCAGCGCCTCGCGGTGCACCGGCCCGTAGGGAATCTCCTCGGAAAACACCTTCTGGGTTTGTGGCTGGCTGGCAAAGGCAATGAAGTCCTCGGCCAGGGCCTTGTTCGGCGTGCCCTTGACCACCGCCCAGTATTCCGGGTCGTACAGGCTTTGCGGCCAGACGATACTGAGCTTCATGCCCTCCTTCTGTGCCGAGGCGATCCGGCCGTTGTAGGCCGCGCTCATGACCACGTCACCGGCAATCAGCCACTGCGCCGGTTGCGCGCCGGCTTCCCACCACTGGATATTGCCCTTGATCTGGTCCAGTTTGGCAAAGGCGCGGCTCACCCCTTGCGGCGTACCGAGCACTTCATACAGCTGCTCGGGCTTGACCCCGTCGGCGAGCAAGGCGATCTCCAGGGTGTACTTGGCACCCTTGCGCAAGCCGCGCTTGCCGGGGAAGTCGGCAACGTTCCAGAAGTCGGCCCAGGAACTCGGCGCCTTGGCCAGCTTGCCGTTGTCATAGGCCATGACCATCGACCAGACGTAGGTGGCCACCCCGCATTCGCTCAGGGTGCCCGGGACGAACTGCGCCGGGTCGCCGAAGCGCGCCGGATCGAGGCGCTCGAACAGGCCTTCGTCACAGCCGCGCAACAGCTCCGGGCTCTCGACCTCGACCACGTCCCAGCTGGTATGGCCGACATCGACCATGGCCTTGATTTTCGACAGCTCACCGTTGTACTCGCCGGCAACCACGCGTCCTGCACCGCTGGCGTTGAAAGGTTGGAAGTAGGCCTTGTCCTGGGCCTGCTTGGTGGCACCGCCAAAGGAGATGACGGTGAGGTTCTGCGGTGCGGCCGACACCGCGCTGCACAGCACAACCAGGGCAAAGGGAACACAGCAACGCAAGGATCTGGACATGAAGCGGTTCCTCTAATAGGCCGGCACGCCCGCGCGCGCCGGCCGCTTTGGGCTTACAGGCGACCGAATTCGCGGGCGGTACGGTCTACGGCGGTACGGGTCTTGTCGACCAGTTCATCGATGTCGGCGTGGCTGGCCACCAGGGCCGGGGCCATGATCATCCGGCCCAGGGTCGAGCGAATGATCAGGCCTTCTTCAAAGCCGAGGGTGCGGCAACGCCAGGCCATGTCGTTTTCGTTGGCAAAGCGCTTGCGGCTGGCCTTGTCTTCAGCGAGCTGCAAGGCCGCGACCAGGCCTGCGCCCTGCACCTCGCCAATCAGCGGGTGGTTGCCGAACACTTCGCGCAGGCAACGCTGCAGGTAGGGGCCGGTCTCGTGCTTGACGCGGCTGACGATGCCTTCGTCGCGCAGCGCCTTGAGGTTGGCAATTGCCACCGCTGCCGCCACCGGGTGGCCGGAATAGGTCAGGCCGTGGGCGAATACCCCGCCCTGCTCCACCAGCACCTCGGCCATGTGCTTGGACAGAATCAGGCCGCCCATGGGGATGTAGCCGCTGGTCAGGCCCTTGGCGATCGACAGGGTGTCGGGCTCGAAACCAAAATGCTGGTGGGCGAACCACTCGCCGGTGCGGCCAAAGCCGCCGATGACTTCATCGGCGCACAGCAGCACGTCGTACTGCCGGCAGATGCGCTGGATTTCTGGCCAGTAGCTTTCTGGCGGGAAGATCATGCCGCCGGCGCCCTGGAAGGGTTCGGCAACAAACGCGGCGACGTTGTCGGCGCCAAGTTCGAGGATCTTCTCTTCCAGTTGGCGCGCCGCGCGCAGGCCGAACTCGGCCGGGGTCAGGTCGCCTTCGTGGGCAAACCAGTACGGCTCGTCGATGTGCGCAACATCGGGGATCACCCCGCCCATGTCATGCATGAACTTCATCCCGCCCAGCGCCGTGGCGCCCAGGGTCGAGCCGTGGTAGCCGTTCCAGCGGCCGATCATGATCTTTTTCTGCGGTTTGCCGAGGATCTGCCAGTAGCGGCGCACGGTACGGATCAGCACCTCGTTGGCTTCGGAGCCGGAGTTGGTGTAGATCGCGTGGCTGTAGTGCGCCGGCAGCAGGCTGAACAGCAGCTCCGAGAGCTCGACCACCGCCGGGTGGGTGGTGTGGAAGAACATGTTGTAGTACGGCAGCTGCTCCAGCTGCTGGCTGGCGGCTGCGGCCAGGTCCTTGCGGCCATAACCGAGGTTGGTGCACCACAGCCCCGACATGCCGTCCAGGTAGCGCTTGCCGTCGTTGTCCCACAATGCCAGGCCTTCGCCACGGACGATCACCCGCGGGCCTTCGGCGTTCAGTGCTTTCTGGTCGAGAAAGGCATGAATGTGGTGCGCGGCATCCGCTGCCTGGTAATCGCCGGTGCTACGGGCAGGTTTGACGTGAGCGGTCATTGCGAATCTCCTTGCGGGTCTTTATCGGTTTGAGTGCCCAGCACGCTTGCCAGCGGCTCGGGCTTGAACAGTGGCTTGCCCATCACGCCCTTGATCCACAGCACGGCGATGATCGAGACGATCAGCAGCACCAGGCCTGCGTAGGCAAAAATCGAAAAGGTCATGTCCGGGCTGGGCGAGACGTTCCAGATCGCAAACAGCATGCCGGCGATGCCAAACAGCTGCGGCAACGGGTAGAACGGCGTGCGGAACGGCCGCGCCACGTGCGGGTAGCGCCGGCGCAGGGCAATGACGTTGACGTGGGTGATGATGTAGGCCAGCAGCCAGGCCAGGGCGGCCGACAACAGCAGCTGATTGATGGCATCGGCATGGTCGTGCATCAGCAGCAATGGCAGGCCGGTGACCGCGGCAATGAACAGCACCGCCACCCAGGGCGCGCCGGTGCGCTTGCCCTGGCGCTTGAACACGCCGAAGGCCTGGCCGTTGCGGGCCATGCCATAAAGCATGCGCGGGATCGCCGCCAGCGAACTGTTGAGGGTGCTGCAGGTGGCGGTGATCGCGGCGGTAACCAAAAACACTTTGCCGGCCTCCCCGAACACCGTGGTGGCGAACAGGTAATGCGGCAGGCCGTTGCTGGCCAGCTCCGCCTGCGGCACGGTGAGCAAGGCGCCCAGGCCGTACAGGCAGATGATCACGAAGATGATGGTCAGGCCGAGCATCATCGAGCCCGGGATGTTGCGCTCCGGGCGGCGGGTTTCTTCTACCAGCGGGCAGACGAACTCGGCGCCGACAAAGCCCCACACCGCCATCGCGGTCAGGGCGATCACCCCCAGGCCCAACGGGTTCCAGTGGGCGCTGTCGAACAGCGCCGGGTTGGGCGCGACGATGTCGCTGTTCATCGCGCTCAGGCCCATCACCAGCAGCACCACGGTCATCACCATCGCCAGCACGGTTTGCAGGCGGGCGAAGATGTCGATGTTGAACAGGTTGAGCACAGTGAACAGCGCCAGTACACCCAGGGCCACGGTAAGCGGTGGCATCGAGTGTGGGTAGACCTTGTCGATGATGAACTCCATCAGCAACAGCTCGGCCGACAGCGCGAACATCGCCACCACGATATAGCCGGAAAAGGTCGCGAGGATCGCCGGGAACTGGCCGATGGCGACTTCGGTGTAGCTGCTCAGGCTGCCGGCGCGGGGGATCATCAGCGCCAGTTCCGAGAACGAACAGGCGTAACTCAGGGCCAGCAGGTAAGCCAGGCCCAGCGGCACGATAAAGCCCAGGCCGGCGATGCCGACGCCTTGCAGCATCAGCACCATGACGCCCTGGGACACCACCAGGCCGATGGCCACCGCCAGCAGCGCGGTAAGGCCGAGTTTCTTGCGACTTGCAGGCGGCGCCAGGGCGCCGGTTTGCACGCTTGCATTGCTGTTCATCGGGTGCTCCGAATTGTTGTTATTAGGTGTTGCCTGTGCTGGCCTCATCGCGGGTCAAGCCCGCTCCCACAGGCCATCAGCCGCGCAGCTGAATCCAGGTCGTTTTCAACTGCGTGTACTTGTCGAACGAATGCAACGAGAGGTCGCGGCCAAAGCCCGACTGCTTGCCGCCGCCAAAGGGCACGCAGACGTCCAGGGCATCGACGGTATTGACCGACACCGTGCCGGCATTCAGCCGCCGGGCGACGCGGTGGGCGCGGTTGAGGTCGTCGGTCCACAGCGACGCCGCCAGGCCATAGATGTGATCGTTGGCCATGGCCACCGCCTGGTCTTCGTCATCGAACACGCTGACCGCCAGCACCGGGCCGAACACTTCTTCGCGGGCCAGGGTCATGTCGGCGGTGACGCCGGTAAAAATCGTCGGCTCGATGAAGTTGCTCGAACCGTCGAAACTCAGCTGTCGACCACCACACACCAGTTGCGCGCCTTCAGCCTGGGCCTGCTCGATGTAGTGCATGATCCGCTGCGCCTGGCGGCTGTCGACAATGGCCCCGGCCCGGCTTGCCGGGTTCAGCGGGTTGCCCGGCAGCCACTGGCGCGCCTTGACGATCAGCCGCTCGATGAACGCGTCGGCGATCGAACGTTGCAGCAGCAGGCGCGAGTTGGCCGAGCAGACTTCGCCCTGGTTGAAGAAGATGCCGAACGCGGCTTTCTCGGCCGCCAGGTCCAGGTCCTGGCAATCGGCGAACACCAGGTTCGGGCTCTTGCCGCCGCATTCCAGCCACACCTGCTTGAGGTTCGACTGCGCGGCGTATTGCATGAAGTACTTGCCGACTTCGGTGGAGCCGGTAAACACCAGGGCATCGACGTCCATGTGCAGGCCCAGTGCGCGACCGGCCTCCTCGCCCAGCCCCGGCACCACGTTGAGCACGCCCTTGGGCAGGCCCGCTTCAATCGCAAGCTCTGCCAGGCGCAGCGCCGAGAACGGCGACTGCTCGGCGGGCTTGAGCACCACGCTGTTACCGGCGGCCAACGCCGGGGCGAGTTTCCAGGCGGCCATGTCCAGCGGGAAATTCCACGGCACCACCGCCCCGATCACCCCCAGCGGCACGCGGGTGATGGTCGCCAGGGCATTGCTGGCGGTCGGCGCCACCTGGTCGTAGAGCTTGTCGAGGCTTTCGCCGTACCAGGCGAACACCTGGGCCGCGCCCGGCACGTCGATGTTCCAGGCATCCATCACCGGCTTGCCCATGCTCAGCGAGTCGAGCAAGGCCAGTTCGGCGCGGTGCTCGAGCATCAACTGCGCCAGGCGCAACAGCACGGCCTTACGCTCGCCGGGCGCCATCTTTGCCCAAGGGCCTTGTTCGAAGGCCTGGCGGGCGCTGCGCACGGCCAGGTCAACCTCGGCCTGGCCGCAAGCGGTGACCTTGGCCAGCAATGTGCCGGTGGCCGGGTTGATCACCTCGAATCGTGCGCCGCTTGCGGCCTGGCAGGCCTCGCCTTGAATAAATGCGCTGTCGATCAGGCGCTGCTGTTGCGCCAGGCTGGTCCACTGGTTGAAATCGTTCACTGCAGACTCCTTGTTGTTATCCGTTATTGGAGAGGTATTCGGCCAGGCGATCCATCAGGCGGTCACAGGCCGCCATCTGCTCGACGCTGACAAATTCATCCGGCTTGTGACCCTGCTCCATGCTGCCCGGCCCGCACACCACCGCCGGGATTCCGGCCTCATCGAACAGGCCGCCTTCAGTGCCAAAGGCCACGGTGCTGAAGGCATCGCTGCCGCACAGTTGCGCCACCAGTTGCGCTGCGGCGCTTTGCGGTGCGGTGGCCAGGCCCGGGTAGGCCGAGATCGCTTCGAAGCGGATCGCCGTGTCAGCCTTGACCGCCTGCATGGCCGGCAGCAGGGTGTGCTGCGCGTAGGTGTGCAGCTCGTCCACCACCGCCTGCGGTTCGAACGCCGGCAAGGCACGCACCTCAAAGTCGAAGCGGCAATCGGCCGGGACGATGTTCAGCGCCGTACCGCCCTGGATCACCCCGACCTGCACGGTGGAAAACGCCGGGTCAAAGCGTTGGTCGTGATGCTGCGGCGCGGCCAGGCGCTGGCCGATCTCGCCCAGGCGAGCGATCAGCCGCGCCGCCTGCTCGATGGCGTTGACGCCATAAGGCGCATAGGCCGAATGGCACGGCGCGCCGTGTACATGGCAACGCATGGCCAGCTTGCCCTTGTGGCCAAGCACTGGTTTGAGCTCGGTCGGCTCGCCAATCAGGCACAAGGCCGGTTGCGCGATGCGCTGGGGCAGCACCTCGAGCAGGCTGCGTACGCCCAGGCAGCCGACTTCCTCGTCATACGAGAACGCCAGGTGCACCGGCCGGCGCAGCGGGCTTTTAAGAAACACCGGCACCGCTGCCAGTACCGAAGCCAGGTAGCCTTTCATGTCGGCGGCGCCGCGGCCGTACAGCTTGCCGTCACGCTCGGTGAGGCTGAACGGCTCGACTGTCCACGCCTGGCCGTCCACCGGCACCACATCGGTATGGCCCGACAGCACCACACCGCCCGCCACTGCCGGGCCAATGCTGGCCAGCAGGTTGGCCTTGGTCCGCTGCGTGTTGTAGATCAGCTCGCAGCTCACGCCCAGGCCGTGCAGGTAGTCGCGGACGAACTCGATCAAGGCCAGGTTCGAATCGCGGCTGACCGTGGCAAAGCCGATCAGGCTGGCCAACAATGCACGGCTGCGCAGCTCACTCATCGCCCGGCACTCCGTAGCTTGGCGCCAGGGTCGGGTTGAGGGCGCGGGTCAGGTAGTCCTGCAACTGCGGCTCATAGGCGTTCCAGAGCTTGCCCAATTCGCCGATGGGGTTGTCGTCGACCCAGTCGACGCGCAGGTCAACGATCGGCCAGACCAGCTCGCCGACCACCGACAGCGCCGCCGAATGCACCGCCCCGGCTTCGCCGCCGGCGTCCTGGCCGGCCTCAAGGGCGGTCAGCAAACGCGCGGCCAGGCAGCCTTCGCTGCGCTCGAAGGCCTCGACCATGCGCTCGATCACCGCGCTGTTGGCCAGCAGGTTGCCGGCGGCCACGCATTGTTCGCCGGCCACGGCATGGTTGATACCCAGCGCATGATTACCGCTGAACACCGCGGTGCGGCCCTGGGCATCGACCACTGCCACCTGGCGGTACTGGCTGTAGCCGTTGCGGGTCAAGGCGCGGTCCAGGGCCTGGTGCGGCGCCAGGCCTTCGTCCAGGCCATCGAGGATCTGCGGGCCGAGGGCCGGCAAGGTGATGTTCTGGCTCGACACCGCACCGACGCCTGTGCGCAGCCACGGGCAGCGAGCACCGACGGCGATGCTTGAAGAGCTGATGGCAACGCCCAGCTGGCCGGTTTCGGCGCAGCGGCCAACGATGGAGAAGGTCATGGCACGCTCCTTATTCGGGGATGACCGCGATCACGTCGATTTCCATCAGCCACTGCGGCTGGCCGAGGGCGCTGACCACCAGGCCGGTGGAGATCGGGAACACGCCCTTGAGCCATTTACCGACTTCCTGGTACACCGGCTCGCGATAGCGCGGGTCGATCAGGTAGGTGGTGGTCTTGACGATATGGCTGAGGTCGCTGCCGGCCTCCTCCAGCAGTTGCTTGACGTTGCGCATGGCCTGCTCGGCTTGCGCCCGCGGGTCACCCAGGCCGACCAGCTGGCCATTGAAGTCGGTACCCACCTGGCCGCGCACATACACGGTGTTGCCGGCACGCACGGCCTGGCACAGGTCGTTGTCCAGGGTCTGGTTGGGGTAGGTGTCTTTGGTATTGAACATGCGAATACGGGTATGAGTAGGCATCAACGGGCTCCCATGAGGCTGGCTGGTTGGCTGGACGCTTGCTGTTCGGCCTGGCGCTGCGAAGCGTCGCGGTAATTGAGGTAGGTGCGCTGTTTGGCGATGTGATCGGCGATGTGCTTGGCGTCGTGCCACACCCCCCAGATAAACGCCGAGCCGCGCCGCGACAGCCAAGGCAGGCCGACGAAGTACACCCCCGGCTCGCTGGACACGCCGCGCTGGTGCCGGGGCTTGCCGTTGTCCTTGAAGGCGTCGACCTGCAGCCAGCTGTAGTCCACCGAATAACCGGTGGCCCAGATGATGGTGCCGACCCCGGCCTTGGCCAGGTCGAGTTCCAGCAACGGTTGGGTCAGGCATTGCGGATCAGGGAGAATTTCCCGCGCTTGCGGCTCTTGCGGCAGGTCCAGGCCATTGCGGGCAATGTAGGCGTCGGCGGCATCGAGCAGCGCCAGGTAGTTCTCGTCGCCGCGGGCGATGTTTTCGGCCAGGTTGGCTTCAAAGCTGACCACGCCGTTATCAAAGCCCTTGGTCAGGCCGACCAGGGTCATGCCTTGTTGGGCCAGGCGGCGAAAATCCACGGTGTGGCCGCCGCGGGCACCGCTGACGGCGATAGTCACGTGCTCCTTGCCCGGCTGCATGGTCTCGGCATCCCACTCGCCGAGCACCCCCAGCCACCAGCAGAAGTCACGGTTGCGGTAGGCCCGTGGCGGCCGGTCGTGGGCGCCGACCGAGAGGTACACCTGCTTGCCGGCGCGCTGCAGTTCATCGGCGATCTGCACCCCCGATGAGCCGGCGCCAACCACCAGCACCGCGCCTTCAGGCAACTGCTGCGGGTTGCGGTAGGCGGCCGAGTGCATCTGCAATACGTTCGACTGCTTCGGCGCAATCGGCGGGATCACCGGGCGCTGGAACGGGCCGGTGGCAACTACCACCTGCTGGGCCTCGATCAGGCCATCGCTGGTGTGCACGGTGAACCCCGGACGATCGCTGTTGCGCAGCACCTGGGTAACTTCGACGCCAGTGCGGATCGGTGCGTTGAATTTGCGCGCGTAGGCTTCGAAGTAATCGGCCACCTGGTCTTTACCAGCGAAGGCGTCCGGGTCGAGGCCGTCGAACTCCAGGCCCGGGAAGCGGTCGTGCCAGGCCGGCCCATTGGCCACCAGCGAATCCCAGCGACCGGTGCGCCAGGCTTCGGCGATACGGTTGCGCTCCAGCACCAGGTGCGGCACGCCCAGGCGGCTCAGGTGTTCACTCATGGCCACGCCGGCTTGCCCGGCGCCCACTACGAGCGTATCGATCTTGGTTTTATTGATTGTCATGTCTGCGCCCTACTGAGTTGTCCCACGCGGGTGGCCGTGGGAGGGTGTAGGTCGCATTCTGGGAGAGCGCGAAGAAAGGCGAAATTATGATTTTTGTGGTTGTTGGAGAGTAAAAAACTAAGGGCTGCGTTGCAGCCCTTCGCCGGCAAGGCCGGCTCCCACAGGAACCAGCTAGCTAGTAAAGGCGCGCTTTGACCAGCGGCCTGATCAGATAATTGAGCACCGTGCGCTTGCCGCTGAGGATATCCACCTCGGCAACCATGCCGGGGATGATCGGCAGCACCTCATCGCCCTTCTTCAGCTGGCTGCCGTCGGTTTTGATCAGCACCTGGTAGTACGACTCTTTGCCGCGCGGGGTGTCTTCCTCGATGGTGTCGGCGCTGATCTGCTCCAGGGTGCCCTTGAGGTCGCCATAGATGGAGAAGTCGTAGGCGGTGATCTTGACCTTGGCCGGCATGCCCGGCACCAGGAAGGCCACGTCCCGCGGCTTGATTCGCGCCTCGACCAGCAGGCGCTCTTCTACCGGGATCACCTCCATGATCGCCTCGCCCGGCTGGATCACCCCGCCGCGGGTGTTGATCAGCACAGTGTTGACCCGCCCGCGCACCGGCGACAGGATCTCGGTGCGGCGCAACTGGTCCTGGCGCTGCTGGATGATCGGCTCCAGGGCGCTGAGGTCGGCCTTGCGCTGCGAGCGCTCGGTGTAGGCGTCCTGGAAATAGGTGTTCTTCAGCTCGGTGAGCTTGCCGTTGAGGGTGGCGATGTCCTGGCTGAGTTTCAATGCCTCCATCTGGCTGACCGCGCGCTTGGCCACCAGCGGGCGCACCAGGTCGAGCTGGCTCTGGGCCAGGCGGATCTGCGCCTGGATCGAGCGGGTGTTTTCCAGCAACTTGCCGCGCCGCGACTTGAACAGCTCGCGCTCGGAGCGCGCCAACGGGCTGTCGGCGTCAACCCCGGGGCCGAACTCGATGCGTTCCTTGCCCAGCACCTCGGCATCCAGACGGGCGATCGCCGCGCGCAGGCCGTCGGCCTGGTTGGTCGACTCCTGGACGTTGGTCAGAAAGCGCGTTTCATCCAGGCGCACCAGCGGCTGGCCAACCTCCACCAGGTCGCCCTCCTTGACCAGCAGGCGGTCGAGGATGCCGCCTTCCAGGCTCTGGATCTTCTGGATGCGGCTGTACGGCACCACCCGACCATCGCCACGGGTGACCTCGTCGAGCTCGGCCCAGGCCGCCCAGGCGATAGCGATGAGGATGCAGGCCAGCAACAGCCACAACAGCGGCCGGTACACCGGGTGGGTCACCGCCAGCAGCGGGTCGGCCAGCTCGCGGCGCAGTTTCGCCGCCTTGCGCTCAGAGTCCATGTGCACCTCCTGCGGCCTGTGGGGCCTGTACCTGACTGCCCTGCACCACCTGGTCCAGCGGGCCATCCATGATCACCCGGCCCTGGCGCAGCACCACCGCGCGCTCGACCAGGGCAAGCATGCTTTTTTTGTGCGTGGTGATGATCAGGGTACGTTTGCCCAGCCATTGCTGCAGGTAGTCGATCACCTGTTTTTCGCTGGTCTGGTCGAAGGCTGCGGTGGGTTCGTCGAGCAGCAGTATTGGCGGGTCTTGCAGCAGTACCCGGGCCAGGCCCACGGCCTGGCGCTGGCCGCCAGACAAACTGGCGTTGCCCTGCAGCGGCATGTCCAGGCCCAGCGAATGGCTGCGCACGAAAGCGCCGAGGCCGACGCCGTCGAGGGTTTCCAGCAGTTCGTCATCGCTCAGGGCGGCGCTTTCGAGGTTGAGGTTGTCGCGCAGGCTGCCCTGGAACAACGCCACCTCCTGGGGCAGGTAGCCAATACCGCGCTGGCGGTCGGCCGGGTCGATCTGGCTGAGGGCGACGTCATCGAGCAGCAGGCGCCCGGCCTGGGCATCGAGCAAGCCGCTGAGCAGGCGCAGCAGGGTCGACTTGCCGGCGCCGTTGCCGCCCAGCAGCGCTACCCGCTCGCCGGCCTGGATGGTCAGTGCCTGAATGTCCACCACCGGCGGGCTGTCACCGTGGCTCAGGCGCACGCCTTCAAGGCGAAAGTGCCCGTGCAGGTGCGGCTTGTGCACGAAGCGCTTGCCCTGGGGCCGCTCCTGCTCGGCGGCCATCAACTGGTCGAGGCCTTCCATGGCCACCTTGGTGTGCTGCCAGCGCCCGAGAATGCCAGCCGCCTGGGACAGCGGCGCGATGGCTCGCGAGGCGAGGATCGAACAGGCCACCAGGGCACCGACGGTCATCGCCCCTTCGCTGATGCGGTAGACACCGAACACCACCACGCCGACATAGCACAATTGCTGGACGATGCTCGAGGCGTAGCTCAGGCTCGAGGCCAGGGCGTGGGTTTTCATTGCCGTGCTTGAAAGCTCGCCGGTCAGGGTTTCCCACTGCTGCAGGCAACGGCCTTCGGCGCGGGTGGCCTTGACCGTTTCCAGGTGCTCGAAGGCTTCTAGCAGCACGCCGTTTTTCATCGCCCCTTCGCGCAGGTTCTGCCGCGACAGATTACCCAGCAGGCGCTGGGTCAGCAGCCCCGGCAGTACCATCAGCACACAGGCGACGATCGGAACCCAGACCACCTGGCCGCCGATCAGGGCAATGATCAACAAAAAGATCAGTACGAACGGCAAGTCGCTGATCAGCGCGGCGCTGGATGAGGTGAAGAACTCGCGCACCGACTCGAACTCGCGCACCTGGGTGCTGAAGGCGCCCATGGACGCTGGCTTGGCGGCGATCCGCGTGCTCAGCACCCGCGAGAACAACAAGCTGGAGAGCTGCAGGTCGAGGCGCTTGCCCAGCACGTTGAGCAAATGCCCGCGCATGATCCGCAGCACGCCGTCGAGGACAATCGCCAGGGCCACGCCGCTGGCCAGAATCCACAGGGTGTCGAAGGCGGCGTTGGGCACCACGCGGTCATACACCTGCATGGCGAACAGCGCCGAGGCAATCGCCAGGACGTTGGCCACCAGGGCGGCGGCGGCCACTTCGGCGTAAGAACGCCAGAGCTTTTTCAGCGGGCCGAAAAACCAGTGCTCGGGCACCGCCCTGGCGTAATCCCCTACCCGCTCGTCGGCGCGAAACCGGCACTTGGCGAACACCGCCGTGCCGCTGTACAGCGCCGCCAGTTCAGCCAGGGGCAAACGCTCGCCGCCGCCATCGCTCTGCGGTACCAGCACCTGAGCGTGCTCAGCGTCGAGCTTGACCAGCACCAGGCTGCGCCCGTCGTTAAGCAGCAGCAGCGCGGGCAGCAGGTAGTTGTCCATCTGCGCCAGCGGCAGTTGATCGACCCGCGCGGTGATATCGGCGCGGCGCAACGCCCGGGCGACCATGCGCAGCGGCAGGCGGCCGTGCTCCAACGGCAAGCCGTCGACCAGCTCGGCATCGCCCAGCGGCCGCCCCAATTGCCGGCACAGCAACAGCAAGCCCTCGCGCAGCGGATCGTTGAGAGGGTCGTGGTTGAGCACCACGACGTTGTCGGCAATCCTGTTGTCAGCTTCCATTCAAGCGATTCTCCACCAGTGGGCCCAACAAGCCGACCTGTGCGGCCGCCCGGTACTCGATGCGTTTGCGTTCGATGTGCAGGTTGATCAGTTGCCGCTCGGCCTCGAAGCGTTCACGCTGGACGTTGAGCAGGTCGATCACATCGCGCCGGCCCACCTCGAACTGCTCGCGGTACAGCTCGCTGACCTGCGCCGACTCGGTGACCTGCTGCTGCAGCGACTTCTCCCGCCAACCCAGGGTTTCGCTGTTGTCGAACAAGGTCTGCAATTGGCGGCGGATGTCGCGCTGCATGGCATCGGCGGTAAAGCGCGCCGACTCCAGGCGTTGCTGCGCGGCGGTCGGGCGGCGGAAGTTGGACAGGCCCTGGAAGGTGTCCATGCGCAAGCGCAGGGCCACCACCGAGTCGCTTTCCGGATGCCCGCCGACTTCCCGGCGCAAGGCTGTGGCTTCGATATTCAGTTGCGGCAGCAACGACGCCTTGGCCTCGCGAACCTGGGCTTCGGCAACGTTGGCGTCTTCCAGCGCCTTGCGTTGCAAGGGCGCGTCGTGGATCACCCGGGTCAGGTCGCTTGAGGCCAGGTAGCGCTTGAGCGACAGCGGCTCGGGGTCGCTGAGGGCATCGGGTTCCTGGCCAACCAGAAGGGCGTACTGATTGCGGGCATCCTGCAGGGTGCCCTTCTCCAGCGCCAGTTGCTCCTGGGCCCGTGCCAGTTCAAGGTTGGCGCGGTCCAGCTCGCTGCGGTCGGCATAGCCGTCGCCGCCACGGTCTTCGGTCATCTGGCGGATGCCGCCGAGGCGCTGCAGGTGCTCGCGCACCGCCTCGACCCGGCGCTCGGCCGCCAGTACATCCAGGTAGGTCTCGACGATATCCAGCGCGGCATCGTCGCGGGCCACCAGCAGTGCCTGCGACAGTTTGCGCTGGGTGGCGCTGGCGCTGTCGACCTTGCTGTTGACCCGGCCCCAGTCATAGAGCATCTGCGAGGCGGTCAGGTCGTAGACCACATCGCCAAAATCGAACTCCTGCGGCCCGCCAGACACCGACACCGACGGGTAGTAGCCGCCTTTGGCAATCTCCACTTCAGTTCCGGCGCGATCGGCTTCGGCCATCGCCGAGCGCACCTCAGGGTGAATCGCCAGCCCCGCCCGGACCGCCTGGTCCAGCGGCATGGCTGGCGCAACCATCGGCAGGCCCAGCGCCAGCAGCCACAGGGCCACTTGCGCTGGCTGCCGTCCCTTGCGCGCGTACTGCATGCGCGCTGCCATCACACGACAACCTGAACCGTATTGTCCTCGACCAGCAAGATGTTGGCGCCAAAGGTGTAGACGTCATAGTTGACGCCGTTGATCGCCTGGCTGGTCCCGGTGTTCAGCGCCCCGACCACGTTCAGGGTGTCGTTGCTTTCACCGGTGATCTGCAGGGTGTTGTTGGCATCGGTGATGGCGTTGACCTCTGCGGCGGTCAGGGTCAGCACGCTGCCCGAATCGCCCTTGCCCAGGTCGATACGCTCGATATTGCTCAGCGTGCCGACCCCCACCGCGTTGTAGTCCAGGTCGATGCCGTTGGCGAACAACAGGGTATCGAAGCCCGCCCCGCCGTCGATGCTGACAAAGTTGGTGGCGGTGATCTGGATGGTGTCGTTGCCGTCACCCGCCACCACATGATCGCCGGTGCCGACGTTGAAGATCAGGTCGCTGCCGGCCCCGCCATTGATATGCTCGGAACTGCCGTTGGCCCCCGCCAGCACGTCGTCGCCGGCAGTGCCGTTGACGTCGATCTGGCCAATGTTCAGCGACAGGCCGTTGGGCACCAGGGTGATGCCATAGGCGGCGCTGTCGTTGCCCTGACCATCGGTTGAGACAACGTTGAAGGAGATCTGCGAGCCAAGGTTGAGGATGTCGGTAATGTTCAGCCCCAACTGGGTGAGGACGCTCTGGCTCAGCAGGTTCAGGGCAAAGTGCCCAGTGCCATCGGCGTTGATTGGCAGCAATTCGACGTTCAGCACCGGGGTGATGACGCGAATCACCAAGCTGGAACCAGCCTCGGTGGTACCGCTGAAGCCAAACCTGGGGT
Organism: Pseudomonas sp. 2(2015); assembly: GCF_000955865.1. Classification (NCBI taxonomy): domain Bacteria; kingdom Pseudomonadati; phylum Pseudomonadota; class Gammaproteobacteria; order Pseudomonadales; family Pseudomonadaceae; genus Pseudomonas; species Pseudomonas sp. 2(2015). Next base: position 63,121 of record NZ_JYOF01000018.1, read on the forward strand.
TCAGCGGGTTGAGGCTGACATCAACCCCGAAGCCGCCGATGGTCACCGGCTGCTCGATGCTGGCGCCAATGCCGATGCTGGCGACGTTGCTCGGGTTGCCGGCCGGGTCGCGGCCGACCACCGAGACCTGGGCACTGAGCAGTTGGTCCCAACTGAAGTCGATGTCAAGGTCAGTGAGCAGGTTCAGCGACGCCAGCCCGCTGTTGTCGGCGGTTACCGTTACCGTAGCGACTACCCCGCCGACGGTCAGGTTGACGGTCAGCTCGGTGCCAGGTTCGGCTGAGATGGTCAGCAGGTTGCCGACCAGCGACAGCACCGGGGTGGCCGGCGGCACGGTGTCGATGGTGAACGGTGCCGGCGTCGAGGCGGCGCCGCCGTTGATGTCGGCCGTGACGGTCGAGGCGCCCTGCGGGAACGGCCCCTGCCCGCCTGGCGGGGTCAGGGTCAGGGTCACGCTGCCAGCGCTGATATCACCGGCCGTCAGGGTATGGCTGACCTCGGCTTCATAGCCGTTCTGGCCGGCGAACTTGACGGTGACCACCTGGCCGGCCTGCATGGTCGGCCGCACGCTCACGTTGACCTGGATGCCATCGCTGATTTCGGCGGCGTTGATCCAGGTATCGGCGGCTTCCGGCACGCTGATGGTTGGCGGCGCCAGGTCCGGGGCAATGACGCTGCCCGGGCCGCTGACGTTGCCGGCCGCATCCACCGCCACCGCCGACAGCAGCTCGCCGGTAATCAGTGGTGGTGCGAACGGCAGGCTGAAGTTGCCGCTGCCATCGACGTTGACCGTGATCGGGTTGGCGCTGTCGCCGTTGACCACGATGCGCACCTGGCTGTTGGCCTCGGCGGTACCGGTGAGCAACGCGCCGTCGGCACTGATGCTCAGCACCGGCGCGCCCGGTGCCACGCTGTCGACCGTGGTGGTTGCCGGCCCGCTGTCATTGCCGGCGGCGTCCTCGGCCACGGCATTGACCACGGTGCCGTTGGCCAGCGGGCTGGCCGGGGTGAAGCTCCAGTTGCCGCTGCCATCGGCGGTGGTCTCACCAATCGGGTTGCCGCCGCCATCGGTGAGCGTGACCTTGGCGCCGATTTCGGCAGTACCGCTGATGACCGCGCCGTTGCTCGGGTTGATCACCGGTGCGGCAGGCGCCACGGAATCCACTGTGGTGCTAGCCGGGCCGCTGTTGTTGCCGGCGGCGTCCTGGGCCACGGCATTGACCACCGTGCCGTTGGCAAGTGGCGCGCCGGGGGTGAAGCTCCAGTTGCCGCTGCCATCAGCAGTGGTTTGACCGATCGGGTTGCCGCTGCCGTCAGTAAGGATGACCTTGGCACCGATCTCGGCGGTGCCGCTGATGACCGCGCCATTGCTCGGGTTGATAACGGGTGCGCCAGGCGCCACGGCATCGACGGTGGTGCTGACCGGCCCGCTGCTGTTGCCGGCGGCATCCTGGGCCAGCGCGTTGATCACAGTGCCGTTGGCCAATGGCACGCCTGGGGTAAAGCTCCAGTTGCCGCTGCCATCAGCAGTGGTTTGACCGATCGGGTTGCCGCTGCCGTCGGTGAGAATGACCTTGGCGCCGGCTTCGGCGGTACCGACAATGATCGCGCCGTTGCTCGGCTCGATTACCGGTGCGGCCGGCGCCAAGGCGTCAACCGTGGTACTGACCGGGCCGCTATTGTTGCCGGCAGCATCCTGGGCCACGGCATTGATCAGCGTGCCATTGGCCAATGGCGAACCCGGAACAAAGCTCCAGTTGCCGCTGCCATCAGCGGTGGTTTGACCAATCGGATTGCCGCTGCCATCGGTAAGAATGACCTTGGCGCCGATTTCCGCGGTGCCGGTGATCACTGCACCATTGCTCGGGTTGATCACCGGCGCGGCAGGCGCCACGGCATCCACCGTGGTGCTGGCCGGGCCGCTGCTGTTGCCGGCAGCGTCCTGGGCCACGGCATTGACCACGGTGCCATTGGGCAACGGGCTGGCCGGGGTGAAGCTCCAGTTGCCACTGCCATCGGCAGTGGTTTGACCAATCGGGTTGCCGCTGCCGTCGGTAAGGATGACCTTGGCACCCGCCTCGGCGGTGCCGCTGATCGCTGTACCATTGCTCGGATTGACCACCGGCGCGCCGGGCGCCACGGCATCAACCACCGTACTGGCCGGGCCGCTGTTGTTGCCGGCGGCGTCCTGGGCGACGGCGTTGACCACCGTGCCATTGGCCAACGGCGGCAGTGGTGTGTAGCTCCAGTTGCCGCTGCCATCGGCGCTGGTCTGACCGATCGGGTTGCCGCTGCCATCGGTGAGGATCACCGTGGCATTGGCTTCGGCAGTACCGACAACAACTGCCCCGTTGCTGGCATTGATCACCGGTGTTGCCGGTGCCACGGCATCCACCGTGGTGCTGGCCGGGCCGCTGCTGTTGCCTGCGGCGTCCTCGGCCACGGCGTTGACCACGGTGCCATCGGGCAGCGGCGTGCCTGGCACGAAGCTCCAGTTACCGCTGCCATCGGCGGTGGTTTCACCAATCGGGTTGCCACTGCCATCGGTCAGAACGACCTTGGCGCCGATTTCGGCGCTGCCGCTGATGACCACGCCGTTACTGACGTTGACCACCGGCACCGCAGGCGCCACGGCATCCACCGTGGTACTGCCCGGGCCACTGCTGTTGC
>NZ_JYOF01000019.1:0-174291 GCF_000955865.1 Pseudomonas sp. 2(2015)
CGATCAAGGACGAAGTGGTTGCTCGGGTCAAAGCCGCCTACGCCAAGGTTCGTATCGGCGACCCGCGCAAGGACAACCTGGTCGGCCCGTTGATCGACAAGGCTTCGTTCGAAGGCATGCAGGACGCCCTGGCGCGCGCCCGCGATGAAGGCGGCCAGGTGTTTGGCGGTGAGCGGCAGATTCAGGACCAGTACCCGAATGCCTACTACGTGGCCCCGGCGATCGTCGAGATGCCTGGCCAGAGCGCCGTGGTTCGTCATGAAACCTTTGCACCGATCCTCTACGTGCTGGCCTACGACGAGTTCGAAGAAGCCCTGCGCCTGAACAACGAAGTACCGCAAGGTTTGTCGTCGTGCATCTTCACCACCGACCTGCGCGAAGCCGAGCGCTTCCAGAGCGCCGCGGGCAGTGACTGCGGGATTGCCAACGTCAACATTGGCACCAGCGGTGCGGAGATTGGCGGGGCGTTTGGCGGTGAGAAGGAAACCGGCGGTGGCCGTGAGTCGGGCTCGGATTCGTGGAAGGCCTACATGCGCCGGCAGACCAATACCGTGAACTATTCCCGCGAGCTGCCGTTGGCGCAGGGGATTGTCTTCGACTGAATACCGAGTCGGCCCCATCGCTGGCAAGCCAGCTCCCACAAGGACCGCTGCTCCCTGTGGGAGCTGGCTTGCCAGCGATAGGGGCACCACCGCACAAGAATAAAACAGGAAGCCGGCCATGCCAGAACTGCGTCAACAATGCCTCTGGGAGCACGTCACCCAGCCCGCCGCGCCATCCCGTGTGCTGAGCGCCGAACTCAAGGCCGATGTGTGCATCATCGGCGGCGGCATCACTGGCCTGTCGGCAGCCATCCACCTGCTTGAGCAGGGCAAGTCAGTCATCCTGCTCGAAGCCTGGAAAATCGGCCACGGAGGTTCCGGGCGCAACGTTGGCCTGGTCAACGCCGGCACCTGGATTCGCCCGGACGACGTTGAAGCGACCCTGGGCCAGAAGCAAGGCAGCCGCCTGAACAAGGTGCTGGGCGAAGCGCCGGGCGAGGTGTTCGCCACCATCGAACGCCTGGGTATCGACTGCCAGGCGCACAACAGCGGCACCCTGCACATGGCCCACAACGCCACCGGCGTTGCCGACCTCGAAGCCCGTCACCAGCAATGGAGCAGTCGCGGTGCCGATGTCGAACTGCTGACTGGGGCAAAGTGCGAAGAATATTGCGGTACTGACAAGATTTCCGCCGCGCTGCTCGATCGCCGCGCCGGCACCATCAACCCCATGGGTTATACCCAGGGCCTGGCCGCTGCGGTCGAGCGCCTGGGCGGGCAGATCTTCCAGCAGTCCGCCGTGCAAGGCCTGGAGCGTGAAGGCAGCAATTGGCGAGTGAAAACCGCCCAGGGTTCGGTCAGTGCCGACAAGGTGGTGATCTCCACCGGCGCCTACACCGAGGGCGACTGGACCAACCTGCAACGCCAGTTCTTCCGCGGTTACTACTACCAGGTCGCTTCGGTACCGCTGCAAGGCGCCGCTGCCGACAACGTGCTCAAGCACGGCCAGGGTTCATGGGATACGCGCACGGTGCTCAGCAGCATCCGTCGCGATGATCAGGGGCGGCTGTTGCTCGGCAGCCTTGGGCGGGTCGACAACAAGCCGGCCTGGTTCATCCGCAGCTGGGCCGATCGCATCCAGAACCATTACTTCCCGCAACTGGGCAAAGTCGAGTGGGAAATGCATTGGACCGGTTGCATCGACTTCACTCCGGACCACCTGATGCGCCTGTTCGAGCCAGCGCCGGGCATCGTCGCCGTTACCGGCTACAACGGCCGTGGCAACACCACCGGCACAGTGATCGGCAAAGCCTTCGCCCAGTACCTGTTGTGCGATAACCCGGATGCCTTGCCGATTCCGTTCTCGGCGATGAAACCGGTGTCGGCGCCGGCGCTGCGGACCGGCTTCTACGAAACCGGGTTCTCGCTGTATCACGCCGGGCAGTGCTTGCGCGTGGTGCTCTGACCGCTACTTGTGCAGCCAGCTGAGAAAGCCGCCTTTCTTGATGGCTGCAGGTTTTTGCTCGAGCAGTGACTGGCGGGTTTGCTGGCGGATGCGTTGCAACTTGATCAGAGCGGTCTTGACCTCGGTGCGTTGTTCCAGGCAGCTGCGTACTTCGTCCTTGTCGATACGGTAGAGGATGCAGCTGGTCAGGGTGCGGAACTCGGCAGTGGAGTCTTCCGCTTCGAGCAGGCCTTCCACTCCCAACACCTCGCCCGGACCCATGCGCCCGGCTTCGAGCTGCTTGTCGCCATCACGAATGCCGACCGACACTACCCCGGTGCCAATCACCAGCAGGTAATCCGAGCTGTCGCCGACGCCGAGGATCACCTGGTCGGCCAGGTATTCCACGGCGGTCATGCGCTGGCTGAGGTTGTCTTTTTCCTCGTTGCTGAGCGAACGGAAGATGCGCACGTCTTCGAGCAGGGCGCGCTGACGGTTCCACACCTGGCCTTGCTGGGAGTCGCTGTTCCACACTACGCCGGCGGCTTCCAGGTGCCGGTGGGCGAGGTCGAACATATGGTTACGCACCTCGGTCTTCTGGCTCATGGCACTGACAAAACCGCTGGCCTCGTACTCCACCGATTCCAGGCTCGAACTCTTGATCGTGGCTTTCGGTGCCGGGCTGGTCAGCAAGGTACGTGTGCCTTGCAGGGTTTTTTCCAGGGCATCGAGCACCCGTCGCGGGCGTACCTTGGCCGGCACCACGACGCTGATGGAGACGCCATGCACATCGCTGGGCTGGCTGAAATTAAGCAGCTTGGCCTTGGCCGCCACCGAGTTGGGAATCACCGCCATGCTGCCGTTGCCAGTCAGCAAGCGGGTGGCGCGCCAGTCGATCTCGATGACCTTGCCTTCGGTGCCGTCGATGCTGATCGAGTCGCCGATCTGATAGGGGCGGGTGGTGTTCAGCACAATGCCGGAGAACACGTCGCTGAGCGTGCTCTGCAGCGCCAGGCCGATGACGATCGCCATCACCCCCGAGGTTGCCAGCAGGCCTTTGACCGGCAACTGCAACACATAGGCCGCCGCAGCCACAATGGCCACCAGGAAAATCACCGCCCCCAGCACATCCTGCAGCAAGCGCCCGGTGTGGCCGCTACGGGCCACCAGCACCAAGCCAATCACCACCGTCGCGGTACGCGCCGCAAACAGCCACCAGGCAATCCCTAGCACCGTAGCGAGCAGATTACGCGGCACATCCTCGACCCAGGGCGCAGGTTGTAGCGGGCTGACCCCGGCGCTGATCAGCACCCAGGTGAACAGCGAAAACACCAGCAAACGCGCAGCGATGCGCCAGGGCCGGCGATTGACGGGTATCAGTTGCCAGAGCGTGAGGTCGAGCACGATCAGGGTAATGCCGAGCAACAGCGGGTAACTCTGGGCGAATGCGAACATACCGGTCTCGGTGCGGTGGGCTGTTGCCAAGTTAAGAGCAGAATGCGGGCAATTACTACTGGTTGCTCGGGCGATAGTGCAGCGCTTCAGCCAGGTGCCCGCGTCCGATGTTTTCAGCCTGTTCCAGGTCGGCCAGGGTGCGCGCCACCTTGAGCAGGCGATGGGCGGCGCGCAAGGACAGGGTCAGGCGTTCGCAGGCGCTTTCCAGCCAGCTCTGGTCGGCTGTGGATAACCCGCAGTAATGGCGCAGGCCGGGCAGGTCGAGGAAAGCGTTGGCGCAACCCTGGCGCTGTTGCTGGATGTCGCGGGCGGCGGCGACTTGCGCGGCAATGGTGGCGCTGCTTTCGCCGTGGCTGCTGTTGGTGGATAGTGCCGTGGCTTCGCGGGCGACGGTCAGGTGCAGGTCGATACGGTCGAGCAAGGGGCCGGAGAGTTTGTTGCGGTAGCGCTGGATCTGTTCGCTGCTGCAGCGACAGCGGCCGGTGGGGTCGCCAAGATATCCACAGGGGCAGGGGTTCATGGCGGCGACCAGTTGGAAGCGCGCCGGGAAGCGGATTTTGTCCTTGGCCCGGGCGATGACGATTTCGCCGGATTCCAGCGGTTCGCGCAGCACTTCCAGTACCCGCCGCTCGAACTCCGGCAGTTCATCGAGGAACAGCACGCCGTGATGGGCCAGGGTTATCTCTCCTGGTTGCGGTCGGCTGCCACCGCCGACCAGCGCAGCACCGGAGGCCGAATGGTGCGGATGGCGAAACGGCCGCTGCGGCCAACTGCTCAGCGGCACATGGCTGGCCACCGACTGTATCGCCGCCACCTCCAGCGCTTCGCGTTCATCCAGCGGTGGCAACAGGCCGGGCAGGCGGCTGGCGAGCAGGGTCTTGCCGGTGCCCGGTGGGCCGCTGAACAGCAGGTTGTGCGCACCGGCGGCGGCAACCAGCAGTGCGCGCTTGGCGGCTTGCTGGCCCTGTACTTCGTTGAGGTCGGGGTAGGGGCGGATCTGCAGCAACAGGCCGTTGGCAGCGTAGGGATTGAGCGGGCTCTGGCCGTTGAAGTGGGCGACTAACTCCAGCAGGTGACTGACTGCAAACACTACCAGGCCCGATGCTAAACAGGCTTCTTCGGCATTCTCTTGCGGCACCACCAAGGCCCGGCCGGCTTCTCGTGCCGCCAAGGCAGCGGGCAGTACGCCTTGCACCGAGCGGATTGCCCCGGACAGCGCCAGTTCACCCAGGCATTCCACCTCGCCAAGCGCTGCAATCGGGAACTGGCCGTTGGCGGCAAGGATCCCCAGGGCGATGGCCAGGTCAAAGCGTCCGCCATCCTTGGGTAAATCCGCGGGAGCAAGGTTAAGGGTGATGCGCCGGGCGGGGAATTCCAGGCCGGAATTGAGGATCGCGCTGCGCACCCGATCCTTGCTTTCTTTCACGGTCGCTTCCGGCAGGCCAACCAGGGTCAGTGCCGGCAGACCATTGGCCAGATGCGCTTCAACACTGACCTCCGGGGCCGAAACACCGACCTGGGCACGGCTGTGGACAAGGGCGAGGGACATGAACGCTCCATGATCTAGACAAAGCCGCGTCCTGCGGCTCTGCAAGCGTAGTGGGGTGGAGCGGATCGGGGCGGGGAAGAGTGAGTCTGGTTTTTACAGGACCACTAGTGCGAGCGCTGCGCACTCGATCGCCGGCAAGCCAGCTCCGACAGGTTCAGCACTGTTCTCAGGCTTGTAGGAGCGGGCTTGACCCGCGATGAGGCCAGTACAGCCAGCCACGCCGAGCGTTATGTGCGACGCCTTGACCACTACCGCGTCGCTCAGGCGCGCACGTAAACCCAGGCCGTCAGACCAGAGGCCAGGGTCACCGCAACCCGCTTGTAGTCGGACACTTCATAGGCATCCGCCGCGGCAAGTTCGGCTTCGCTGATCTGCAAGACCATGCCGGGTACGCTGTCGTCGGCATTGCTGCTGGGGGTGACGATCGGGTGCTGGGTCTTGCCGCTGGTGGCCAGGACTTGCGGGTCGGTGATTTCCACCCAGGCCTGGCTGTAACCGAGCATCTGGTCCTCCTGGCCGACCAGTTCACGGCCGAAGTTGGCCAGCTGCACAGCTTTGTCCTGCAGGGTGCCATAGGAGAACAACAGCACCGGGTACTCAGTAGAAGGCGTCATCGCAAGCTCACTCGGCAGCAGGCGGGTTCAGGCGTGCTTCCATTTCCGCGACCTTGGCTTCGAGCGCCTCAAGACGGGCGCGGGTGCGGGCCAGGACGACCATCTGGCTGTCGAATTCTTCCCGGCTGACCAGCTCGAGTTTGCTGAAGCCGCTTTGCAGCAGGGCTTTGAACTGGCTTTCGATTTCGCTGCGAGGCTGCGAGGTGTCGCCGCTGAACAGGCGCGAGGCCTGGTCGCTCAGGGCATCAAGAAAGGCTTTGGGCGCGAGCATGTTCGGCTGTCCACAGTATGCAATGGGGCGCCAGTGTAACACGCAGCCTCAGGGCCCCAATGCTGCACGCTTTTCGCGCATGGCGGCGAAACGCCGCGCACCGTTGTTGTGCAGCAAACCCGTGCTGGCGACTGGCCAAGTCGGGTTGTGCAACCTAAGTCCCTGTAATTCTTGGCTTTAACCATTCTGGCAAGGTTTCTGCTATGTCCTTCATGACCCATGCACTGATGCAGTCACCATGACGACGCGTTACAAAGCCAGGCACTGCGCTTAGACTTGAGTCGGGTTTGTTTTCCTGGGGCAAGTCCACCAATTCGGGAGAGAGTTTCATGAAGCTAGTCACTGCCATCATCAAGCCGTTCAAGTTGGACGACGTGCGCGAGTCGCTGTCCGAAATCGGCGTGCAGGGCATTACTGTCACTGAAGTCAAAGGTTTCGGCCGGCAGAAAGGTCACACCGAGCTGTATCGCGGCGCTGAGTATGTGGTCGATTTTCTGCCCAAGGTGAAGATCGACGTCGCCATCGACGACAAGGATCTGGACCGGGTCATCGAGGCGATCACCAAGGCGGCCAACACCGGCAAGATCGGTGACGGCAAGATTTTCGTGGTCAATCTGGAGCAGGCGATTCGCATCCGTACCGGCGAAACCGATACCGACGCGATCTAAAAAAAGCCTCACCAAACCCCAACGCCCCAGGAGATAACAATATGACTCTGCGTCAGTTCGCAGGGCTAGGAGCCCTTTTGTCCCTCGTAATGCCTGGCCTGGCCCTGGCAGAGGAGGCGGCAGCCCCCGTGCTCAACTCCGGCGACACCGCCTGGATGTTGACCGCTACAGCCCTGGTGCTGTTCATGACCATCCCTGGTCTGGCCCTGTTCTACGGCGGCATGGTGCGTTCCAAGAACGTGCTGTCGGTGATGATGCAGTGCTTTGCGATCACCGGCCTGATCAGCGTCCTGTGGGTGGTTTACGGCTACAGCCTGGCCTTCGATACCACCGGTATGGAGCAAGGTGTCGTCAACTTCAATTCCTTCGTTGGCGGTCTGTCCAAGGCGTTCCTCGCCGGCGTGACCCCGGCGAGCCTGACCTCTTCGGCGGCGCTGTTCCCTGAAGCGGTGTTCATCACCTTCCAGATGACCTTCGCGATCATCACTCCGGCGCTGATCGTCGGCGCCTTTGCCGAGCGCATGAAGTTCTCGGCGATGCTGATCTTCATGGCCATCTGGTTCACCCTGGTCTATGCGCCCATCGCCCATATGGTCTGGAGCGGTAACGGCGGCCTGATGTGGGATTGGGGCGTGCTCGATTTCGCTGGCGGCACCGTGGTGCACATCAACGCCGGTATTGCCGGCCTGGTGGCCTGCCTGGTACTGGGCAAGCGCAAGGGCTTCCCGACCACGCCAATGGCGCCGCACAACCTCGGCTATACGCTGATGGGCGCGGCCATGCTGTGGATTGGCTGGTTCGGCTTCAACGCAGGCTCCGCCGCTGCCGCCAACGGCACCGCCGGCATGGCCATGCTGGTGACCCAGATCGCTACCGCCGCAGCGGCCCTGGGCTGGATGTTCGCCGAGTGGCTGACCCACGGTAAGCCAAGCGCACTGGGCATCGCCTCGGGCGTGGTCGCCGGTCTTGTGGCCATCACCCCGGCTGCCGGCACTGTCGGGCCGATGGGCGCCCTGGTAATCGGCCTGGTGGCGGGCGTGATCTGCTACTTCTGCGCCACCAGCCTCAAGCGCAAGCTGGGTTACGACGACTCCCTGGATGCCTTCGGCGTGCACGGCATCGGCGGTATCGTCGGCGCGATCCTCACCGGCGTGTTCGCAGCCCCGGCACTGGGCGGCTTCGGCACCGTCGAAGACATCGGCGCGCAAGTCTGGATTCAGGCCAAGGGCGTCGGCTTTACCGTGATCTACACCGCGATCGTCACCTACGTGATTCTCAAGGTGCTGGATCTGGTCATGGGCCTGCGGGTCAACGAAGAAGAAGAGTCGGTCGGTCTCGACCTGGCGCAACACAACGAGCGCGGCTACAACCTGTAACGTCCTCGAAAAAATCTTGCCCGGCTTGCCGGGCATTTTTTTGTCCGGATTTTGTCACTTCTCTCAGGCGCAAACGGTTTCTTGCCGCGCTTTGATGGCTGCGTGCGACGTGGGTAGAAAACTTACAGCGCTCAGTGAAATTTAGGCACTTTGCTTTTTCTCTGAGCACGCTAGAATGCGCGCCGAAGGGTGCTGACGAGCTGTCCGCAAACTTCCGTACCCTTTGCTAGGCTTGCCAATAAGCGAGTCGATCATGCCAGGGTATGTCGGCGCATTACCGCCGCCCGCTCTTTATTTGTACAGACCTCGCCCGTGACGTGGGGTTTGCCCGGTTCTCGCCATTCGTTGTGGCGCAACCACGGCCCGCAGCCTGCCTGCGGCGCTTGAATTTTTTCTGGCAGCTGTCGATTTTCGACGTTGCTGGTCTATAACTAATCTGCTTTTCGCAAGTCATGAGGTAGAACATGAGCGACGACGATCTGGAAACTGACGACCTCGAAGTAGGCGATGAAGACGAAGGCGATGAAGGCCTCGAAGCGGCAGCCGATGATGTGGCTGACGACAGCGGCGACGACAGCCCGGCTCCCGTAGCCAAAGGCAAGTCGAAGTCGGCGGCAGTCTCGGTAGAAGACATGCCGAGCATGGAAGCCAAGCAGAAGGAGCGTGATGCCCTGGCCAAGGCCATGGAAGAGTTTCTCTCCCGTGGTGGCAAGGTGCAGGAAGTGGAGGCCAACGTGGTCGCCGATCCGCCCAAGAAGCCGGACAACAAGTACGGTAGCCGCCCTATCTGAGTGGCCCCGTCAGCAAGAAAGCCCGCCGTCGCTGCGGGCTTTTTTGTGTCTGCGCTTCAGCGCCAGCTGTTGAGCAGTTCAGGCAGCTGCGACAGGCGCTGGATCTCCGCGTCAGGGCGGTTCTCGGCTTCCCAGGCCTTGCCCTGGGGGTTGAACCAGATCGCCCGCAGGCCGGCGCGCTGGGCCCCGGCAATGTCATCGCCGGGGTGATCGCCAATGTGCACCGCCGCAGTCGCCTCGACTTCGCCCTGGCGCAGGGCTTCGAGGAAGGGTTGCGGGTCGGGTTTGCCGATGCCTAGGTCTTCGGCGCACAGGGCAAATTTGAAGTAATCGGCCAGGCCCAGGCGGCGCACATCGGCGTTGCCATTGGTGACCACGCCCAGGGTGTAGTGGTGACGGAGGATCTCCAGCACCGGCTGCACCTCAGGGAAGATATCGATCTGGTGGCGGGCGTGGAGGAACACTTCAAAGCCTTCGTTGGCCAGCTCACGGGCCTTGTTCTCGCTGTAGCCGACCTCTTCCAGGGCATGGAACAGTACGCGCCGGCGCAGGGCGCTGATGCGGTGCTTGAGCCCGGGTTCTGCCTGCACCAGGCGCTCGCGAATGGCATACAGGTGCTCGACCGGAACCGCGCCCAGGGTTGGCGCATTGGCCGCTAGCCAGTCGCGCAGGGTGGTCTCGGCGCTGACGATCACCGGTGCGGTGTCCCACAGGGTGTCGTCGAGGTCGAAGGTGATCAGCTTGATGCTCATGAGTCACTGCCCTTACTGCGTTTGGCCCGGGGGTGGGCGCTGTCATACACGGCGGCCAGGTGCTGGAAGTCCAGGTGAGTGTAGATCTGCGTGGTGGCGATGTCGGCATGACCGAGCATCTCTTGTACGGCGCGCAGGTCCTGGGACGATTCCAGCAAGTGGCTGGCGAAGGAGTGTCGCAACATGTGCGGGTGCAGGTTCTGGCCCAGTTCGCGGGCGCCAGCGGCTTGCACCCGCAGTTGAATGGCCCGTGGGCCCAGGCGCCGGCCCTGCTGGCTGACGAACACCGCGCCGTCCTGCGGGCCGCTGCCGGCGCGCAGCACCAGCCATTGCTCCAGCGCCTCGCGGGCCTTGCGCCCGACCGGCAGCACGCGGGTCTTGCTGCCCTTGCCATGGACTTGCACCAGGCCGCCGGGCAGGTCGAGCTGCTCCAGGTTGAGGCTGGTCAACTCCGACAGGCGCAGGCCGGAGGAGTAGAACAGCTCGAGCATGGCCTGGTCGCGGCGGGCGAGGAATTCATCCTCGACCGCACCTTCCAGCAGTTGCAGGGCACGGTCGGTGTCGAGGGTCTTGGGCAGGCGCCGTTCGCCCTTGGGCGCTGACAGGCCGTTGGCCGGATCGTGGCTGCAGTGGCCTTCACGGTTGAGGTAACGGTAGAAACCGCGCACCGCTGAGAGCAGGCGGGCAAGGCTGCGCGAGGACTGGCCCTGGTGATGCTGGCGGGCGATCAGTTGGCGCAGGTGCTGGATCTGCAGGGCGTTCCAGCTGTCGATGCCGCCCTTGGCGCAGAACGCCAGGACGCTTTCGAGGTCGCGTCGGTAGGCCAGCTGGGTGTGTTCGGACACCTGGCGCTCGTTGCGCAAGTGCGCGCAGAAGGCCTCCAGCTGGCGTTCCACTAGCGCACCGGACGCAGGGTCTGGGTATGGCGCGGGACGACCCGGCCGAGCACTTCGGCGATGTAGCTGAGGAACAGGGTACCGACCGTGCTCTTGTAATGCTGCGGGTCGCGACTACCGATCGCCAGTACGCCGTGCAGGCCCTGGTGGTTGAGGGTGGCGACGGCGCTGGAGCCGACTTCCTTGCGCTGCTCTTCGCCGAACAGGAAGTCCAGCTCATGATCGCGCAAGTTGCCGCTGACCGTCTTGCCGGCGCACAACAGGCCACCAATGGCTTGCTGGGCGTCGCCGCTGTTGACCCAGCGGCCGACCGGAGCGGCGGTTTCACCGAACAGAATCAGGCTGACGAAGGGCACCTTGAACTCCTGGCGCAGGCTGTCTTCGACAGCCATCACCACGCTTTCGAGGCTGTCAGCATCGAGCAGGTCGAGGATCAGCCGGCGGGTCTTGTCGAACAGCCGGTCGTTGTCGCGGGCCACGTCCATCAGTTGCGACAGGCGGTGACGCATCTCGATATTGCGGTCGCGCAGCAGCTTGAGCTGGCGCTCGACCAGCGACACGCTATCGCCACGCTGATGGGGAATGTGCAGCTCGCTGAGCAGTTCGTCGTGCTCGGCGAAGAACGTCGGGTTGTCGCGCAGGTAGGCAACCACGGCCTCAGCCCCGAGGGTGGGCGTCGAGCCCTCGGCGCTAAGGTCGGTGGGCTGTTCGGCGGGAGCCTGGGGCTGATCGGTCATGGCTGGTACTCACTCATAGACGAACCTGTCCTTCAAACACGCGTACGGCGGGGCCGGTCATCAACACCGGTTTGCCCGGGCCTGCCCATTCGATGGACAGGCGCCCACCCGGCAGGTCGATCAACAGCGGTGAATCCATCCAGCCCTGGCTGATCGCCGCCACGGCAGCGGCGCAAGCACCGGTACCGCAGGCCTGGGTTTCGCCCGCGCCGCGTTCCCACACCCGCAGTTGCGCGCGGTGACGGTCGATGACCTGGATGAAACCGACATTGACCCGCTGCGGGAAGCGCGGGTGATGTTCGATCTGCGCGCCCAGCTCGTGCACTGGCGCGGCGTTGATGTCGTCGACGCGCAGCACCGCATGGGGGTTGCCCATCGACACGGCCGCCAGTTCGACTGTGCGCCCGGCAACCTCGAGCGGATAGCTCAGGGCCTGGGCCGGCGCGTCGAACGGGATCTCGGCCGGCACCAGCCGCGGCGGGCCCATGTCGACGCTGATCTGCCCGTCGTTGCGCACGTCGAGTTCGATGATGCCGCCCTTGGTCTCAACGCGGATACGTTTTTTCGCGGTCAGGCGCTTGTCCAGCACGAAGCGCGCAAAGCAGCGCGCACCGTTGCCGCACTGTTCGACCTCGGAGCCGTCGGCGTTGAAGATTCGGTAGCGGAAATCCACTTCCGGATTGCTCGGCGCCTCGACGATCAGCAACTGGTCGAAACCGATGCCGGTGTGGCGGTCGCCCCATTGCTTGGCGTGCTTGGGCAAAATGTGCGCATGCTGGCTGACCAGGTCGAGGACCATGAAGTCGTTGCCCAGCCCATGCATCTTGGTAAAACGCAGCAGCATGGGTTTACTCCGGCAGCAGGCTTTCGCCGGCGAACAACTCGGCCACGGTTTCGCGACGACGCACTTCGAAGGCCTGGTCACCATCGACCAGCACTTCGGCACAACGACCACGGGTGTTGTAGTTCGAGCTCATGACAAAACCATAGGCGCCCGCCGAGTGCACCGCCAGCAGGTCGCCTTCGGCCAGGTTCAGCTCGCGCTCCTTGGCGAGGAAGTCGCCGGTTTCGCAGATCGGCCCGACGATGTCGTAAACACGGCCTTCGCCGGCACGCGGCTGCACCGCCGTGACGTTCATCCAGGCCTGGTACAGGGCCGGGCGGATCAGGTCGTTCATCGCCGCATCGACGATGGCGAAATCCTTGTGCTCGGTGTGCTTGAGGTACTCGACCTGGGTCAGCAGCACGCCAGCGTTGGCGACGATATAGCGGCCCGGCTCGAATACCAGGGCCAGGTCGCGGTCGCCGACGCGCTCGCGGATGGCCTTGATGTAGTCGCCGGCCAGCGGCGGCTCTTCGTCGCGATAACGCACACCGACGCCGCCACCCAGGTCCAGGTGACGCAGGAGGATGCCGCAGTCGCCGAGGCGGTCGATCAACGCCAGCAGGCGGTCGAGGGCATCGAGGAAGGGTTCCAGGGTGGTCAGCTGCGAGCCGATATGGCAGTCGACGCCGACCACT
Source organism: Pseudomonas sp. 2(2015) (assembly GCF_000955865.1). NCBI lineage: Bacteria > Pseudomonadati > Pseudomonadota > Gammaproteobacteria > Pseudomonadales > Pseudomonadaceae > Pseudomonas > Pseudomonas sp. 2(2015). Next base: position 12,617 of record NZ_JYOF01000019.1, read on the forward strand.
TCCAGGTTCGGCAGTTGCGCGGCGCGGATGTACACCTCTTCGGCATCGGCGATGGCGATACCGAACTTGTTTTCTTTCAGGCCCGTGGAGATGTACGGGTGGGTACCGGCATCGACGTCCGGGTTGACCCGCAGCGAAACCGGCGCGCGTACGCCCACTTCGGCGGCCACTACCTGCAGGCGCTCGAGCTCGTCGGTGGATTCGACGTTGAAGCAGTGCACGCCGACTTCCAGGGCGCGGCGCATGTCTTCGCGGGTTTTGCCGACGCCGGAGAACACCACGCGATCGGCACGCCCGCCCGCGGCCAGTACACGCTCCAGCTCACCGCCGGAAACGATGTCGAAACCTGCGCCCAGGCGGGCCAGCAGGTTCAGCACAGCGAGGTTGGAGTTGGCCTTGACGGCGAAGCACACCAGGTGCGAAACACCCTCCAGAGCATCGGCGTAGCTACGGTACTGGGCCTCGATGTGGGCGCGCGAGTAGACGTAGGTCGGCGTGCCGAAACGTTCGGCGATGGCCGACAGGGCCACGCCTTCCGCGAACAGCTGACCGTCGCGGTAGTTGAAAGCGTCCATGGGTTACCCTTACTGGTGCTTGTGCGATTGCGACTTTTTACCGTCTTTGCTGTCGTCTGGCAGGTACAGCGGGCCCTTCTGGCCGCAGGCGGAAACGAGGCAGGCAACCGCGACGAGCGCCGCGAGGGTGGAGATCAGGCGCTTCATGGCGTAATCCTTTGTAATAAGCAGTATTGCGCCCGAGTATACCGAGCGCCCGGCCCCTTGCCTATGCGGGCAACCCGCCGTCGGGCGGGGTGGTGGCTGCGCTGCCTGGCGCAGGTCGGTATCCTTTGCATTCGGCGCGCCGCGCTCGTATCTTGCCCGGCTTGCGTGTGTGCAGACATTTTTGAGGTTCTTGCAATGAGTTTGACCGAAGCGCGTTTTCACGACCTGGTCGACGCGACCCAACAGGCGCTGGAAGACCTGTTCGACGAGACTGACCTGGATCTGGACATGGAGAACTCGGCAGGGGTCCTGACCATCAAGTTCGACAACGGTAGCCAGCTGATCTTCAGCCGCCAGGAACCGCTGCGCCAGCTGTGGCTGGCCGACAAGTCCGGTGGTTTCCACTTCGACTACGACGAGCAGAACGGCAAGTGGACCTGTGAAAAGACCGAGGAGCTGCTGGGCGAGATGCTGGAGCGCATCGTCTGGGAGCGGGCGGGTGAAAAGCTCGATTTCGACGACATCTGATGAGCAGCGCAGCCAAGCCGGCCAAGCCGCTCTACAGTAACGTCAGCCCGGCAGTACCGTCGCCGTGCATCAGCACCTGCCGGCTGGATGAACACAAGGTCTGCATCGGTTGCTATCGCCATGTCGAGGACATTCGCCAGTGGCGCGCGGCCGATGACGAGCAGCGCCGGCAGATCTGCCGCGAGGCGCTGGCGCGTCGACAGCTGGCCGGGTTGGCATAGACCCTGCGGGTATTGTGTATTTACTTGGCTGTGGTAGTGTCGAACCTGTTTCGGCTGTGCCGAATTCCTGCAAACCCCGCCCTTGGGCGGGGTTTTGCTTTATATCGCCCAAAAAAAGGAGTCTGACCGGATCATGAGCACCCACCCTTCCATTATCGTCACCCGCTTGGACGTGCAGCGTCTCGAGCGTCTGATCGACAGCCTCGATGAGAAGACGCAGGACTCGCCGGGTGTGCTCGCCTTGCAGGACGAGCTCGACCGCGCCGACCAGGTCGGTCACGAGGAAGTTCCGGCCGGTGTCGTGACCATGAACTCCCGGGTTCATTGCCGCGAAGAAGCCAGCGGCAAGGACTACCACCTGACCCTGGTCTACCCGAAAGACGCCAACGCCGACGAAGGCAAGATCTCTATCCTCGCGCCGATCGGCAGCGCGCTGCTGGGCTTGTCGGTAGGCGAGCAGATCGACTGGCCGGCCCCAGGCGGCAAGACCCTCAAGCTCAAGCTGCTTGAAGTCGAATACCAGCCAGAAGCGGCAGGTGACTTCGACCTCTGAGCCTCAAGCCTGCGCCAGGGCCTCGTTGAGCGCCCGCTCCAGTTCGCCCTTGTAGCGCAGGTAGAGAATGCTCGAGCCCAGGCCATCGGCCAGCAGGCCCGACAAGTCCAGGTCGGTGATGTAGCAGCGGTAGCGCTCAGCCTCGCGGCGCTGCTCGATGATCTCGCGGGCGACCACCGCATACAGCTGGTCGCCATGCTCGAGCTGGGAAAACTCCCGCTGATTGCAGTACAGCGTGACTTGCACGTCATCGCTGGCGCCGGCCTGCAGAATCGCCTGCACTTCGTAGTAGGGCCGGTCGATGGCCTTGACCTCGACCTGGCGCGCTTCTACCTGGCGAACCTTGCCAGTGCCTGATGGCAACAATTGGTAATAAAGAATATCCAGTGAACCCTGGGCCTGCAGGCTGTCCAGTGGCAGGCGCGCATCGCGGCGAAACACGATCGATTGCAAGAAGCGCTGAAGCGGCAACAACAGGCTGTTTTCATCGTGAAACGGCAAGCGCTGCTGCCACAGGGCATTGTGCTCATCGAGTACGTAGACATCCGCACAGGTGTCCTGCAGCCGATAGAACAGCTGGATGCACTGCGGCTGGCCCAGCGGCAGCAGTTGCGCCAGGTCGAGCTCCTGCAGGGCATTGGCGTCCAGGTGCAGGGGGCTGTAGTCGCTGCGTTCTTCACCGAGGTAGCGCAGCACCGCGTCCGGATCGTCGAGGGTCACCAGGTTTACCGCGCCGCGTTGCAGTTCCAGTACATGGGTGTGCTGCTCGACTTGCAACAGGTAGCGCTGGTTGAGGTTCTGCGCCAGCAGCGCCTGAGTGCTGGCGAACACTTCCTCGACCCGCAGGGCGATGGCCTGGGCGCGGTTGTGGCAGAAGCAGCGGACCCGCAGCCTGGGCGTGTGGCCGGCGCCCAGGCTGTTGAGATAATCACGCAGGCAACGCAGCAGGGCATGTTCGCCGTCGTAGCGGTGCACCTGCACTTCGTTCCAGCTGTTGAGGGTGACCTGGTCGAGGGTCAGCACCAGGTTTTCGCGCACCCCGGCGTAGCTCAGCGAGTCAGTGCGCTCGGTGGTCATCAGGATGTTCAGGTCGCGGTGGTGCTGTAGCGGGTCGATGCCGACATTGACCAGCAGCAAGATCTCGTCCACCACGCTCGGTTGCAGCAGGCGCTGTTCGCTGACCACCGTCAGGGGCAGGGCGACGCTCTGTTGCAGGCTGCCGAGCAGGTTGAACAGCTCATACTCGCTCAGGTCGCTGCTGCCCGGGTGCAGGGCCAGGCGCGTGCTGCTGTCGATCACACCGTTGCGGTGCGCCCAGGTCAGCAGTTCGAGCAGTTCGCGGCAGCGCTTGATCGGCGCGAAGTGCTCCCACTCGTGCACGCCGAGGTTGCCGTTGTACAGGCCCCAGTGGGTCTGCCCTGGCTCTTTGCGGTTGGGTGACTGCACCAGGGTCAGGGTGTCTTCGGCGAGGTCCGGGGCGATGCCCGGGTTGATGAACTCAACCTTGCCGGCGCGCCGTTCAAAGGCGGCATACAGGCGCCGGCCGAGCACGCTGAGATCGCGCTGGTCGATGCGGCTGGTGGCGTTCTGGCTGCGGGCAAACTGGCAGAGGAAGCGGTAGCTGTAGTTCAGCTCGGCTACCAGCTCCCGGCGCTCGACCGCCACCTGACGGACTTTCCATTGGCTGCGGTTGTCGAGCAGCGCCAGCTGGCGTTGATCCCAGCTCCATTCCTGGCTCAGGCGCTGCAGCAGGTCCCGCTGCCAGCTGGCACTGCGCTGGCGGGCCAGGCCGCTGAGCTTCTTGTTGACCTTCAGGTACAGGCTGCGCCGCACCAGCTCCAGCCGCTCGCGTTCGCCGCGGCCTTGCAGGTACTGCTCGATACGCCGGTAGACCATCATGTAGGGGTCGAGCTCGTCGAGGTCGAGGCGATTGCTGAACACCGCCTGCTTGAACTGCAGGCTCAGGCACTGCACCTGCGGGTGTTCACTGGCGTAGACCTCGGTAAGCAGCAGCTTGAGCACCGACTTGTAGGGCGATTCAATGCCCTTGAACAGTTGCCAGAGCCCGGCGCCGACGAATTCGCCCGGAGGGATGTGCGCCAGGTGGCCGAGGTCGAGGTGGTCTTCGGCACGCACGAAACGCTTGGACAGCAGGGTCTGGATGTATTGCCGGTAGCGTGGCTCTTCATAGACCGGCACCAGCCACCACAAGGGTGTGCGCCCGGCCAGCCAGATGGCGGTGCGGTAGAACTCGTCGAGCAGCAGGTAATGCTGGGTGGTGCCGCAGTCGTCGGAGCTGAGCTGGCCGTCGCGTTCGCCCTGGACGAAGCCTTGCGGCTCGATCAAGAACAGGTGGGCTTCGGTGCCCTGGCTGGCGGCCCAGATTTCCAGCAGCAGGCATTTTTTGCGCAACTCCGCCAGGTCGCTTTCGCTCAGGTCGGCGGCGTGACAGACCCAGACGTCCATGTCGCTCTGCTCGGCCTGGGCCAGGGTGCCCAGGCTGCCCATCAGGAACAGCCCGTGAATCGGCTGGGGCGGGTTGCCGCGTCGGGCCTTGTACGAAAATGAGCGGGTCAGGCGCTGGGCTTCGGCCAGCAGTTGCGCATCAGGCTCGAAGTTGGCGACCCCCGCGGGCGTCGTGCCTGAGACATAACCGGGCAACAGTGGGTGATTGACGTGAAAAAACAGCGGCAGCAGGGTCAAGACCTGCTGCTGGCGGCTCGACAGCCCGTCCATGGCCCGCCCCAGGCGCCCCTGGTTGAGCTTCAGGAAGCGTTGGCGCAGCTGGCTGAGCACCTTGCGGTCAATGCCCTGGTCGAGGTCGGGGCGAATTTCGTGGGGGTGGTTCATGGCGAGCTGAAACCGGCCGTCTAGGGAGCAATGGCGAGTTTAAGCTATTTTAATTTTGACGCCATTTTATTAGCGATGGAGTGGAGATTACCGCTAGCAAGGCCAGCCCCCGCTGTGGGAGCCGGCGTTGCCGGCGATGGACTGCAAGGCAGTCCCGATCAGGCAGGTTCGACGACGTTCAGAATGTTCAGCAACACCTGCACGTTCTCGGCAGCATCGTGACCAAGGCTGGTCAGATAACCGCCATCGGGCTGGTCGGTGAGCTTTTTCTCGTACAGGCGACGCGCAGCGGCGATCACCTCCTTGGAGGCAGTGTTATGGACCTTGATGCCTTCCTGGCTGCTATCCAGGTTGAACAAGGCAAGGACTTCCAGCTCGGCAATCAGTTCGGGGGTAAACGACATAAAGACTCCGACTTCCAGACAAGGAGGGCAGCACCGTCGCCGGTGCCTGGTTTTGCAGTGTAGTCAGGGAAATCCTGCTTTGCTTCAGTCCTTTTCCGGCGGCAGCTCGGGCAGGGCGCGCAAGGCGGTTTCGTACCATTCGGTGTTGAACGCGCGGTCGTCTTCAAGCATCGCATCAATCTCGTAGGCCAGCACGTGGGCCATAAGGTTGAGGATGTCTTCACGCTCGTAGCCCACCAGGGTCAGCTTGTTGAACGTGGCCTTGGCCGCTGGCGGGTTGTCGCTTTCGATCTGGTTCTCGATCGCTTCGATCAGGGTCGACTCGGCGAACGCTTCGTCGTCGTTGTCGATATCGGTAGGTTCGCTCATGGGCGCTTTCCTCTTTTGGGGTGCCCAGTTTGCCACGGGCCCGGCAGCAATGCCTTGTTATCGACAATCTTCATGATGCTGGTCAGTACCCGGCACTTGGGTCTATAACAACCCGGCCAACCCCTTTTCGGCCTGGAGGCTGTTTCATGCTCAAGCTTCATGGATTCGCGGTCAGCAACTACTACAACATGGTCAAACTGGCGCTGCTGGAAAAGGGCGTACCGTTTGAGGAAGTGCTGTTTTTCGGCGGCCAGAGCCCCGAAGCGCTGAAAATCAGCCCGCGCGGCAAAGTACCGGCGCTGCAGAGCGAAGACGGTTTTCTCAGTGAAACCAGCCTGATCCTCGACTACATCGAGCAGACCCAGCCAGGCAAGGCACTGCTGCCAGAGGGGGTATTTGCCCAGGCCAAGGTTCACGAGCTGGCCAAGGAAATCGAGCTGTACATCGAGCTGCCCGCACGTGCCTGCTACCCCGAAGCGTTTTTCGGCGCCCAGGTCGATGAAGCCATCAAGGCCAAGGCCAAGACCGAACTGCTGGCCGGTATCGCTACCCTCAAGCGCAACGGCAAGTTCAGCCCTTATGTGGCCGGCGACAGCCTGACCATCGCCGACTTGCTGTTCTGCTTCAGCGTCGACCTGGCCTATGCCGTGGGCAAGAAGGTTTTTGCCATCGATGTGCTGGAAGACTTCCCACAGGCCAAGGCGCTGCTGGAGCAGTTCAAGAACAACCCGAACGTACAGAAGATCGTCGCCGACAAGGAAGCGCAGATGCCGGCTTTCCTCGAGATGGTGCGCTCGGGCAAGCGCTGATTGGAGCACTATTGAGGCAAAAGCAGAAAGCTCCTACGTGTCTATCGGAAGCATACGGCAGCTTTCTGGCTTGATTCGTTCCAAAAATGCAGAGACTTCACGCGGCTAGGAGGCCGGAAATGTTCCGACTGCACGGATTCTCTGCAAGCAACTACTACAACATGGTCAAGCTCGCCCTGCTGGAAAAACGCCTGCCGTTCGAGGAGGTGCCCCTGCATGGTTGCCAGAACCCGCAAGTGCTGGCGATCAGCCCGCGCGGCAAGGTGCCGGTGCTGGAGGTGGCGCAGGGCTTTATCAGCGAAACCGACGCCATCCTCGATTACCTCGAAGAGGCCTGCCCTGAGGTGGCGCTGTTGCCGGCCGAACCTTTCCAGCGCGCCCAGGTGCGCGCGCTGGCCAAGGAAATCGAGCTGTACATCGAACTGCCCGCCCGCTACTGCTATGTCGAAGTGTTCTTTGCCGGCAGGGCGACCCCGGAGGCCTTGAAGGCCAAGGCCCGGCGTGATCTGGACAAGGGCTTTGCCGCCCTGGCCCAGCGCGGTCGATTCGCCCCGTATGTGGCAGGCGAGTGCCTTACCCTGGCGGACCTGTACTTTCTCTATAGCGTCGACCTGGCGTGCCAGGTTGGCCAGCGTCTGTTCGGCATTGATTACCTGCAGCCATTGCCGGGCGCCCGGGCACTGTTCGAGCGACTGGGGGAAAATCCGAATGTGCACAAGGTTGCAGCTGACAGGAAAGCCGAAACGCCGGCTTTCCTTCAGCGCTTGCGTGCGGCTACCCAGGCAGAACTGGCTGGGTAGCAAGACGCAGGAAGGGCTTAGCGCGCGGCGAGCAGCGCCTTGCCGCGGGCTACGGCGGCGCGTACTTGCGCAGGCGCAGTCCCGCCGATGTGGTCACGGGCGTTGACCGAGCCTTCGAGGGTCAGCACGGCGAACACGTCCTGCTCGATCTGGTCGCTGAACTGGCGCAGTTCGTCCAGGCTCATCTCGGCCAGGTCCTTGCCGGTATCGACGCCGTACTTCACCGCGTGGCCAACGATTTCGTGGCAATCACGGAACGGCAGGCCGCGGCGCACCAGGTAGTCGGCCAGGTCGGTGGCGGTGCTGAAGCCGCGCAGGGCCGCTTCGCGCATGATGGCGTGGCGAGGCTTGATCGCCGGGATCATGTCGGCAAAGGCACGCAGCGAGTCGCGCAGGGTGTCGGCGGCGTCGAACAGCGGCTCTTTGTCTTCCTGGTTGTCCTTGTTGTAGGCCAGCGGTTGGCCTTTCATCAGGGTCAGCAGGCCGGTGAGGGCGCCGAACACACGGCCGGTCTTGCCGCGCACCAGCTCCGGGACGTCCGGGTTCTTCTTTTGCGGCATGATCGAGCTGCCGGTGCAGAAGCGATCGGGCAGGTCGATGAACTGGAACTGCGCGCTGGTCCACAGCACCAGCTCTTCGGAGAAACGCGACAGGTGCATCATCGCCACGCTGGCGGCGGCGCAGAACTCGATGGCGAAGTCGCGATCGGAAACGCCGTCCAGCGAGTTGCCGCCCACAGCTTCGAAGCCCAGCAGCTGGCAGGTCAGTTCGCGATCGATCGGGTAGGTGGTGCCGGCCAGCGCGGCGCTGCCCAGGGGCATGCGGTTGGTGCGCTTGCGACAATCAACCAGGCGCTCATAGTCGCGGCTGAGCATTTCGAACCAGGCCAGCAGGTGGTGGCCGAAAGTCACCGGCTGCGCGGTTTGCAGGTGGGTAAAGCCGGGCATGATGGTCTCGGCTTCGCGCTCGGCCTGCTCCAGCAGGCCCTGCTGCAGGCGGGTGATCTCGGCCAGGATCAGGTCGATTTCGTCACGCAGCCACAGGCGGATGTCGGTGGCGACCTGGTCGTTGCGGCTACGGCCGGTGTGCAGCTTCTTGCCGGTGATGCCGATGCGGTCGGTCAGGCGCGCTTCGATGTTCATGTGCACGTCTTCAAGGTCGACGCGCCAGTCGAAGTTGCCGGCCTCGATTTCACCCTGGATGGTTTTCAGGCCATCGATGATGGTGTCGCGCTCGGCGTCGGTGAGGACGCCGACCTTCGCCAGCATGGTGGCGTGGGCGATCGAACCCATGATGTCGTGGCGGTACAGGCGCTGGTCGAAATTGACGGAGGCGGTGAAACGGGCGACGAAGGCGTCGACGGGCTCACTGAAGCGGCCGCCCCAGGACTGATTGGTCTTGTCGGTGCTCATGGATTCACTCTTGAAGGCGTGAACGGAAAAAGTGGCGTCGATCATAGCAGGATTGGCGGGGCTGCCGGAGTGCGGCGGTCGGGGCAAATGCGGGTTTATGTCGCAGCACAGGCCCGCGACAGCGCGCTTGCAACAGGATATTTATCGATTGAACGGCAGTGTTGCGGCAACCGTCTACAGTTGGACAGAGGCGCGGCATGTTTCCTGCCGGGCCAGTGAATCTTTAGCCATCGTGCGAGTCTGAGCGTGGATCGCCGTGACGGTCGTCACCTCACCTGTCTACGCTATCCTTGTGCGAGACTCACGCAGGAATCCAGCGCTATATGAATGTCCTGATCGTTGATGACGAACCCCAAGCCCGGGAACGCCTGAGCCGACTGCTCGGCGAACTGGAGGGCTATACCGTGCTGGAGCCCAGCGCCACCAATGGCGAAGAGGCCCTGGCCCTGATCGACAGCCTCAAGCCTGAGGTGGTCCTGCTCGACATTCGCATGCCGGGCCTGGATGGCCTGCAGGTCGCTGCCCGGCTGTGCGAACGCGAAGCACCGCCTGCGGTGGTGTTTTGCACCGGTGACGATGAGTTCACCGTCGAGTCGTTCAAGGACAGCACCCTGGGCTTCGTGCTCAAGCCGGTGCAGCCCGACAGCCTGCGCGACGCCTTGAAAAAGGCCGAACGGCCCAACCGCGTGCAACTGGCGGCCCTGACCCGCCCGGCCGCCGAGAGCGGCAGCGGCCCGCGCAGCCATATCAGCGCGCGCACCCGCAAGGGTATCGAGCTGATTCCGCTCGACCAGGTGATCTACTTCATTGCCGACCACAAATACGTGACCTTGCGCCACGAGGCCGGCGAAGTGCTGCTGGACGAGCCGCTCAAGGCTCTGGAAGACGAGTTTGGTGAACGCTTTGTGCGCATTCACCGCAATGCGCTGGTCGCCCGCAACCGCATCGAACGTCTGCAACGCACGCCGCTTGGGCATTTTCAGCTATTCCTCAAGGGCCTCAACGGTGATGCCCTGATCGTCAGCCGCCGGCATGTGGCTGGTGTACGCAAAATGATGCAACAGCTTTAAGGGCGGGGACCAGGGAGCGGTCGACGGCCAGGGATGGTCGGCTCCTACCATGATTTAGATCTGCTAGCGGTCTGGACTGAGCTGTTATCATCGGGCGAATCTATCTCGTACGGATCGTTCCATGTCCACTCGCGAAATCCGCATTGCCACCCGCAAAAGTGCCTTGGCCCTGTGGCAGGCCGAATATGTCAAAGCCCGTCTGGAACAGGCCCATGCCGGCCTGGTCGTGACCCTGGTGCCGATGGTCAGCCGTGGCGACAAGCTGCTCGACTCGCCGCTGTCGAAAATCGGCGGCAAGGGCCTGTTCGTCAAAGAGCTGGAAACCGCGCTGCTGGAAAACCAGGCCGACATCGCCGTGCACTCGATGAAAGACGTGCCGATGGACTTCCCCGAAGGCCTGGGCCTGTTCTGCATCTGCGAGCGCGAAGACCCGCGCGATGCCTTTGTTTCCAACACCTTCGACAGCCTTGAGGCGTTGCCGGCCGGCAGTATCGTCGGTACCTCAAGCCTGCGCCGCCAGGCGCAGTTGCTGACCCGCCGCCCGGACCTCGAGATCCGCTTCTTGCGCGGCAACGTCAACACCCGTCTGGCCAAGCTCGATGCCGGCGAGTACGACGCCATCATCCTCGCCGCCGCCGGCCTGATCCGCCTGGGCTTCGAAGACCGTATCACCTCCAGCATCAGCGTCGACGACAGCCTGCCCGCAGGCGGCCAGGGCGCAGTGGGCATCGAGTGCCGCAGTGCCGACAGCGAAATCCATGCGCTGCTGGCGCCGCTGCATCACGCCGACACCGCCGACCGGGTGACTGCCGAGCGCGCCCTTAACAAACACCTCAATGGTGGCTGCCAGGTGCCGATTGCCTGCTACGCGGTGCTCGAAGGCGAGCAGCTGTGGCTGCGCGGCCTGGTTGGCGAACCGGCTGGCGGCAAGCTGCTCACGGCTCAGGCCCGTGCGCCGCGCGAGGAGGCCGAAGCGCTCGGTATCAAGGTCGCTGAAGACCTGCTGGCTCAAGGTGCTGAAGACATCCTCAAGGCGGTCTACGGCGAGGCCGGGCACCCGTGAGCGCCTGGCGCCTGCTGCTGACCCGGCCGGCCGAAGAGTGCAGCGCGCTGGCCCGCACGCTTGCCGAGCAGGGCGTGTTCAGCAGCAGCCTGCCGTTGCTGGAAACCGAGCCGCTGGCGCTGACGCCGGCGCAGCTTGGCCAGGTGCAGGCGCTCGACCAGTACAGCGCGATCATCGTCGTCAGCAAGCCGGCGGCGCGCCTGGCGCTTGAGCAACTGAACGCGCACTGGCCGCAGCTGCCCGCGCAAGCCTGGTTCACCGTTGGCGCTGCCACCGCACAGATCCTCGACGACCACGGTCTGAATGTCAGCTACCCGGCACAAGGTGATGACAGCGAAGCGCTGCTGCAACTGCCGGCGTTGACCGCCGCGATCAAGCGCCCGCAATCCCGGGTGCTGATCATCCGTGGCGAAGGCGGGCGCGAGCTGCTCGCCGAGCGTCTGGCGGCACTCGGCGCGCGGGTCGATTACCTTGAGTTGTATCGCCGCTACCTGCCGCATTACCCTGAGGCCACTCTGGTCCGGTGTATCGCCGGGGAACGCCTGAACGGCCTGGTGGTCAGCAGTGGGCAGGGTTTTCAACACTTGCGCCAACTGGCCGGTGAACACTGGCCGCAGTTGGCGCAATTGCCGTTGTTCGTGCCCAGCCCACGGGTGGCGGAACTTGCCCGCGCCAGTGGCGCACAGAATGTAGTGGATTGCCGTGGTGCCAGCGCCGCGGCTTTGCTGGCAACATTGCAGGAAACTCCTGCACCAGCCCCCTAAGGCGCTAAGCTGATTGGCGACGTGCCACAAAGCAAAGGATGGATACGTGAGCGAAACTGTCTTGCCCAACGATGAACTGAAGGCCCCAGAGGCTCCTGCGCAAACCCCCGTGGAACCTGCCAAACGCTCCGGCAACGGCCTGGCAGTCCTGGCCTTGCTGCTGGGCGCGGCAGGTGTCGCCGTTGGCGGATGGGGCGTATGGCAGGTTCGCCAGCTCCAGGGTAGCGAGCAGGGCCAGGTGCAGAGCCTGCAGGCCCTGAGCGAGCAAGCCCTGGCCCTGCAACAACGTGAACAGCAGATGTCTGCGCAGCTGGCCGGCTTGCCGCCCGCATCCGAGCTTGAAGATCGCCGGCGCCTGGTGGCGCAGTTGCAAGGCGATCAGCAACGCTTGAGCCAGCGTCTGGAAACCATCCTCGGCGCCAGCCGCAAGGACTGGCGCCTGGCCGAGGCCGAGCACCTGCTGCGCCTGGCCAGCCTGCGCCTGTCTGCCTTGCAGGACATCGCCAGTGCGCGCGAGCTGGTCAAGGGCGCCGATGAAATCCTTCGTGAGCAGAGCGACCCCGGCTCGTTTGCCGCCCGTGAGCAACTGGCCAAGAGCCTGGCGACCCTCAACAGCGTCCAGCAGCCCGACCGCACCGGCCTCTTCCTCAAGCTGGCGGCCCAGCGCGAGCAGGTGTTGCAGCTCAGTGCGCAATCGCCGGAATTCACCAGCAATGCCGATGCGCTGGGTGCCTTGACCGCCGACGGCGATGGCGCCAGCCGCTGGTCGCAGTGGTGGGCAGAGCTGTCGAAGTACTTCCAGATCGATTTCGATGCTGACGACAATATTCGTCCGTTACTATCCGGGCAGTCACTCAACCAGCTGCGCCTGGCTCTGAGCCTGACCATCGAACAAGCCCAGTGGGCGGCGCTCAACGGCGAGGCCAAGGTTTATACCCAGGCCCTGGACGACGCCCGCAGCGTACTGCTGGCCAACTTCAACCCGGACAACCCGCAGAGCCAGGCGATGCTTGCCGCCCTCAACGAACTGGCCGAGCAGCCGGTCACCGTGCTGGTGCCGGACCTGGCCGACAGCATCAGTGCCGTGCAGGCCTACCTTGAGCGCCGGCATCAGCCAGTCGAGGGGGCCAAGCCATGAAGCGCGTCTACCTGCTGGCGGTGGTGGCCATTGCCGTGGCAGCCGCGCTCGGCATCGCGATCGCCAAGCACAGCGGTTATGTGCTGATTTCCTACGGCAGCTTTCGCTATCAATCGGGCCTGTGGGCAGCGCTCGCAGCCTTGGCCGGGATCATCCTGGCGCTGTTGCTGGTGCGCTACCTGGTGGGCCTGGTGCTGACCTCCGGCGGGGTGGTCAACCCCTGGTCGCGGCGTAACCGCAGCCGTCGTACCCAGCTGGCGATCGAGCAGGGCCAACTGGATCTCGCCGAGGGTCGCTGGGCCAGTGCCCAGCGCCACCTGCACCGCGCTGCCGAAGCCGAGCGTCAACCGCTGCTGTACTACCTCGGCGCTGCGCGTGCCGCCAACGAGCTGGGCCGCAGCGAAGACAGCGACAACCTCCTGGAGCGGGCGCTGGAGCGCCAGCCCGAAGCGGAACTGGCCATTGCCCTGAGTCATGCCCAGTTGCAGATGGACCGCGGCGACAGCGACGCTGCCCTGGTAACCCTGCAGGCCATGCAGGAGCGTCATCCGCATAACGTTCAGGTGCTGCGCCTGTTGCAACGCCTGTATCGCGAGCGTGGCGACTGGTCGGCACTGATCCGCCTGCTGCCCGACCTGCGCAAGGATAAAGTGCTGCCGGCAGCGGAGCTGGCCGAGCTTGAGCGTCGCGCCTGGGGCGAGAACCTCAACCTGGCGGCCAGCCGCGAAGGCGATGAGCAAACCGCCCGGCAATCCCTTGAGCGCGCCTGGCAGCAGCTCACTGCTGCGCAGCGCCAGGAGCCTCAGCTGGTGCTGGCCTATGCCGAGCAACTGCGCCAGCTGGGCGCCGAAAGCGAAGCCGAGCAAGCCCTGCGCGCCGCCCTCAAGCGCCAGTACGAAAGTCACCTGGCGCGCTTGTACGGGCTGGTGCGCGGCAGTGACCTGGCGCGCCAACTGCAAACTGCCGAAGGCTGGCTCAAGGACCATCCCGACGACCCCAGCCTGCTGCTGACCCTGGGCCGTTTGAGCCTGCAGAACCGCCTGTGGGGCAAGGCACGGGATTACCTGGAAAGCAGCCTGCGCGTGCAGCGCAATCCTGAAGCCTGTGCAGAACTTGCGCGCTTGCTCGCTGGCCTGGGCGATACCGAGCGCAGCAACCAGCTGTTCCAGGAAGGCCTGGGCATGCTTGATCAGCGTCTGCTGGCATTGCCGCTGCCAGAGGCCGTGCGAGCTTGAGCTACCCATGGGCGCGCGAAAAAACGCGTGCCCATGGGCTCGAACAAATCTCCTGCTTTAGCCGGTAATTTTTCCTTCAGATGCCCAGCTATCTTTCTTGCTTAGTTCGGGATACTTCCCTTGTCGTTCAGGGACTTGTCCCGGCTGTCTTGCCTTGATACAAGCCGCGCCTTTCCTCTACCGTTGTCGCCTGTCCATCGCGCTCCTGGATTCGCCATGTCGTTGGCCCGCTTGCGTTCACTGTTCTTCCCGGCGTTGCTGGCATCGGTACTGGTCCAGGCTGCCGCCTATTACCTGGAATTCGGCATGGGCCTGGTGCCTTGCCCGCTGTGCTACAGCCAACGTTTGTTTTTGGGCGCCTTTGCTCTGGTTTGCCTGTGCGCGGTAGTGCATTCCCCAGGGCGTCTGGGCACCCGCATCTATGCCGCGCTGGCGTTGTTCTTCGCCACCGGCGGGGCACTGTTGGCCGCCCGGCATGTCTGGCTGCAAGGCAATCCGGCGCTCTCGAGCATCGAATGCGAACCGGCTTTTGACTATGTCCTCGAAAGCATGCCAATGCTTCAGGTCGTCAAGGCAATGATCATCGGCAGCCCGGATTGCGTGCCAATCACCTGGAGTTTCCTCGACCTGACCATCCCTGAGTGGAGCCTTTTGTCGTTCGTCTTGCTGGCAACCCTGCCGACCTGTCGCCTGCTCGGTCGCACCCGGCCACTGTTCAGTCGCTCGGTAAAAAACTGAGGCGAAGTTTTTCACTGTGCAAGCGACCGGCGGCAAAGGATGGGCGGATTAAACACTTGTATGAACTTTGTCGCGTGCGTACCTTGAAGGCTAGGGCGCACGGGAATAATCTCCCTGCACGCATACCGAAAACACAGCTGCTCGATGCCGCTCTGCTGACTTCACCTTTGCTCTGCACATTTGCGGCGCGGGGGCAGGGGGCATTACCCAGAAGGGAAGAGATCGCCATGCTAGATAGTTGTCAGAATGCTCAGGAACGCTGGGGTGGGGTCCATAAACTCATTGACCGCTGGTTGGATGAGCGTGCAGAGCTGGTGACGGCTTTCCGCGAGCTGCGTGATGCCAAACCGGCCTTTGCCGACAAGGACAAGAGCCGGGACTTCTGTGCGGTACTGGTCGACTACGTGTCAGCCTGGCATTTCGAAGTGAGCGAGCAACTGGTCAGCGAAGCCAAGGCGTTTGGCGATACTCGCGGGCTCGAGCTGGCCAAGCAGATCAGCCCGCGCATTGATGCAATTACCGAAATCGCGTCGGCCTTCAACGATCATTGCGACAAGGGCGACTGCAATGACTCTGAGCGCTTCGCGAAAAAGCTTCGCGAGCTGGGCAGTTTGCTGCACGAACGTTTCGAACTCGAAGACTGCCTGATCGAAGTGCTGCACACCGCGCACAGCGAAGAAGGCGCAGTCCAGGCTTGAGGGTGCTGCCGACCCTCAGTCGGCAACCCCGAGCAACTCGATCTCGAACACCAGCGGCGTATAGGGCGCAATCAGGTCGCCCGCGCCTTCGGCACCGTAGGCCTGCGCCGAAGGAATCACCAGTCGCCATTTCGACCCGCTCGCCATCTGTGGCAATGCCACTTGCCAGCCCTCGATCACACTGTCCAGATTGAACCATTGCGGCTGCTGGTTCTGATCGAACACCGTGCCATCCGGCAACTTGCCAACATAGCGAACCTGGACTTTGCCGCCGGCTTTTGGCTTGCTGCCAGTACCGGCCTGCAACTCGCTCACGAGTATCCCTTCAGCCAGTTCACGCACTCCGGCCCGGGCCCGTTCAGTGGCCAGGAATCGTTTTTCCGCGCTCAGCAATTGTTCGCTTTGTGCTTGAACTGCAGCTTGGTTGGCCTGGGCATCATGTTCGCTGAGTATTGCCGCCATGCGTTCTTGGCTCAGGGCCAATGGCTTGTTCTGATAAGCCTGGCGCAAGCCATCGATCAAGGCATCGAGTTGCAGGCCGGGAACTTCCGTGCGCAGGCGCTCGCCCAGGCTGGCACCCAGGCTGTAAGCCAGGTCATGGTCGCTGGCGGGTTTAGTATCAGGCGCTGCAATTAACGCTGTTGGCAACAGCAACAGGGTAAGGACTAGATAACGCGGCACAGGCTCGCTCCTGCTTCAGAGGAAATAAAGTATGCCAGCCTTCGCTCGTCACTTCGTGTAAATATCAGCAACACTTTGTGCAGCATCTACACTTGTTTCCAGCTGCAGCGATAACAACTTTGCCCAGGCATGCAACGCGGCGCATTTAATACTGTCAACATGCCCTAGCGGCGGTAGCAGCAGAAGCATAGTATGAGCCGCAATCTCGTCAGCCAGGAGGTAAACCATGTCGGCCAATAAGAAGCCAGTAAGTACGCCGTTGCACCTGCTCCAGCAACTCTCGGGCAGCCTGCTCGATCATTTGGAAAATGCCTGCTCGCAAGCGCTGGCTGATGCTGAAAAACTACTCGCCAAGTTGGAAAAACAACGTGGCAAGGCCCAGGAAAAACTGCACAAGTCGCGGCTGAAACTGCAGGACGCTGCCAAGGCTGGCAAAGCCAAGGCGCAGAAAAAAGCCAAGGACGGGGTGAGTGAACTGGAAGGTTTGCTCGACTCGCTGAAAGACCGCCAAACGCAAACCCGCACCTACATCCTGCAGCTCAAGCGTGACGCTCAGGAAAGCCTGAAACTGGCCCAGGGCGTTGGCAAGGTCAAGGAAGCTGCCGCCAAGGCATTGAGCGTGCGTTCGGCCAAACCTGCTGTTGCAGCAGCCAAGCCCGCAGCAAAACCTGCCGCCAAAGCACCGGCCAAACCTGCGGCGAAAACCGCAGCAGCCAAACCCGCAGCCAAGCCAGCGGCTAAACCTGTGGCCAAAGCGCCAGCCAAGCCAGCGGCGAAAACCGCAGCGGCTAAACCTGCCGCCAAGCCAGCGGCCAAACCAGCAGCGGCGAAAGCACCTGCCAAGCCTGCAGCAAAAACTGCAGCAGCCAAGCCTGCCGCCGCTAAACCTGCGGCAAAAACCGCAGCTGCCAAGCCAGCGGCCAAACCTGCGGCTAAAGCGCCAGCCAAGCCAGCGGCTAAAACCGCAGCGGCCAAGCCTGCCGCCAAGCCAGCGGCCAAACCAGCAGCGGCGAAAGCACCTGCCAAGCCTGCAGCCAAACCAGCAGCGGCAAAACCTGCAGCCAAGCCGGCCGCTAAACCTGCCGCAGCTAAAGCGCCGGCCAAACCCGTTGCCAAACCGGCAGCCGCTAAACCTGCAGCCAGGCCAGCCGCTGCCAAGCCAGCTCAGCCTGTAGCTGCCAAGCCTGCTACTCCAGCAGCGCCTGCAGCACCCGCTGCTTCTGCACCGGCAACCACAGCGCCAGCAGCTTCGGTAGCATCGACCACTCAGACCCCGTCTTCGGCGTCCTGAGTCGTCAGCATTACGGCGCGCAGCCTTTGCAGCGCGTCGTGATGCGCACCGGCGCCTTCGGGTGCCAGCCAGCCTATCCAGTCCACTTCGGCTTCGGGCGTTGCTGCCCAGTCTTTGCAGGCCGTCTCCAGGCGCTCCAGCAAGATGCGTTCTGCCGCTAACTCCAGGCCTTTTACCTGCTCGCGCAATACCGCCAGTTGCGCATCCTTGGCTGCTTCGTCACGCCAGGATTGGCGCAGTGCGCGCAACGGTTTCACCACCTCGGTTTGCCAAGCCTCGGCGAGTTCCTTGAGTTGTTTAACCCGTTGTTCGTTCGCTGCGATACCGCGTGCGCCGAGCCACACGCCGCACAGCAGCAGGCAGACGTCGCCACCCCGGGCCTGCCATTGCAGGCAGGCGGCTTCTACGCCCGGTCGAGCGTAGAGCTTCAGGGCAAAATTCCACAGGTCGGTGTGCATGGTCCCACTCGCGCCAGTTGCCGACGAAGCTGGTAGACTCCGCGGCCATTATGATCAGACTATCGAACCTCACTTTACAGCGTGGTCCACAGCGCCTGCTAGAAGGCGCCGAGATGACCCTGCACGCCGGCCAGAAAGCCGGCCTGATCGGTGCCAACGGCGCCGGTAAATCCAGCCTGTTCGCCTTGCTGCGCGGTGAGCTGACGCCCGACTCGGGCAACTGCCAGCTGCCAGCAGACTGGCGCATCGCGCACATGCGCCAGGAGGTCGACACCCTCGAGCGCCTGGCGGTCGACTATGTGCTCGACGGCGATGCCCGCCTGCGCAAGGTCCAGGCCGACCTGGCTGCGGCCGAAGCTGCCCACGACGGCACTGCACTGGCACGCCTGCATATCGAGCTCGACAGCGCCGACGGTTATACCGCCGATGCGCGGGCGCGCAAGCTGCTGGCAGGCCTGGGGTTTACCAACGAGCAGATGGACCGCCGGGTCGGCGACTTCTCTGGTGGCTGGCGGATGCGCCTGAACCTGGCCCAGGCCCTGATGTGCCCGTCTGACCTGTTGCTGCTCGACGAACCGACCAACCACCTGGATCTGGACGCCATCCTCTGGCTCGAAGACTGGCTCAAGGGCTATCCGGGCACGCTGCTGCTGATCTCCCACGACCGTGACTTCCTCGATGCCGTGGTCGATCACGTCGCCCATGTCGAGCAGTGCAAGCTGACCCTCTACCGTGGTGGCTACACCGCGTTCGAGCGCACCCGTGCCGAACGCCTGGCGCAGCAGCAACAAGCCTACGAGAAGCAGCAGGCGCAGCGCGCGCACATGGAAAAGTACATCGCCCGGTTCAAGGCCCAGGCCACCAAGGCCCGTCAGGCGCAGAGCCGGATCAAGGCCCTGGAGCGCATGGAGGAGCTGTCGGCGGCGCATGTCGATTCGCCGTTCGACTTCGTTTTCCGCGAGTCGGAGAAAATCTCCAGCCCGCTGCTCGACCTGTCCGAAGCCCGCCTGGGCTATGGCGACAAGACCATCCTCGAGAAGGTCAAGTTGCAGCTCACCCCGGGGGCGCGGATCGGCCTGCTCGGCCCCAACGGCGCGGGCAAGTCGACCCTGATCAAGAACCTCGCCGGCGAACTGGAGCCGCTCAGCGGGCGCCTGGTACGCGGCGAGAACCTCTCGGTTGGCTACTTCGCCCAGCACCAGCTCGACTCGCTGGACAACAAGGCCAGCCCGTTGCTGCACCTGCAGCGCCTGGCGCCGACCGAGCGCGAGCAGACCTTGCGAGACTTCCTGGGTGGATTCGATTTCCGCGGCGCGCGCATCGACGAGCCGGTGGTGAATTTCTCCGGCGGCGAAAAAGCCCGCCTGGCCCTGGCCCTGATCGCCTGGGAGCGGCCGAACCTGTTGCTGCTCGACGAACCGACCAACCACCTGGACCTGGAAATGCGCCTGGCGCTGACCATGGCCCTGCAGGAGTTCAGTGGTGCGGTGTTGGTGGTCTCTCACGACCGTCACTTGCTCAAGAGCACCACCGATGACTTCCTGCTGGTCGCCGACGGCAAGGTCGAGACCTTCGACGGTGACCTGGACGACTACACCCGCTGGCTGGTCGAGTACCGTCAACGCAATGCCCCGGTCAGCACTGCGCCGGTCAATGCCGACAAGACCGACAAAAAGGCCCAGCGCCAGGCCGCTGCCGCCCTGCGTCAGCAACTGGCACCGCACAAGCGTGAAGCCGACAAGCTCGAACGCGAGCTGGGCACCGTGCATGAGCAACTGGCCAAGGTTGATGCCAGCCTGGCTGACAGCGCCCTGTATGAAGCCGCGCGCAAGGACGAGTTGCGTGAGCTGTTGGCCCAGCAGGCCAAGCTCAAGGTTCGTGAAGGGGAGCTCGAGGAAGCCTGGATGGCCGCCCTGGAGACCCTCGAGGGCATGCAGGCGGAGCTGGAGGCGTTGTCCTGATGGAATCCTTGCAGTTGCCATTGCCGGTGGAATGGATCGCTCCGTTCTGGCTGGGTTTGCAGATCCTGCTGATACTTTCGGCGGCGTTCATCCTGCAGCGCGTGGTTGCCCGTTGCCTCAAGCGCCTGGGCGAGCGCTACCCGTTGCCACCGGAGCTGCTGATGCCGCTGCGTGGTGGCCTGCGCTGGCTGATCATGGGCAGTGCGCTGATCTTCGTGCTCGAGCGCCTGGGGGTTTCCGCCACGGTGCTGTGGACCGCACTGTCCGGGTTCGTGGCGGTTGCCGCAGTGGCGTTCTTCGCCATGTGGAGCGTGCTGTCGAACCTGCTGTGCGCGGTGCTGATCTTTACCGTCGGGCCGTTTCGCATCGGCGATGTGGTGGAACTGGTGGAAACCATCGACAAGCCGGGCGTCAAAGGCCGGGTGGTGGCCATCAACCTGTTGTTCACCACCTTGATCGAACTGCCGGAAGCGGGCGGTGCGTTGGTGCAAGTGCCCAACAGCCAGTTCTTCCAGAAATCGGTGCGGCGCTGGCGCGGTGCCGAAGTGCTGCCGCTGGTGAGCGAGAGCAAAACCCCGGGCAATTGATCGATCGCAGAAAAAAATCGTGGTGATTTTTTCGCCAGGGCACTAGCTTAGAGGTTTGTAACAAGATAGTGCCGAGGTGCGCGATGTCATTGGAAACGTGGTTGGCATTTTTTGCCGCTTGCTGGGTGATCAGTCTGTCGCCGGGTGCCGGGGCCATTGCCTCGATGTCCTGCGGCCTGCAATACGGCTTCTGGCGCGGCTACTGGAACGCGCTAGGCCTGCAGCTGGGCCTGGTGCTGCAGATTGCGATCATTGCCGCCGGCGTCGGTGCCATCCTCGCGGCATCGGCCACCGCATTCCAGGTGATCAAATGGTTCGGCGTGGCCTACCTGGTGTACCTGGCGGTCAAACAGTGGCGGGCGCTGCCGGCTGACATCAGCGACGAATCCGCCGTGCGCCCGATCGGCAAGCCGTTGAGCCTGGTGTTCCGTGGCTTTCTGGTCAACGTCAGCAACCCCAAGGCGCTGATCTTCATGCTCGCGGTGCTGCCGCAGTTCATCAATCCGCATGCGGCGCTGGTGCCGCAGTACCTGATCATTGCCGCGACCATGGTCACGGTCGATCTGATGGTCATGGCCGGTTACACCGGGCTTGCGGCCAAAGTGCTGCGCCTGTTGCGTACGCCCCGGCAGCAGCGGCGGATGAACCGCACCTTTGCCGGACTGTTCCTGGGGGCTGCGACCTTGCTGGCGACCATTCGCCGCGCGCCGGTGTAGGAAAACAAGCAGCATAAAAAAAGGCGACCCGAAGGTCGCCTTTTTACTTTCTCAACGCAGGATCTGCGCTGGCTCGTCAGGCGGCAGGTTGTTGCGCGCCGGGGTGCGTTCACGCTCCGGCATCGCGCCTACCAGCTGTTCGGCCAGTTGCTTGGCAACGTCCATGCCCAGTTCCTTGGAAACCTCACGTACCACCCGTGGGCGGTTGAGGGTGACCCGAACATCCTGGCTGTTGACCAGCTTGGTGTCCTGGCCCTCACCCATGGCGGTGAACGCCGAGGTGATCTCGTAGGTCTTGGTGTTGATCAGGCTGAAGTCGGCCACCAGGCTCAGGCCGAGGATCGCCGAATAGCTGTTGGTGTTGTCCAGGGAGGTGATATCGCGCTGGAAGTCGATATCCGACAAGGTACCGAACAGCACGTAGTCAGCACCTTTGAAGTTGCCGTTCTTGATGCGGCGGATAACGTCGTAGACGTCAGCCTTGGCATCGGCGGTGTACGGCGTACCCTGGACCAGCTGGAACATCCCGGACTTGAGAATCTCGCCCTTGATGTCGCCGCTGAACTTGCGCAGCTCGGTCTGCTCGATGTAGCTCTCGCTGCTTTCGAACTCGCTGTAGCTCGACGAACCACTGGCGTGGTACATGCTCGCCTGGCTGCTGTTCTGCGCCGAGACCATGTGGATGTACTGCTCCACACGCTCCTGGTAGGCGAGGTCGGTTACTGCGACTTTTGGGGCCGCTTGCACGCTGAACGCGCAAGCCAGGCCCAGAATGCCCATCCATGCACGCATTGCTTAGCGCTCCGTGGTCTTGCGGATTTCTTTCTCGTCCATCCACTCGGCCAGGCCGCTCTCGACGTCGATCAGCTGCAGGCTGAACTTGTAGAACACGTCCTTGTAGTCGCTGCTGCGCTTGACGATCGAGCTGATCGAGCCTTCCAGGCGGTACTTGGCGGCGATCATGTTGCCGGTCTTGGCCACGGTGCCTTTCTTGTACAGGCCGCTCTGGTTCTGCAGCTTGAGCTGGTCAACCTGGCTCTGCATCTGGGTGTTGTCGCTGGCGAAGCGGGCGGTGCCGGACTTCATCAGCTGGGTTTTGATCGACGTGGTGATCTCGCGGGTATCGATGTACTCGCTGGTCTTGTTCTTCACGTCATAGACCTGCACCACCGGGCGACCCTGGAGGATGCCGGACTGGGCCAGCGAGCGGGTCATGGACTCGGCGATCATCTGCAGGTCGGTCGAACCGAACTCGTTGGTGACCAGTTCTACGGCCTTGCTGTCGCCGTAGCCGATGTTCTTGCCGCCCAGGACCGGCGACGGGGTGCTGCAGCCGCTGACCAGGGCAATGGCAATGGCGGCGAGGGAAATACGTGCAATCATGAAAATGTGCTCCTGCAAAAATGATTACTGAGACTGAACTTCGATACGGAAGTCGGTGGCCTGGGATACCGGGGCAATCGCCGGCAACACGCTGGCCTGCTTGCCATACAGGGTGACGGTCTTCCAGCTCTCTTCATCGGCCACCGGGAAACCGTCGTTGCCCAGCCAGGCGAAGCGGTAGAACAGGGTCTTGTTGCTGCTGCTGGTGTTGTTCAGGGACACCTTGACGGTCAAGAAGCCGTTCTCGCGCGCAACGCGCATCGGGCCGGTCTCGATGTTCTTCAGGTTGCCCATTTTCACCACTTTGCTGGCAGCGCTGCCCGGCTCTGGTGGTGGCGGGGTCGCGCAACCGGCCAGCAGGGCTGTGACGAGAACGGCGAGCAATTTGATACGCATGGCGTTTCCTTAAGGTTGTTTGAGGCTGGCGACGGCCTGGCCAGTGGCTTTTGGTGCCACCTGCAGGGCAGGGCCACCGGCGAAGACCTGGTTGCCGACGACGCGCAGGGTGACCACCTGGAACGGCCGGTCAATCTTCACGCTGACCTGGCTGCCGCCCAGGCTCGAAGGCAGGCTCAACTGGTGTTCGCCCTGACGCAGGCGCACGCGGGCTACCTGGGTTTCATCCGGCAGGGTGCGCCAGGTACGGGTGTCGGCACCTTCGGTGATGGTCGAGGCGATACCCAGTGCCAGGCCAGCCAGCGGGTTGGCGTCGTTCAGTTGCTTTTGCGCCACACCACGAGAGATAGCCCGCACGCTGGTGCGCAGGATGATCCCCGGCATGTCGTCACGCAGGGCGCGGCGGGACATGGCAGTGGTGCTGTTGAGTGCGGTCAGCTTCAGCGAGTGGTCGTTGAGGTAGATTTCGCTGAAATGCGCGGTGGAAGTGTCTTCCTTGATCACCGGGAACGACAGCGGGGTGATCACCAGGTTGCCGCTGATCGGCAGCGGCAGCGGGACGCGCACCGAGTCGCGGGCCGGAGCGAGGCCGCTCTGGATCACGATCAGCACATCGCTTTCAGTGGCTTTCGCCGCTGGCTTGTCCAGGTCGAGCAGGGCTTTTTCCAGCAGCGGGGTGTTCGGGCGCAGTTCGGCAGCCTTGCGGTAGCCCGGTGCGGCCAGGCCTTTCTCACCCAGGGCTTCGTAGACATAGCCAGACAGGTAGTGGCTGAACGCACTCTGGTAGCTGTTCTTGAGGCCCACCACTTCTGGCGCGTCGAGGCTGGCGACCGGGTAACCCTGAAGGTCCTTGTACTCGGTCTTGACGCCTTCTTTCTCGGCCTCTTCTTCGCGCTTGAGGTATTCCTTGTCGCGCAGCTCGGCAATCACCGCTTCGCGCTCGTGGGTCTTCTTGATTTCGGTACGGGCGCCGTCGAAGTCGTTCTGGGCCAGCAGGTTGAGGGCCATCTGCGTGGTCAGCATGACTTTTTCGTAGTCATAGCCTTCGTAGCGGCGCACCTTGTCGTTGACCAGGTAGCTGCCGAACTGGCTCAGGTACTTGTCGGTGTCGAGCTTGACCGACTCTTCCCACTTGAACACCACGTCATCGGCACTGCGCCAGGCCAGCTGGCTGCCGGCCAGGTCGCCCTTGGAGCGCAGCAGCTCGCCTTTCTCGAAGTAGTAGAGAAGGTCTTTGTCCTCACCCTTGTTGTTTTTTTCCAGCAGCGCCAGGGCAGCGTCGACGTTGCCGCTGGTCAGGTGCTGGTTGGTTTCCTGAAGTTCGCTGTCATAGCTGCGAAAGGCCGAGCAACCAGCCAGTTGAACGGCCGCGAGCAGTGTCGCGACGGTGAGGACACGGGATGCCATCTGAATTCTTCTTCCCTGAATTGATGAAAAGCCTGGGGGCGAGAAGGCTGTCATCCCTTTGGCAATATCGCCAAATCCTCTTAAAAGAAGAGCCAAAATTCTGATCCGCTATATAGCGGCGCGGCATTATAAACGCATTTGCTGGCTAAATAATGGCGTTGTGCTTTAGGAATTTGCCGTCGTGCCAGCATTCAGCTATCGGCCGACGAACGGTCGTTCTTTAATCGGGAGGTGTCGCAGGGTATTTGTCACAAAATTCTTCAAGGATTCATCTGGCAAGCCTTGAGCGAACGGCAGTGGAAGTGAACAATGCTTTACCTCGTATTTCCATTTGAGAGTCGCTCATGATTCCCCGTTCCCGCTTACTCGCCTGGCTGCTCTGGCCGGTGCTGGCGCTGAGCAGTGCCACGCTGCTGGCCGACAGCCCCGATGGCGCTGCCAAGGCCCTGCACCTGCTCGATTACATCGGTGCCGATTACCCGGCCACCGTCGAGGCGGGCAAGGTAATCGACGACGGCGAATACCGCGAACAGCTCGAATTCCTCGATGTGTTGCAGGGATTGATCGGCGCCTTGCCGGCGCGCGCTGAGCGCCAGGCCCTGGAGCAGGGCGTGGTCAACTTGCGTACGGCGGTCAGCCAGCGCCAGGACGGCGCGGTGGTCGCCCGCCAGGCCCGTCAGCTTGGCGCGCAACTGGCGGTGGCCTATGAGGTCAGCCAGGCGCCGATCATTACCCCGGACCCGAGTCGCGGCGCGCCGCTGTATGCCCAGCATTGCTCGGTGTGTCATGGCGACACTGGCGCCGGCGACGGCCCCGCCGGCCTCGGCCTGACCCCGCCGCCGGCCAACCTGCGCAGCCTTGAACGGCTGGATCGCCTGAGCCTGTTCGACCTGTACAACACCCTCGGCCTGGGCATCGAAGGCACCGACATGCCGTCGTTCGCCGACCAGCTTGACGAGCGCCAACGCTGGGACCTGGCGACCTATGTCGCCAGCTTCACTGCCGACCCGGCCAAGGCCAAAGGCGATAAAACCTACAACCTGGCCGACCTGGCCCGTCAGACCCCGGCCGAAATTGAAGCCAGCGAAGGGCCAGAGGCACTCGCCCGGTTCCGCGCCCAGCGTGCGCAACCGCCGCAGGTCCAGCGCGGCCCGGCGCAACTGCTGGACTACACCGCCAGCACCCTGGACAAGAGCCTGGCGGCCTATCAGGCCGGTGATCACGAGCAAGCCTACGACCTGTCGGTAGCGGCCTACCTGGAAGGTTTCGAGCTGGTCGAAAGCTCGCTCGACAACGTCGATGCCAACGTACGCAAAGACACCGAGAAATCCCTGATGGCCTACCGTCAGTCGCTGCAGGACGGCCTGCCGCTGGAGCAGGTACAGCAGCGCCTGGGCGCCGCCAAGGCCAAGCTCAAGGACGCCGCCGGCCTGCTCGGCGGCGATGGCCTGAGCTGGTCGCTGAGTTACATTTCCGGCTTGCTGATCCTGCTGCGCGAAGGTCTGGAAGCGATTCTGGTACTGGCGGCGATCCTCGCCTTCCTGCGCAATACCGGCCAGCAATCGGCGGTGCGCAGTGTCAACGTCGGCTGGGGCCTGGCCTTGCTGGCCGGGCTGGGTACCTGGGCACTGGCGGCCTATGTAATCGACGTCAGTGGCGCCCAGCGTGAACTGCTCGAAGGCTGCACGGCGCTGTTTGCCAGCGTCATGGTGCTGTGGCTGGGTGTGTGGATGCACGATCGCCGGCACGCGGCGGCCTGGCACGATTACATCAAGAGCAGCCTGGTCAGTGGTGGCGGGCGCTTTGGTTTTGCCGTGCTGGCGTTTTTCTCGGTGTACCGTGAGCTGTTCGAGGTGATCCTGTTCTACGAAACCCTCTGGCTGCAGGCCGGCCCTGCCGGGCACAACGCGGTACTGGCCGGTGGTGCCACGGCACTGGTGCTGCTGGTGGGCCTGGCCTGGGTGATCCTGCGCGGCTCGGCCAAACTGCCGCTGGCGTTGTTCTTCAGCATCAACGCGGCGCTGCTGTGCGCCTTGTCGGTGGTGTTTGCCGGGCACGGGGTCAAGGCGCTGCAAGAGGCCGGGGTGTTCGGTACCCGGCCGGTGGCGTTCTTCGATTTCGACTGGCTGGGCATTCACGCCGACGCCTATTCACTGGCCGCGCAGCTGGTGGCCTTGTTGGCCATTGCCATCCTTTACGGGCGCAGCCGCCTGGCCGAGAAGCGCCGCCAGCCAGCGGGCTGATTTGAAGGCAAACGGGCGAGCAGGGATACTGTTCGCCCGTTTTGTTGGAAATCTGTGCCATGCGTGTGTGGATCGATGCCGACGCCTGCCCCAAGGCGGCCAAGGATCAACTGGTCAAGTTCGCCCTCAAGCGTCAGCTGGAAGTGGTGCTGGTGGCCGGCCAGAGCCAGATCAAGCCGGCTTTTGCCTGCGTCAAGCTGATCGTCGTGCCCAGCGGGCCGGATGCCGCCGACGATTACCTGGTCGAGCACGCGGTGCCCGGCGAACTGGTGATCTGCAGCGACGTGCCGCTGGCCGATCGCCTGGTCAAGAAAGGCGTTGCCTGCCTCGACCCGCGCGGCAAGGAGTTCGACGAGCGCAATATGGGTGAGCGGCTGGCGGTGCGCAACCTGTTCACCGACCTGCGCGAGCAGGGGCAGGTCGGCGGCGGCCAGGCGCCGTATGGCGACCGCGAGAAGCAGGCGTTTGCCAACTCCCTCGACCGCATTCTTACTCGGCTGAGTAGGAGCGGGCTTGCCCCGCGATGAGGTCCGTAATCTGAGCACATCATGTGGCGCCTGTACTACGACCGCTTCGCGCTCGATCGCGGGGCAAGCCTGCTCCTACAGGGGTGTTCAGTCATTCTCGTGGGTCAGTTCCAGCACCCGGTCGACCAGTTTGTAGATGCCGCCGGCGGCTTCGCTGATACTTTTTGCCAGCATGTAGGCCGGGGTGCTGACCAGCTTGCGCTGGGTGTCTTCGACGATGTCATGGACATCGCATTCCTCATGAGTGCCGCCCATCTTGACGATGGCCGCGCTGGTGCCGGCATCGCTGCCGATGGTGCAGACCACGCCAGGGCCGTAGATCTTCGCCGCCAGCGCTGGCGAGATGCATATCAGGCCGACCGGCTTGCCGGCTTCGGCAAAGGCTTCGGCCAGGGCCAGGACGTCCGGGTGCACGCTGCAGCCTGCGCCTTCAACGGCAAAGTTCGAAAGGTTTTTCGCCGCGCCAAAGCCGCCCGGCACGATCAGCGCGTCGAAGTCCTTGGCGTCGGCTTCGCGCAGGTCCTTGACCTCGCCGCGAGCGATGCGCGCCGATTCCACCAGCACGTTGCGGGTCTCGGGCATTTCTTCGCCGGTCAGGTGGTCGATCACGTGCATCTGCGCAATGTTCGGTGCAAAGCACTGCACCTGCGCGCCGCGCTGGTCCAGGCGCAGCAGGGTGATCACGCTTTCGTGAATTTCGGCGCCGTCATACACGCCACAGCCGGAAAGAATCACAGCAACTTTTTTCTGGGTCATGCTCACTACTCCCGATTCGAGGCGCTAAATGTCCTCTAGTTTGGCAGATGTCGCCATAGGGTTTATGCCATTCCCGGCCTAATCTTGCTGGATAGGCTGGAGATGAAAAGACCCATGGACCTGATCCTCTTGGCGGTACCGTTTTTCATTGTTCTGATCGTTGCCGAATTGCTCGCTGATCGATTGCGCGGCATGTGTACCTATCGCCTGGCAGATGCCATCAACAGCCTCAGCACCGGCGTGCTGTCGACCACCACCGGCCTGCTGACCAAGGGCGTCGGCCTGGTGACCTATGCCTTGGCCTGGGAACACCTGGCGCTGTTCAAACTGCCGGGCGAAGCCTTGTGGGTGTGGGTACTGGCGTTTGTCGTCTATGACTTTTGCTATTACTGGCTGCACCGTATGGGCCACGAGCGCAACATCCTCTGGGCCGCCCATTCGGTGCATCACCAGAGCGAGGACTACAACCTGTCCACGGCCCTGCGCCAGACCAGCAGCGGCTTCTTGCTGTCGTGGATCTTCTACCTGCCGCTGGCCGTGTTGGGGGTGCCGCCGCTGGTGTTCATCACCGTCGCGGCGCTGAACCTGCTGTACCAGTTCTGGGTGCACACCCGGCACATCCCCAAGCTGGGCTGGCTGGAATGGCTGTTCATTACCCCGTCCAATCATCGCGTCCACCATGCGCAGAACCCTCTGTACTTGGATCGCAACTACGGCGGAGTGTTCATTGTCTGGGATCGTCTGTTTGGCACCTTCCAGGAAGAGGACGACAACGAGCCGGTGATTTTTGGCGTGACCACGCCTTTGGCCAGCTGGAACCCGCTGTGGGCCAACCTGCAGTTCTATGCCCAGTTGTGGAGCGATGCGCGGCATGCCGAGCGTTGGTGGGACAAGCTGCGGATCTGGTTCATGCCCACCGGCTGGCGGCCGGATGACGTTGCCCGGCGTTATCCGCAAGCCAAGCAGGACTTGAGCCGCTTCCAGAAATTCGAGGTGCCGCTGGCCTGGCCGCAGCAGTTGTATGTGGCGCTGCAGTTCGCGGTGTACGTAGGCTTGGGCAGTTACTTGATGGAGCGCGCCGAGCAGTTGTCGGTGGCTGCCCTGGTGCTGGGCTGCGGCTTGATGGCATTTGGTTTGTTCGTGCTCGGCACGGCCCTGGAGAACCGCCCCTGGGCTTTGCGGCTGGAGCTACTGCGCCTGGGGCTGAATGTCCCGGCCATGGTCCTGGCCGGGATGACGGGCTCAGGGCCGGTCACTGCCCTGGCTTGGGTCCTGCTGCTTGGCTACAGCCTGCTCAGCCTTTTCGGCCTCTACGGCAGCCGCTTCCTTGCGCGCAATGCGCGCGGCCTTGAAGCGCCGGCGCAGCCACAGGCAGCCACCGAGCACCAGCAGGCCGCCGAGCACCCATAGCTCGTATTTTTTCACGTTGCCCAGCAGGCCTTCGAGAATGGCGCCGAAGTGATAGGCGGCGGCGCCCAGGGCCAGGGCCCAGATGGCCGCACCAATGCCGTTGAGCAGCAGGTAGCGGCGCGGCGGGTAGCCGGACAAACCGATGGCCACCGGCATCACCGTGCGCAAACCGTAGACGAAGCGAAAACTCAGGACCCAGATGTCCGGATGGCGGCGAATGTGCTCCAGCGCACGGTCGCCCATCATCTGCCAGCGCGGTTTGCGTGCCAGCAACTTGCGCCCGTGACGGCGCCCCATGAAGTACCACAGCTGGTCGCCGGCATAGCTGCCGAAGAAGGCCACCACGACCACCAGGTTGATATCCATGTATCCGCGGAACGCAAGGAAGCCTGCGAGAACCAGGATGGTCTCACCTTCGAAAAACGTGCCGAGAAAAAGGGCAAAGTAGCCGAAATCCTGCAGGAATTGTTGGAGCATTTTCTGGGTGCTGGCGAAATGAACGCGCAGCCTAACCCTTCGTGGCCTTTGGGGAAAGTGTCCAAATGTGTCTCGACGTGAACATTTCCTACAAGGACAATGACTGCGTCCTCAAGTCGCAGGGTTGCCCTTGCCTGTCATACAGGCGTCATAATGGCCGCTTATAACTGTCGCGCTCGCCCGCCTGCGCGGGCTCAGGAGTCTGCCGTGAGCTTTACCCCCGCTAACCGTTTGTTTCCTGCCACCCGTCTGCGTCGCAACCGTCGTGACGACTTCAGCCGTCGTCTGGTTCGCGAAAATGTTCTGACTGTCGATGACCTGATCCTCCCGGTGTTTGTCCTTGATGGCGAAAACCGCCGTGAAGAAGTCGCCTCGATGCCGGGCGTCGAGCGTCTGTCCATCGACCTGTTGCTGGAAGCTGCGCAAGAGTGGGTAAACCTCGGGATTCCAGCCCTGGCGCTGTTCCCGGTCACCCCGGTAGAGAAAAAATCCCTCGACGGCGCTGAAGCCTGGAACCCCGACGGCATCGCCCAGCGCGCCACCCGCGCCCTGCGTGAGCGCTTCCCGGAACTTGGGGTGATCACCGACGTTGCCCTGGACCCGTTCACCACCCACGGCCAGGACGGTATCCTCGACGAAGAAGGCTACGTTCAGAACGACATCACCGTCGATGCCCTGGTGCGTCAGGCGCTGTCTCACGCCGATGCCGGTGCCCAGGTGGTCGCGCCATCGGACATGATGGACGGGCGCATCCAGGCCATCCGTGAAGCGCTGGAGCTGGCCGGTCACGTCAACGTCCGCATCATGGCCTACTCGGCCAAGTATGCCAGTGCCTACTACGGTCCGTTCCGCGATGCGGTCGGCTCGGCGCTGAACCTGGGCAAGGCCAACAAGGCCTCCTACCAGATGGACCCGGCCAACAGTAACGAGGCCCTGCACGAAGTGGCCGCCGACCTGTCGGAAGGCGCCGATATGGTCATGGTCAAGCCGGGCATGCCGTACCTGGATATCCTTCACCGGGTCAAAGACGAATTCAAAGTACCGACCTTCGTTTACCAGGTCAGCGGCGAGTACGCCATGCACATGGCGGCGATTCAGAACGGCTGGCTCAGTGAAGGGGTTATCCTTGAATCCCTCACCGCTTTCAAACGGGCGGGCGCCGATGGCATTCTCACCTATTTCGCTGTTCGCGCTGCTCAATTGATGAGAGGGCAGTAACGCCCTTCAGGAACGCTAGATGAATAACGAAGTACTTACCGACGTTGCAGTCAAAGACGCCCAGCCCGTGCCCGAGCAACTGGTCGAGACCCCGCCACAGCCGCCTGCGGTTGCCGAGCCGGTGGTCGAGGCCCCGGCGCCGGCGCCAGTGGCTGCGCCTGCCATCGTCATTCCCGGTCTGGACGACAGCAGCCTGTACATTCACCGCGAATTGTCCCAGCTGCAGTTCAACATCCGCGTGCTTGAGCAGGCGCTGGATGAGTCCTATCCGCTGCTGGAGCGACTGAAGTTCTTGCTGATCTTCTCCAGCAACCTGGATGAGTTCTTCGAAATTCGTGTGGCGGGCCTGAAGAAGCAGATCACCTTTGCCCGTGAACAGGCCGGCGCCGACGGCTTGCAGCCGCACCAGGCGCTGGCGCGGATCAGCGAGCTGGTGCACGGCGAGGTCGATCGCCAGTACGCGATCCTCAACGACGTGCTGCTGCCGGAGCTGGAAAAGCACCAGATCCGCTTCATTCGCCGCCGCCACTGGAACACCAAGCTCAAGACCTGGGTGCGGCGCTTCTTCCGCGACGAAATCGCGCCGATCATCACCCCGATCGGCCTCGATCCGACTCACCCGTTCCCGTTGTTGGTGAACAAGAGCCTGAACTTCATCGTCGAGCTTGAAGGCATCGACGCCTTCGGCCGCGATTCGGGCCTGGCGATCATCCCGGCGCCGCGTTTGCTGCCGCGGGTGATCAAGGTGCCGGAAGAGGTCGGTGGGCCTGGCGACAACTATGTGTTCCTGTCGTCGATGATCCACGCTCACGCCGATGACCTGTTTCAGGGCATGAAGGTCAAGGGCTGCTACCAGTTCCGCCTGACCCGCAACGCCGACCTGGCGCTGGACTCCGAAGATGTCGAAGACCTGGCCCGGGCCCTGCGCGGCGAGCTGTTCTCGCGTCGTTACGGCGATGCGGTGCGCCTGGAAGTGGCCGACACTTGCCCCAAACACCTCTCCGACTACCTGCTCAAACAGTTCAGCCTGAGCGAGAGCGAGCTGTACCAGGTCAACGGCCCGGTCAACCTGACCCGGCTGTTCAGCATCACCAGCCTGGACAGCCATCCGGAGCTGCAATACACGCCGTTTACCCCGGCAATCCCCAAGCTGTTGCAGAACAGCGAGAACATTTTCAGCGTGGTCAGCAAGCAGGACATCCTGCTGATGCACCCCTTCGAGTCGTTCACCCCGGTAGTCGACCTGCTGCGCCAGGCCGCCAAGGACCCGCATGTACTGGCTGTGCGCCAGACCCTGTACCGCAGCGGTGCCAACTCGGAGATCGTCGACGCGCTGGTCGACGCCGCGCGTAACGGCAAGGAAGTCACTGCGGTGATCGAGCTGCGTGCGCGTTTCGACGAAGAGTCCAACCTGCAGATGGCCAGCCGCCTGCAGGCCGCCGGTGCGGTGGTGATCTACGGTGTGGTGGGCTTCAAGACCCACGCCAAGATGATGCTGATCCTGCGCCGCGAAGCCGGCGAGATCGTCCGCTATGCGCACCTGGGCACCGGTAACTACCACGCCGGCAACGCCCGCCTGTACACCGACTACAGCCTGCTGACCTCCGACGACGCCCTGTGCGAAGACGTCGGCAAGCTGTTCAGCCAGCTGATCGGCATGGGCAAGACCCTGCGCATGAAGAAGCTGCTGCACGCGCCGTTCACCCTGAAAAAGGGCATGCTCGACATGATCGCGCGCGAAACCCAGTTCGCCCTCGACGGCAAGCCTGCGCACATCATCGCCAAGTTCAACTCGCTGACCGATCCGAAGATCATCCGCGCGCTGTACAAGGCCAGCCAGTCAGGGGTGCGTATCGACCTGGTGGTGCGCGGCATGTGCTGCCTGCGTCCGGGTATTGCCGGGGTGTCGCACAACATTCAGGTGCGCTCGATCATCGGCCGCTTCCTCGAGCACACGCGGGTGTTCTACTTCCTCAATGGTGGTGAAGAGCAGATGTTCCTCTCCAGCGCCGACTGGATGGAGCGCAACCTCGACAAGCGCGTCGAGACCTGCTTCCCGGTCGAGGGCAAGAAACTGATCCTGCGGGTGAAAAAGGAACTCGAAGGGTATCTGACCGACAACACCCACGCCTGGATCCTGCAACCGGACGGCCGTTACGTACGCAGCACGCCAACCGGCAACCAGAACCCGCGCAGTGCCCAGGCCGCTCTGCTCGAGCGCCTGAGCAACCCGGTGCTTATCGTACGCTGAGGACGAAGCCGACCCGGGCCAGCCATTCTGCCTCCAGGCCGAAGTCGGCCTGGGTCAGCTGGTTTTCTTCCAGCCAGCCGGCCGGGAACTCGACGTCCAGGCTGTCGCCCTTGGCGTGCAGGGTGACCGTGGGCATCTGCTGGGTGCCGCGGATGTGATGGAACAGGATCGCGAAGCGCAACAGTACGCACAGGCGAATCAGCTTGGCGGCGTCCTCGCCGAATTCGGCGAACTTATCCTTGGGAATGTTGCGGCGATGGCCGCGCACCAATAGCGCCAGCATCAGCTGGTCTTCCCGGGAAAAGCCGGCCAGGTCGGAGTGCTCGATCAGGTAGGCGCCGTGCTTGTGGTAATGGTAGTGGGCGATGTCCAGGCCCACTTCATGCACCTTGGCTGCCCAGCCCAGCAGTTCACGCCAGATGCCGTCTTCCAGGTCCCAAGCCTTGGCCACCTGGTCGAAGGCGTGCAGCGCCTTGCGCTCGACCCGTGCCGCCTGGCCCTGGTCAACGTGATAACGCTCCATTAGCGAGGTCAGGGTGCGCTCGCGCACGTCTTCGTGGTGGTGGCGGCCGAGCAGGTCGTAGAGCACGCCTTCACGCAGGGCGCCGTCGCAGTGGTCCATGCGCTGTAGCTCAAGGGCGTCGAAAATCGCTTCGAGAATCGCCAGGCCCGCCGGGAAGATCGCCCGGCGGTCGGGTTTGACCCCGTCAAAATCGATCTTGTCGGTTTCTCCCAGCTTGAACAGCTTGCGCTTGAGCCAGGCCAGGCCTTCGGCATTGACCTCGCCGCTGCCCATGCCGCCGGATTTGAGCGCCAGGCCGATGGCGCGGATGGTCCCCGAGGAGCCGATGGCTTCGTCCCAGGTCAGGCGATGCAGGGCGTTCTCGATGCTCATCAGCTCCAGGCGTGCGGCGGTGTAGGCCTGGGCATAACGCGCCGGGGTGATCTTGCCGTCGCGGAAATAACGCTGGGTATAGCTGACGCAGCCCATCTGCAGGCTTTCGCGCAGCAGCGGTTCAAAGCGCTGGCCAATGATGAATTCGGTACTGCCGCCGCCGATATCGGCGACCAGGCGCTTGCCTGGCGTGTCGGCCAGCGTGTGGGACACGCCGAGGTAGATCAGGCGCGCTTCTTCACGACCGGAGATGACTTCCACCGGGTGGCCGAGGATGGCTTCGGCGCGGCGGATGAATTCGCCGCGGTTGCGGGCTTCGCGCAGGGCGTTGGTGCCAACGATGCGCACGGCGCCGTCGGGCATGCCGTTGATCAGTTGGGCAAACCGCTTGAGGCAGTCCAGGCCGCGTTGCATGGACTCTTCGCTGAGCTGGCGCTCTTCATTGATGCCGGCGGCCAGCTGAACTTTTTCGCCGAGCCGCTCAAGGATGCGGATCTCGCTATGGTGGGCCTTGGCGACCACCATGTGGAAACTGTTGGAGCCCAGGTCTATGGCAGCGATCAAGGACAGATTCTTGGCTGTGGTTTGCGGCATGGTCATGGGTTCTCGGTCGATAACCCGGCAATCCTGCCACGATCCGGCGCTGGCGCCAACGCGCAGCGTATCAAGGCTTGATATGGGGCAGGTTGTGCGGGAATTATGACTTTCCCGCGACAGCAGCGATATGCGCGGTCATGCACAACTATAGTTACACTCAATCGTTCCTGGCTTCCTGTAGGCAGCCGGTGCAGCTATGATGGGCCACGTTTTTTTGCTTACGACCTTGGAGACTTCCATGAGCAGCGATCTTATCAAACACGTCACCGACGCCACCTTCGAAGCCGAAGTCCTGAAGGCTGAAGGCCCGGTGCTGGTCGACTACTGGGCTGAATGGTGCGGCCCTTGCAAAATGATCGCTCCGGTTCTGGACGACATCGCCGCTACCTACCAGGGCAAACTGACCGTCGCCAAGCTGAACATCGACGACAACCAGGAAACCCCGGCCAAGCACGGCGTGCGTGGCATCCCGACGCTGATGCTGTTCAAGAACGGCAACGTCGAGGCCACCAAGGTCGGCGCGCTGTCGAAATCTCAGCTGGCAGCCTTCCTGGACGCCAATATCTGAGTGAAATTAGCCCCGCATTCGTCGGGGCTTTTCTTTATCTGGTGACTAGACGCCAGAAAAAGCAGGTGTTACATTCGGCCTCGCACTGTTTCTTCGGTGCCCTCTGCACGCCGTCGCCGACGCATCCCTAATTCGAATCAGTACGCGATCCTGTCGCCTTCTTTGCGGCGCGGCTTCATTAAGCCAGAAGCTTAATTCCCCCTTCTTACATGATTACGTCACTCCCCTTATGAACCTGACTGAACTCAAGCAAAAGCCGATTACCGATCTGCTCGAAATGGCCGAACAGATGGGCATAGAAAATATGGCCCGTTCGCGCAAGCAAGATGTGATTTTCTCCCTGTTGAAAAAGCATGCGAAAAGCGGCGAGGAAATCTCCGGTGACGGCGTGCTGGAGATTCTCCAGGACGGCTTCGGCTTCCTGCGCTCGGCCGATGCCTCGTACCTGGCCGGCCCGGACGACATCTACGTGTCGCCAAGCCAGATCCGTCGCTTCAACTTGCGTACCGGCGACACCATCGTCGGCAAGATCCGCCCGCCAAAAGAAGGCGAGCGTTACTTCGCCCTGCTGAAAGTCGACACCATCAACTTCGACCGGCCGGAAAACGCGAAGAACAAGATCCTGTTCGAAAACCTGACGCCGCTGTTCCCTAACGAGCGCCTGAAGATGGAAGCCGGCAACGGCTCCACCGAAGACCTCACCGGCCGGGTTATCGACCTTTGCGCCCCGATCGGCAAAGGCCAGCGCGGCCTGATCGTCGCTCCGCCAAAAGCGGGCAAGACCATCATGCTGCAGAACATCGCGGCCAACATCACCCGTAACAACCCCGAGTGCCACCTGATCGTCCTGCTGATCGACGAGCGCCCGGAAGAAGTAACCGAAATGCAGCGCACCGTGCGCGGCGAAGTGGTTGCCTCGACCTTCGACGAGCCGCCAACCCGCCACGTGCAGGTTGCCGAAATGGTTATCGAGAAGGCCAAGCGCCTGGTTGAACACAAAAAAGACGTGGTCATCCTGCTCGACTCCATCACCCGTCTGGCCCGTGCCTACAACACCGTGATCCCGAGCTCCGGCAAGGTCCTCACCGGTGGTGTCGATGCCCACGCCCTGGAGAAGCCGAAGCGTTTCTTCGGCGCCGCGCGTAACATCGAAGAGGGCGGCTCGCTGACCATCATCGCCACCGCGCTGGTTGAAACCGGCTCGAAGATGGACGAAGTGATCTACGAAGAGTTCAAGGGTACCGGTAACATGGAGCTGCCCCTGGACCGCAAGATCGCCGAGAAGCGCGTCTTCCCGGCCATCAACATCAACCGTTCGGGTACCCGTCGCGAAGAGCTGCTGACCGCCGACGACGAGCTGCAGCGCATGTGGATCCTGCGCAAGCTGCTGCACCCGATGGATGAAGTGGCTGCCATCGAGTTCCTGATCGACAAACTCAAGCAGACCAAGACCAACGACGAGTTCTTCTTGTCGATGAAGCGCAAGTAAACTGTTGCGCTGGGCAAGAGCCGGGGCGACCCGGCTTTTTGCTATCTGTACTTTGGCTATTCTGAGCAGCCGAGTTCGGCGCTACACTCTGCAGCCCGACCGCTACGGCAGCCAATACGAGGCTTTTGCATGCAGTATCGCGATTTGCGCGACTTTATCCGTGGCCTGGAACAGCGCGGCGAACTCAAGCGCATCCAGGTGCCGATCTCTCCAGTCCTGGAAATGACCGAAGTCTGCGACCGCACCCTGCGCGCCAAAGGCCCGGCCCTGCTGTTCGAAAAACCTACCGGCTTCGACATCCCGGTGCTGGGCAACCTGTTTGGCACCCCGGAGCGGGTGGCCATGGGCATGGGCGCCGAGTCGGTCAGCGAGCTGCGTGAAATCGGCAAGCTGCTGGCCTTTCTCAAAGAGCCCGAGCCGCCGAAAGGCCTCAAGGACGCCTGGTCGAAGCTGCCGATCTTCAAGAAGGTCGTGTCCATGGCGCCGAAGGTGGTCAAGGACGCGGCATGCCACGAAGTGGTCATCGAAGGTGATGATGTCGACCTCGGCCTGCTGCCGGTGCAGCACTGCTGGCCGGGCGACGTTGCGCCGCTGATCACCTGGGGCCTGACAGTGACCCGCGGGCCGAACAAGGACCGCCAGAACCTCGGCATCTACCGTCAACAGGTGATTGGCCGCAACAAGGTCATCATGCGCTGGTTGAGCCATCGCGGCGGCGCCCTGGACTATCGCGAATGGTGCGAGAAGCACCCGGGTCAGCCGTTCCCGGTGGCGGTGGCCCTGGGCGCCGACCCGGCGACCATCCTTGGTGCCGTGACGCCGGTGCCCGATACCCTCTCCGAGTACGCCTTCGCCGGCCTGTTGCGCGGCAACCGTACCGAGCTGGTCAAGTGCCGTGGCAACGACCTGCAGGTGCCGGCCACCGCTGAAATCATCCTCGAAGGCGTGATCCATCCGGGTGAAATGGCCCCGGAAGGCCCGTACGGCGACCACACCGGCTACTACAACGAAGTCGACAGCTTCCCGGTGTTCACTGTCGAGCGCATCACACACCGCAGCAAGCCGATCTATCACAGCACCTACACCGGCCGTCCGCCGGATGAGCCGGCGATTCTGGGTGTGGCGCTGAACGAAGTATTCGTGCCGATCCTGCAAAAGCAGTTCCCGGAAATCACCGACTTCTACCTGCCGCCGGAAGGCTGCTCGTATCGCATGGCGGTGGTGACCATGAAAAAGCAGTACCCAGGACACGCCAAGCGCGTGATGCTGGGTGTCTGGTCGTTTTTGCGACAGTTCATGTACACCAAGTTCGTTATCGTCACGGACGACGATATCAACGCGCGTGACTGGAACGACGTGATCTGGGCGATTACCACGCGCATGGACCCCAAGCGCGACACGGTAATGATCGACAACACCCCGATTGACTACCTGGACTTCGCTTCGCCGGTGTCCGGTTTGGGGTCGAAGATGGGCCTGGATGCGACGCACAAGTGGCCGGGAGAAACCACCCGCGAGTGGGGACGGGTCATCGTCAAGGACGAAGCCGTCACCCGGCGGATCGATGAGCTGTGGAACCAGTTGGGAATAGACTAAATGCAGGTAACCTTGCAGCCGTCCGGGGCCGTGTTGGCGCTCAAGCCCGGAGAAAGGATTCTGGATGCGGCGCGACGCCTGGGCTACGACTGCCCGCAAAGCTGTCGCAATGGCAACTGCCATGTCTGCGCCGCGCTGCTGGTCGAGGGCCGGGTGCGTCAGGATGGCGTCGAGCGTGATCATGGCGAGCTGTTCACCTGCATCGCCGAGCCACTGGAGGATTGCGTCTTGTTGTGGGATGGCGTGCTGGCCCTGGGCGAGCTGCCGGTACGGACCCTGGCCTGTCAGCTCAGCGAGTGTGTCGAAGTCGGCGGCGACGTCTGGCGCGTGCGCCTGCGGGCGCCTGCCGGCAAGCCACCGCGCTACCATGCTGGCCAGTACCTGATGATCGAGCGAGACAGCGGCGACAAGGCTGCCTTCTCGCTGGCCTCGGCGCCGCACAGTGGCCGCGACCTCGAGCTGCATGTACTGGCCCGCGAGAACAGTGCCCTGGAGCTGATCGCTCAGTTGCGGCGCAACGGCATGGCGCGGCTGCAGATGCCCTTTGGTGACACCCACCTGGCCGAATTGCCGGACGGCCCGCTGGTGCTGATCGCGGCCGGCACCGGCATGGCGCAGATGCACAGCCTGATCGAACATTGCCGGGCCAGCGGCTTCAAGCACCCGGTGCACCTGTACTGGGGCGTGCGCCTACCGGACGACTTCTACCAGATCGAGCACTGGGCCGAGTGGGAGAGTCTGCCCAACCTGTTCCTGCACAAGGTGGTCAGCGACCTGTGCGGCTGGGAAGGGCGCTGCGGCCTGTTGCACGAGGCGGTATGCGAAGACATCAGTGACCTGGCCGGCGTGCATGTGTACGCCAGCGGTTCGCCAAACATGATCTACGCCACCCTCGACGCACTGGTCGACGCCGGCATGGACGCGCATCAAATGCGCGCCGATGTATTCGCTTATGCCCCGCGCAATTGATTGACGGAATAAGGCAAGCTGCAACAGCGTGCCGGTTTAAATAACTGCCGGTGCCGCCAGCGGTTATAAGCCACTAATTATTGCCGGCAACGAAAATAACTTTCGCTACACTTGAAACAGTGCACCTGTTATCGCACCGGTGCGGCCTTTATCGCCGTCTCATGGCGTCTGGGGGCTTGTATTGCGGCGCTTATCTGCCGTACGGTAACTCTGTGCACAGTGCGTTGCTTTATAGTGCAATGCGTTGGTAATTCATGGGGAAGTGTGGCGGCAGCTATGTCGGCGATCGAAACGGTATCTTTGAATGTGGCCTATCCGCCGTTGCTTGATTTCGGCGAACAGTTAACTCGCGAGCAACTTGTGCATTCAGTTCAACACACCATGTCCCGGCACCAGGGTGGCCCGGTATGGTTGTTTGCCTACGGCTCATTGATCTGGCGCCCGGAGTGCAATGCCGCCGAACGGCGACGGGCACGGGTGCACGGCTATCATCGCGGGCTGTATTTGTGGTCCCACGAGCACCGCGGCACGCCGGAATGCCCCGGGCTGGTATTCGGTCTTGATCGTGGTGGTTCATGCAGCGGTTTTGCCTACCGCCTGCCGGACGACTGCCTGGAAGATTCGTTGCTGGCCTTGTGGCAACGAGAAATGCCTTACCCTGCGTACCGCCCGCACTGGCTCAATTGCCGGCTTGAGGACGGCAGCAAGGTCCAGGCCCTGGGGTTTGTGCTGGAGCGGCATTTGCCATGCTATGCCGGCAACCTGCCGGACACCTTGCTCAGCCAGATATTTGCCAATGCCAAGGGCCGTTACGGCAGCACCCGCGATTATGTCGAGCAGACCCTCAATGCCTTGCGCAGCCATGCCATGCCCGATCGCAACCTGGAGGCGCGCTTTCGGCGCTGCCATTCCAGGTAGGAGCGGGCTCAGCTGTTCAGGCCATGGTCACCACCAGCTTGCCCACCGCCTTGCGCTGGCCCAGCATCTCGATGGCTGCACCTGCTTCAGCCAGCGGGAAGGTCTGCGATACCAGCGGCTTGAGCTTGCCTTCGGCGAACCAGGCAAACAGCTGCTGGAAGTTCGCCGCATTGTCGGCCGGCTGGCGCTGGGCAAAGGCGCCCCAGAACACCCCGAGCACCGCTGCACCTTTGAGTAGCGCCAGGTTCACTGGCAGCTCGGGGATGCGCCCGCTGGCAAAACCGACCACCAGCAGCCGGCCATTCCAGGCAATGCCGCGCACCGCCTGGTCAAACAGATCGCCGCCAACCGGGTCGTAGATCACATCGGCGCCGTTGCCGCCGGTCAGGCGCTTGATTTCGTCCTTGAGGCTGGTTTCGCTGTAGTTGATCAGCTCGTCGGCGCCTGCCGCCTTGGCTACGGCAAGTTTCTCGGCGCTGCTGGCGGCGGCAATCACCCGCGCGCCCATGGCCTTGCCGATTTCCACCGCCGCCAGGCCAACCCCGCCCGAGGCGCCCAGCACCAGCAGGGTTTCCCCGGCCTTGAGCTGGCCGCGCTGGCTGAGCGCATGCATCGAGGTGCCGTAGGTCATGCCGAAGGCCGCCGCCGTGGTGAAGTCCATCTGCGCCGGGATCGGCAATACGTTGTAGGCCGGCACCGCCACTTGTTCGGCAAAGCTGCCCCAGCCGGTCAGGGCCATGACCCGGTCGCCGATCTTCAGGTTGCCGGCTTTTTCACCCACGGCGCTGACCACGCCGGCGGCTTCGCCCCCAGGGGAGAACGGCAGCGGCGGCTGGAACTGGTACTTGCCTTCGATGATCAGGGTGTCGGGAAAGTTGACCCCGGCGGCCTGCACGTCGAGGAGGATCTCGTTCTTTTTCGGCACGGGGCTGGCGACTTCTTCCAGGACCAGGTTTTGCGCCGGGCCAAGGGCTTTGCACAACACTGCTTTCATCGGGACTATTCCTTTGCGCGTAGTGGCCGATAAGTGTAGGTGGGCGAGGTGCCGGGTCAACGAGCATGGCCCGCCCTGATAGGCCGGCATAAGCCCGGGCTTGGGTTTGACCGGTGCGCTGGGTATGCTGGCGCCAACTGTATGAGGAGCGAATTCGTGAAAGCGTGGATCTTGATGGTACTGGCGCTGATGCTGCCGATGGCGGCCATGGCCGAGGAAGCCAAGGAAGGGGAACCGAAGGTCTCCTACATTTCCCTGAGCCCGCCTTTTGTGGGCAACTACGCCCTTGATGGCGGGCCGAAGCTGCGCGTGTACAAGGCCGACGTGGCCCTGCGGGTCAACAGCGATGCCGCCGCCGCAGCGGTAAAGCATCATGAGCCGCTGATCCGCAACCAGCTGGTGGCGCTGTTCACCCAGCAGAACCTGGAGGCCATGAGTAACGTCGAGGCCAAGGAAAAACTGCGTCAGGAAGCCCTGAAGCAGGTCCAGCAGGTGCTCGAATCCGAAGAAGGCAAGCCGACCGTCGACGACCTGCTGTTCAACAACCTGATCGTCCAGTAATCACGAGGTCAGGCTGCGGCGAAAACGCGCCAGGGCAATAGCGAAGAAGGCCAGGCCAATGGCGGCGAGCGCCGCGATGTCTGGCCAGACCACTGCCAGCCCGGCGTCACGGAACAGGATCGCCGCGCTGAGGCTGACGAAGTGGGTCGAGGGCGAGCCCTGCATGACCCACTGCAGCCATTGCGGCATGCTGTCCAGCGGCGTGCTGCCGCCTGACAGCAACAGCATCGGGATGATCACCGGAATCGCCAGCAGGCCGAATTGCGGGGTTGAGCGCGCCAGGGTGGCGAGGAAGATCCCCAATGCGGTGCTGGCGAACAGGTACAGCGCCGTCACCGCCAGGAACAACCCCAACGATCCCGCCAGCGGTACCCCCAGCGCGCCCTTGACGATCACCTCAAGCGATACCCAGGTGCACAGCACCACCACCAGGGCGTTGCTGGCGATCTTCGCCAGCATGATTTCCAGCGCGGTCAGCGGCAGCACCAGCAGGTGGTCGAGGGTGCCGTGCTCGCGCTCGCGCAGC
Source organism: Pseudomonas sp. 2(2015) (assembly GCF_000955865.1). Lineage (NCBI taxonomy): Bacteria > Pseudomonadati > Pseudomonadota > Gammaproteobacteria > Pseudomonadales > Pseudomonadaceae > Pseudomonas > Pseudomonas sp. 2(2015). Next base: position 54,866 of record NZ_JYOF01000019.1, read on the forward strand.
AGTGCCGTGCCGGTGAGGATGATGGCCAGGATGGTGATGTTGTTGACGATCTGGATCACCGCCAGAAACCAGCCGCCCTCAAGGTTGGGGTTGAACAACGCCCGGGCACTGAGCAGCGCCGGGCTGCCGGCGGTAGCCGAGCCCTGCTTGGCATAGTCGAGCAGCTCGCGCTCGACGATCCTGCCGATGTAACCGGCGCCCATGAACGCCTGGCTCATGGCCGTGGCGTCGACGTTGACTTGCAGCTCGGGCGAGCGCCCGGCCAGCAGGTCGGTCTGGAAGTTCACCGGTACGTTGATCACGAAGGTGTAGCGGCCGCTGTCCAGGGCCTGGTCGAGCTGGTCGTAGGGCAACGGCACGGCGTGCTGGAATTCCGGTGGTTGCAGGGCCTCGGCGAGCTTGCGCGAGACCAGGCTGTGGTCTTCGTCGATGATCGCCACGCTGGCGTTGTGCACGCCGATCACCGAGCCTGCGGCCGGCATGTAGATCGCCACGCTGAAGGCGTACAGCAGGAACAACAGCAGCACGCTGTCGTGGCGCAGGCTGGTCAGCTCCTTGAGCCCCAGGCGCAGGGTATGTGCCAGACGATGCATCAGACCTCCTGCTTCTTCAGCATGGCCAGACTCAGGCCAGTGAAACCGACAAAGAAGCCCAGCAGCGCCAGGCACTGGGGCCAGAGTTCGCGTAGGTCCAGGGCTTTGGTAAAGGTGCCGACGGCGATATCGAGAAAGTAACCGGCCGGGAACAACTGGCCCATCAAGGCCGCCGCGCCATCGAGCGAGGAACGCGGCACGATCAGCCCGGAGAACTGGATGGTCGGCAGGCTGGTGATGATCATGGTGCCGAGGATCGCGGCGATCTGCGTGCGGGTGAACGCCGAGATCAGCAGGCCCAGGCTGGTGGTCGCCAGCAGGTAGAGCACGCCGCCGCAGGCCAGGGCCAGGGCGCTGCCCTTGAACGGCACGCCGAACAGCCAGCGGTTCATTGCTACCAGTAGCGTCAGGTTGACCAGGCTTACCGCCAGGTAGGGCGCCTGTTTGCCGAGCAGGAACTCCAGGCGGGTCAGGGGCGTGGCATAGAAGTTGGTGATCGAGCCCAGCTCTTTTTCGCGCACGATGCCCAGTGCGGTGAGCATTGCCGGAATGAACGCCAGGATCAGCGCCATGACCCCGGGGCCGATGGCGTTGACGCTGACCACGTCCTGGTTGTAGCGAAAACGGGTTTCCAGGCGCACCGGAGTTTGCCCGGGCTGGGCCTTGCTGCTCAGCGCCGTCAGTTGCTCAAGGTTGGCCTGGTGCACGGCTTCGACATAGTTGCGGCTGGTTTCGGCGCGAAACGGCATGCCGCCATCCAGCCAGGCCGCCACTACGGGTTGGCGCCCGGCGTGCAGATCGCGACCAAAACCTGGTGGAATCTCCAGGGCCAGCTTGATTTCCGAGCGCTGCAGGCGTTTGTGTAACTGTGCGGCATCGCGAATCGGCGTCTGTTCGGCGAAGTAGCGCGAGCCGCGGAAGGCTTCAAGATAAGCGCGGCTTTGCGGGCTCTGGTCCTGGTCATAAACGGCGAAAGCGAGGTTTTCCACGTCCAGGGAGATGCCGTAGCCGAAGATCACCATCATGAACAGCGCGCCAAGCAGGGCGAACGCCAGGCGCACTTTGTCGCGCAGCAGTTCCTTGCCTTCGCGGGTGGCGACGGCGACCAGGCGCTTGAGGCTGAAGCCATGGCGCAGGGGTTGCGTTGCTGTATTGGCCGGGCTGTCGAACTGGGTTGGGGCCGTTGGCGCTTCGCTGGCGCCCTGGGCCTGTTCCAGGCAGGTGACGAAGGCATCTTCCAGGGTTTCACCGCCGAACTGCTGCTGCAGCGCCGCCGGGGTGTCGCAGGCCAGGACCTTGCCGGCATGCATCAGGGAGATCCGGTCGCAGCGCAGGGCTTCATTCATGAAATGAGTAGAGAGGAAGATCGTCACCCCCTGATCGCGCGACAGCTCGATCAGCAGGCGCCAGAAGTCGTCGCGCGCTGCCGGGTCCACACCTGAGGTGGGCTCGTCGAGGATCAGCACTTCCGGACGGTGCAGTACCGCCACTGCCAGCGACAGGCGCTGGCGCAAACCCAGGGGCAGGGCGCCGGACTGCTGGTCGGCGATGGCGCCCAGATCGAAACGCTCGATCAGCTCGGCGATGCGCGGGCCGCTGTCGGCCTTGGGCAGGTCGAACAGCCGCGCATGCAGTTCAAGGTTCTGCCGCACGCTGAGTTCGCCATACAGCGAGAAGCTTTGGGACATGAAGCCAACGCGCTTGCGCGTGGCCAGGTCCTTGGCGTTCACCGGGCGACCGAGCAGGGTGGCGCTGCCCTCGCTGGCCGGCATCAGCCCGGTGAGCACCTTCATGGTGGTGGTCTTGCCGCAGCCGTTGGAGCCGAGAAAACCGAAAATCTCGCCACGGCCGATGGCGAAGCTGACCTTGTTCACGGCGGTGAAGTCGCCGAAGCGCAAGGTCAGTTCATGGGCTTCGATGGCGATTTCGGCATTGCTACTATCGCGCGGCGGGATCACCAGGGGCTGCTGGCTGCGCTGGCTGTCGCCCTGGTAATGAGTGAAGGCGTCATCGAGCTTGTGGCTGGCGGTGGCTGCGGCCAGCTCTTCGCTCAAGCCTGCGGCAATCAGCCGGCCACGATCGAGCATCAGACAGTGTTCGAACTGTTCGGCCTCTTCCATGTAGGCCGTGGCGACCAGCAGGGTCAGTTGCGGGCGTTCCTGGCGCACCTGCTCGACCAGCTCCCAGAAGCGCCGGCGCGACAGCGGGTCGACGCCAGTGGTGGGTTCGTCGAGGATCAGCAGGTCCGGTTCGTGGATCAGCGCACAGCACAGGCCGAGCTTCTGCTTCATGCCGCCCGACAACTTGCCCGCCGGGCGTTCGGCAAAGCGCAGCAGGTCGGTGGCCAGCAGCAGGTTGTGCATGCGCTGCTCGCACTCCGTGGCGCCAAGGCCGAACAGGGTGGCGAAGAAGCGGATGTTCTCGCTGATCGACAGCTCGGGGTAAAGGTTGCCGCCCAACCCCTGGGGCATGAAGGCGATGCGCGGGTAGAGGCTGTTGCGATGGCGGCGCTGGCGGATCGAGCCGCCAAGCACCTGCAGTTCGCCACTTTGCAGCTTCTTCACCCCGGCGATCAGCCCGAGCAGGCTCGACTTGCCGGCGCCGTCCGGGCCGATCAGGCCGCAGCGAGTGCCGGCCGGCAGGCTGAAGGCAATGTCCTGCAGGGCGCTCAGGCCACCGTAGCGGTGGTTGATGCCCTCGGCGTGCAGCGCCAGCGCGCTCATTGCAGGTTGGCCGGCCAGTCCACATCAGCGGTGCGCACATAGCCTGCGCCCGGCATGCCGGGTTTGGCCTGGGGCACGGCGCTTGGTTCGGTCAGGCGCAGCTTGACCCGGAACACCAGCTTCTGGCGCTCGTCACGGGTCTCCACTTGCTTGGGGGTGAACTGCGCCTTGGCCGCGACGAAGGCGATCTTCGCCGGCAAGGCCCGGTCGGGCAGGGCGTCGAGGACGATGCGCGCCTGGTCGCCGACGGTCAGGCGGCCGGTGGTGGAGGCGGGCAGGTAGAGGTTCATGTACTGGTCGCTGGGGTCGATCAGCATCAGCACGCGGCCGCCGGCGCCGAGCACTTCACCTGGCTCGGCCAGGCGCAGCTGGATCACGCCGTTGATTGGCGCGCGCAGGCTGCTGTCGTCGATTTCGCTGGTCAGCTGTGCCACCTGGGCTTCAGCGGCGCCGATGGCGGCCTTGATTGCCGCCAGTTGCGCGCGGGCGGCGACCACGGCGGAGTTGCTGGTGTCGGAGCGGGCCTGCTGCTGGTCGAGCAGCTGCTGGCTGGCATATTTGCGCTGGAAGATCTCGCGGACGCGCTTGAGCTCCTGGCTGGCCAGCAGTTGTTCGCTCTGGCGCAATTGCACCGTGGCCTGGGCGGCGGAGTAGTTTTCCCGGGCGCGTAGCACTTCGGCTTCGGCCTGGCTGCGCTGGGCTTCGAGGGTGCGGGTGTCGATGCGGGCGAGCAACTGGCCCTGCTCGACCGTATCGCCTTCGTCGACCAGCACCTCGGCCAGGCGTCCGGGGATCTTGCTGGCGATTTGCACTTCGGTGGCTTCGAGCCTGCCGTTGCCCATGCTCAGGCCTTCGGGCAGGCGGTCATGCAGGGACTTCCAGTAGCCCAGGCCACCCGCGGCCAGGAGCAGGGCGATCAAGGCACCGGCGAAGAATTTCGGGGCGTGTTGGCTCATCGACATGGTTGGGCAATCCTTGCTGCATTAACGTCAAATTGTGACGCCGCACCGGTCCTGGTGCGTTGATGTTCGTCAAATGAGCGGCCATCCTACCCTGTTTAACGCAGTGCGAGTACCGCTGCCCACTGTTCGGCGGTCACCGGCATCACTGAAAGGCGGCTGCCTTTCTGTACCAGCGCCAGTTCGGCAAGGGCGGTTTGCTGCTTGAGGTAGCCCAGTTGCAGGACCTTGTCGAAGGTTTCGACATGGGCGACATCCACAGCGCTCCAGGGGTTCTTGGCGTCGTTGGCCTTGGCGTCGAAGTAGTGGCTTTGCGGGTCGAGTGCAGTGGGGTCGGGATAGGCTGCGGCACTGATGCGGGCAATGCCGGCAATGCCCGGCTCCGGGCAACTGGAGTGGTAGAAGAAGAACTGGTCACCGACTGCCATGGCCCGCAAGAAATTGCGCGCCTGGTAGTTGCGCACGCCATCCCAGCGCGCTTCGCCCAGCCGCGCGAGGTCCTTGATCGAGAGTTCGTCGGGCTCGGATTTCATCAGCCAGTAGGCCATGGGTGGTGCTCCAGACAATGTTTGAAATAACCTGTTTCAGGAAACCGACGGTCGGTTGGCGTCAACGTTTGCGTGTCGCCTCAGGTTGTCGGAGAATGCGCGCATTTTAAGCTTGACGCTGCTGCAACAACAAAAACGTTGCTGACAACGTGATCAGTTTGCCTGAGGGGGGCAATCGATGAATCGCAAACCGGATTTGCTCTGGATTCTGGTGTTTCTGTTCGGTTTGGGTGTTGTCACTACCGGTTATGCGCAAAGCCTTTGGGAACGCAAACTCGACGCCCCTTACGAAATGCCGGTCAATCCGCAACAGCGTTGATAGCCAGGTACCAGCCACGGTCCGAGACCGTCCCCTGCAGCGGCACATCCCAGCTGGCTTGCGCCAGTCGTTCGACCTTCTGGCATTCATGCGCCAGGCCCAGCAGCAAGGGTTTTTTCCAGGCCTTGCGGCGGGCCTGATAGGCCAGGCTGCGGTCATAGAAACCGCCGCCCATGCCCAGCCGACCACCCACTTCATCAAAACCCACCAGCGGTAGCAGGATCAGGTCCAGCGCCCAGATCGGTCGTTGCCGGGCCAGGCTGATGTGCGGCTCGGGGATGCGAAAGCGGTTGCGCCGCAGCTTCTCGCCGGCTTCGATGCGCTGGAACACCATCTTGGTTTTTGGCCAGGCGTGCAGTACCGGCAGGTAGGTGCGTTTGCCGCGGCGCTGGGCTTCACGCATCAGCAGGCGCGGGTCGATCTCGCAATCATTGGGTAGGTACAGGGCGATGTGCCGGGCCCGGCGAAACAACGGATGCTGCGCCAGCTGACGGTACAGGCCACGGGCTGCCTGGCGCTGTTCGGCCGGCGTCAGGGCGCGGCGGGCATCGCGAAGCAGGCGGCGAAGTTGGGGGCGGGTCAGCGGCGCGGTGTCGGTCATGGCACGGGCGGTCCCAGAGAGGGCTGCCACCCGCCGGGTGACAGCTCGATTGCCCGCGCAGAAGGGCGGGCAAAGAATTCAGGCTCCCCGACGAACCGCTGTCGGTGTAGCCCTTGAACCCGAAAGTTCAAGGTGGAGATTGCAGGAGGCGTTAAGGCTTTCCGTCAAGCGGACATGCACACCGGCCCCACGTGCAACCCCCGTGGTTGTGCGTATCGGCTCAGGGACATGACCGACTGGCAAGCACTCCAGGGAGTGGCGCCAGTATACCGATACTCAACCCTTATTTGAATCTTGATCGTCGGCCAATGCCTGATCGACGCGTTCAAGCAGGTCGCGCACCTGTTCACGGTTGACGCCAGTGCCGGTCGCTTGCGGGCGTTCCTGGTTATGCAGCAGGTCGTGGGTAATGTTCAGCGCAGCCATCACGGCGATGCGGTCGGCACCGATGACTTTGCCGCTGCTGCGGATTTCGCGCATCTTGCCGTCCAGGTAGCGCGCGGCGCTGACCAGGTTGCTGCGTTCTTCCGGCGGACAGATGATCGAATATTCTTTGTCGAGAATCTGAACAGTGACGCTATTGCTTGAGCTCATGAGTCTTGCTCCAGGGCCTTGAGTCGCAAAATCATCGATTCGACCTTACGCCGGGCGATTTCATTTTTTTCGATGAGGTGGGCGCGCTCTTCGCGCCAGGATTTTTCCTGAGCTAATAAGAGTGCGTTTTGCCGTTTTAGTTGCTCGACCCGCTCAATCAGCAGTTCGAATCGGCCCATCAGCGCTTGCAGATCGTTCTCTTGCATTGGTTGCCACTCGATTCGGTCGTGCGGGTGGTTGCCCGGTTTATGCCCTGGCCGGCCCGGAGTTGGCCGCGTCGATGGTCTTGGCGCGCCTGCCGGTGCTAGGATACAAGGTCTTCATTCTAGTCATTGCGCCGTCTGGCGCCTAGTTGCCCATGCCCAATATCAATTCGCCGTACACCGCCTTCGCCACCTTGCTCAGCAGCAACGGGCATCCTGTTTCCCCTGCCGAACTGCACGGGCTGTTGCTCGGGCGCAGCTGCGCCGGTGCCGGCTTCGATGCCGATGCATGGTTGGCCGATGCTGCGCAACTGCTGGAAAGCGAACCGGCAGACAACGTTCGTAACGCCTTGATCGGCCTGCAAGAAATGGTCAAGGGCGAACTGACCAGCGACGATATCACTGTGGTGCTGTTGCTGCCGGGTGATGATGAGCCGCTGACCGAGCGTGCCACCGCCCTGGGTCAATGGTGCCAGGGCTTCATTGCCGGTTTCGGTTTGAATGCCGGTGGCAAGGACCTGAGCACCGAGGCCAAGGAAGTGCTGCAGGACCTGGTCGCGATCTCTCAGGTCCAGGACGCCCTGGAAGAGTCCGAAGACGGCGAAAACGACTATATGGAAGTCATGGAATACCTGCGCGTCGCCCCGCTGCTGCTCTACACCGAGTTGAAGCAGCCGGTCGAGCCTGCGGCCAAACCTTCGTTGCACTGATCAACCACGGACTGCCACTGCCCATGAGCCACATCCCCAAGTCGGAATACGCCCGTCGACGCAAGGCGCTGATGGCGCAGATGGAACCCAACAGCATCGCCATCCTGCCCGCCGCCGCGGTTGCCATCCGCAACCGCGACGTCGAGCACGTGTACCGCCAGGACAGCGACTTCCAGTACCTCAGCGGCTTCCCCGAGCCCGAGGCGGTGATCGCCCTGATCCCCGGCCGCGAGCACGGCGAGTACGTATTGTTCTGCCGCGAGCGCAATCCCGAGCGCGAGCTCTGGGACGGCCTGCGCGCTGGCCAGGAAGGGGCGATCCGCGATTTTGGCGCCGATGATGCTTTCCCCATCACCGATATCGACGACATCCTCCCCGGCCTGATCGAAGGTCGCGACCGGGTGTATTCGGCCATGGGCAGCAACGCCGAGTTCGACCGCCACTTGATGGAGTGGATCAACGTCATCCGCTCCAAAGCGCGCCTGGGTGCGCAGCCGCCGAACGAATTCGTTGCCCTGGATCATCTGCTGCACGACATGCGCCTGTATAAATCGGCGGCGGAAGTGAAAGTGATGCGCGAGGCCGCGGCGATTTCCGCCCGTGCCCACGTGCGGGCCATGCAAGCCTGCCGCGCCGGTCTGCGCGAATACAGCCTGGAAGCCGAGCTCGACTACGAGTTCCGCAAGGGCGGGGCGAAGATGCCGGCCTACGGCTCGATCGTCGCCGCCGGGCGCAACAGCTGCATCCTGCATTACCAGGAGAACGACGCGCCGCTCAAGGACGGCGACTTGGTGCTGATCGACGCCGGTTGCGAGATTGACTGCTACGCCAGCGACATCACCCGCACTTTCCCGGTCAGCGGGCGTTTTTCGCCGGAGCAGAAGGCCATCTACGAGCTGGTGCTCAAGGCCCAGGAAGCGGCCTTTGCGGTCATCGCCCCGGGCAAGCACTGGAATCACGCCCATGAGGCCACGGTGCAAGTGATTACCGAAGGCCTGGTGGAACTGGGCCTGCTCAAGGGCCAGGTGCACGAACTGATTGAAAGCGAAGCCTATCGGGCTTTCTACATGCACCGCGCCGGGCACTGGCTGGGCATGGATGTGCATGATGTCGGCGAGTACAAGGTCGGCGGCCAGTGGCGAGTGCTCGAGCCGGGCATGGCCCTGACTGTTGAACCTGGCATTTACATTGGTGCCGATAACCAGAGTGTCGCGAAAAAATGGCGTGGCATCGGTGTGCGAATCGAGGATGACGTAGTGGTAACCAAGCAGGGCTGTGAAATCCTGACCTCCGGCGTACCCAAGACGGTTGCCGAAATCGAAGCCTTGATGGCTGCTGCGCGCAGTGCCGCAGCATGAGCCGGGTCAACCTTGCGATCATTGGCGGCGGCCTGGTCGGCGCCAGCCTGGCCCTGGCCCTGCAAGCCGGGGCCAAGGCGCGTGGCTGGAAGATCCTGCTGATCGAACCGTTCGCCCCGGGTGACAGTTTCCAGCCGAGCTATGACGCCCGCTCTTCGGCGTTGTCTTTCGGTACCCGGCAAATCTACGAGCGTCTTGGCCTGTGGCAACAGATCAGCCGCCGCGCCGAGCCGATCCGTCAGATCCAGGTCTCCGACCGTGGCCGTTTTGGCGCCACCCGCCTGGACGCCCTGGAAGAAGGGGTACCGGCGCTCGGCTACGTGGTCGAGAACGCCTGGCTTGGCCAGTGCCTGTGGCAGGGCCTGGACGCTGAGGTGGTGAGCTGGCGCTGCCCGGCGGAGGTCACCGCCCTGCAGCCGCTGGAAGACGGTTACCGGCTGTCGCTCAACGACGACACCACGCTTGAATGCGACCTGGCGGTACTGGCCGATGGTGGCCGTTCCGGCCTGCGCGAGCAACTGGGTATTCATGTCAGCCAGCGGCCGTACAACCAGAGCGCCCTTATCGCCAATATCACCCCGAGCGAAGCCCACTGCGGCCAGGCTTTCGAGCGCTTTACCGACGAAGGGCCGATGGCCTTGCTGCCATTGCCGGAGAACCGCTGCGCGCTGGTCTGGACCCGCGCCGGTATGGACGCCAAGCGCCTGGCCGAGCTGGACGAGCGCAGCTTTCTCAGCGAGCTGCAGGATGTGTTTGGCTACCGCCTCGGTGCGCTGCGCCAGGTCGGCGCCCGGCACCTGTATCCGTTGTCGCTGGTTGAGGCCCAGGAGCAGGTCCGCCCGCACCTGGTGGTCCTCGGCAACGCAGCGCACAGTCTGCACCCGATTGCCGGCCAGGGCTTCAATCTGTCGCTGCGCGATGTGCAGTCGCTGGCCGACGGCTTGCTGGCCAGCCCTGGAGTGCCGGGTGACTTTGCCACCCTGCAGGCTTACCGCGAGCGCCAGCGCCTGGACCAGGACCTGACCGTGGGCTTCTCCGACCGCGTCACCCGTTTGTTCGGCAGCGCCCAACCCTTGGTGGCTACCGGCCGCAACCTGGGCCTGCTCGGCCTCGACCTGCTGCCCCCGGCCAAGCGCTGGTTCGCCCGCCAGGCCATGGGCCTGGGGACTCGCCCGGACCCACGGAGCTGAGCATGAGCGACCCGCGCAAACTGGCCCGGCGCGCGCGCAGGTTGCGCTGGCTGCTGAACATTTACCCGCCGTACCTGGGCGCGGGCATTCGCGTGCTCAGCGTCAGCCCGGATCTGCGCCATATCCGCGTGCGCATGGGCTTGCGCTGGTTCAACCGCAACTATGTCGGCACCCAGTTCGGCGGCAGCCTGTATTCGATGGTCGATCCGTTCTACATGCTGATGCTGATGGAGCTGCTCGGGCGTGAGTACATCGTCTGGGACAAGGCCGCCAGCATCGATTTCGTGTCGCCGGGCAAGGGCCCGGTGTTCGCCGACCTGCGCATCGACGATGCCCTGCTCGACGACATCCGCCAGCACACCGCCGGCGGCAAAAAGTACCTGCCACGACTTCAGGTCGATATCCGCGACGCCGCCGGTGAACTGGTGGCGCGGGTCGACAAAACCCTTTACGTGCGGCTCAAGCCGCAAGCGAGACAGGCTTAAGGCATGGAAATGCGCGCAGATCTGTTGATTGTCGGTGCCGGTATGGTCGGCAGCGCCCTGGCCCTGGCGTTGCAGCACAGCGGCCTGGAAATTCTCTTGCTCGACGGCAGCCCCTTGTCGATCAAACCCTTCGACCAGCAGTCGGCGTTTGAGCCGCGGGTCAGCGCCTTGTCGGCGGCCAGCCAGCGCATTCTCGAACGCCTGGGCGCCTGGCAGGGAGTCAGCGAGCGACGCCTGAGCCCCTACTCAGACATGCACGTGTGGGATGGCAGCGGCACCGGCCAGATCCACTTCTCGGCGGCCAGCGTGCACGCCGAAGTGCTTGGCCATATCGTCGAGAACCGGGTAGTGCAGGATGGCCTGCTGGAGCGTCTGCACGACAGCGAAATCGGCCTGCTGGCCAATGCCCGCCTGGAGCAGATGCGCCGCTCCGGCGACGACTGGCTGCTGACCCTGGCCGACGGCCGTACCCTGCGTGCGCCGCTGGTGATTGCCGCCGACGGCGCCAACTCGGCGGTACGCCGCCTGACTGGCTGCGAGACCCGCGAGTGGGATTATCTGCACCACGCCATTGTCACCAGCGTGCGCTGCGCCCGGCCGCATCAGGCGACCGCCTGGCAGCGCTTTACCGACGAGGGGCCGCTGGCGTTCCTGCCGCTGCTGCGCGATGGTCAGCAGGACTGGTGCTCGATCGTCTGGTCGACCACGCCCGAGCAGGCTGAACACTTGATGGCCTTGAGCGACGAGGCGTTCTGCGCCGAGCTTGAGCGCGCCTTCGAAGGGCGCCTGGGCGGCGTCTTGCAGGCCGACCCACGGGTTTGCGTGCCGCTGCGCCAGCGTCACGCCAAGCGTTATGTGGCCGAAGGCCTGGCGCTGATCGGCGATGCCGCGCACACCATCCACCCGCTGGCCGGGCAGGGCGTCAACCTCGGTTTCCTTGATGCCGCGGTACTGGCCGAAGAGCTGCTGCATGCCTACGAGCGTGGCGAGCGCCTGGCTGATATTCGCGTGCTGAGCCGTTTCGAGCGCCGACGCATGCCGCACAACCTGGCCTTGATGGCGGCGATGGAAGGCTTCGAGCGCTTGTTCCAGGCCGATCCACTGCCGTTGCGCTGGTTGCGCAACAGCGGCCTGAAATGGATCGAGCAATTGCCGCAAGCCAAGGCCCTGTTTGTGCGCCAGGCCCTGGGCTTGAGCGGTGACCTGCCGGAACTGGCGCGGGCCTGAGGGCCCCGCAACATCTGGTAACTCCTCCCTTGTGAGTTCGGTTGAGAAGGCAAATGGGATTAACTACCATTTGCGCCTCTCATGAATTCCGAGGACTGCACCATGTTGCCACGCAAGCACGTAATGGCCGCCCTGGCTCTGACCCTGTTCGGCACCGCCGCCCAGGCGGCGGACGAGGTGGTGGTGTATTCCTCGCGCATCGACGAGCTGATCAAACCGGTATTCGATGCCTACACCAAAGAAACCGGGGTGAAGATCAAGTTCATCACCGACAAGGAAGCGCCGCTGATGCAGCGGATCAAGGCCGAGGGCGAGAACGCCACCGCCGACCTGCTGCTCACCGTCGACGCCGGCAACCTCTGGCAGGCCGAGCAGATGGGCATCCTGCAGCCGATCAAGTCGGACGTCATCGACAAGAACATCCCCGCCCAGTACCGCGCCTCGTCCCACGACTGGACCGGCCTGAGCCTGCGCGCACGGACCATCGCCTACTCCACCGAGCGGGTCAAACCCGAAGAGCTGAGCACCTACGAGGCCCTGGCCGACAAAAACTGGGAAGGTCGCCTGTGCCTGCGTACGGCGAAGAAGGTCTACAACCAGTCGCTGACCGCTACCCTGATCGAAACCCATGGCGAGCAAAAAACCGAAGAGATCATCAAGGGCTGGGTCAACAACCTGTCCACCGATGTATTCTCCGACGACACCGCCTTGCTCCAGGCGATCAACGCCGGCCAGTGCGACGTCGGCATCGTCAACACCTACTACTACGGCCGCCTGCACAAGGAAAACCCCAAGCTGGCAGTCAAGCTGTTCTGGCCCAACCAGGCTGACCGTGGCGTGCACGTCAACCTCTCGGGTATCGGCCTGACCAAATATGCGCCGCACCCTGAGGCGGCGAAGAAGCTGGTCGAATGGATGACCGGTGCCGAAGCGCAGAAAATCTTCGCCGGCGTGAACCAGGAGTTCCCGGCCAACCCGGCCGTGGCGCCATCTGAAGAAGTGGCTGCCTGGGGCACCTTCAAGGCCGACAGCATTGCTGTGGAAGTGGCCGGCAAACGCCAGGCCGAAGCCATCCGCCTGATGGATCGGGCTGGCTGGAACTAAGCGCCAGGCTTTATCCTTGCGGGGCCCTATCGGGCCCCAATCGCTGGCAAGCCAGCTCCCACAGGGATAGCGGTTCTCTCTTTTCACTGTGGGAGCTGGCTTGCCAGCGATCGACCGCAACGCGGTCGCAATCATTCCCATAGAGATTTCACTTTTGGCCCACCCCGCCCAACGCCGCTGGTACCCCCTGGTCTTCATCATCGCCGCCCTGGTGCTGCTGCCGCTGAGCGTGCTGTTGTTGTCCTGGCAGTCGGTCGACCTGCAGATCTGGTCGCACCTGCTCGATACCCAGATGAGCCGCCTGCTGGGCAACACCCTGACGCTGATCCTCGGTGTCGGCATTGGTGTGACGGTGCTGGGCGTGAGCCTGGCCTGGCTCACCAGCCTGTGCGAGTTCCCCGGGCGGCGCTGGCTCGACTGGGCCTTGATGCTACCGTTCGCGATTCCGGCCTATGTGCTGGCGTTCGTGTTTGTCGGCCTGCTGGATTTCGCCGGGCCGGTGCAAAGCTTGTTGCGCGAATGGTTCGGGCCCTTGCGCCTGCCGCGGGTGCGTTCTACCGGCGGGGTCATCACCGTGCTGGTGTTGGTGTTCTACCCCTACGTCTACCTGCTGGCCCGTAACGCCTTCCTGGCCCAGGGCAAGGGCCTGATGGAAGCGGCGCGGGTTCTGGGTCTGTCGCCGCTGCAGGCATTCTGGCGGGTTGCCATGCCCATGGCGCGGCCGGCCATCGGTGCCGGGGTGGCCCTGGCATTGATGGAAACCCTGGCGGATTTTGGCGCGGTGTCAGTGTTCAACTTCGACACCTTCACTACCGCCATCTACAAGACCTGGTATGGCTTCTTCAGCCTCTCAAGCGCCGCGCAACTGGCCAGCCTGCTGTTGCTGGCGGTGATGCTGGTGCTGTACGGCGAGCGCCGGGCTCGTGGCGCGGTGCGCAGCAGCAACGAACGCCCGCGCGGCCAGGCCTTGTATCACTTGCGGGGCATCAAGGCCCTGGCCGCCAGCAGCTGGTGCCTGCTGGTGTTCGCCTGTGCCTTCGTGGTGCCGATGCTGCAGTTGCTGGTGTGGTTCTGGCAGCGCGGGCGTTTCGACCTCGACGAGCGCTATGCCGGGCTGATCCTGCATACCCTGTACCTGGGCGCCATGGCGGCACTGATTACTGTGTGTGTTGCCCTGATGCTGGCGTTTGCCCGGCGCCAGGCGCCGACCTCGACCATCCGCGCCGGCGTCGGCCTGGCCAACCTGGGCTATGCCTTGCCCGGCTCGGTGCTGGCAGTGTCGATCATGCTGGCCTTCAGTTACCTTGATAACCACTTGGTGGTGCCGCTGTCCGGCTGGCTCGGTGGTGCCGGCAAGCCGTTGCTGCTCGGCAGCCTGTCGGCCTTGTTGCTGGCGTATCTGGTGCGCTTTATCGCCGTGGCCTACGGCCCGCTGGAAAACAGCCTGGGACGGATTCGCCCGTCCTTGCCGGAAGCTTCGCGCAGCCTGGGGGTCAGTGGCCCGAGATTGTTTTTCAAGGTGTATCTACCCTTGCTGGTGCCCGGTGCCATGAGCGCGGCGCTGCTGGTATTCGTCGACGTGCTCAAGGAAATGCCGGCGACCTTGCTGATGCGCCCCTTTGGCTGGGATACCCTGGCGGTTCGGGTATTCGAGATGACCAGCGAAGGCGAATGGTCGCGGGCTTCGCTACCGGCGCTGACCCTGGTGCTGGTCGGCTTGCTGCCGGTCATCGGCCTGATTCGACGTTCGGCCCGCCACCCCGGTCAAACGCGCTGAGGGTGTAAGCCTGCTTGCTTGCAGCTACAATGCGCGGCATTCGCTGCGGCCGGTCCTACAGACCGGGTAGCTGCAACGCTGCCAGCCGCCGTAGCCTCGCCACGCCCGGAAGGAGAAACCCATGGGACAGCGTACGCCTCTTTATGACCTGCACTTGGCCCTCGGCGCCAAGATGGTCGATTTTGGCGGTTGGGATATGCCCCTGCATTACGGCTCGCAAGTCGAGGAACACCATCAGGTGCGCCAGGCCTGCGGGGTCTTCGATGTATCCCATATGACCGTGATCGATATCCGTGGCGCCCAGGCCGGTGCCTGGCTACAACAGGTGCTGGCCAATGATGTCGCGCGCCTGAACGCCACCGGCAAGGCCCTGTACAGCACCATGCTCAACGAGCAGGGCGGGGTGATCGACGACATGATCGTCTACCGCTGTGAAGACGGTTACCGCCTGGTGGTCAACGCCTCGACCCGCGACAAGGACCTGGCCTGGCTGCAGGCGCGGATGATCGGCTTCGAGGTCGAGCTGAGCGAGCGCCCGGAACTGGCCATCCTTGCCATCCAGGGCCCGCAGGCGCGAGAAAAGGTCGCGGAGCTGGTAACCGCTGCCCGCGCCGCTTTGATCCGTGAACTCAAGCCCTTCGAAGGCCTGGCCGATGGTGACTGGTTCATCGCCCGCACCGGTTATACCGGTGAGGATGGCCTGGAAATCATTTTCCCGGCGGTACAGGCCCCGGCGTTTTTCAACGACCTGGTCGGCGCCGGCATCGCCCCCAGCGGCCTTGGCGCCCGCGATACCCTGCGCCTGGAAGCGGGCATGAACCTGTATGGCCAGGACATCGACGAAGCCCACACGCCGCTGACCTCGAACCTGGGCTGGAGCATCGCCTGGGAGCCGGCAGCGCGTGACTTCATCGGTCGCAAGGGCCTGCTGGAAGAAATCGAGCATGGCGTCGAGCAGAAACTGGTCGGCCTGGTGCTCGAAGAGCGCGGGGTTTTACGCGCCCATCAGGTGGTCCGTGTCGCCGGGATTGGCGAAGGGGAGATCACCAGTGGTAGTTTCTCTCCTACGCTGAGCAAATCCATTGCCCTGGCGCGGGTGCCGATGGCCACCGCCGATCGTGCCGAGGTGGAGATTCGCGGCAAGTGGTACCCGGTGCGGGTGGTCAAGCCGACCTTCGTGCGCCATGGCAAGATCCTGATCTGAACCCAATTCTGGCGGGCCAACCGCTGACCCAATCGAGGACAACAATTATGAGCAATATCCCCGCCGACCTGCGTTTTGCCGAAAGCCACGAATGGGCCCGGCTGGAAGCCGATGGCTCTGTGACTGTCGGGATCAGCGACCATGCCCAGGAAGCCCTGGGTGACGTGGTGTTCGTCGAGCTGGCGGAAGTGGGCAAGGTCTTTGCCGCCGGCGATGCGGCGGGCGTGGTCGAGTCGGTCAAGGCCGCTTCCGATATCTACGCACCGGTCAGCGGTGAAGTGATCGCGGTAAACGAAGAGCTGGCCGATAGCCCCGAGTCGCTGAACAACGATCCGTACGCCAGCTGGATCTTCAAACTCAAGCCAAGCGACAAGGCCGAGCTGGATAAACTGCTCGACGCCGCCGGTTACAAAGCCGCCATCGGCGAATAGTTTCACGCAGGCGGCAATCTCTTCCTAGACTCAATATGCCTCGAGCGCTCGAGGCTTGGTCGAGGAAGAGAGAGCCGCTATGTCCCAGTCGCCGTCCCTGAGCCAACTGCACGACCGCAATCCTTTTCTGCGTCGCCACCTGGGCCCCGATGCCTCGGAGCAGCAGGCCATGCTCGCCACCCTCGGGGTTGGCAGCCGCCGCGAGCTGATCGAACAGACCGTGCCGCCGGGCATCCGCCTGAACCGGCCACTGGAGCTGCCTGAGGCCCTTGATGAACAGGCTGCCCTGGCCAGGCTCAAGGGCTACGCCGAGCAGAACCAGGTGTGGACCAGCCTGATCGGCATGGGCTATCACGGCACCATCACGCCAACCGTCATTTTGCGTAACGTCCTCGAAAACCCGGGCTGGTACACCGCCTATACCCCGTATCAACCGGAAATCGCCCAGGGCCGCCTGGAAGCCTTGCTCAATTTCCAGCAAATGATCATCGACCTCACCGGCCTGGACCTCGCCAACGCCTCGTTGCTCGACGAAGCCACTGCCGCGGCAGAAGCCATGGCTCTGGCCAAGCGCGTGGCCAAGTCGAAAAGCAATGCCTTCTTCGCCGATGAACACTGCCACCCGCAAACCCTCTCGGTGCTGCAGACCCGCGCCGAGGGCTTTGGTTTCGAACTGATCGTCGACGCTGTGGATAACCTCGCGAACTACCAGGTGTTCGGGGCCTTGCTGCAATACCCCGATACCCACGGCGAAGTGCGTGACTTGCGGCCGCTGATCACTCAGCTGCATGCCCAGCAGGCGCTGGCCTGCGTCGCTGCCGATCTGCTCAGCCTGGTGATGCTGATGCCGCCGGGTGAGCAGGGCGCCGACGTGGTACTGGGCTCCTCTCAGCGCTTCGGCGTGCCCATGGGCTTTGGTGGCCCGCATGCGGCGTACTTTGCCTGCCGGGACGAATTCAAGCGGGCCATGCCTGGGCGCATCATCGGCGTGTCCAAGGATGCCCGCGGCAACACCGCGTTGCGCATGGCGCTGCAAACCCGCGAACAGCATATCCGCCGCGAGAAGGCCAACTCCAACATCTGCACCGCCCAGGTGCTGCTGGCCAACATCGCCGCCTTCTATGCGGTGTACCACGGCCCGGAAGGCCTGCAGCGCATCGCCCAGCGCGTGCATGCGTTGACCTTCGTGTTGGCGGCGGGTCTGGAGAGCAAGGGCATCAAGCGCCTCAACGAGCACTTCTTCGACACCCTGACCCTGGAAGTCGGCGGCAGTCAGACGGCCATTATCGAAAGCGCCGAGGCGGCGCAGATCAACCTGCGGATTCTGGGTCGCGGGCAACTGGGCGTGAGCCTCGACGAGACCTGTGACGAAACCACGGTGATGCGCCTGTTCGATATCTTCCTGGGCGCCGACCACGGCCTGGATATCGCCGCGCTGGATGCTCTGGCGCAGCCCGAGGGCATTCCGTCGGCATTGGTGCGACGCTCGGCTTTTCTCAGCCACCCGGTGTTCAACCTGCACCACAGCGAAACCGAGATGCTGCGCTACCTCAAGCAGCTGGAGAACAAGGACCTGGCGCTGAACCAGTCGATGATCCCGCTGGGCTCGTGCACGATGAAACTCAATGCCAGCAGCGAGATGATCCCGATCACCTGGCCGGGTTTCGCCCTGCTGCACCCCTTTGCCCCGGCCGCGCAGGTGCAGGGCTACAAGGCGATGATCGACGAGCTGGAAAGCTGGCTGTGCGCGATCACCGGCTTCGATGCCATCTGCATGCAACCCAACTCCGGCGCTCAGGGCGAGTACGCCGGGCTGATGGCAATTGCCAAGTACCACCGCAGCCGTCATCAACCGCAACGTGATATCTGCCTGATCCCGGCCTCGGCCCATGGCACCAACCCGGCCTCGGCGCAGATGGCCGGGATGCAGGTGGTGATCGTCGAGTGCGACCAGGCCGGCAACGTCGACCTGGCCGACCTCAAAGCCAAGGCGCAGGCGGCTGGCGACAAGCTGTCGTGCCTGATGGCGACCTACCCATCGACCCATGGTGTGTACGAGGAAGGCATCAGCGAGATCTGCGAGGTTATCCACACGCACGGCGGCCAGGTGTACATGGACGGTGCCAACCTCAATGCCCAGGTCGGCCTGGCGCGGCCAGCGGATATCGGCGCCGACGTCTCGCACATGAACCTGCACAAGACCTTCTGCATCCCCCACGGCGGTGGCGGCCCGGGCATGGGCCCGATCGGTGTGCGCGCACACCTGGCGCCGTTTGTCGCCAGCCACCCGGTCATCCCGCTGCCTGGCCCCGACCCGCAGAACACCGCAGTCAGCGCCGCGCCCTGGGGCAGCGCGAGCATTTTGCCGATCAGCTGGATGTACATCGCCATGATGGGCCCGCAACTGGCCGATGCCAGCGAGGTGGCGATCCTCTCGGCCAACTACCTGGCCGAGCAATTGGGCGGCGCCTTCCCGGTGCTTTATCGCGGGCGCAACGAACGGGTGGCCCATGAATGCATCCTCGATCTGCGCCCGCTCAAGGCCTTGACCGGCATCACCGAGGAGGATGTGGCCAAGCGCTTGATGGATTACGGTTTCCACGCGCCGACCATGTCGTTCCCGGTGCCGGGCACCCTGATGGTCGAGCCGACCGAGAGCGAGTCGAAGGCCGAGCTGGATCGCTTTGTCGAGGCGATGCTGAGCATTCGCGCCGAGATCCGTGAAGTGCAGGAGGGTAACTGGCCGGCCGAAGACAACCCGCTCAAGCATGCGCCGCATACGCTGGAGGATGTGCTAGGGGTGTGGGAGCGGCCCTACAGCATTGCCCAGGGCGTGGCGCCCAGTGCCCATGCGCGGCAGCACAAGTATTGGCCGGCAGTGAATCGCGTCGACAATGTCTATGGCGACAGGAACCTGTTTTGCGCCTGTGTGCCGGTGGATGACTATCGTTGAAGCGCTATTGGTGTGGGAGGGGATTTATCCGCTCCCACAGCGGTCGCGAGCTTACTCGCTGGCTAGCGCATTCTTGGCCAGGATCGCATTGGCCAGTTCCATGTCGCTGACTTGCAGCCCCGGGTTGTCGGCGCGCACTTTGTGCATCGCCGCTTCCAGGTACGGGCCGCGAATCGCGCCTTCGCTGGCGACGTAGCTGCCGGCATCATCCTGGGCCGCCATGACCAGTTTGTGGTCCTTGAAGGTCAGGTAGGTGGAACCGGTGGTGGCGCCGGACGAGATGACGTTGCGCCAGAAGGTATCGGCCATGGCAGAACCAACCGGCAGGGACAGCAGGGCGAGGGTGGCGACTGCGAATTTGAGGCGCATCGGGGGTGACTCCAACGTGAGGTGAACTGGGGCCTTTGATCGGCTTTGCGCAGATCTAGTTCCCTGCCCGGGTAAAAGCTTTGGCGCAGCCTCAGGCCGTGACGCGAAGCACTTCAGCCTGGCTTGTCTGCCCGGCCGCGACTTTGTCCAGGCCACTTTGCCTGAGGCTGTGCATCCCTTCCTTCAACGCCAGTTGGCGCAGGCCAGGCAGGTCGGCTTCACGGTTGATGAGTGACTTGAGCGCTTCGCTGATGCCCAGCAACTCGAAGATCGCGCTACGGCCGTGATACCCGGTCTGCCGGCATTCCCGGCACCCCAGCGGCGCTCCCTTGCAGTGCCGGCACAGGGTACGCACCAGGCGCTGGGCCATGACCCCGATCAGGCTGGCCTTGAGCAGGTAGGGCGCAATGCCCAGCTCCAGCAGGCGGGTGATGGCGCTGCAGGCATCGTTTGTATGCAGGGTCGAGAGCACCAGGTGGCCGGTGAGGGCGGCCTGGATCGCCACCTGAGCGGTTTCCAGGTCGCGTATTTCGCCGATCATGATGACATCCGGGTCCTGGCGCAGCAGGGCGCGGGTGCCGGCGGCAAAGTCGAGGTCGATGGCTGGTTGCACCTGCAACTGGTTGAAGGCCGGTTCTACCATCTCGATCGGGTCTTCGACGGTGCACAGGTTGATCTGCGGGGTAGCCAGGTGTTTGAGGCTGGCGTACAGGGTGCTGGTTTTGCCCGAGCCGGTAGGCCCGGTGACCAGGATAATGCCGTGGTGATGGTCGAGCATGGCCAGCCAGCGCTTGAGATCGCCGCCGCCGAGGCCCAGTTGGGCAAAGTCCTGTTGCAGCAACTGTGGATCGAAAACACGCAGTACGAGCTTTTCACCGAATGTGGTCGGCAGGGTCGACAGCCGCAGCTCGACCTCTGCGCCGCCTGGCAGGCGGGTCTTGATCCGGCCGTCCTGGGGCCGGCGTTTTTCTGCGACATTCATGCGCCCCAGGCTTTTCAGGCGGCTGACCACCGCCAGAGTCACCGGCCCCGGAAACTGGTAGACCGGGTGCAGCACGCCGTCGATGCGAAAGCGCAGCTGGCCCTGGTCGCGCCGGGGCTCGAGGTGGATATCGCTGGCGCGCTGCTCGAAGGCGTACTGCAACAGCCAGTCGACGATGCTGACAATGTGCGCATCGTTGGCTTGTGCGTCAGCCCCGCGCGCGCCCAGCTCAAGCAACTGCTCAAGATTACCCGCAGCGATTGGCGTCGACTGCTGCTGACTGGCGCCGCTGACCGATTGCGCGACCTGGAAAAACGTCTGGCTGAGCTGACGGATCTGCACCGGGCTGGCCAGCACGCGCTTGATTGGCCGTTGCAGCACCTGCGTCAGGTCCGCTTCCCAGGCGCGTACATAAGGTTGTGCGCTGGCCACGGTGACGCCGCTGGTATCGGCGGCCACCGCGAGGATGCCGTGGCGCCGGGCGAAGCCTGCAGACATCAGGCCGGTGAGGCGGGCGGGGTCGATCTCCAGGGGATCGATACGCAGGTACGGCTGCCCGGCCTGCCTGGCCAGCCATTGGCACAGGCTATCGAGGTCCAGGTGCTGGCCGGGATTAAGCAGGTCGGCAAGCTGCTGGCTGGCGATCCACTCCAGCGGGTGCTGGTCGTGCTGCACCGGCGGGCAATTGCCGTGATCAGCCGGGCTGATGCGTTGCTCGGCCAGCAGCTCGTCCAGCAGGGTGTTCAGGTCAAGCCAGCGATCTTCGCTAAGGTTGTGCATGGCTGCGGGCTTCCTTGCCGCGCCACCGACAGTGATGGCTTGAGCAAGGTTAGCGGCTGAGCCGGGGCTTCCCGCTGAACAAGGGTTACCAGGCTTTTCCGGCAGTGCTCAACTGCACTTCGCTCACGTAAATCAGGTTGCGCATTTTTTGCGCAATCAGCTCGGCGCGGTGCCAGCTAAGGCCGCTGATGCCAATCTCGACGTTGAGCAGGTCATCCTGCTGCTCGACATTCAAGCGATGTGGTACCAGAAATTGCAGGGCAAACAGGTTGAGCACCCGGCACAGGCTGTCGGGTTCGGCTTCGACCTGCAGTTGATAGCAGACATCGCTGTGGGCGTTGTTGGCGGCCCAGACATCGTGGCGCAAGGGCGTAAGGGGGCTGTCCAGCCGTTCGAGAGCGCTCATGGGTTTCTCCGCAGAAAGTGGAGAAATTTTTACATGCGGGCTGGGGTATTTCTTCTCTATGATCGTGAGATATTGCGGATTATTGAATAGCTCAATTCGAATCAACCGACTTTGGAGAAAAAATCATGCACAGCGAACTGGACAGCTATGACCGGCGCATTCTGGCTTTGTTGCAGGAAGATGCCTCGCTCTCCAGCGCACAGATCGCTGAGCGTGTAGGCCTGTCGCAGTCACCGTGCTGGCGGCGCATTCAGCGTCTGAAAGAGGAGGGGGTGATTCGCGCCCAGGTGACCCTGCTCGACCGCAAGAAGATCGGCCTGAACACGCAGATCTTCGCCGAGGTCAAACTCAACGCCCACGGGCGCTCCAACTTCACCGAGTTTACCGAGGCGATCCGCGGTTTTCCGGAAGTGTTGGAGTGTTATGTGCTGATGGGCGCAGTGGATTTTCTGCTGCGCATTGTCACCCCGGACATCGAAGCCTACGAACGGTTCTTTTTCGAAAAGCTGTCGATGGTGCCGGGGATCCAGGAGGTCAACTCGACCGTGGCCTTGTCCGAAATCAAGTCCACGACGAGTTTGCCGGTATTGCCTTGAGCCTTACTTGCGCAGCAGGTGTTTCCAGCCGCGGCTCTGGAACACGGCCATGGCCTGGTGGACGCGAGCTTCGAGCACTTCGTCGCTGATCGGCAGGTTGGCCAGTTCCTGGAGCTTGTTCAGCTCGCCGAACAGGCGGTCCAGGTCCGGGCTTTCCAGCACCTGGCGGGCATGATGTAGCCAGGCCAGCAGGCGCTCGATGCGCGGCAGCTGCTCGGCCAGGTCTTCGGGCTGGCGATGATACAGCGGCAGGTTGAGGGCCTTGGCTTCTTCGGCCAGCAGCACGTTCAGCCAGTTGGCCAGTTGTGCGGCGCCCTGGCGGTCGCCGCGCTTGTTGCGCTCGACGGTCCAGGCACGGGCCAGCAGCCAGCGCGAGGTCTCCAGGGAGAACTGGCCCCAGCGGGTTTCCAGCAGCTCCTCGGCGAACTGCTCGGGCGCTGCGCGGCGTACATCTTCGTCGTCGGCACCGGCGAGCACCAGCGGGCGCCAGTCTTCGAGCAGGGCGTCGAGGCTGTTGCGCAACTCGCGGGTGCTGGCGCGTGGGCCGGCCTGGCCGAGGCTGCTGGCCAGGGCACGCAGTTCCCAGAGGTTTTCGACCCAGTCCTGCAGCAGGCGCCAGTGACCGTTGAAACGGTACTGTTCGGCCAGGCGCTGGCTGCTGCCGAGCAACTGCCAGGCCAACGCGGCGAAGGCGTCGTCGAGGGTCATTTCGGCGTTCAGTGCGGCGGCTGGCAGGCTCAGGGCGTAGCTGCCGGCGTCGAGCAGGCGGTAGCCGCGCTCGGCCTTGCTGATGTCGCAGGGCATCAGCGGCAGCTTGGCTGACAGCTCGGCGGCCAGTTCCAGCAGGGCTTCGGGGGCGCCTTCGCGCAGCTCGAGCTCCAGCTCGCAGATCTCTTCTTTTTGCTTGCCGGCGACCACGGTGCCGAGGTCCAGGGCGGCTTCGATTACCACTTTGGCCTTGCCGCGGCCCCAGGCGATTTCGGCGTACTCACGGGTGAAATCGGTGGTGAACAGCGCCTTGATGGTCTTTTTGTCGACATCGGCCAGTTGCTCTGGCCAGCACTCGGCGTCGAGTTTTTTCAGGTCGAGCTTGGCCTTGGGCAACTGCCATTCGAACTCGTTGCGCTGGGACAGGCCGGCGACGCTCTGGCCGCGGGTCTTGAGGGTCTGGATGACCACCTCGCCGTCGCGGCGCAGGCGCAGGGCGACCTTGGCGGCGGCCAGGTCGCGCTCCGGAGTGTCGAAGTACTGGTTGAGTAGTTCGCGGCTTTGCCACCCGGACTTGTTGCGCTTGTTCAGCAATGGGTGTTCACGCAGGGCGGCGAGGGTCTCGCGGCTGACCCGCAGTTTGATTTCGGTTTCTTTATGCATTGCTGGGTAATCCAGGCTCGAATGACAGGGAGCGTCTTGGGGGTGCAGTGTACAGGAGTCGGCTCGCGGCGGTTTATTCCCGGTGCCGGATGGCCCTATGATGAGCTTCGCCCAAGGAGAAAGCGCATGCCGTTGCCATCGCTCAAAGAGCAGTTCGCCGCCCTGATCGCCGCGCCATCGGTCAGTTGTACCCAGCCGTCGCTGGATCAGTCCAACCGTGCGGTGATTGACCTGCTGGCCGGCTGGCTGGGGGACCTGGGTTTTGCCTGTGACATTCAGCAGGTGACTCCCGGCAAGTTCAATCTCCTGGCAAGTTACGGCAGTGGCCCGGGCGGGCTGGTGCTGGCCGGGCACAGCGACACCGTGCCGTATGATCCCGAGCTGTGGCAGACCGACCCGCTCAAGCTGACCGAGGTCGACGGCCGCTGGGTGGGCCTGGGCAGTTGCGACATGAAGGGCTTCTTCGCCCTGATCATCGAGGCCGTGCAGCCGCTGCTGACGCATGACTTCAAGCAGCCATTGTTGATTCTCGCCACCTGTGACGAAGAGAGCTCGATGGCCGGCGCCCGCGCCCTGGCCGAGGCCGGCCGGCCGCTGGGCCGTGCGGCGGTGATCGGCGAGCCGACCGGGCTCAAGCCGATCCGCCTGCACAAAGGGGTGATGATGGAGCGCATCGACATTCTTGGGCGCAGTGGCCATTCGTCCGATCCGAGCCTGGGCCACAGTGCGCTGGAGGCCATGCACCAGGTCATGGGCGAGCTGATGAACCTGCGCCGGCAGTGGCAGCAGGAATACAACAACGCCCAGTTCAGCGTGCCGCAGCCGACGATGAACTTCGGCTGCATCCATGGTGGCGATAACCCCAACCGCATCTGCGGCCAGTGCGCCCTGGAGTTCGATCTGCGCCCGCTGCCGGGCATGGACCCTGAAGTACTGCGCAGCGCCATCCGGCACAAACTGGCGCCGCTGGCCGAGCAGCATCAGGTGCGCATCGACTACGCGCCGCTGTTCCCCGAGGTACCGCCGTTCGAGCAGGCCGCCGATGCGGAACTGGTACGGGTCGCCGAACGTCTTACCGGCCATCGCGCCGAAGCGGTAGCCTTTGGCACCGAAGCGCCTTATCTTCAGCGCCTGGGTTGCGAGACCCTGGTACTGGGCCCCGGCGACATCGCCTGCGCCCACCAGCCGGGCGAATACCTTGAAATGTCACGCTTGCAGCCTACCGTGCGTCTATTGCGTGAGTTGATCGAACATTATTGCCTCAGCCCGGTAATTGCCCGCTGAGCTGAACCGTTTTGCAGAGGAGATTGCGCGTGACGCCAAGCCTGTTCCGACGATAACCCTTCGAGCGCTGTGTGCTTTCCCGTTCTTGTCCCTATTTTCTACAGGCTCTCCGGTTATGCCCGAATACGTCAATTGGCTGCGTCATGCTTCGCCTTACATCAACGCCCACCGCGACTGCACCTTTGTGGTCATGCTGCCCGGTGACGGCGTCGAGCACCCCAACTTCGGCAATATCGTTCACGACCTGGTGCTGCTGCACAGCCTTGGCGTGCGCCTGGTGCTGGTCCACGGCTCGCGCCCGCAGATCGAAAGCCGCCTGGCGGCCCGCGGCCTGACCCCGCACTACCATCGCGGCATGCGCATCACCGATGCGGCGACGCTTGAATGCGTGATCGATGCCGTAGGCCACTTGCGCATCGCCATCGAGGCGCGCCTGTCGATGGACATGGCCGCCTCGCCGATGCAGGGCTCACGCCTGCGCGTGGCTGCCGGCAACCTGGTTACCGCGCGGCCGATCGGCGTGGTCGAAGGCGTTGATTACCACCACACCGGCGAAGTGCGCCGGGTCGACCGCAAAGGTATCAATCGCCTGCTCGACGAGCGCTCTATCGTCCTGCTTTCGCCTTTGGGCTATTCGCCCACCGGCGAGATCTTCAACCTCGCCTGTGAAGACGTCGCCACTCGCGCCGCGATTGAACTGAATGCTGACAAGCTGCTGCTGTTCGGCGCCGAGCGCGGCCTGCTCGATGAACAGGGTCGGCTGGTGCGCGAACTACGCCCCCAGCAAGTGCCGGCGCACCTGCAGCGCCTGGGCAGCGACTACCAGGGCGAGCTGCTTGATGCCGCCGCCGAAGCCTGCCGGGGCGGTGTGGCGCGCAGTCATATCGTCAGCTATGGCGAAGATGGCGCCTTGCTCACCGAGCTGTTCACCCGCGATGGTGGCGGTACCCTGGTGGCCCAGGAGCAGTTCGAGAAGGTGCGTGAAGCCGCGATCGAGGATGTCGGCGGCTTGCTCGACCTGATCAGCCCGCTGGAGGAGCAGGGCATTCTCGTGCGTCGTTCGCGCGAGGTGCTGGAGCGTGAGATCGAGCAGTTCAGTGTGGTCGAGCGCGAGGGCATGATCATCGCCTGTGCGGCGCTGTACCCGATTGCCGATTCCGAAGCGGGCGAGCTGGCGTGCCTGGCGGTCAACCCGGAGTATCGCCACGGCGGTCGCGGTGACGAGCTGCTTGAGCGCATCGAAACGCGGGCGCGCGCGATGGGGCTAAATACCCTGTTTGTGCTGACCACGCGCACGGCGCACTGGTTCAGGGAGCGGGGGTTTGTGCCGAGCGGGGTCGAGCGGCTGCCGGCGGCCAGGGCTTCGCTGTATAACTATCAGCGTAATTCGAAGATTTTCGAGAAGGCTTTGTAAGGCATCGCGGGGCAAGCCCGCTCCCACAGTTAACCGTTGTGGGAGCGGGCTTGACCCGCGATAAGGCCCTCAAGCATCAAACGGTATGCAGATACCAGTTGTACTCAAGGTCGGAGATGGAGTGTTCGAACTCCTCCAGCTCGCTCTCTTTACAGGCCACGAAGATATCGATGTATTTCGGATCGATGTACCTGGCCAGGATCTCGCTGTCGTCCAGCTCGCGCAGGGCATCACGCAGGTTGTTCGGCAGGCTCTGCTCGTTCTGCTCGTAGGAGTTGCCTTCAACCGGCTCGCCCGGGTCGACCTTGTTGGTCAGGCCATGGTGAACACCGGCCAGGACAGCGGCCATCAGCAGGTACGGGTTGGCGTCGGCACCGGCTACGCGGTGTTCGATGCGCACGGCGTCCGGGGTGCCGGTCGGCACGCGCAGGGCCACGGTACGGTTGTCCAGGCCCCAGCTAGGCGAGTTCGGCACGTAGAACTGGGCACCAAAACGGCGGTACGAGTTGACGTTCGGGCACAGGAACGCCATCGACGCCGGTAGGGTCTCGAGCACACCGCCGATCGCGTGACGCAGTGCGGCGTTCTGCTCGGGATCCTCGCTGGTGAAGATGTTCTTGCCATCTTTGTCCAGCACCGAGATATGGACATGCAGACCATTACCCGCCTGGCCCGGGTAGGGCTTGGCCATGAAGGTGGTGTCCATCTCATGGTCGTAGGCGATGTTCTTGATCAGGCGCTTGAGCAGTACCGCGTAGTCGCAGGCCTTCATCGGGTCGGCAACGTGGTGCAGGTTGACTTCGAACTGTGCCGGGGCGCTTTCCTTGACGATGGCGTCGGCAGGAATGCCTTGTTCCTTGGCGCCTTCGAGGATGTCCTGGAGGCAGTCGACGTACTCGTCGAGGTCGTCGATCAGGTAGACCTGGGTCGAAATCGGGCGTTTGCCGGAGATCGGCGAGCGCGGCGGCTGCGGGCGGCCGTTCACGTTCTCCTGGTCGATCAGGTAGAACTCAAGCTCGAATGCGGCGCAGATGGTCAGGCCCAGCTCGTCGAACTTGCTCACGACCTGGCGCAGGACTTCCCGCGGGTCAGCGAAAAACGGTTCGCCTTCGAGCTCGTGCATGGTCATCAGCAGTTGCGCGGTCGGGCGCTTTTGCCAAGGCTCGTTGGACAGGGTGTCCGGGATTGGATAGCAGATGCGGTCAGCGTCGCCGATGTCCAGGCCAAGGCCGGTGCTTTCGACGGTCGAGCCGTTGATATCCAGGGCGAAGAGGGAGGCCGGCAGGTTGATGCCTTTCTCGTAAACCTTGTGGAGGCTGGTGCGCTCGATGCGCTTGCCGCGCACCACACCATTCATATCTGCAATCAGAAGGTCAACGTAGAGAACCTCAGGATGTTCCTTAAGGAACGCGTTCGCTTCGTTAAGCTGAACGGCACGCGGGGGTACCGACATGATGCAACACCTTTGTTGTTAAAAATATCAATCAATGGGGGCTTGCAGGTTCAGTCAATCGGAAAGCCTTGCTGAAGTCAAGCCAGCCCCATGATGCCCTAAAATGGCCCTCAAGCGGCATTTTTGCTGCAATTGGGGGCGCCGACAAGGGCTGCTTTCGTACGGTAACGGCGATCTTGAGCGGACCGTGTTCTATTTTTTACGGGGGTGTTGTGTAAAAAAATGAACAAGGCTAAGCTCGGTGGCAACCCATAACACCAATAATACCGGGGGTTACATGTCACGCCTGCCGACAACCGGCATCATCGCCCGCCGTTCACAGAACGGTTTGCACGCATTCCTCGCGGGTGGCTTGCGCCCTGCGCCAGCACCTTGCGCCCCGGCTGAAATAATTGACGGCCCAGGCGTCCTGCCTGCTGTCGACGCTACTTCGAATGACCTCTGCCATCACTATAGCGGGCTCGTCAGCCTTGCGGGAACTGCCCGTTGCGGCCTCCCTGTGCCTGACTTTTGCTTTAGCCCCGTGGGGCATCCAGAATGTCTGGGACGGCCCACTCCGGGTCACGTCCTGACGTCAGTCCAGACATTTACCTCCTGAGGTATTTATGAGTAGCAACCTCGACCAGCTCACCGATTGGTTGAAAGAACACAAGATCACCGAAGTCGAGTGCCTGATCAGCGACCTCACCGGTATCACCCGCGGCAAGATCTCGCCGACCAACAAGTTCATCGCCGAAAAAGGCATGCGCCTGCCCGAGAGCGTGTTGCTGCAGACCGTGACCGGCGACTATGTCGATGACGACATCTATTACGAACTGCTCGACCCGGCCGACATCGACATGATCTGCCGCCCCGACGAGAACGCGGTGTTTCTCGTGCCCTGGGCCATCGAGCCGACCGCCCAGGTGATCCACGACACCTACGACAAGCAGGGCAACCCGGTCGAGCTGTCGCCGCGCAACGTGCTCAAGAAGGTTTTGAAGCTCTACGCCGACAAGGGCTGGCAGCCGATCGTGGCGCCGGAGATGGAGTTCTACCTGACCAAGCGCTGCGAAGACCCGGACTTCCCCCTGCAGCCGCCGATTGGCCGCTCCGGGCGCCCGGAAACCGGTCGCCAGTCCTTCTCTATTGAAGCGGCCAACGAATTCGACCCGCTGTTCGAGGACGTCTACGACTGGTGCGAGCTGCAGAACCTGGACCTCGACACGCTGATCCACGAAGACGGCACGGCGCAGATGGAAATCAACTTCCGTCACGGGAATGCCTTGTCGCTGGCCGACCAGATTCTGGTGTTCAAGCGCACCATGCGCGAGGCTGCGCTCAAGCACAACGTCGCCGCCACCTTCATGGCCAAGCCGATGACCGGCGAGCCGGGCAGCGCCATGCACCTGCACCAGAGCATCATCGACGTGCACACCGGCAAGAACATCTTCTCGGACGAAGACGGGCGCATGAGCGAGCTGTTCCTCAACCACGTCGGCGGCCTGCAGAAGTTCATCCCGGTGGTGCTGCCGCTGTTCGCCCCCAACGTCAACTCGTTCCGCCGCTTCTTGCCCGACACCTCGGCGCCGGTGAACGTCGAGTGGGGCGAAGAGAACCGTACCGTCGGCCTGCGCGTACCGGATGCCGGCCCGCAGAACCGCCGGGTCGAGAACCGCCTGCCAGGCGCCGACGCCAACCCCTACCTGGCGATCGCCGCCAGCCTGCTGTGCGGTTTCATCGGCATGGTCGAAGGCATCAAACCGAGCGCGCCGGTACAGGGTCGTGGTTACGAGCGGCGCAACCTGCGCCTGCCGCTGACCATCGAGGACGCCCTCGAGCGCATGGAAAACTGCAAGGCCCTGGAACCCTACCTGGGCAAGAAATTCATTACCGGCTACGTCGCCACCAAACGCGCCGAGCATGAAAACTTCAAACGCGTAATCAGCTCCTGGGAACGTGAGTTCCTGCTGTTTGCGGTCTGATCAACCCGGAGCCGCAGGACCGCGGCCGTCAACAAACGGAGAAGCACATGAGCGTCAACAACCCGCAAACCCGTGAGTGGCAAACCCTTAGCAGTGAGCATCACCTGGCACCTTTCAGTGACTATCAACAGCTGAAAGAGAAGGGGCCGCGGATCATCACCAAAGCCGAGGGCGTGCACCTGTGGGACAGCGAGGGCAACAAAATCCTCGATGGCATGGCGGGCCTGTGGTGCGTGGCGGTCGGTTATGGCCGTGAAGAGCTGGTTGAAGTGGCCGCCAAGCAGATGCGCGAGCTGCCGTACTACAACCTGTTCTTCCAGACTGCCCACCCACCGGCACTGGAGCTGGCCAAGGCGGTTACCGCCGTGGCGCCCAAGGGCATGACCCATGTGTTCTTCACCGGTTCCGGTTCTGAAGGCAACGACACCAACCTGCGCATGGTCCGCCACTACTGGGCGCTCAAGGGCAAGCCGCAGAAACAGGTGATCATTGGCCGTATCAATGGCTATCACGGCTCCACCGTGGCCGGCGCCGCCCTGGGCGGCATGAGCGGCATGCATGCCCAGGGTGGCACGCTGCCGGGCATCGAGCACATCCCGCAGCCATACTGGTTCGGTGAGGGCGGCGACATGACCCCGGACGAGTTCGGGGTCTGGGCTGCCGAGCAGCTGGAAAAGAAAATCCTCGAAGTCGGCGAAGACAAGGTCGCCGCCTTTATTGCCGAGCCGATCCAGGGCGCCGGCGGGGTGATCATTGCGCCAGAAACCTACTGGCCGAAGATCAAGGAGATCCTCGCCAAGTACGACATCCTGTTCATTGCCGACGAAGTGATCTGTGGCTTCGGTCGCACTGGCGAGTGGTTCGGCTCCGATTACTACGACCTCAAGCCCGACCTGATGACCATCGCCAAGGGCCTGACCTCCGGTTACATCCCCATGGGCGGTGTGATCGTACGTGACGAAGTGGCCAAGGTGCTTAGCCAAGGCGGCGACTTCAACCACGGCTTCACTTACTCCGGCCACCCGGTGGCGGCGGCGGTAGGCCTGGAAAACCTGCGGATCCTGCGTGACGAGAAGATCATCGAGCGGGTTCAGGCCGAAACGGCACCGTATTTGCAGAAACGTCTGCGTGAGCTCAACGATCACCCGCTGGTGGGCGAAGTGCGTGGCCTGGGCATGCTCGGTGCCATCGAGCTGGTCAAGGACAAGGCCACCCGTGCCCGTTACGAAGGCCAGGGTGCGGGCATGATCTGCCGCCAGTTCTGCTTCGACAACGGCCTGATCATGCGCGCCGTGGGCGACACCATGATCATTGCGCCGCCGTTGGTGATCAGCCACGCCGAGATCGACGAGCTGGTGGAAAAGGCGCGCAAATGCCTGGACCTGACGCTCGAAGCGCTGAAATAGCCAGGTGCTAGGCTAGCGTAATGGCATCAATGGGTTTCAAGGCGCCTCTGTTGTTGAAAGAGCGCCTTGTAACTTGCCAGACTAGCGGCTGTTTCAGTCGCTCGGAGCTTGCGCCGAATAAGCCGGCCGCTGAACAGATGGCTAAATAAAAAATTCTGGAGCATTACGCATGAAGAAATTGGGCAAGACGTTGTTGGCCGTGTCCCTGATGGGCGCCATGGCCAGTGCTGTTCAGGCGGATGACAAAGTACTGCACGTCTATAACTGGTCCGACTACATCGCACCAGACACCGTCGCCAAGTTCGAGAAACAGTCCGGTATCAAGGTCGTCTACGACGTCTTCGACAGCAACGAAACCCTCGAAGCCAAGTTGCTGGCAGGCAAGTCCGGTTACGACGTGGTGGTACCGTCGAACAACTTCCTGGCCAAGCAGATCAAGGCTGGCGTCTATCAGGAGCTGGACAAGTCCAAGCTGCCAAACTGGAAGAACCTCGACGAAGACCTGCTCAAGGCCGTTGGCGATGCCAGCGACCCGGGCAACAAGCATGCGTTCCCGTACATGTGGGGCTCCATCGGCATCGGCTACAACCCGGAGAAGGTCAAGGCGGCGCTGGGCGTCGACAAGATCGATTCCTGGGACGTGGTGTTCAAGCCGGAAAACATCGCAAAGCTCAAAAGCTGTGGCGTGAGCTTCCTCGATGCCCCGACCGAGATGATTCCGGCGGCGCTGCACTACCTGGGCAAGCCGACCAACAGCACGAAAAAAGAAGACCTCAAAGCCGCCGAAGACCTGTTCCTCAGCGTGCGTCCATCGATCGGCTACTTCCACTCCTCCAAGTACATCTCGGACCTGGCCAACGGCAACATCTGCGTGGCCGTAGGTTATTCGGGTGACCTGGAGCAGTCCAAGGCACGTGCCCACGAAGCCGGCGACAAGGTCAAGCTCGACTACATCATTCCGAAAGAAGGCGCCGGTACCTTCTACGACATGGTTGCCATCCCTAAAGATGCCGTCAACGTCGACGCCGCCTACAAGTTCATGGATTTCCTGATGCAGCCGGAAATCATGGCCGAGATCACCAATGCCGTCCGTTTCCCGAACGGCAACAAGGCAGCGACCGCACTGGTGGACAAGGATATCTCGGGCGATCCGAGCATCTACCCACCGGCTGATGTGAAGAAGCAGCTGTACGCAATTGCTGACCCGGGTGCCAAGGCCCAGCGCGAAATCACGCGCAGCTGGACCAAGATCAAGTCGGGCAAGTAACAGCGGTGACCTCCCTGGGCGCGGTGTAAATCCCGCCCGGGGAGCATGAAAGCACAAATTTTTTTTGCGGCATGAGTGCATCGAAGGTAAGTTGCGCGCCGGTTTGCTTATCCGGCAGGTATTTCTGCCGTTTGCCACGGGCACATTTGTGAGGACCTCCCACTTGTCTATTTCTGTATTTCGCAAGGCCTTGTTGGCTGGAGCGGGTCTGACGCTGGCGATCAGCGTCCAAGCGGCGCCCACGGTGCACATTTATAACTGGTCCGACTACATCGGTCAGACCACCCTCGCAGACTTCGAAAAAGCTACTGGCATCAAGCCGGTGCAGGATGTCTTTGATTCCAACGAAACCCTGGAAGGCAAGCTGCTGGCCGGTCGCACCGGCTATGACGTGGTGGTGCCGTCCAACCATTTCCTCGGCAAGCAGATCAAGGCGGGCGCGTTCCAGAAGCTCGACAAGGCGCTGCTGCCAAACTATGCGAACCTCGACCCGGCGCTGATGAAGCGCCTGGAAAAGAACGACCCGGGCAACCAGTACGCCGTCCCCTACCTGTGGGGCACCAATGGCATCGGCTATAACGTCGACAAGGTCAAGGCGGCGCTGGGTACCGACAAGATCGATTCCTGGGCCGTGCTGCTCGAGCCGGAGAACATCAAGAAGCTCTCCAAGTGCGGAGTCGCGTTCCTCGACTCGGCCGACGAGATGCTCCCGGCGGTGCTCAACTACATGGGGCGCGACCCCAACAGCACCAACCCCAAGGACTACGCCGATGCCGAGAAAAAGCTGCTGGCCGTGCGTCCCTACGTGACCTACTTCCACTCCTCCAAGTACATCTCCGACCTTGCCAACGGCGACATCTGCGTGGCTGCCGGTTTCTCCGGCGATGTATTCCAGGCCAAGTCCCGCGCCGAAGAAGCCGGCAAGGGCGTCAAGGTGGCCTATGCGATTCCCAAGGAAGGCGGCAACCTCTGGTTCGACATGCTGGCGATCCCCAAGGACTCCAAGAATGTCAAAGAGGCCCATGCCTTCATCAACTATTTGCTGCAGCCTGAGGTCATTGCCCAGGTCAGTGATTACGTCGGTTACGCCAACCCGAACCCCAAGGCTGGCGATCTGATGGACCAGAGCGTGCGAACCGACGCAGCGGTTTACCCACCGCAAGAAGTGCTGGACAAGTTGTACGTCAACTCCGAGCTGCCTCCCAAGGTGCAACGGTTGATGACCCGTAGCTGGACCAAGGTCAAGTCGGGCAAGTAAAAATCCAGGGTCCGTCACGGCAGGGGCGGACGCAAAAAATCTTGTTGGGAGTTTCACAAATGGCAGTTGCCTCCGGTGCCTATAAGAAAGCCCTCGAGGGCGACCAGCAACCTAAACAGGTGCTGGTCAAAATCGACCGGGTCACGAAAAAGTTCGACGAAACGGTCGCCGTGGACGATGTGTCCCTGGAAATCAAGAAGGGCGAGATCTTCGCCCTGCTCGGTGGTTCCGGTTCGGGCAAATCCACCTTGCTGCGCATGCTCGCCGGCTTCGAACGGCCCACCGAAGGGCGCATTTTCCTCGATGGCGTAGACATCACCGATATGCCGCCCTACGAGCGGCCGATCAACATGATGTTCCAGTCGTACGCATTGTTCCCGCACATGACCGTGGCGCAGAACATCGCCTTCGGCCTGCAGCAGGACCGCATGCCCAGGTCCGAGATCGACGCCCGCGTGGCCGAGATGCTCAAGCTGGTGCACATGACCCAGTACGCCAAGCGCAAGCCGCACCAGCTCTCCGGTGGCCAGCGTCAGCGTGTGGCCCTGGCCCGTTCGCTGGCCAAGCGGCCGAAACTGCTGCTGCTCGATGAGCCGATGGGCGCGCTGGACAAGAAGCTGCGCTCGCAGATGCAACTGGAGCTGGTGGAGATCATCGAGCGGGTCGGCGTGACCTGCGTGATGGTAACCCACGATCAGGAAGAGGCCATGACCATGGCCCAGCGCATCGCCATCATGCACCTGGGCTGGATTGCCCAGATCGGCAGCCCGATCGACATCTATGAAACCCCGACCAGCCGCCTGGTTTGCGAGTTCATCGGCAACGTCAACCTGTTCGAGGGCGAAGTGGTCGACGATGCCGAAGGCCACGCGGTGATCGCCAGCCCCGAGCTTGAGCGCAAGATCTACGTCGGCCACGGTGTCACCACTTCGGTGGAAGACAAGCGCATCACCTACGCCCTGCGCCCGGAAAAACTGCTGGTGACCACCGAGCAGCCGACCTGCGAGCACAACTGGTCGCGCGGCAAGGTCCACGACATCGCCTACCTGGGTGGCCATTCGGTGTTCTACGTCGAGCTGCCTGGCGGCAAGATCGTCCAGTCGTTCGTTGCCAACGCCGAGCGCCAGGGCACCCGGCCGACCTGGGACGACCAGGTCTACGTCTGGTGGGAGGATGACAGCGGCGTGGTACTGCGCTCATGAACGCCCGCAAGCTCAAGCGAGCCTTCAACCGAATAAAGCCCGAGGGGCGCCATGTGGTGATCGGCGTGCCGTTCATCTGGTTGTTCCTGTTCTTCATGCTGCCGTTCTTCATCGTTCTGAAGATCAGCTTCGCCGAAGCCGACGTGGCGATCCCGCCGTACACCGAGATCTACAGCTACGTCGAAGACAAGGTGCAGCTGGTGCTCAACCTGGCCAACTATGGCCTGTTGACCGAAGACGAACTGTACATCTCGGCGTACCTGGGGTCGTTGAAGATGGCCTTCGTCAGCACGCTGCTGTGCCTGCTGATCGGCTATCCGATGGCCTACGCCATCGCCAACGCGCGCAAGGAAACCCAGACGGTACTGTTGCTGCTGATCATGATGCCGACCTGGACCGCGATCCTGATCCGCGTCTATGCCTGGATGGGCATCCTCAGCAACAACGGCCTGCTCAACGCCTTCCTGCTGTGGCTGGGCTGGATCGATCAGCCGTTGCAGATCCTCAACACCAACCTCGCGGTGTATATCGGCGTGGTCTATTCGTACCTGCCGTTCATGATCCTGCCGCTCTACGCCAACCTGGTGAAGCATGACCAGAGCCTGCTTGAAGCCGCCTCGGACCTGGGTTCGAGCACCTTCAACAGCTTCTGGAAAATCACCGTGCCGCTGTCGAAGAACGGCATCATCGCCGGCTGTATGCTGGTGTTCATTCCGGTGGTGGGTGAGTTCGTCATTCCTGAGCTGCTCGGCGGCCCGGAAACCTTGATGATCGGTAAAGTGCTCTGGCAAGAGTTCTTCAACAACCGTGACTGGCCGGTGGCCTCTGCCCTGGCGGTAGTGATGCTGGCGATCCTGATCGTACCGATCCTGCTCTTCAACCGTAGTCAGGCCAAAGAGATGGAGGGCAGGGCATGAAGCGTTTCAGTTTCTCCAAATTGATGTTGGTCCTGGGCCTGCTGTTCATCTACCTGCCGATGCTGATCCTGGTGATCTACTCGTTCAACGCCTCCAAGCTGGTGACGGTATGGGGCGGCTGGTCGGTGAAGTGGTACGTCGGCCTGCTCGACAACACCCAGCTGATGGGTTCGGTGATGCGCTCGCTGGAGATCGCCTGCTACACCGCGATCGCCGCCGTGGCGCTGGGCACCCTGGCCGCCTTCGTGCTGACCCGGGTCACCCGCTTCAAGGGCCGTACGCTGTTCGGTGGCCTGGTCACCGCGCCGTTGGTAATGCCCGAGGTGATCACCGGTCTGTCGCTGTTGCTGTTGTTCGTGGCCATGGCACAAATGATCGGTTGGCCGCAGGAGCGTGGCATCGTCACCATCTGGATCGCCCACACCACCTTCTGCGCAGCCTATGTGGCGGTAGTGGTGTCGGCGCGCCTGCGTGAGCTGGACCTGTCGATCGAAGAAGCGGCCATGGACCTCGGTGCCCGGCCGTGGAAGGTGTTCTTCCTGATCACCATCCCGATGATCGCACCGTCGCTGGCAGCGGGCGGGATGATGTCCTTTGCCCTGTCGCTGGACGACCTGGTACTGGCCAGCTTCGTCTCGGGCCCGGGTTCGACCACCCTGCCGATGGAAGTCTTCTCTGCCGTGCGTCTGGGCGTGAAGCCGGAAATCAACGCCGTGGCCAGCCTGATCCTGCTCAGCGTGTCGCTGGTGACCTTCATGGTCTGGTACTTCAGCCGTCAGGCCGAAGAGCGTCGCCGTCGGGCGATCCAGCAGGCGATCGAAGAAAGCGCTGCCGACTCGTGGAAACAACCGGACGTGCGCCGCGCGCCGGCGCCGGTTTCGGCGTGATCTGACGGGTCTCATCGCCGGCAAGCCGGCTCCCACAGGTTCTGTGTACAGCAGTCCCTGTGGGAGCTGGCTTGCCAGCGATGGGGCCTTCGGGTTTTTACTCCGGCCAGTGCCAGGCCGGCTCATCGAGCATCCCCTGACCGGCAACGCGGGTCTGCCCCAGCACTTTCTCCAGCACGATCGAATTGCAGCTCGCATCCTGTTCCAGCGCCGCCACCAATCTTCGTGCATGCGACACCACCCACACCTGACACTGCTCCGAGGCGCGAACGATCAAGCGCGCCAACGCTGGCAGCAAATCCGGGTGCAAGCTGGTTTCCGGCTCGTTCAGTACCATCATGGTCGGCGGCCTAGGCGTCAGCAGCGCGGCGACCAGCAGCAGGTAGCGCAAGGTGCCGTCCGATAACTCGGCGGCGCTCAGCGGCCGCAACAAGCCCTCTTGATGAAACAACACCCCGAACGCCCCACCCGGCACGGCATCGATCTCCAGGCGTGCGCCCGGGAAGGCATCGGCGATGGTTGCCTGCAAGGCCTGCGGGTCGCCGATCTCGATGATGGTCTGCAGCGCGGCGGCCAGGTCGCGGCCGTCGTGGTGCAGTACCGGCGTGCGCGTACCCAGTTGCCGGCGGCGGGCCGGGGCATCACGGTCGGTGCGAAAGTGATCGTAGAAGCGCCAGCCACGGATGCGCTCGCGCAGCAGCAACACCTCCGGGGAGGAGCGCAGGTTGCCGACCTGGTCGAACAGGCTGTCGAAGCTCGGTGTGTGCTGCGCCTGCACCTCCCATTGGCGGCCTTCACGGACCTTGACCATCGGCCCCTGGCGGTCCACCAGCAGGCTGGCCGGGCGGTACAACGGACCTGCCCAGATGCTTTCGCGCTTGATCTGCGGGTCGAGGGCGAAAGATGACCTGCTTGGCTCCGGCAGGCCGAGACCGATGGCGTAGCCGAATTTTTCGTCGCCAAAGCCCAGGCGCAAGCGCCGTGCATGCTGGCGCGGGCCGCCCTGGATGGCGACTTCGCCGTTGCTCATGCGCCGGCTGATCTGCTCGGGGCCGGCCCAGAACGTCGACTCCAGCCCGCCCTCCACCGCCAGGGCGTTGACCACACCGCCTTGCGCCGTTTCTGCGAGCAGGCGCAGGGCCTTGTACAGGTTGGACTTGCCGCTGCCGTTGGGCCCGGTAATGACGTTAAGGCGTGCCAGCGGCAGCACCAGGTGATTGATCGAGCGGTAATTGGCGACAGCCAGGGTGGTCAGCATGGCAGCGTCCATTCAGGCAAAGATGCAGTATCGCCGATTCCACAGGGTGAACGAATTGTGTATGCCGACAAGCGATCAAGGGAACCCTGATCTACGCTAACACTCGCATTCCTAAATAGATCTGGCACATGCAAGGAGCCTGCATGAGGGTGTTGCGTCCTTTATCGCTCGTCTGCCTGGGGGTGTCGCTGGTGCTGACGGGATGCGGGGAGAAAAAAGCCCCTGAAGCCGAACTACCCAGGGTTGGTGTTCAACGTGTTCAGCCCAGTGATTTCGCAGCGTCCGTAACCCTGACCGGCGATGTTCAGGCGCGGGTGCAGACCGATCTTTCCTTTCGCGTGGGCGGCAAGATCATTGCCCGCAGCGTCGATGTCGGCGATCACATCAAGGCCAACCAGGTACTGGCCAGGCTTGACCCCAAGGACCTGCAGACCAACGTCGACTCGGCCAAGGCCGAGGTCTTCGCCGAGCAAGCGCGCGTGACCCAGACTGCCGCGGCCTTTGTTCGCCAGCAAAAACTGTTGCCCAAGGGCTACACCAGCCAGAGCGAGTACGACTCGGCCGAAGCCGCCTTGCGCAGCAGCCAGAGCGCACTCAAGGCCGCCCAGGCGCAACTGGCCAACGCCCGAGAGCAGTTGAGCTACACCGCGCTGGTCGCCGAGGCGGACGGGGTGATCACCGAGCGCCAGGCCGAGGTCGGCCAGGTGGTTCAGGCCACGGTGCCGATCTTCAGCCTGGCCCGCGATGGTGAGCGCGATGCGGTGTTCAATGTCTACGAAGCCTTGCTGGTGGCCCCGGCCACCCGTGAGGCAATCAAGGTCAGCCTGGTGGATAACCCGAAAATCCAGGCTCAGGGTTGCATCCGTGAGGTCACCCCGACGGTTTCGGCGCAAAGCGGCACGGTGCAGGTCAAGGTGGCATTGAATGAAGTGCCGCCCGGCATGGACCTGGGCTCGCCAGTTACTGCCACCGGCAAAGTTCAGGGCAAGCCGAGCGTAGAGTTGCCCTGGTCAGCGCTGACCAAAGACCTGCATGAGCCGGCGGTGTGGCTGGTGGGCGAGGGTGACAAGGTGCGCTTGCAGAAGGTCAAAGTGATGCGCTACCTGACCGGCAAGGTGGTGGTGGGCGATGGCCTCAAAGGTGGGGAAACCGTTGTGGTAACTGGCGGACAACTGCTAAATCCGGGCATGCAGGTGGAAATCGCGCCGCTTAAGGACAGCGGGGTGGCGCAATGAAAGCAATCACGTTTGTCTTGGGCGGCGCACTGCTGCTCGTAGGTTGCGGCAAGCAAGCCAGTGCGCCAGAACCTGTGCGACCAGTGCTGTCGGTCATTGCCCAGCCGCAGGTACAGGCCAATCTTGGACGTTTCGCTGGCAGCATCCAGGCCCGTTTTGAAAGCACCCTGGGCTTTCGTGTGGGTGGCCGGATTGCCCGGCGCTGGGTCGATGTCGGCAGTCAAGTGCAACCAGGCGATGTGCTTGCCAGCCTTGATCCCACCGACCAGCGCAACCAGTTGCGCGCCGCTGAGGGCGACCTGGCGAAGATCCAGGCGCAGTGGATCAACGCCCAGGCCAACGCCCGACGTCAGCAGCAGTTGTTTGATCGCGGCGTGGGTGCGCAAGCCCAGCTGGACATCGCGCAGACCGACCTGAAGACCACTGGAGCCTCCCTCAAGCAGGCGCGGGCGGCGGTTGACCAAGCCCGTGATCAACTGGGTTACAGCGAGCTGAAGGCCGACCATGGCGCCGTAGTGACCAATTGGCAGGCCGAGGCCGGGCAAACGGTGAGTGCCGGCCAGGCCGTGGTGACCCTGGCGCGACCGGATATCAAGGAAGCGGTGATCGACCTGCCGACCAGCCTGGCCGAGCAATTGAACACGCAGCTTCAGTTCCTGGTGGCCTCGCAACTGGACCCGGATATCAACACCACAGCGACCCTGCGTGAGCTGGAGCCGCAGGCCGATGCCACCACGCGCACCCGTCGCGCCCGCCTGACCTTGGTCGATACGCCGAATGCGTTCCGTCTCGGCACGGCTATCAGCGTCACCCTGACCTCGGCGGTTTCGCCACGCACCGAACTGCCGGCGTCGGCCTTGCTCGAAAGCGACGGCAAGACCCGGGTATGGGTGGTCGATCCGCAGCAAAAAACCGTCGCCACACGCGATGTGAAGCTGCTTGAGCGTACCCCCGGCAGCGTAGTGCTGGCCTCGGGCGTACAGCCTGGCGAGCGAGTAGTAACCGCCGGTGTAAACAGTCTCAAACCGGGCCAGAAGGTCATCGTCGACGAGGAAGACCCGCAATGAATGGAAGCTTCAACCTGTCGGAGTGGGCGCTGAAGCACCAATCCTTTGTCTGGTACCTGATGTTCGTCGGCTTGCTGATGGGCGTGTTTTCCTACATGAACCTGGGGCGTGAGGAAGACCCTTCGTTCACCATCAAGACCATGGTTATTCAGACCCGCTGGCCGGGTGCGACCCAGGATGAAACCCTGTACCAGGTCACCGACCGCATCGAAAAGAAGCTCGAAGAGCTGGACTCCCTCGACTATGTGAAAAGCTACACCCGCCCGGGCGAGTCGACCGTGTACGTCAACCTGCGCGACACCACCAAGGCCGAAGATATTCCGCAGATCTGGTATCAGGTGCGCAAGAAGATCCAGGATATTCGCGGCGAGTTTCCCCAAGGCATTCAGGGCCCGGGTTTCAACGATGAGTTCGGTGACGTGTTCGGCTCGATCTACGCCTTTACTGCCGATGGCCTGAGCATGCGCCAACTGCGCGACTACGTCGAACAGGTGCGCGCCGAGATCCGTGAAGTGCCCAACCTGGGCAAGGTGGAAATGATCGGCACCCAGGACGAGGTGCTCTACCTGAACTTCTCGACCCGCAAGCTGGCGTCGTTCGGCATCGACCAGCGCCAGGTATTGCAGGCCCTGCAGAGCCAGAACGCAGTCACCCCGGCCGGGGTGATCGAGGCCGGTCCCGAGCGCATTTCGGTACGCACCAGCGGGCAGTTCGCTTCGGAAAAAGACCTGGAAGCGGTCAACCTGCGGATAAACGACCGTTTTTTCCGCCTGGCGGATATCGCCGAGATCCAGCGAGGCTTTGTCGACCCACCCGCGCCGATGTTTCGCTACAACGGCCAGACCGCCATTGGTCTTGCCATCGGCATGAAGGCCGGCGGCAACATCCAGGTGTTCGGTGCCGACCTGCACAAGATGATGGACCGCGTGGTCTCCGAGTTGCCGGTTGGTGTTGGCGTGCATACGGTGTCTGACCAGGCGGTGGTAGTAGAGGAGGCCGTGGGCGGCTTTACCAGCGCCCTGTTCGAGGCGGTGGTGATCGTCCTGGTGGTCAGCTTCATCAGCCTCGGGGTACGCGCCGGTCTGGTGGTGGCCTGTTCGATTCCGCTGGTGCTGGCCATGGTCTTCATCTTCATGGAATACAGCGGCATCACCATGCAGCGGATCTCCCTGGGCGCGCTGATCATTGCCCTGGGCCTGTTGGTGGACGATGCGATGATCACCGTCGAGGTCATGGTCACGCGCCTGGAAATGGGCGAGAGCAAGGAGCAGGCAGCCACCTTCGCCTACACCTCGACCGCCTTTCCGATGCTTACCGGTACCCTGGTGACGGTCGCGGGCTTCGTGCCGATCGGCCTCAATGCCAGCTCGGCAGGGGAGTACACCTACACCCTGTTCGCGGTGATCGCGGCCGCCTTGCTGGTGTCCTGGGTGGTGGCCGTAGTATTTGCCCCGGTACTCGGCGTGCATATCCTCAGCACCAAGGTCAAACCGCACAGCGAAGAGCCGGGGCGTATCGGCAAGGCCTTTGGCAACAGCCTGCTGTGGTGCATGCGTCATCGCTGGCTGACTATCATCGGCACTGTGTTGCTGTTCGTGCTGGCGGTGTTCTGCATGCGATTCGTGCAGAACCAGTTCTTCCCGTCCTCGGACCGCCCGGAAATTCTCGTCGACCTCAACCTGCCGCAGAACGCCTCGATCGAGGAAACCCGCAAGGCCGTGGATCGCCTGGAAGCGACGCTCAAGGGCGACCCGGATATCGTGCGCTGGAGCACCTACATCGGCCAGGGCGCAATCCGTTTCTACCTGCCGCTGGACCAGCAACTGCAGAACCCGTACTACGCCCAGCTGGTGATTGTCAGCAAAGGCCTGGAGTCGCGCGAGGCATTGATGGCGCGCCTGCAAAAGCGTCTGCGTGAAGACTTCGTCGGCATTGGCAGCAACGTCCAGTCACTGGAAATGGGCCCGCCGGTCGGGCGACCAATCCAGTACCGGGTCAGCGGCAAGGACATCGATGAAGTGCGCAAGCACGCCATTGCCCTGGCTTCGCTGCTCGATCAGAACGAGCACATCGGCGAGATGATTTACGACTGGAACGAGCCGGGCAAGGTGCTGCGGGTCGAGATCGCCCAAGACAAGGCACGCCAGCTCGGGTTGTCGTCCGAAGACGTGGCCAATGTGATGAACAGCATTGTCAGCGGCGCGCCGGTGACCGAGGTCAACGACAACATCTACCTGATCGACGTCATCGCGCGCGCCGTAGACAGCGAGCGCGGCACGCCGCAGACCCTGCAAAACCTGCAGATCGTCACCCCCAACGGCACCTCGATCCCGCTGCTGGCCTTCGCCACCGTGCGCTATGAGCTGGAACAGCCGCTGGTATGGCGTCGCGACCGCAAACCGACCATCACCATCAAGGCCTCGGTGCGCGGCGAAATCCAGCCGACCGACCTGGTGGCCGAGCTCAAGCCGCAGATCGACAAATTCGCCAGCAAACTGCCGGTGGGTTACGCCGTGGCCACCGGCGGTACCGTAGAAGAAAGCGGCAAGGCCCAGGGCCCGATCGCCAAGGTGGTGCCGCTGATGCTGTTCATGATGGGCACCTTCCTGATGATCCAGCTGCACAGCGTGCAGAAGCTGTTCCTGGTCGCCAGCGTGGCGCCGCTGGGCTTGATCGGCGTGGTCCTGGCGCTGGTGCCGACCGGCACGCCGATGGGCTTTGTGGCGATCCTGGGGATTCTTGCGCTGATCGGCATC
The DNA here is from genome assembly GCF_000955865.1 of Pseudomonas sp. 2(2015). Taxonomy (NCBI): domain Bacteria; kingdom Pseudomonadati; phylum Pseudomonadota; class Gammaproteobacteria; order Pseudomonadales; family Pseudomonadaceae; genus Pseudomonas; species Pseudomonas sp. 2(2015). Next base: position 97,717 of record NZ_JYOF01000019.1, read on the forward strand.
ATCATCCGCAACTCGGTGATCCTGGTGACCCAGATCGACGAGTACGAAGCCCAGGGCTACTCGCCCTGGGATGCGGTGCTGGAAGCGACCAACCACAGGCGCCGGCCGATTTTGCTGACTGCGGCAGCGGCGAGCCTGGGCATGATCCCGATCGCCCGCGAAGTGTTCTGGGGGCCGATGGCCTACGCCATGATCGGCGGGATCATCGTCGCCACCTTGCTGACCCTGCTGTTTTTGCCGGCGCTGTACGTGGCCTGGTACAAGATCCGCGAGCCGCAGCGCCAGTGATTACGCCATCGCGGGTCCAGCCCGCTCCCACAGTTGCAACGGTGTATTCTGTGGGAGCGGGCTTGACCCGCGATGCTTTTAGATCCAGACCGCATCCCAATGAGGATAGTCACCAATTCGCTGCACCAGCCCTGCACGAATAGGGTTGGCAACAATGTAACGAGCTACTGCCTGGACATCTTCTTCATAGCGCAATGCACGATCATGAAACCCAGGCTGCCAGAGTCTGCTTTTGAGTTTGCACGCCTTGCAAATGGCGCAGCCACTGCGTGACTTGAGCCTGCGCATTAGTGTTTTCAATGTGCAGGACTGCAACTCAATGAGCCAATGAAAGTGATCAGGCATTACTACCCAGGCCAGTGATCGCGCAGCGCCTTCTTGCTCAGCTAGTTTGAATTGGGCAACGACGAGCCGGGCCAAGCCAAACTCTCTGAGTATGGGGGCCCGGTTTTCAGTGATGCTCGTCAGTAGATACAACCTGCCGGGTTCGGAAATTCGCCCCCGTCGCAGGCGCTTGGAGTGTGGACGGTCCATGTCGACTTCCTTGAGTTTGAAACTTCAAGGTAGCTGGACTCGCTGGGGGAGCATGGAGGTCTTGAAAACAGAATGTTTCCCTGTGCCATAGATGTGGGAGCGGCGACCCGACTTGACCCGCGATAAATTCAGCGCTTGTTCAAGCCCTTCGCCAACCGGTCCCCGCCCAGCTGAATCAACGCCACCAGCACCACCAGCATGACGATCACCGTCAGCATGATCTGGCTGTCGAAGCGCTGGTAGCCATAGCGGTAGGCAATGTCGCCCAGGCCTCCGGCACCAATGGCGCCGGCCATGGCCGAGGAGTTGATCATGGTCACCAGGGTGATGGTAAAGCCGCCAACGATGCCCGGCAGGGCTTCGGGCAGCAGTACATGCCAGACGATATGCCAGCGCCGGCAGCCCATGGCCTGGGCCGCTTCGATCAGGCCGTGGTCGACCTCGCGCAGGCTGACTTCGGCAATGCGCGCAAAGAACGGTGTGGCGGCAATGGTCAGCGGTACCACTGCCGCCCAGACGCCGTAGGTGGTGCCGACGATCAAGCGGGTGAAGGGAATCAAGGCCACCATCAGGATCAGGAACGGAATCGAGCGGAACAGGTTGACGAAGGCGCCGAGCACCCGGTTCAGGGTGGGCGCTTCGAAGATCCCGCCCTTGCCACTGGTGACCAGGATCACCGCCAGCGGCACGCCGGCGAGCAGGGCGATCAGCGATGAGACGCCGACCATCATCAGGGTGTCGAGCACGCCCTGGAGCAAGCGATCAAACCACATAACCCAATACCTCCACTTGTGCCGCCCATTGCCGGGCGCGCTCAATCACTTGCTCGTGGCGGTGAGGCGAGTTGGCCACCGACACAACAAGTTGCCCCAACGCGCGGCCCTGGATCGGTTCGATGCCGCCTTGCAGCAAGCTGATCCGACCGCCGAGCAAGGCGAATAATGAAGACAATTCCGGCGCCTGCTTGTCTTTGCCACTCACCCGCAAGCTCAACACCAGTGCTGCCTCAGGCCCCGCCGGTTGCGGCTGCAAGCGAGCCTGCAACGCAGCTGGCAGAGCAGGCTGCAAGGGCGCGAGCAGGGTCTTGCTGACCTCATGCTGCGGATCGCCGAACACCTGCCAGACAGCGCCTTGTTCAACGATGCGCCCACGCTCGAGCACCACCACCCGGTGGCAGATATCGCGGATCACCGCCATCTCGTGGGTGATCAACACGATGGTCAAACCCAGGCGCTGGTTGATATCGCGTAGCAGGCCGAGGATCGACTCGGTGGTTTCCGGGTCGAGTGCCGACGTAGCCTCGTCACACAGCAGGATCTCGGGGTCATGCACCAGCGCCCGGGCAATGCCGACGCGCTGCTTCTGCCCGCCGGACAACTGCGCCGGGTAGACGTGATGCTTCTCCTGCAGGCCGACCAGTTCCAGCAATTGGGCAACCTTGCGCTGGCGCTCGGCCTTGGGCACGCCGGCGACCTTGAGCGGTAGCTCGACGTTCTGCCAGACGGTCTTGGCCGACATCAGGTTGAAGTGCTGGAAGATCATGCCGATGCGCCGGCGCAGGCGCACCAGGCGGCCTTCGTCGTACTCGCCGATGTCTACCTGGTCGATCAGCACCCGGCCCTGGCTGGGTTGCTCCAGGCGGTTGATGGTGCGGATCAGCGACGACTTGCCGGCGCCGCTGCGGCCGATGATGCCGAAGATCTCGCCGTGCTGGATGTTCAGGTCGATGCCGTCCAGCGCCGGGGCCTGTTGGCCAGGGTACGTCTTGCCGAGGCCAATGAAGCGTACATGGGCGTTGCCCAGCTCCGGGTGCAAGGCCCGTTGCCGGGCCTGTTGCAGGGGCGCAAAAGTGGCCTGCTGCTCCTGCGCCACGCGGGCGCTGATGGCGCTCATTTCAGCTCTCCCAGCCGGCTTGGTAGAGCTTGCCGTGGGCCTGGTCGAGGGCAACACGCACCACCGGCGAGTGTTGGTAGATGTCGATGAACCTGGCCAGGCGCGGGTCGTCCTTGCTCTGCGGGCGGATGACGAACTGGATCACGTATTCCTTGTGGTCGAGGCCGTCGAACAGCAGCGCCGAAGTGGCGTCGAAGGTCTTGGCCAGGCGGATGTAGGCCGGGTAGCCCTGGACCAGGTCGGCGTCGTCGTAGGCACGCACCAGTTGTACTGCTTCAACCTGGAGGATCTTCAGCTTCTTCGGATTGGCGACAATGTCTTCTTCGGTAGCCTTGTAGCCGACGCCGGGCTTGAGGGTGATCAGGCCGGCCTTGGCCAGCAACTGCAAACCGCGGCCGCTGTTGATCGGGTCGTTGGCGATGGCCACGCTGGCGCCCTCGGGCAGCTCGGCGAAGCTCTTGTACTTTTTCGAATACAGGCCGACGTTGTTGATGATCCCCGGGGCGAAGGGCACCAGGTCGAAACCGGCAGCAGCCTTGGCGTTTTCCAGGAACGGGATGTGCTGGAAGTAGTTCACGTCGATGTCGCCGGCCGCCAGGCTGACATTCGGCGCGATCCAGTCGCTGAACTCGATCAGTTCGACGTCCAGGCCCTGTTTCTTGGCCTCGCTGACGGCGGCTTCAAGCGGGATCGAGAAGGCTGCGGTGGTGCCGACTTTCAGGGCATCGGCGGCCTGGGCGGCGCCGAGCAGGCCGAGGCTCAAGGCCAGGGCTGCAACCGGGCGGGCAATAAAGGTCTTAAGCATGCTGTAGCGCTCCCGTCGGGGTTGTGGTGGTGTGGCGATAGCTGGCGCCAGGATGGTCTGCCGGCAGGTGAGGCTGGTCGCTGGCGAAGAGTTTTTCGCGCAGGCTGCCCTGTTCGTAGGCGGTCTTGTACGAGCCGCGGCGTTGCAACTCGGGGATGACCAGGTCGATGAAGTCGACATAGCTTTCCGGGGTGACCGTGCGCGCCAGGTTGAAACCGTCGAGGCCGGTTTCGGCGATCCAGCTTTCCAGCGCGTCGGCGACCTGGGTCGGCGAGCCGATCAGGGTGATGTAGCGCCCGCCCAGAGCGTGCTGTTCGAGCAGCTTGCGCCGGGTCCAGTCGTTGTTCTGCAGGTTCTTGGTTGCAGACTGGATGGCATTGCTTTTCACGTACTGGATCGGCTCGTCCAGTTCGTACTCGGAAAAATCGATAGCGGTGGAACTGGCAAAGTGCGCAACACCGGCCTCGGGGCTGGCATAGCGCAGGTACTCGGCGTGCTTGGCCTTGGCCTGTTCTTCGGTGCGGGCGACGATCACCGTCAGGCCCATGAACACCTTGATGGCCTGCGGGTCGCGCCCGGCTGCGACGGCGGCAGCGCGGACCTTGTCGACCTGGGCGCGGGTGGCGGCCTTGTTCTGGCCGCTGATGAACACGCATTCGGCATGGTTGCCGGCAAAGCCCAGGCCACGCTCGGAGCTGCCAGCCTGGAACAGCACCGGCGTACGCTGCGGCGACGGCTCGCAGAGGTGATAGCCCTCGACCCGGTAGAACTCGCCTTGATGCTTGACCTTGTGCACCTTGTCCGGCTGGGCGTAGATCCGCTGCTGCTGATCATTGAGCACCGCGCCGTCTTCCCAGCTGCCTTCCCAGAGCTTGTACAGCACCTGCAGGTACTCGTCGGCCTGGTCATAGCGGCGGTCGTGCTCGGGTTGCTGGTCCAGGCCCATGGCCTTGGCAGCGCTGTCGAGGTAGCCGGTGACGATGTTCCAGCCGACCCGGCCACGGCTCAGGTGGTCGAGGGTGGAAAGGCGCCGGGCAAACAGGTACGGCGGCTCGTAGGTGAGGTTGGCGGTCAGGCCGAAACCCAGGTTGCGGGTGACCGCGGCCATGGCCGAGACCAGCAGCAGCGGGTCGTTGACCGGTAGCTGGATCGACTCTTTGAGCGGTACATCGACCGACTGCTGGTAGACGTCGTAGACACCGACGATATCGGCGATGAACAGCCCGTCGAACAGCCCGCGCTCGAGCAACTGGGCAAGCTCGGTCCAGTATTCGAGGGTTTTGTACTGGCTCGAGTTGTCCCGCGGGTGGGTCCACAGGCCGTGGTTGATATGGCCAACGCAGTTCATGTTGAAGGCGTTGAGCAGGATCTTTTTCTTGGCCATCAGATGGTGCCCCGCAACGGTGGGTTTTCATCGTTGAGGTAGTAGTTGCCGATGGCGTGGTACTTCCAGCGCACCGGGTCGTGCAGGGTGTGCACCCGGGCGTTGCGCCAGTGCCGGTCGAGGCCATGCTCGGCCAGGGTGGCCTGGCTGCCCGACAGCTCGAACAGAGTGGTGCCGGCGGCGAGGGAGATCTCGGTGCTGATCGCCCGCGCTTCGGCCACGGCGATGGAGGCGGCGGCGACGGTTGTGGCATTGGGCTCGGCCTGGGCGCGGTCGAGGTACTCGCCGGCGCGTTCGAGCAGCGCTTCAGTGGCGTGCAAACGGATCGCCAGGTGGCCGAAGGATTTCAGCGTCAGCGGATCTTCGCTGGCCTGCTCGACCCCGGAGTCGACCCATGGCCGGCTGCGGGTGCGCACGAAGTGCAGGGCATCTTCGTAGGCGGCGCGGGCGATGCCGGTGTCGATGGCGGCGTGGAGGATCTGCGCCAGCGGGCCGACCGTGGTCGGACGCTCGAAGGCGCTCTGGAACGGCAGCACGTCTTCGGCGGCGACCTGGACGTTGTCGAACAGCACCGAACCGCTACCGGTGGTGCGCTGGCCGAAGCCGCTCCAGTCGTCGATGACTTTCAGCCCGGCGCTGTCTGCCGGGACGAAGGCCAGGCGCTGGACGCCGTCCTCATCGACAACCGAGGTGGGAATGCGCTGGGCATAGATTGCGCCGGTGGCGTAGAACTTGCGGCCATTGATGCGATAAGCGTCGCCGTCTCGGGTCAGGGCCGTGGTGCGGTCGTGGGCAGTTTTGGTACCCAGCTCGGCCAGGGCATTGCCGAAGCGCTGGCCGGCCAGTACTTCGGCGTACAGGCGCTGCTGTTGCTGCGGGCTGCCGTTGACCCGCAGCACTTCGAGGGCATAGAAGTGGTTCTGCGGGATCTGCCCCAGCGAGGCGTCGGCCTGGGCGATGCGGGCGATGACCTTGGCCAGGGTGACGTTCGACACGCCAGCGCCACCAAAGGCCTTGGGTACGCTGATGCCCCACAGGCCGGAGCGCGAGAACAGTTCAAGTTCAGGGTGCGGCAGGCGTCGTTCGCGGTCGCGCAGGGCGCTGTCGCGGCGCAGCTGGACGGCGATTTCCTCGGCGACTTGCAATGCCTGGGCGTCAGTGTGGATGACCGCGACGTTGGCGTGCGGTTGTGGCAAAAGGCTCATAAACAGGGCTCCAGTGGTCTGGTCAAATCCAGGAGTGCCGGGCAGGCAAGGTACCGTTGAGGTGATAGGCGCCGACGGCGTGGTATTTCCAGCGCACCGGATCGTGCAGGGTGTGCACGCGGGCATTGCGCCAGTGCCGGTCGAGGTTGAACTCGGCCAGGGTGGCGCGGCTGCCGGAGAGCTCGAAGAGCTTCTCGCTGGCCAGCAGCGAAATCTCGGTGGTCAGCACCTTGGCTTCGGCCACGGCAATCGAAGCGCGAGCGGCTGCAGCGGCATCGACCGGCGCGGCGCTGACTTCGTCGAGCACCCGCGCAGCCTTGGAAAGCAGCGCCTGGGCGGCATGCAGCTCAAGCTGCAGGCGGCCGACATCGGCGATTACATAGAGATCATCGCTGGCACGATCGACCTTGGCGTCGATCCATGGCCGGGCTTTGTCGCGAACGAAGGCGATGGTGTCGGCAATCGCCGCTTCGGCGATACCGGCATCAATGGCCGCCTGGATCAGCTGCGAAGCCGCGCCCTGGATGTTTGCTACTTCGCTCTGTTTCCAGGTGTCGATCACCAGTTCCGCATCGACCTGCACCTTGTCCAGCAGCACGGTGCCGCTGGCGGTGGTGCGCTGGCCGAAACCCGACCAGTCATCGACGATGCGCAGGCCCGGGGTGCCGCGGCGGACAAAGGCCATGACCTGACGGCCGTCATCGTTCAACGCCTTGACCGCGACCCAATGGGCAAACAGGGCGCCGGTGGAGTAGAACTTCTGGCCGCTGAGCACATAGTGATCGCCCTCGCGGGTGATCCGTGCCTTGAGGTCCAGGGTGTGCTTGGTGCCGCGTTCCGGCCCGGCATTGCCGATGCGCCAGCCATCGAGCACCGAGGTGAACAGCAGCTCTTTCTGCCGCTGTGTGGCGGTGCCTTTGAGCAGTTGCAGGATGCCGAACTGGTTTTGCGGGATCTGCCCCAGCGCCGGGTCGGCGGCGCTGATGATGCGAAAGACTTCAGCGATGGTGACAAACGACACCTGCGCGCCACCAAAGGCGCGCGGGATGCTGATGCTGCCCAGGCCGCTGCGGGTGAACTGTTCGATTTCTGCCCAGGGCAGCTTGCGTTGCTGGTCGCGCTTGGCCGCCTGGGTGCGTGCTGCTTCGGCCAGCTCGTGGGCTGCCTGCAGGGCTTGTTCGTCGTTGCTCAGCACCTTGGCCGGCAGCAACAGCGGGGCGCTGTCCAGATCGCTGTGGACTGTGGTTTCTGCCAGATTGGACATCAGTACCGCTCCTTGGCTGCACTCAATGCCCTGGCGTTACGCACTGGGGTGATTGTGTTCCTGACCATACCTACCTCACGAATTGAAAACGTCGGCGCGGGTTGCGACGACAAAATTGCGCTGGTCCGGTGGTCCGGTGCATATACCCTAATAGCGTATAAAAATTAAATAAACTAACTTTTAGGAATAAATATAGAAGTACTTGGCGGTCGCTGGACGAACGCCTGCCGGGGCTGGGCAGGCGCTGTAAGAGGGGCGGGAAAGGTCGGGGAAAACTCAGTAGCCGGTGTTCTGCGTACCGAGGAACTTGCTCAGGAACTGGCGTGTGCGGTCTTCCTTGGGGTGGGCGAACAGCGCTTTGGCTTCGCCCTGTTCAACGATCACGCCCTTGTCGAAGAAGATCACCCGGTTGGCCACGTCGCGGGCAAAACTCATCTCGTGGGTGACGATGATCATGGTGCGCTTTTCTTCGGCCAGACCACGAATGGTCGCCAGCACTTCGCCGACCAGCTCGGGGTCGAGCGCCGAGGTCGGCTCGTCGAAGAGGATCACTTCCGGCTCCATCGCCAGGGCCCGGGCAATCGCTACCCGCTGCTGCTGACCGCCGGAGAGCTTGCGCGGGTAGGCGGCTTCCTTGCCGGCCAGGCCGACCTTGGCCAGCAGCTTCATGCCCAGGGCCACGGCTTGTTCGTGCGGAGTTTTCTTGACCACCAGCGGGCCTTCGATGACGTTCTCCAGCGCCGTACGATGGGGGAACAGGTTGAAGTTCTGAAACACGAAGCCGACCTCCTGGCGCAACTGGCGGATCAGCCCGCTTTGCTGGCCCAGCGGGCGGTTGGCGTCGATTTCTACCTTGCCGACCTTGATGCGCCCGCTGCTGGGGGTTTCCAGCAGGTTCAGGCAGCGCAGGAAGGTGGTCTTGCCCGAGCCGCTAGGGCCGATGATGGCGATCACCTCGCCGGCCTCGACCTTGAGGCTGATGTCATCGAGCACGGTCTGGCCGTTGAACTGCTTGCTCAGTCGTTGTACCTCGATCATGCCTCAGGACTCCTGGTCGTGCCGGTTAACCCGCGCTTCCAGGCGGTTCTGCAGGTGCGCGAGAACGCTGGCTAGCACCCAGTAGATCAGTGCGGCGGCAAGGTACATGGTGAAGATTTCGAAGGTGCGCGCAGTAATCAGCTGCGCCTGGCGGAACAGCTCCGGCACCTGGATGGTGGCGGCCAGGGCGGTGTCCTTGACCAGCGAAATAAAGCTGTTGCCCAGTGGCGGCAAGGCGGTGCGCGCCGCTTGCGGCAGGATTGCCCGGCGCATGGCCTGGCCACGGGTCATGCCGATGCTGGCGGCAGCCTCCCACTGGCCGCGGTCGATGGAACTGATCGCGGCACGGAGAATTTCACAGGCATAGGCGGCCATGTTCAGCGAGAAGCCGATCAACGCTGCGGGCAGCGGGTCGAGCTCGATGCCCAGTTGCGGCAGGCCGTAGTAGATCATGAACAGCTGCACCAGCAGCGGCGTGCCGCGAAAGAACGACACGTAGACCCGCGCCGTCCAGCTCAGCAGCTTGATCGACGACAGGCGCATCAGCGCCAGGCCAAAGCCCAGCAACAGGCCAAAGAACATCCCGCCGAGGCTGAGAATGACCGTAAAGTACGCGCCCTTGAGCAAAAAGGGCGCGGACTCCAGCGCCAGTTGCAAAGCTGCTTCCATTATTGGGTGACGTCAGCGTTGAAGTACTTTTCCGAAAGCTTTTTCAGTGTGCCGTCGGCGCGTAGCTTGTCGAGAGCTTTGTTCACTGCTGCCAGCAGTTCCGGCTCGCCTTTGCGCAGGGCAATACCGGCTTCCTGGCGGGAGAAGGCGTCACCGGCGGCAGTGGTGTCCTTGGCTTTCTTGGCGTATTCCAGCGCCGCCAGACGGTCGATCAGGATGGCGTCGATCCGGCCGACGCGCAGGTCCTGGAACTTGGTCGGATCGTCTTCGTAGGTGCGCACGTCCGCGGTCGGCACGTTGGCTTTGACCCACTGTTCGTAGTTGGTGCCCAGGCCCACGCCGACTTTCTTGCCGCCCAGGTCGGCAGCGGACTTGATGTTCAGCTCGGCGGCCTTTTTCGTCAGCACCAGCGCCTGAATCCCGGAAACGGTGTAGGGCGCGGAGAAGTCATACTTCTTCTTGCGCTCATCGGAGATGGTCACCTGGTTCACCACCGCGTCCAGGCGCTTGGACTCCAGTGCCGCGAGGATGCCATCCCACTTGGTTGGCTGCAGCTTGACCTTGACCCCCAGCTCCTTGGCCAGGGCTTCGGAAAGCTCCACTTCGAAGCCGGCCAGCTTGCCGTCGGCGTCGACGAAGCTGAACGGTGGATAAGTGCCTTCAAGGCCGATGTTGATCACGCCCTTGTCTTTGATCTGCTGCAGTTGCTCACCAGCGACAGCCTGGCCGAGCAGGCTGGCGCCGAGCAGCAAGCCGAGGCCTGCGGCGATTGCCTGTTTACCGAAAGCGGAAATCTTCATGGTTAGCCCCAATGTTGTTGTGAGTGTGGCGCTGACTATAGGGTGACGCTTTTAGTCTTAAAAATAATATAAATTCATTTTCTTATATTATTTTCAAATAAGTTAGTTAGCCGTTCCAGACCTCAGGGTAGGCGAATAATGCCGGGGCCCCACCGGTATGCAGAAAAATCAGCGGGCCGTCATCGAATCGCTGACGGGCAATACCATCAAGCAGCCCGGCCATGGCCTTGCCGGTGTATACCGGGTCAAGCAGCAAGCCTTCCTGGCTGGCCAGCAGGCGGATGGCGGCGAGGGTACCGGCGTTCGGTTCGCCATAGCGCGGGGCGAAGTACTCATCCCACAATTCGATCTTGAAGGTGGCCGGCAGGCGCAGGCCCAGCAGCTCGGCGGTGCGCTCGGCCAGGCCCTGGACTTTCGGGCGCTGGTCTTCGTCGCTGCGCGACACGGTGACGCCGATCACCGGCAGCTTCGGCAGTTTTTCTGCCAGGGCGATGGCCAGGCCGCTGTGGGTACCGGCACTGCCGGAGGCCAGCAGCACCCCGGCGAACTGCTCGCCGCAATGTTCGATCTGTTCGGCCAGCTCCAGGCCTGCGCGTACATACCCCAGGGCACCGAGGGCGTTGGAGCCGCCAATCGGCACGATGTAGGGCTTGCGGCCACTGGCGTGCAGGCGCACGGCCAGGGCCTGCAGTTGTTCGTCGGCATTGTCGAGGTTATCGACCAGCTCGACCTTGGCGTCGAACAGCTCCAGCAACAGGCGGTTGCCGTTGTGCTGGTAGTTGAGTGAATCGGTACCGATCGGGTTTTCCAGCAAGGCTACGCAGGCCAGGCCCAGTTGCGCGGCCAGCGCCGCGGTCTGGCGCACATGGTTGGACTGGATGGCGCCTGCGGTGACCAGGGTGTCGGCGCCCTTGGCCAGGGCATCGGCGGCCAGGTATTCGAGCTTGCGTAGTTTGTTGCCGCCCAGCGCCAACGGCGTGCAGTCGTCGCGTTTGACGTAGATGTCGCGGCCGGCCCAGGCTGACAGCCGATGCAGTTTTTCCAGCGCGGTAGGGGCGCCAAGCAGGTCCAGACGATTGAAGCGGGCAAGCTGTCGGTCGATCATGGGGTCACGTCGGCTAGGTAAAATTCGACTATAGGCAGCCCGGGGCAGGTGGGCAACTCCCGGGCTTATGCCACCTTTATTGCGTTCTGGAATAAAGGGTTATTTTTTCTGTCGCAGGAAATTGCCGTAAAGTAATCGGCACTTCGGCGGCACCACCATCCACCGACCGCCGCTGCAGCAGGAGAGGTAACCGTGAGCGACAACGCGCAAACAGGGCATTGGCAGTTGCAGACCATCGTCGGCCAGCTGCGTGCCGCCCGCGACCAGTGGCGCAGCAGTAACGGGCGCAGCAGCGGCGAGCAGGGCGGCCGCGAGCTGCCGTCGCGCGAGGCCATGCGCCATATTCTCGAGCAGTTGTGTGGTGCCCTGTTCCCCATGCGCCTGGGCCCGGTCGACCTGCGTGAAGAGAGCGAAGACTTCTATGTTGGCCATACCCTCGATGCCGCGCTGACCGCCTTGCTCGCCCAGGCGCGCCTGGAGCTGCGCTATGTGGCGCGCCACGGCAAGCAGGCCACGGCCGAGATCGACGCCACGGCGCTGCGCCTGATCCAGGACTTTGCCGCCGCCCTGCCAAGCCTGCGCAGCATCCTCGATACCGATGTGCTGGCCGCTTTTCATGGCGACCCGGCGGCGCGCAGCGTCGATGAAGTGCTGCTGTGCTACCCGGGCATCCTCGCGGTGATTCACCACCGCCTGGCCCACCATCTGTACCGCGCTGGCCTGCCATTGCTGGCGCGGATCAGCTCGGAGCTGGCGCATTCGGCCACCGGCATCGACATTCACCCGGGGGCGCAGATCGGCCCCAGCTTCTTCATCGACCACGGTACCGGCGTGGTGATCGGCGAAACGGCGATCATCGGCGAGCGGGTACGCATCTACCAGGCCGTGACCCTGGGCGCCAAGCGCTTCCCTGCGGACGAGGACGGGCAGTTGCAGAAGGGCCATCCGCGCCACCCGATTGTCGAGGACGACGTGGTGATTTATGCCGGCGCGACTATTCTGGGACGAATCACCATTGGCAAGGGTTCGACCATCGGCGGCAACGTCTGGCTGACCCGCAGCGTGGCGCCGGGCAGCAACCTGACCCAGGCCAATCTGCAGCATGATGACGGTACCCAGAAGTAGGCGATCCGAGGCTTGGCTTGCGGCAACGGGTCGCATCGCGACCCCCATCCGTGTTTAACTTGAACGCTTGTTCAAGTTAAAACGGTGGTCCGCTGCCGGTGTTCAACAGGAGGAAACCCTTTGCTGAACCCGTTCAATCCAAGCTTCTCCCCCCTCGGCGAGGTGCACGACCAATGAGTGCACCCAGCTCCGAATCCAGCGGCAAGATCCGCATGAACCCGCCGGTTTTCTACTTCGCGGCGAGCTTTATCCTGATATTCGGCCTGGTGGTCATCAGCAACCCGCAAGCCGCTGGCGAGTGGCTGCTGGCGGCGCAGAACTGGGCGGCCAACACCGTTGGCTGGTACTACATGCTGGCGATGACCCTGTACCTGGTCTTCGTGGTGGTCACCGCCTTGTCTGGCTACGGCAAGATCAAGCTCGGTGCCGACCACGACGAGCCCGAGTTCAGCTACCTGTCCTGGGCCGGCATGCTGTTCGCCGCCGGCATCAGCATTACCCTGTTCTTCTTCTGCGTCTCCGAACCCCTGACCCACATGCTGCAGCCGCCGCAAGGCGAGGCCGGCACGGTCGAGGCCGGGCGCCAGGCCATGCAGTTGCTGTTCCTGCACTGGGGCCTGCACGGCTGGGGGGTGTTCGCCTTTGTCGGCATGGCCCTGGCCTATTTCGCCTACCGCCATAACCTGCCGCTGGCCCTGCGCTCGGCGCTGTATCCGCTGATCGGCAAGCGCATCAACGGCCCGATCGGCTATGCCGTCGACGGCTTCGGCATCATCGCCACGGTGTTCGGCCTGGGCGCCGACATGGGCTTTGGCGTGCTGCACCTGAACTCCGGCCTCGACTACCTGTTCGGCGTGCCGCACACCCAGTGGGTGCAGGTGATCCTCATCACCCTGATGATGGGCGCGGCGGTCGCGGTGGCGGTTGCCGGGGTCGAGAAGGGCGTGCGGGTGATGTCCGACATCAACATGTTCCTGGCCTGCGCGCTGCTGCTGTTCGTGCTGTTCGCCGGCCCTACCCAGCACCTGTTCAACACCCTGATCCAGAACCTCGGTGACTATCTTGGCGCCTTGCCGCGCAAGAGCTTTGACGTTTACGCCTACAACCAGGCCAATGAGTGGCTGGGCGGCTGGACGGTGTTCTACTGGGCCTGGTGGATTGCCTGGGCGCCGTTTGTCGGCCTGTTCATCGCGCGGATTTCCCGCGGCCGGACCATCCGCGAGTTCGTCTTCGGCGTGCTGCTGATTCCGCTGGGCTTCACTCTGGCGTGGATGTCGATCTTTGGTAACAGCGCGTTGTTCCAGGTGCTCGAGCACGGCATGACCGCGCTGGGCCAGTCGGCCCTCGATAACCCGTCGATGACCCTCTACCTGTTGCTGGAAACCTACCCGTGGAGCAAGGCGGTGATCGCCGTCACGGTGTTCATCAGCTTCGTGTTCTTCGTCACCTCGGCAGACTCCGGCACTGTGGTGCTCTCGACCCTCTCCGCCCGTGGCGGCAATGCCGATGAAGACGGGCCGAACTGGCTGCGGGTGTTCTGGGGCGCGATGACCGCACTGGTGACCAGCGGTTTGCTGTTCGCCGGCAGTATCGATTCGCTGAAATCGGCGGTGGTGCTTACCTCGCTGCCGTTCTCGGTGATCTTGTTGCTGATGATGTGGGGCCTGCACAAGGCCTTCTATCTGGAGTCGCAACGACAAATCGCCCAGTTGCATTCGCTGGCGCCGTTCGCCAATTCGCGGCGCGGCCGCGGTGGCTGGCGTCAGCGCCTGAGCCAGGCCGTGCACTTTCCGTCACGCGACGAGGTATACCGCTTCATGGACGACGTGGTGCGTCCGGCGATTGCCGAGGTGACCGAGGTGTTTAGCGAGAAGGGCCTGCACGTCATCACCCAGGAAGACCCGAGCCACGACAACGTCAGTTTGAAGATCGGCCATGGCGAAGAGCAGCCGTTCATTTACCAGGTGCAGATGCGCGGTTACTTCACGCCGTCATTTGCCTTGGGCGGCCTGGGCACCCAGGAGCTGAAGAACCGTCGTTACTACCGCGCCGAGGTGCACCTGAGCGAGGGCAGCCAGGACTATGACCTGGTGGGCTACAGCAAGGAGCAGATCATCAACGACATTCTTGACCAGTACGAACGGCATATGCAGTTCTTGCATCTGGTGCGTTGATTTCGCCGGCCCCATCGCTGGCAAGCCAGCTCCCACAGGTCTTGTGGGAGCTGGCTTGCCAGCGATGGTAGCGCCGCGATGGATCTTTAAAACGGCGCATCCCCCAGAATCGTCGCCCGGTGCATCACCCGCCGCGCCGGCCGGTAATCATCCACCGCGTAATGCTGGGTCACGCGGTTATCCCAGAACGCCACGTCGTTTTCCTGCCAGCGCCAGCGAATGGTGAACTCCGGGCGGGTCGCGTGGGCGAACAGCAGCTTGAGAATCGCCTCGCTTTCAGCCTCGCTCAGTTCGTTGATGCGGGTGGTGAAGCCCTCATTGACGAACAGCGCCTTGCGCTTGCTCACCGGGTGGGTACGGATCACCGGGTGCGAAAGCGGCGGGTTGTTGCGCCGTGCCGCTTCCCAGCGCGCCAGGTCCTCAGGGGTGGTGCCGAAACGCTCCAGCGGGAACGACTTGGTGAAATCATGGGTGGCGGTGAGGCCAGCCAACAGCTGCTGCAGCGGTGCCGACAGCGCCTCATAGGCAGCAATGCCACTGGCCCACAAGGTATCGCCACCGTAGGCCGGCAGTTGCTTGGCACTGAGCACCGCACCCAGTGCCGGGGTTGGCAGGAAGGTCACGTCGGTGTGCCAGATGGCGTTGTCGCGCACGTCGGTGACGGCAGTGTCGAGCACCAGCACCTGTGGGGTTTCCGGCACATTGGGGTAGATCGGGTGGATATGCAGGTCGCCAAAGCGCGCGGCGAAATCGGCCTGCTGCTGCGGGTTGATCGGCTGGTCGCGAAAGAACAGTACCTGGTGCTTGAGCAGCGCCTGTTCGATGGCGTCGCGTTGTTCTTTGTTGATTTCGCGGCTGAGGTCGATGCCGCTGATCTGGGCGCCGAGCGCCGGGCTCAGCGGGGTAATGGTCAGGCTCATGGTTGTTCTCTATTCGTTTTCAATGGCTCTGGCCGTGCCAGGGCACCAGCTTGCGCTGCAGG
This sequence comes from Pseudomonas sp. 2(2015), assembly GCF_000955865.1. NCBI lineage: Bacteria > Pseudomonadati > Pseudomonadota > Gammaproteobacteria > Pseudomonadales > Pseudomonadaceae > Pseudomonas > Pseudomonas sp. 2(2015). Next base: position 112,983 of record NZ_JYOF01000019.1, read on the forward strand.
GCGCGCAGGCCCATTTCCAGGGCGAAGGCAATCAAGGCGATCACCAGGATGCCCAGCACCACCACGTCGGTGACCAAAAACTGCGCCGCCGACTGCACCATGAAACCCAGGCCGCTGGTGGCGGCGATCAGTTCGGCGGCCACCAGGGTCGACCAGCCAACCCCCAGGCCAATGCGCACGCCGGTAAGAATGTCGGGCAGGGCGCTGGGCAAAATCACGTGGCGAATCAGCTGCCAACGGGTGGCGCCCAGCGACTGCGCCGCACGCAACTTGGTCGGGTCGACGGTGCGCACGCCAGTGGCGGTGGCAATGGCGATCGGGGCGAAGATCGCCAGGTAAATCAGCAGCACTTTCGACAACTCGCCGATACCGCACCAGATCACGATCAGCGGCAGGTAGGCCAGGGGCGGAATCGGCCGGTAGAACTCGATCAGCGGGTCGAGAATGCCGCGGGCGATACGGTTACGGCCGATGGCGATGCCGATCGGGATCGCCGTGACAATCGCCGCGCCGAGGGCCAGGCCGATACGTTGCAGGCTGGCGCCCAGGTGCTGCCACAGGGTGGATTCCATGTAGCCCTGGGTCAGCAGCAACCAGGCCTTGCCCAGCACCGCTTCCGGCGAGGGCAAAAAAAGTGGCTCGATCCATTCGGCGGCGGTCACCGCCCACCACAGCAGCAACAGCGTGGCCAGGGTCAGGCCGCTGATCCAGCGGGTGCTCAGGCTGCGCCGGGGTTTGCTCGGCGCAGTGTGGCTGGCGGTGCGTTTGCTCGCTACCGGGACATCCAGGCTGCTCATGCGGACTCCTGCCGCGTTGCGGCACTGCGTTGGGAGAACACCCGGGCCAGCACGTGCTCGCGGGTTTCGATAAAGCGCGGGTCGGACTTGATCGAACGGGCCGACTCGCCGGCGCTGTAGCGCTGGCCAAAGTCCAGTTGCAGGCGTTCGACGATCTGCCCGGGGTTCGGCGCCAGCAACACCAGTTCGGTGGCGAGGAACACCGCCTCTTCAATGTCGTGGGTAATCAGGAATACCGGCTTGGCGGTACGCTGCCAGACCTGCAACAGCAACTCCTGCATCTGTTCACGGGTAAAGGCATCCAGCGCGCCGAACGGCTCGTCCATCAGCAGAACCCGCGGATCGGCCGCCAGCGCCCGGGCCAGGCCCACGCGCTGCTTCTGGCCACCGGACAATTGCCAGATGCGCCGGTTGCCGAAGTCCGCCAGGTCGACCAGGGCGAGCATTTCGCGGGCCTTTTTCTCGCGGCTGGCGCGTGGCACGCCGGCCAGTTCCAGGCCGAAGGCGACGTTGGCCAGCACGTCTTGCCAGGGCAGTAGAGCATCATCCTGGAACACCACGCCGCGCTCGGCGCCCGGACCTTGTACCGGCTCGCCGTCGAGGGTGATACGGCCACTGCTGGGCGCCACGAAACCGGCAATCAGGTTGAGCAACGAGGTCTTGCCGCTGCCCGAAGGGCCGAGGGCCACCAGCAATTGCTGCGGGCCCAGGCTCAGGTTGATATCGGCCAGCACCGGCTCGGCCGCGCCGGGGTACTGTGCGCTGATGCGCTCCAGTTGTAACAGGGCCATGGTCTGCTCCGAGTCTCAGTTGGCGATGAATTTGGCGCTGACGTAAGGCGCGTAGTCCGGCAGCACCGCTTCGACCTTGCCTTGCTCCTTGAGGAAGGTGGCGGTGTCGGTGATTGCCTGGGTGGTCGGTGCACCGAGTGCTGCGACCTGGTCAGCGGCCAGCGGGAACACGTTGCCTTGCAGCAGGCCAGGGATGTCAGCCGCCTTGGCGCCGGAGAGCTTGACCAGCTTGTCGACGTTACTCTGGTTTGCCAGCCACGCTTGCGGGTCCTTGCGGTAGTCGGCGTAGGCATCCAGGGTGACCTTGGCGAAGGCCTTGACGATCTCCGGGTGCTTGGCGGCGAAGTCCTTGCGCACGATCCAGGCATCGAAAGTCGGCGCGCCTTTTTCGGCCAGCTCAGCGGAGGTGATCAGCACCTTGCCGTTTTCCTTGGCCACGCCCAGGGCCGGGTCCCAGACGTAGGTGGCGTCGATGTCGCCGCGCTTCCAGGCGGCGATGATTGCCGGTGGCGCGAGGTTGAGGATCTGTACCTTGGCCGGGTCGATGTTCCATTGCTTGAGTGCGGCCAGCAGGCTGTAGTGACCGGTGGAGACGAACGGCACGGCAATCTTCTTGCCGATCAGGTCCTGTGGCGAGTTGATGCCGGCGCCGTCGCGGGCGACCAGGGCTTCGGCTGCGCCGATCTGGGTGGCGATCAGGAAGGTTTCCACCGGCAGTTTGCGGGTCGCAGCGGCGGCCAGCGGGCTGGAGCCGAGGTAGCCGATCTGCACGTCGCCGGAGGCCACGGCGGTGATCACGTCGGCGCCGCTGTCGAATTTGCGCCAGTCGATATCGGCCTTGCTGGTTTTCTCGTAGGTGCCGTCGACCTGGGCGACTTTCGCCGGGTCGACGGTGGTCTGGTAGGCCACCGTCAGGTCGGCCGCCTGGGCAAACCAGCTGGTGCCGGCCAGGGTCAGGGCGGCGAACAGGCGCAGGGGAGCATGCAGGGTCATGGTTAACTCCTTGTCAGGCGGGCGATTGTGTTGGTGTGGGATAAGACTAGATGATCTAAGAAAGTTAAAATAAATAACTTTTTAGCATTAGCTTAGGAGCCAATTGATTTAAGGCGTGCGAAAGGGGGGAGTCATCGCGGGGCAAGCCCGCTCCAGCCTATAGGCGCCATCGGCCTGGGCGACAAAAGTGACGCTGGTCAAGGTCAGGGCGCAGAGGAAACGCAATGATGGCCTGGCCATGAGGGCTACTTTGTCGAAGGGGAAGGATCGACGAAGCTAAGCGATCTAAAAAACCGCTTTGAAATATCCTTTAGGAATTAGCTTATGTGCCGATAACGGCAGCGAAGAAAAATCTTGGGTGATATTCCGTAATAATCTGAAAAATTACGAAATAAGTCTTTTTGGATTTATAGGATTGTCATTATCCTTCACCCCCACCGCTGGTGCATTAGACCAAAGTAGTGAAATGAATAGTTACGATTGACTTGACGGTCACCCTTTGGTGCTAATCGCCCATCGACGTCGAGCGGGACACAAAGATCCTGCCGTAAGCGACACACAAGAATTAGAACGTAGAGGAGCAAAACATGTACAAGTCCACCTTGGCACTTGCCGTGGCCGTTGGGGTTCTGGCCCAGCAGGCGGGTGCTGCCGGCTTCATCGAAGACAGCAAGGCAACACTGAAGCTGCGCAACTTCTATATCAACACCGACAACCGTAACCACGGTACCAACACCAGCACCAACTACCAGGAAGAATGGGGTCAGGGCTTCCAGGTCGATTACGCCTCGGGCTTCACCCAGGGCACCGTCGGCTTTGGTGTTGACGCTATTGCCCTGTTGGGCGTGCGGCTGGATTCGGGCAAGGGCCGTCATGGCAACCCGACCAGCGCCTCCTACGCCGGCTCGGTGTTCCCGACCGACAGCAGCGGTCGTGCAGTCGACGAGTACTCCAGCCTGGGCCTGACCGCCAAGGCCAAGATTTCCCAGACCGAACTGCGCTACGGCACCCTGCTGCCGAAGCTGCCGGTCATTTCGTACAACGACGGTCGCCTGCTGCCGCAAACTTTCGAAGGTGGCCAGATCACCTCGAACGAGTTCAAGGACCTGACCCTGATCGGTGGTCAGATCGAGCACGTCAAAGGCCGTAACTCCAGCAACAACGAAGAAATGTCGATTGCTGGCGCCAACAACGCCCGTACCGGCAAGTTCAGCAACAAGTTCCTCTACGCCGGTGCCGACTACAAGGTCACCAAGGACCTGCTGCTGCAGTACTACTACGGCAACCTGGAAGACTTCTACAAACAGCACTTCCTCGGTGCGGTACACAACTGGGCAATTGGCCCGGGCGTGCTGAAGTCCGACTTCCGTTACTTCCACAGCACCGACGACGGCGCCAACAGCAACGATCCGGCCTACTTCACCAGCGGCTGGTACGGCAACGGCACCAAGGGCAAGGTTGATAACGATCTGTACAGCGCCCTGTTCCTCTACACCGTCCAGGGTCACACCTTCGGTGGCGGTTACCAGGTCTCCAGCGGCGACAGCGACTTCCCTTGGCTGAACCAGGGTGACGGCTCGTCCAACTACACCATCACCGACTCGCAGATCCAGAAGTTCGGCCGTGCCGGTGAGCGTACCTGGCAGGCTCGCTACTCTTACGATTTCGCCAAGGTCGGCCTGGCGGGCGCTACTGCCGGCGTCACCTACCTCAAAGGCGATAACATCGATTCAGCAATCGGTGACCGTACCGAGTGGGAACGTGATATCACCGTGGCCTACGTGGTACCGGAAGGCACCCTCAAGGGCCTGGGCATCATGTGGAAAAACGCCACCTGGCGCAGCGATATTGCCAACACCAAGGACCAGGACGAAAACCGTCTGATCCTCAGCTACTCCATCCCGCTGCTGTAAGGCGAGAAAAGCGCGCCCGCCCGGCCCTGTGCCGCGCGGGCGTTGTTTTGCCTGTTTTTTGATATTTCTGTTAGTTCTAAATAAATCAATATTTATTCTTTTTAATTTCAGCAGGAAGCAGGCACAGTGAAGCCATAACGAACCCAGCCAAGGAGCCGCACCATGAGCCTCAGACTCGGCGATATCGCCCCCGACTTCGAACAGGATTCCAGCGCCGGCAAGATCCGCTTCCACGAATGGCTGGGCGACAGCTGGGGCGTGCTGTTCTCCCACCCGGCCGACTTTACTCCGGTGTGCACCACCGAACTGGGTTTCACCGCCAAGCTCAAGGAGCAGTTCGCCGAGCGCGGGGTCAAGGCCATTGCCCTGTCGGTGGACCCGGTCGATTCGCACCACCGCTGGATCGAAGACATCAACGAAACCCAGAACACTGTCGTCAACTTCCCGATCCTGGCTGATGCCGATCGCAAGGTTTCCGACCTCTACGACCTGATTCATCCCAATGCCAGCGACACCCTGACGGTGCGTTCCCTGTTCGTCATCGACCCGAACAAGAAGATCCGTCTGACCATCACCTACCCGGCCAGCACCGGGCGCAACTTCCACGAGATCTTGCGGGTAATCGATTCGCTGCAACTGACCGACAACCACAAGGTTGCCACCCCGGCCAACTGGCAGGACGGTGACGAAGTGGTGATCGTGCCATCGCTCAAGGATGAAGACGAAATCAAGCGCCGCTTTCCCAAGGGTTACCGGGCGGTCAAGCCATACCTGCGCCTGACCCCGCAACCCAATCGTTGATCTTTAGCCATAGCAGGGAATTCGGGCCGTTTACGGCCCTTTTTTTATTCCCCTGGAGGCCGGTAGGAGCGGGCTTGCCCCGCGATGCTCATATAGTTCCGTAAAGAATAAACAAATGAAAAAATATGATTTATAGATATATGTATCGAGCTGTTAAGGTCACTCCACTCCAGCGAGAACTGCAACTCGCGGCCCTCTAGAACACGATCAAGGATGCGCTCCAATGCTGGTTGTTTCTCTCGGTGGTAGTCCCAGTCTGCGTTCGCGCTCCGGCGTCCTGCTTGAGCGCAGCCGCCAGTGGCTGCAGGGCCAGGGCGTGGAAGTGGTGACATTCCAGGTGCGCGACTTTCCCGCCGAAGACCTGCTGCATGCACGCTTCGACAGCCCCAGGGTGCAGCATTTTCTGCAGTTGGTAGAGCAGGCCGACGGCTTGGTGGTTGCCACTCCGGTGTACAAGGCTTCGTTTGCCGGTGCGCTGAAAACCCTGCTCGACCTGCTGCCCGAACGCGCCCTGAACCACAAGGTGGTGCTGCCGATCGCAACCGGCGGCAGCATCGCCCACATGCTCGCTGTGGACTACGCGCTCAAGCCGGTACTGTCTGCGCTCAAGGCCCAGGAAACCCTGCAAGGCATCTTCGCCGACGACAGCCAGATCGCCTACGGCGAAGGCAGTGCCGCCGCGCAACTGGCGCCGGCGCTGGAGCAGCGCCTGCTGGAATCGCTCGAACTGTTCCACAGCGCCCTGGCGCGTCGACCCAAACCGGTTGCCCCGGGCGTGTTGAATGAACGTCTGCTCAGTGCTCGCTGGAGCATCTGAGGCTTACCACCCGTTACCTGTAATTCCCACCTTACTCGCCCGCCAACGGGCAAGCAGGTGCAGCCTGAACCCCAACAGCAAAGGAGAGCGCTATGCGCACTGTCATTTTGCGTCGTGGTCTGGTCGCTCTGTTTGCTGCGGCTGTGTCCTTCGGCGCCATTACTCAAGCCCAGGCTGAAAGCCTGCGTATCGGTTACCAGAAGTACGGCACCCTGGTGTTGCTCAAAGCCAAGGGCACGCTGGAAAAACGCCTTGCCGCCCAGGGCGTGCAGGTGCAATGGACTGAATTTCCCGGTGGCCCGCAACTGCTCGAAGGCCTGAACGTCGGCTCGATCGACTTCGGCGTCACCGGCGAGACGCCGCCGGTGTTCGCCCAGGCCGCTGGCGCCGACCTGCTGTATGTCGCCTACGAGCCGCCGGCGCCGCACAGCGAAGCGATCCTGGTGCCCAAGGGCTCGCCGATCCAGTCGGTGAAGGAGCTCAAGGGCAAGAAAGTCGCGCTGAACAAAGGCTCCAACGTTCACTACCTGCTGGTCCGCGCCCTGGAAGACGCCGGCCTCAAGTACAGCGACATCCAGCCGGTGTTCCTGCCGCCCGCCGATGCCCGCGCCGCCTTCGAGCGCGGCAGCGTCGATGCCTGGGTGATCTGGGACCCGTACCAGGCGGCTGCCGAGCAGCAGCTGCAGGCGCGCACCCTGCGCGATGGCCAGGGCATCGTCGACAACCACCAGTTCTACCTGGCGACCAAGCCTTATGCGCAAAAGCACCCTGAAGTGATCAGCGCGCTGGTCGATGAAGTGCGCGCGGTGGGCGAGTGGTCCAAGGCCAACCCGCAGGAAGTCACTGACCAGGTCGCGCCGCTGCTCGGCCTGCCGGCCGACATCACCCTGACCTCGGTCAAGCGCCAGGGCTACGGCGCTGCCTTCCTGACCCCGCAAGTGATCGCTGCCCAGCAGAAGATCGCCGACACCTTCAAGACGCTCAAGCTGATTCCCAAACCCTTGAGCATCAAGGATGTGATCTGGACCCCGCCGGCCAAGGTCGCCAGCGCCCCTTGACGATTTGCCCGCGCCGGGGCGCCGCCCCGGTCTGCGCCACCCCTAGGAGACAACTCCAATGAGCCTCAACGTATTCTGGTTTCTTCCCACCCATGGCGACGGCCATTACCTTGGCACCGCCGAGGGCGCGCGCGCCGTCGATCACGGCTACCTGCAGCAGATTGCCCAGGCCGCCGACCGCCTCGGTTTTGGTGGCGTGTTGATTCCGACCGGGCGTTCCTGCGAGGACTCCTGGCTGGTTGCCGCGTCGCTGATCCCGGTAACCCAGCGCTTGAAGTTCCTGGTCGCGCTGCGCCCGGGGATCATCTCGCCGACCGTAGCGGCGCGTCAGGCGGCAACCCTGGATCGTCTTTCCGGTGGCCGTGCCTTGTTCAACCTGGTCACCGGCGGCGATCCGGAAGAGCTGTCCGGTGACGGCCTGTTCCTCAGCCATGAAGAGCGCTACCAGGCCTCGGTGGAATTTACCCGCATCTGGCGCCGGGTGCTGGAAGGCGAAACCGTCGACTACGACGGCCAGCACATCCAGGTCAAAGGCGCCAAGCTGCTCTATCCGCCGATCCAGCAGCCGCGTCCGCCGCTGTACTTTGGCGGCTCTTCAGAAGCGGCCCAGGACCTGGCAGCCGAGCAGGTCGAGCTGTACCTGACCTGGGGCGAGCCGCCTGCGGCGGTGGCCGAGAAGATCGAGCAAGTGCGCGCCAAGGCCGCCAAGCAAGGCCGCACGGTGCGCTTCGGCATCCGCCTGCATGTGATCGTGCGCGAAACCAACGCCGAAGCCTGGCAGGCCGCCGAGCGGCTGATCTCGCACCTGGACGACGACACCATCGCCCGCGCCCAGGCCTCGCTGGCACGCTTCGATTCGGTCGGCCAGCAACGCATGGCCGCGCTGCATGGCGGCAACCGCGACAACCTCGAAGTCAGCCCCAACCTCTGGGCCGGTGTCGGCCTGGTGCGCGGCGGTGCCGGCACGGCGCTGGTCGGCGACGGCCCGACTGTGGCCGAGCGGGTCAAGGAATACGCAGCATTGGGCATCGATACCTTCATCTTCTCCGGTTATCCACACCTGGAAGAGTCGTACCGGGTCGCCGAGCTGCTGTTCCCGCACCTGGACGTGGAGCGCCCGCAACTGCCGCAAAGCGGTGGCTACGTGAGCCCGTTCGGCGAGATGGTCGCCAACGACATCCTGCCTAAATCCTCGGCGCAGCGCTGAGGGCCGGGCCATGAGTCGTAAATCCACTCCCTGGCAGCAACGCCTGGCGCCCTGGGCGTTGCCGCTGCTGTTGTTGGCGGTCTGGCAACTGGCAGTCAGCGTCGGCTGGCTGTCGACGCGGATTTTGCCGGCGCCCAGCGCGGTATTAAGCGCTGGCGTCGAGCTGGTACGCAGCGGCGAGATCTGGACCCATCTGGCAATCAGTGGCTGGCGCGCCGCCGTCGGTTTTGTGATTGGCGGTGCCATCGGCCTGGCGCTGGGCTTTATCACCGGCCTGTCGAAATGGGGCGAACGCCTGCTCGACAGTTCGGTGCAGATGATCCGCAACGTACCTCACCTGGCGCTGATTCCGCTGGTGATCCTGTGGTTCGGCATCGACGAGTCGGCAAAGATTTTCCTGGTGGCCCTGGGCACTTTGTTCCCGATCTACCTGAACACCTACCACGGCATCCGCAACGTCGACCCGGCGCTGGTGGAAATGGCCCGCAGCTATGGTTTGTCCGGCTTCGAGCTGTTTCGCCAGGTGATTCTGCCCGGTGCCTTGCCGTCGATCCTGGTCGGCGTGCGCTTTGCCCTGGGCTTTATGTGGCTGACCCTGATCGTTGCCGAAACCATTTCGGCTAACGCCGGCATCGGCTACCTGGCAATGAACGCCCGCGAGTTCCTGCAGACCGATGTGGTGGTCCTGGCCATCGTTCTCTATGCCGTGCTCGGCAAGCTTGCCGATCTGGCCGCACGCGGCCTCGAGCGGGTCTGGCTGCGCTGGCATCCGGCCTATCAAGCGAGCAGGGGAGAGGGCGCATGACCATCCTCAAGGATCCACCACCACGGCTGCTGCGAGGGATTCCGCTGGCGGCGCAGAACCTGCAGAAGACCTTCGGCCAGCGCCAGGTACTGCGTGATATCGACCTGCACATTCCGGCCGGGCAGTTCGTCGCCATTGTCGGGCGCAGTGGCTGCGGCAAGAGCACCTTGCTGCGCTTGCTCGCCGGCCTCGACCAACCCAGTGGCGGCGAGTTGCTGGCAGGTTCCGCGCCGCTGCGCGAAGCCCAGGAAGACACCCGCCTGATGTTCCAGGAAGCGCGCCTGCTGCCGTGGAAGAAGGTTATCGACAACGTTGGCCTGGGCCTCTCGGGCAACTGGCGGCCACGGGCGCTGGAAGCGCTGGAGGCGGTCGGCCTGGCCGAGCGTGCCAATGAATGGCCGGCGGCCTTGTCGGGTGGCCAGAAGCAGCGCGTGGCCCTGGCCCGGGCACTGATTCACCAGCCACGCCTGTTGCTGCTCGATGAGCCGCTGGGGGCACTGGATGCCCTGACCCGGATCGAGATGCAGCAGTTGATCGAACGGCTGTGGCGCCAGCACGGCTTCACCGTGTTGCTGGTTACCCACGACGTCAGCGAGGCGGTGGCGGTAGCCGACCGGGTGATTCTCATCGAAGACGGCGAGGTGGGCCTGGACCTTATCGTCGACCTGCCACGCCCGCGGGTACGCGGCTCACACCGCCTGGCTGCACTGGAAACCGAAGTTCTCAACCGGGTTCTGTCGATTCCGGGCACACCGCCCGAGCCGGAACCTGTCGCACCTTTGCCGACGCAATTGCGTTGGGCTCTCTGACCTGTAAGGAACCAAGCAGATGACTATCAAAGCGATCAACGTACGCAACCAGTTCAAAGGCACCGTCAAAGAAATCCTCGAAGGCCCGGTATTGTCGGAAATCGACGTGCAGACCGCCTCGGGTATCGTCACCTCGGTGATCACCACCCGTTCAGTGCGTGAGCTGGAACTGACTATTGGCAGCGAGGTGATTGCCTTTGTGAAGTCGACCGAAGTGTCGATCGCCAAGCTCTGACTACCAGGGCAAGGCTTTGCCTTGCATCGCAGGCAAGCCAGCTCCCACAAGGTTCGGTGTATACAGTCCCTGTGGGAGCTGGCTTGCCAGCGATGAGGCCATCAGCGTTTCGGCAAGAAGGGCGGTAGGTACAAGCCCAGATAAGCATCAAACACCCGCATCCCTTCCTCGGCCATGCGCGGCGTAATCTGCCCATGCAACTGCACCGAACGGGCATACACCCGGTCACCCAGTTCCATGGCCAGGGCAAACACATCGACATCTTCCGGTAACACCGGCAACTGGAAATGCGCGGCAAACAGCCTGTGCATCAGGTCGCCCAGCTCGATGTCGTGCTGGCGGTCAGCCTGGGTCACTTCGCTCAGGCCATGCTGGGCGAGAATCAATTGCCGGGCCGCGGCGTCTTCGTTGTAGATCACCAGCATGCGCTGCTCGACCAGGCGCGACAGGTCGTGCCAGGTGTTCAGCGCCGCTGAATCAATCGGTGCTTCAAGGCAGGCGCGAAAGGCGCCGTGCACGTCGGCGGTGAGTGCTTCAAGCAACGCCGGGACACTGGCGAAGAAGTGATACACCGACGACGGCGGAATCTGCGCGCGCTCGGCCACGCTGTAAATCGACAGGCTGGCCACCCCTTCGCTGGCCAGCAGCGTGCGCGCCGCCTCGAGGATCGAATCGATCCTCGCCTGGCTGCGGGCCCGGGGTTTGCGCGGGGTAACGGTGCGGGTCATGTCAGTTGCTGATCGCCAGGATGCTCGCCTGGTAAGCGCTGACGAACAGGTCGAAATCAGCCTTGTCCTCTTCACGCTCAAGCTTAGCCTGGGCTTCCAGGGACTGGCGCGCTGCGCTTTCGAAACCTTGCTGCTGCTCGGCTGAAAGGGCCTGGGCGCGGAAGAACTCGGCATGCACCTGGCTTTGGCGCAAGGCGAAGCGGCTGAAGCTTTCCTTGTGCTCGGTCATGCTCGCCAGCACCTGCGCCGATGGCGTCAGGGCAGGGTCGCTGACCTTGGCTTTCTGCGCCTGCAGGGCCTTGGCGTGTTCGTCGCCGCCCTGGCTGCGGTCAAGCAGTTCGGCCAGTGGCGCGATGCGTTCGAGCAATTCATCGGCCCACTGCTTGAGCTCGACCGGCTGGCCGTCACGCTGCAGTTGCAGGCCCGGGCGGCGACCTTCCTTGACCACGCTGAGGAAGTTGCCGGTGCAGTTGCCGCACTCCTGGTTGCCCAGCAGCGGGCTGTCTTCCAGGGCGCAGAACAGCAGGAAGGCGTCGAGGAAACGCGCTTGCGGCAGGTCGATACCGGTGGGCAGGAACGGGTTGATGTCCAGGCAGCGCACTTCGACGTACTGGATGCCACGGGCCATCAGCGCCTGGATCGGCCGCTCGCCGCTGTAGGTGACGCGCTTGGGGCGAATGTTGGAGTAGTACTCGTTTTCGATCTGCAGGATGTTGGTGTTCAGCTGAACCCACTCGCCATCCTTGTGCGTACCGATCTCGACATAGGGCGCGTACGGCGTGGCCACCGCCTTGCGCAGGCTGTCGGTGTAGCTGGCGAGGTTGTTGTAGCACGGCGTCAGGCCGGCCTGGGCGTTGCTCTGGTAACCCAGGTCGCTCATGCGCAGGCTGGTGGCGTAGGGCAGGTACAGGGTGTCGGCGTCGAACTGCTCAAGCTGGTGCGGGCGGCCACGCAAGAAGCCGGCATCCAGGGCCGGCGAGGCGCCGAACAGGTACATCAGCAGCCAGCTGTAGCGACGGAAGTTGCGGATCAGGGCGATGTAGGCCGACGACTGATAGTCGCGATCATCCACCGTGCTGTGTTCCGCTTCGCGCAGCAGCGGCCAGAGTTTTTCTGGCAGCGAGAAATTGTAGTGAATCCCGGCGATGCATTGCATGGTGCGGCCGTAGCGCAGGGCCAGGCCCTTGCGGTAGACGTACTTGAGCTGACCGATGTTGGAGGTGCCGTACCAGGCGATCGGAATGTCTTCCTCGGCCGGCAGCGGGCAGGGCATCGACGGGCTCCAGAGGAACTCGTTGCCAAGCTTGGTGTAAGCGAAGCGGTGGATGTTCTCCAGGCTTTCGAGGGTCTGCGCCGGGTCCGCCAGGGCTGGGGTAATGAACTCCAGCAGCGACTCCGAGTAGTCCGTGGTGATCTGCTCGTGGGTCAACGCCGCGCCCAGGGCTTCGGGGTGCGGAGTCTGGGCCAGACGACCTTCCTCGGTCACACGCAGGCATTCACGCTCGATGCCGTGCAGGCACTGCTTGAGCAGGGAGAGGTTGTCGCCTTGGCCGAGCAGGCTCAGGCGGCGGTTGAGAAGTTCGCTCAAGATGGATTCCTTCACGCGTCAGTCGCCCCAATATGGGGGTAGAGATGACGGTCTACAAGGGTGGACAGAGGAACTGGCGTTGTCGCCTGGTTTTGGCCGGCTTTCGGCAGCGCCTGCGCTCTGCCGAAAGTACCGCAGTTTGGCCGTTTGCGGCTAGAGGACGACGAAAGTCCCCTGCGCTTTTGCCACCAGTTTGTCGCCCTGGAGTACATCGGCGTCGACCACCAGCGTGCGCCGCCCGGCATGCAGCACCCGGGCGATGCACAGCACGTCACCTTCGCTGACCGCGCGCAGGTAGTTGATCTTGCATTCGAGGGTCACGCTCTGCTGGTCGAAACCATGGGAACTGGAGCAGGCCAGGCCCATGGTGGTGTCGACCAGGCTGAAGATTGCCCCGCCATGCAGCTTGCCGCCGCGGTTGCGCAGGTGCGGCTCCAGGGCCATGGCCACCTCGGCAACGCCGTTTTCCAGGCGTTGCAGACGGCAGCCGAGCAACTGGCTGAAGGCGCTGAAGACGACGTCGTCGGGAACCGTCATCACTTCTTCTTCAGCTGCTTGGCGTTGGCGAACAGCGAGGCCATGGCGTTGTTGGCCGGTGCCGGAGTTTCCTTGGCGCGGGCCGGGGCACTCTGCTGGCGCGGGGCCGAGCCCGGACGGCTGCCACGGGCGCCGTCGATCTTCTCGCCCGGGGTGTCGCTCATGCGCATCGACAGGCCGACGCGTTTGCGCGGGATGTCGACTTCCATGACCTTGACCTTGACCACGTCGCCGGCCTTGACCGCTTCACGCGGGTCCTTGATGAACTTCTCCGACAGTGCCGAGATGTGCACCAGGCCATCCTGGTGCACGCCGATGTCGACGAAGGCACCAAAGTTGGTGACGTTGGTCACCACGCCTTCGAGGATCATCCCCAGTTGCAGGTCCTTGAGGTCTTCGACGCCTTCCTGGAATTCGGCGGTCTTGAACTCCGGGCGTGGGTCGCGGCCGGGTTTGTCCAGTTCCTGGAGGATGTCGGTGACCGTCGGCAGGCCGAAGGTTTCGTCGGTGAACTTCTTCGGGTCCAGGCGCTTGAGGAAGCCGCTGTCGCCGATCAGCGAACGGATGTCACGGTCGGTCTCGGCGGCAATGCGCTGTACCAGCGGGTAGGCTTCCGGGTGCACCGCCGAGGCGTCCAGCGGGTTGTCGCCGTTCATGACGCGCAGAAAGCCTGCGGCCTGTTCGAAGGTTTTTTCGCCCAGGCGGCTGACTTTCTTCAGTGCGGCGCGGGTCTTGAAGGCGCCGTTGGCGTCGCGGTGGGCGACGATGTTCTGTGCCAGGGTGCTGTTGAGGCCGGAGATGCGCGCCAGCAGCGCCACCGACGCGGTGTTGACGTCGACGCCGACGGCGTTCACGCAGTCCTCGACCACGGCATCCAGGCCACGGGCCAGCTTCAACTGCGAAACGTCGTGCTGGTACTGGCCGACACCGATGGATTTCGGCTCGATCTTCACCAGTTCCGCCAGCGGGTCTTGCAGGCGGCGGGCGATCGACACAGCGCCACGGATCGACACGTCGAGGTCCGGGAACTCCTTGGCCGCCAGCTCCGAGGCCGAGTACACCGAAGCACCGGCTTCGGAGACCATGACCTTGGTCATTTTCAGGGCTGGATATTTTTTGATCAGTTCGGCGGCGAGCTTGTCGGTTTCGCGGCTGGCGGTGCCGTTACCGATGGCGATCAGCTCGACCGAGTGCTTGGCGCACAGCGCGGCGAGCACGGCGATGGTCTGGTCCCACTGGTTTTTTGGTACGTGCGGGTAGACGGTGGCGGTGTCCAGCAGCTTGCCGGTGGAATCGACCACGGCGACCTTGCAACCGGTGCGCAGGCCCGGGTCCAGGCCCAGGGTGGCGCGCGGGCCGGCCGGGGCGGCCAGCAGCAGGTCGTGCAGGTTATGGGCGAAGACGTTGATCGCCTCGCCTTCGGCGTTGTCGCGCAGCTCGCCGAACAGGTCGGTTTCAAGGTGGCTGTAGAGCTTGACCTTCCAGGTCCAGCGCACCACTTCGGCCAGCCATTTGTCGGCAGGACGGTTCTGATTTTGCAGGCCGAAACGCTCGGCGATCATCATTTCGCACGGGTGCAGGGTGCCCGGCAGTTCTTCGCCGACTTTCAGCGAAGCGGACAGCACGCCTTCGTTACGGCCGCGGAAAATCGCCAGGGCGCGGTGCGACGGTACGCTCTTGAGCACTTCGTCGTGCTCGAAGTAGTCACGGAACTTCGCCCCTTCCTCTTCCTTGCCGGCCACCAGGCGGGCGCTGAGCACTGCTTCCTGCTTGAGAAAGCTGCGCAGTTTGTCGAGCAGGCTGGCGTCTTCGGCAAAGCGCTCCATGAGGATGTACTTGGCACCTTCGAGGGCGGCTTTGACATCGGCCACGCCTTTTTCGGCGTCGACGAAACGCGCGGCTTCGATTTCAGGGCTCAGTTGCGGGTCGTTCAACAGGCCGTCGGCCAGCTCGCCGAGGCCGGCTTCCAGGGCGATCTGGCCCTTGGTGCGGCGCTTTTGCTTGTACGGCAGGTACAGGTCTTCGAGGCGGGTCTTGGTGTCGGCCAGTTTGATTTCACGGGCCAGTTCCGGGGTCAGCTTGCCTTGCTCTTCGATGCTGGCAAGGATGCTGACACGCCGTTCGTCCAGCTCGCGCAGGTAGCGCAGGCGCTCTTCCAGGTGGCGCAGCTGGGTGTCATCCAGGCTACCGGTGACTTCTTTCCGGTAACGGGCGATAAAAGGCACGGTCGAACCTTCATCAAGTAGAGCCACGGCCGCTTCGACCTGTTGTGGGCGGACACCGAGTTCCTCGGCGATGCGGCTGTTGATGCTGTCCATAAAACCACCTGACAAATTGTGAATACAAAGGCCGCGGGCGGGCGCTGTAGAGCGCTTGTGGTCAATGCGGCGCTGGCTGAAAGCGGCGCATTATACCCAGCGCGTCCGGCTTGCGGTGATAGCAGCAGGCCAGTTGTCGGCCCGGCAATACTGGCACCCGGGGAAAAATCTGCTAACAATGCACACGGCACGGCCATTGATGGCTAAGCCATAATGCGTGCCGAGATTAGAGGAGCTACCCATGAGCAGCACTGCACAAACCGCCGAAGGCGACAAAATTCTCATCGTCGACGATGACCCGGGCCTGAGCAGCCTGCTGGAACGGTTCTTCACCAGCAAGGGTTATCGCGCCCGTGCAGTACCCAATACCGAACAGATGGACCGCCTGCTGGCCCGCGAGGTTTTCAACCTGGTGGTGCTGGACCTGATGCTGCCCGGCGAAGACGGCCTGACCGCCTGCCGCCGCCTGCGCGCCGCCAACAACCAGATCCCGATCATCATGCTTACCGCCAAGGGCGACGAGCTGAGCCGCATCAAAGGCCTGGAGCTGGGTGCCGACGACTACCTGGCCAAGCCGTTCAACCCCGACGAACTGATGGCCCGGGTCAAGGCCGTGCTGCGCCGCCAGGCCCCGGCAGTACCGGGTGCACCAGGCAGCGAGGACGAAACCGTCACCTTTGGCGACTACGAGCTGTCGCTGGCCACCCGCGAACTCAAGCGCGGCGAAGAAGTGCACATGCTCACCACCGGTGAGTTCGCCGTGCTCAAGGCGCTGGTCATGCACGCCCGCGAGCCGTTGACCCGCGACAAGTTGATGAACCTGGCCCGTGGCCGCGAGTGGGACGCCCTCGAGCGCTCCATCGACGTGCAGATCTCGCGCCTGCGCCGGATGATCGAACCCGACCCGTCCAAGCCGCGTTACATCCAGACCGTCTGGGGCGTTGGTTATGTGTTTGTCCCGGATGGTAATGCCAGCAAGTGATGTTTCGTTTGCAGGAGTAGCTCACCGCCAGCAGGGCAGGCCTTCGGGATTGCCCTGTTTTTGCCTGTGCAGCGCTTTGCAAAGCCTGCGAGCCCCGCTCGTTCCCGCATAGTGTGTAGCCGTTGTCGATGAAAACGCCCCTGTGGTTCCCGCAAAGCTTCTTCGCCCGCACCCTCTGGCTGGTGCTGATCGTCGTGCTGTTCTCCAAGGCCCTGACCCT
This sequence comes from Pseudomonas sp. 2(2015), assembly GCF_000955865.1. Taxonomy (NCBI): domain Bacteria; kingdom Pseudomonadati; phylum Pseudomonadota; class Gammaproteobacteria; order Pseudomonadales; family Pseudomonadaceae; genus Pseudomonas; species Pseudomonas sp. 2(2015). The sequence continues at coordinate 129,582 of NZ_JYOF01000019.1, forward strand.
GGTGTACCTGCTGATGAACGAGGACGTGCTGGTCGACCGCCAATACAGCCATGGCGTGGCCCTGACCCTGCGCGCCTACTGGGCTGCCGATGAGTCCGATCGCGACAAGATCGCCGAGGCGGCGGGGCTGATCCGGGTGGTTGGCTCCGGGGTGCCCGAGGGTGAGCAGCACTGGCCGTACAGCGAAATCTACCAGCGCCAGATGCAGGCCGAACTTGGCGCCGACACCGAGGTGCGCCTGCGTGTACATGCGCCGCCGGCCTTGTGGGTACGGGCGCCGAGCCTGGGCGATGGCTGGCTGAAGGTGCCGCTGTATCCGCATCCGCTGCGTGGGCAGAAGATCTGGAGCGTGCTTGGCTGGTTCCTGGCCATCGGCCTGTTGTCGACCGCCTCGGCGTGGATTTTCGTGCGCCAGCTCAACCAGCCGCTCAAGCGTCTGGTGTTCGCCGCTCGGCAATTGGGCCAGGGGCGCAGCGTGCGCTTGCCGATCAGCGATACGCCGAGCGAAATGACCGAGGTGTACCGTGCCTTCAACCAGATGGCCGAGGATGTCGAACAGGCCGGGCGCGAGCGTGAACTGATGCTCGCCGGGGTCTCCCATGACCTGCGCACACCGCTGACGCGCCTGCGCCTGTCGTTGTCGTTGCTGGCCAACGAAAGCGACCTGACCGACGACATGGTTCGCGATATCGAAGACATGGACGCGATTCTCGACCAGTTTTTGGCGTTCATCCGCGATGGTCGCGATGAGCCGGTCGAAGAGGTCGATTTCAGTGAACTGGTGCGTGAGGTGGTGGCGCCGTTCAACCAGCCCGAGGAACAGGTGCGCCTGTGCCTGGAGCCGATCCCGCCGTTCCCGCTGCGCCGGGTGTCGCTCAAGCGCTTGCTCAACAACCTGATCGGCAATGCCCTGTACCACGCCGGCAAGGGCGTCGAAGTGGCGGCCTATGTGTCTGGCGAGAATGGCGCGCCCTACGTGGTACTGAGCGTGCTCGACCGCGGCGCCGGGATCGACCCGGGCGAGCTGGAGGGCATCTTCAACCCGTTCATCCGCGGCGACCGTGCCCGTAGCGGCAAGGGCACCGGGCTGGGCCTGGCGATCGTCAAGCGGATCGCCGCCCAGCACGGTGGCAACGTGCAGTTGCGCAACCGTTCAGGCGGCGGCCTGGAGGCGCGGGTGCGGCTGCCGCTGGGGCTGATGCTGCCGCGCGACGCTGTTTAGCCTTTGCCCTTGGTGCGGGTCAGGTTCGGCCCGCCGTTCTTCTCCAGGTGTTCGATGATCATCCCGGCGACGTTCTTGCCGGTGGTGACTTCGATGCCTTCCAGGCCAGGCGAGGAGTTCACCTCCATCACCAGCGGGCCGTGATTGGAGCGCAGGATATCCACACCGGCCACGCTCAGGCCCATGACCTTGGCGGCGCGGATGGCGGTCATGCGCTCTTCCGGGGTGATTTTGATCAGGCTGGCGCTGCCGCCGCGGTGCAGGTTGGAGCGAAACTCACCGGGCTTGGCCTGGCGCTTCATCGAGGCGATGACCTTGTCGCCGACCACGAAACAGCGGATGTCGGCGCCACCGGCTTCCTTGATGTATTCCTGGACCATGATGTTCTGCTTCAGGCCCATGAAGGCTTCGATCACCGACTCGGCTGCCTTGGTGGTTTCGCACAACACCACGCCGATGCCCTGGGTGCCTTCGAGCACCTTGATCACCAGCGGCGCGCCATTGACCATCTGGATCAGGTCGGGGATGTCGTCCGGCGAGTGGGCAAAACCGGTGACCGGCAGGCCGATACCCCGGCGCGACAACAGCTGCAGCGAGCGCAGCTTGTCCCGCGAGCGGGCGATGGCCACCGACTCGTTGAGCGGGAACACCCCCATCATTTCGAACTGGCGCAGCACCGCGCAGCCGTAGAAGGTCACCGAAGCGCCGATTCGTGGGATCACCGCGTCGAAGTTTTCCAGCGGCTTGCCGCGGTAGTGGATCTGCGGCTTGTGGCTGGCAATGTTCATATAGGCGCGCAGGGTGTCGATCACAACCACCTCATGGCCTCGTTCGGTACCGGCTTCGACCAGGCGACGAGTGGAATACAGACGCGGGTTTCGCGACAGCACGGCGATCTTCATGCAACACCTGTGGAGGGAGTGATAGTGGCCGGGAATGCCGGCTTGTCCTGAACGTACTTGAGCCCCGGGTTGACCACCAGCTGGCCATGGATCAGGGCTTTGGAACCGAGCAACAGGCGATAGCGCATGGCCTTGCGGCAGGCCAGGGTGAATTCCACCTCCCACACCCGGTCACCCAGCGCCAAAGGCGTGCGGATCACGTAGCGGGTCTGGGCCTGGCCGTTGGAGCTCTTGATGGTTTTCATCGTCACCAGCGGCGCCTCGCAGCGCCGGTGACGCAGTTGTACCACCGAACCCAAATGGGCGTTGAAACGCACCCACTGCTCGCCATCGCGCTCGAAGGGTTCGACTTCGGTGGCGTGCAGGCTCGAGGTGCTGGCGCCGGTGTCGATCTTGGCCCGCAGGCCGGCCAGGCCGAGGTCCGGCAGGGCCACCCACTCGCGCAGGCCGATCACGGTCAAATGGTCAAATGTCTTCAAAATGCTCAACCAGCGTAGTAAGTCGTCAGGCACCAGGGCGGGCATGAACGACAGGTCGGTGAACTGTAAGCACGCCGCGTGTTTTTTGCATCCGCCAGATACGGTAGTACAGTTCCCTTTACGAAAATAAGTGGGGAAATGTCATGGCACAAAAGCCGGAAGAGGATGACAAGGTCCGTCTGGACAAATGGCTATGGGCGGCGCGCTTCTACAAGACCCGGGCGCTGGCCAAGGCGGCCATCGAAAGTGGCAAGGTGCATTGCCGGGGCGAGCGCTGCAAGCCGGGCAAGGAGCCGCGGTTGGGCGATGAGTTCGTCCTGCGTACCGGCTTTGACGAGCGTACGGTGGTGGTCAAGGCGTTGTCGGTAGTGCGTCGCGGCGCGCCTGAAGCCCAGGCGCTGTACGAGGAAACCGCGCAGAGCATCGCCCGCCGTGAACAGGCTGCGGCGATGCGCAAGGCCGGTGCCCTGGGGGTCAGTACTGATGGCCGGCCCACCAAGAAACAGCGGCGCCAGCTGCATCAGTTGCATGACAGCGCCGGTTAAGCGCGCGGGTTGACCACATTCAGGCGCCCGAGCAGTGGCAGCCGCGCCATGAGCTCGAACAGCGGTGCGCTCAGGCGCATCAGGGTAGCGCTGGCCTTGGCGGCAAACGGGGTATAGCAGCTCCAGCCCAAGGCCAGTACCGCCATCAGCACGCCGCCGATGTAGTCGTCCTGGCCCCAGTGCGCGCCGGCCACCAGGCGTGGCAACATGAACAGCAGCGCCAGAGCCCAGACCAGCAATTGCTGTAGCAGCTTGCGGCTGAACAGGCTCATGAACATCGCCCAGATCAGCAGCACCGAGGCGTGATCGCCAGGGAAGCTCTGGCTGGAGCGGTCCTTGAGTTCCCAGCGTGCTTCAAGTTGCGGGTAGAAATCGCTGAGGTGAATGGCATCGCTGAACACCATCGACGGGCTGTTGTGCTGCCAGCCCATGGCGTTCATCCATTTCGAGAACAGCGCGCGGATCACCAGCAGCAGGACCAGGGTAGCGAAGAAGCCGAAGAAGGCCTGGCGCACCTGACTGGCCTTGAATACCCAGTCGCCACGGATCAGCAGGCTGAGGAGGATCAGGCCGACGACAATATCGAACGGGCGCAGGCTGCCGACGGTCCAGATGTAACGCCAGACGCTATTGTCGGCCAGTGGCCGGTTGAGCAGGTGAAACAGCCATTCGTCGAAAGTCAGGCAGATGATCTGGCCAACAGGCCACAACCAGAAACACAGTAGAGCAACGGGCAAAACCGTGCAGAGAATCAAGGGACCCCAAGCCCACCTTGCTTGGAACAGTGAAGAATTGTCCATAAACTACCTCTTTGCTGCGAACCACGAGCGCACCATTCTGGTGCTCTAGACTGGGCTTTATAGGCCCTTGAAATTATTTTGTCATCATTCAGAAAGCCAAAGCCCATGTCCGATTTGCCAGATACCGACTACACACAACGCTTCCTTTTCGACGACCGCGACGTTCGCGGTGAAATGGTCGGGCTGGAGCGCAGCTACGCCGAAGTGCTGGCCAAGCACCCTTATCCGCAGCCTGTGGCACAGCTGCTCGGCGAGCTGATGGCGGCAGCCGCGCTGCTGGTCGGTACGCTGAAGTTCGATGGCCTGCTGATCCTCCAGGCGCAGTCGAGCGGGCCGGTGCCCCTGCTGGCTATCGAGTGCACCAGCGAGCACGAAATTCGTGGCCTGGCCCGTTATGCGGCCGAGCAGATCAAGGATGATGCAACCCTCGCCGATCTGATGCCTGGCGGCCACCTGGTGCTGACCATCATTCCGGTCAACGGCCAGCGCTACCAGGGCACGGTGGAACTGGACGGCAAGGATCTGTCGGAATGCTTCACCAACTATTTTGTCATGTCCCAGCAGGTCAACACCTGCATCACCCTGGCCGCCGACGGCATTCGTGCCCGTGGTCTGCTGGTGCAGCAGCTGCCGGCCGACCGCCAGAAGGACATCGAGGAACGCGAGGAAAGCTGGAACCACGTCAAGGCGCTGGCCAATACCCTGAAGGCCGAGGAACTGCTGGGCCTGGACAACGAGACTGTGCTGCATCGGCTGTATCACGAGGATGCCGTGCGACTGTTCGATATCCAGCCGCTGCATTTTCGCTGCAGCTGCTCCCGTGAGCGCTCCGGCAATGCCCTGGTGAGCCTGGGCAAGCATGACGCGCTGGAGCTGATCAACGAGCATGGCGGCCAGATCGAAGTCGATTGCCAGTTCTGCAATCAGCGCTACCAATTTGATGCCGCCGATATCGAGCAATTGTTCGCCGGTGGCGGTGTAGACACACCGTCAGATACTCGTCACTAAAACGTTTCACCACAGGTAAATCTCCTGTCTAACGCCGGAAACACGCCGTTCTGACAGGAGGGCCCTACTTTTTTTGGGCGTTTCTGGCATAATCCGGCCACTTTTTTCGCTGTAGTAGTTTTCAAAGCTCTACTACAAAACGTTTGGAGCACTCGGCCGCAGGCCGGATGGGGAATCTCATGACGCAAGCCAACAACACCGTCTACACCGACCTGAGCGTCGATGAGCTGGTAAAAGAAGCGCTGAACCGCGGTGAAGGCGAGCTGGCCGATACTGGCGCGCTGGTCGTGAAAACCGGTCACCGTACCGGTCGTTCGCCGGTGGATCGTTTCATCGTCGAAGAGCCGTCCACTCAGGACGCCATCGCCTGGGGCCCGATCAACCGCAAGTTCCCGGCCGACAAGTTCGATGCCCTGTGGGACCGCGTCGAGGCGTTCAACAACGCCCAGGATCACTTCGTTTCCTACGTTCACGTAGGCGCGGCTGCCGATCACTACCTGCCAGTGAAGATGACCACCCAGACTGCCTGGCAGAACCTGTTCGGTCGTTGCCTGTTCATCAATCCTGAACAGTACAACCCTGCTGGCCGTGATCAGTGGCAAGTGCTCAACGTTGCCAACTTCGAGTGCGTGCCTGAGCGTGACGGCACCAACTCCGATGGTTGCGTGATCCTCAACTTCGCCCAGAAGAAAGTCCTGATCGCCGGCATGCGTTACGCCGGTGAAATGAAAAAGGCCATGTTCTCGGTACAGAACTTCCTGCTGCCGGCTGCCGACGTGCTGCCAATGCACTGCGCTGCCAACATCGGCGAAGAGGGCGATGTGACCCTGTTCTTCGGTCTGTCGGGCACCGGCAAGACCACCCTGTCGGCTGACGAAAGCCGCTACCTGATCGGCGACGACGAGCACGGTTGGGGCGAAGGCGTTGTCTTCAACATCGAAGGTGGCTGCTACGCCAAGTGCATCGACTTGTCCGAGAAGAACGAGCCGGTCATCTGGAAAGCCATCAAGCACGGCGCAGTACTGGAAAACGTCGTCATCGACGATGCCAAGCACGCCGACTACACCGATGTCAGCCTGACCCAGAACAGCCGCGCCGCCTACCCGCTGGAGCACGTTGCCAAGCGTTCCGAGAAGAACCTCGGTGGCGAGCCTAACGCGGTCATCTTCCTGACCTGCGACCTGACCGGCGTGCTGCCGCCAGTGTCGATCCTCAACGAAGAACAAGCGGCCTACCACTTCCTGTCCGGCTACACCGCTCTGGTGGGCTCGACCGAAATGGGTTCGGGCAGCGGCATCAAGTCGACCTTCTCCACCTGCTTCGGCGCGCCGTTCTTCCCGCGTCCGGCTGGCGAATACGCAGAGCTGCTGATCAAGCGTATCCGCGGTTTCGGCTCCAAGGTCTACCTGGTCAACACCGGCTGGACCGGCGGTGGCTACGGTGTGGGCAAGCGCTTCAACATCCCGACCACCCGCGCGGTGATCGCAGCGATCCAGAGCGGCGCCCTGATCGGTAGCAAAACCGAGCACCTGGACACCATCAACCTCGACGTGCCACTGGCCGTACCGGGCGTTGAAACCAACCTGCTCAACCCACGCAACACCTGGGCTGACCAGGCTGCTTACGATGAAGCTGCAAAAGCCCTGGCTGGCCTGTTCATCGAAAACTTCAAGAAGTTCGAAGTGTCCGACGCCATCAAGGCTGCTGGCCCACAGCTGTAAGCTGAAGCCTGCGTAAACAAAAAGCCGCCCTCAGGGGCGGCTTTTTGTTTTCCGGTGCGATTGCCGCTTCCGGGTTGTCGGCTGCAATGTGGTCCATGGTCAGTTCGCGGTCGCTCAGTGCCATGGCTCGCCACACCAGTCTCATCAATGCGAACGAGCTTTCAGCGCTGCGCGGCGCTCGGCGAACAAGCGGCGAGCTTCATCATCCTCGATTGACGGAGTAGTGTCCTGCAGGCTGGCTTCGACTTGTGCGCTGAACCAGGTTTCGTAGGCCGCCGCTTCATGTGCTGTTTTAAGGGCCTGGGCACGATCAGGTCTTTGATAGGTCTGGAGTGTCTCGGGGTCGTAGCTGGAACTGTCGACCTTGAAGTAGTCAATGCCTAGCGCCTGGAGATAGCTCACCAGCGTCTCGAGTTTTTTGAACAACCGGACATTGCCACTGCGTTGTGCAGTGAGTATGTGCTCCTGGTCACTGGCGGAGACTTGAACAGCCCAGCCCCCCGCTTGCGCGACTACATGCGTGGTGTTGATGCAGCCAATCTCGACCATCTTGCTGAGTTCGGCATGGTCCATGTTATGAGTTGGCATGGGTGAATGTCTCTGCCTCATAAGGTCGATCCATGCTATGCAATCTATAGTTGATTGCAACTATAGGGCTTCTGAAGTGTTTGTGGGAAGCTTCGCACTCTTCCACAAGTGTCTCAGGTCCCTCATGTCCGAACTCCCACAACGCCAAGCCTTCCGCCATCTGCACCCGATCCTCAGCCGCTGGCAGGACAGCGACCTCAATGGCCATATAGCCGGTGCCACGGTTTACGCCTACTTCGACACGGCGATCCAGGCGTACCTGCTGCAACAGGCCGGGCTGGATTTGCAGGAAGGCGAGGTCGCCGGTTTCGTGGTCAGTTCGGCGGCGGACTTCTTTGCCTTGCCGGCCTTTCCCGACACCCTTGAGGTTGGCTTGCGTGTGGCGCGTCTGGCGGGCAGTTCGGTGGAGTATCAGTTGGCACTGTTTCGGGTCGAGGACGGGCAGCCTTGCGCGGCCGGCAAGCTGGTGCAGGTGTTCGTCGAGCGCGAGTCAGGGCGGCCGGCGCAGTTGCCGGCCACGCTGCAGGCGGCACTGGAGCGCTTGCAAGGCTGAGACCGCTCAATCGTTGAGGCGGATGATGCCTTCGCGTACGGCAAACAGCACCAGGCCGGGTACATCGTGAATCTGCAGGCGATGCATGATCTGCGAGCGGTGCGCCTCGATAGTCTTCACGCTCAGGCCGAGGCCGTCGGCAATCGAGCGGGTCGACTCGCCGCGGGCAATCAAGCGCAGGATTTCCAGCTGGCGCGCAGTCAACTGCATCGTGGTGCTGCCGCTGGGACGCTTGCGGCTGTGCTTCACCGCCTGGCCAATGACCATCGGCAGCACCGCTGACGACAGGTACTGGCCGCCGTTTTTCAGCGCCTGCAGGGCTTGCTCCAGCTCCAGTACGGTGGCGCTCTTGAGCAGAAACCCGTGAGCACCCAGCTGCAGGCAACGCATGACGAAGTCCAGCTCCGAGCGCGACGAGAGCATCAATACATGGCTTGAGGGCACGCGCAAAAACAGCTCACGCAGGATCTGCTCGCTGTCGAGGGTGTCGGCGGTCATGTCCAGCAGGATGATGTCGGGCTTGAGCTTCTCGGCCAGGGCGACAGCGGTCATGCCGTCGCCTGCGTCACCGACTACGGCGTATTGTTTTTTTTGTTCGAGCAGCGCTCGCAGGCCCGCTCGAAAGAGCGGCGAGTCATCGGCAAGTAGTATTCGGCAAAGCATGGGTTCGAGCCTGTTTCGCAAAAGAAGAGGGGCGGCAGGTTTGCTCGGTCCGGATGAGCGCTGCCGCGCGGTGGCGCGATCAGTATCGGGGGCCTGCCGCAGGTCCCGACAGCGCCGGCCATCATAGGCGTTCGAACACCGAGGGCAGGATCGGCCGCAAGGGCAGGTCGAGGCCGTGGATGCTCTCGCTATGCCCGATCAGCAGCAGGCCACCCGGGCGCAGGCAGGCCAGCAGGCGATGAACCACGCGCTGCTTCTCATCCTGACTGAAATAGGTCAGCAAATTGCGCAGAAAAATCACATCGAACAGGCCCAGGTCGGTGGGTAGCGACTGGATCAAGTTGATCGGGCGAAACCGCAGGCGCTCGCGCAGGGACGCCACCATGCGCATGCGCCCGGCCATTTCGCCGACGCCGCACAAGCAGTAGCGTTGCAGCCAGCCTTCGGGAAAGTAACGGGCCTGGGTGACGTCATAGATGCCTTCGCCTGCCTGCTCGAGCAGGTTGCGGCTGACGTCGCTGGCCAGCACGCTCCAGTTGTCGTTCACGGCGTGTTCGCTGGCGACCATGGCCAGGCTGTAGGCTTCTTCGCCAGAGGCGCAGGCAGCGCTCCAGAGCCTTAACGGGCGGGGCATGTCGCGCAGCCACTGGGCGAGGAATTCGAAATGGCGATGTTCGCGGAAGAAGTAGCTGTCGCGGGCAACCAGCAGGTCGAGCACCCGTTGTTGTTCCTGCTGCTGGTCAGGCTGTTCGACCAGATGCAGGTACTGTTCGAAGGAGGCCAGTTGCAGGTGCCGCAGGCGCTTTCCCAGGCGCGCTGCAACGGCGGCGCGGCGGTCGGCGGCGAGGAACACGCCGGTGCGCTGGCTGACCAGGGTGCGAAAGCGCAGGAACTGGGCTTCGCTCAGCAACGGAGGGCGGCTGCCGGCAGGCATCTCACACCCCTCGTGCACAGGGCAATCGGGCCGTCTTTGCGTGATAGCTGCGCATTCCCTGCGTCCATTGGCTGATTGGGAACGGCCGATGATAGCTACTGGCTATAACCGCCAGAATCGGGGTTGCCCCTAGGTCACAGGTGGCTGGCAAGCAGAAGGGAATTCAGGGCCTGCCGGGACTGGCCGGAAGATCGGCCTGCAGGGCTTGATCGGTAACGCGCGGGGTGATGCAGCGATCCCTGCCCATGGGGGCAGGGACTAGGAGTTTGGCTTAAGCCCGACAGGCTTCAGCGGTGACGCCAGTGCTTTTTGTGCTTGCGGTGGCCGTAGTGGTGGCCACGGTCGTAGTAACGACGATCGTCGTAGCCGCGACGGTAGCGACGGTCATCGCGCTCGTCTTCATCGGCTTTGTTGCCCATGTAGTTACCCAGCGCGCCGCCGGCACCACCGCCTGCGGCCGCACCGATATAGCTACCGGTGGTGCCGCCCATGCTGCGGCCGACCACGTTGCCGCCGGCTGCGCCCAGGGCACCACCGATTGCGGCTTCACCGCGCTGGCGCTTGTCGGCACCGACCGCACTGCCGGCTGCACCGCCCAGGCCCGCACCGATTGCACCGCCGGTGCTGCCGCCGATCGACTGACCGACCACCGAGCCCAGTACCCCACCCAATGCGCCGCCAATACCGGCTTCGGTGGTGCCACCTGCCGAGGCAACGCCGCTGAGCAGGCCAAGAGACAACAACAGAATCGAGGAGTACTTCATCAAGAAAGCCTCATAGGGATGACGAGGCGATCCTGAGGCTGGGGAGGGGGGCTGGCAAACGAAATCCGACGAGTAACACGAGTTGTACACAATTTTCTAAGTTACTGTTTTCACTGTGAAACTTTATCGTTTTTCGCGTGTCTGAGCTTACTTGGAACGCGGCCCTGACAGTGATGTCAGGGCCTTTTTTGTGCCTGTTTGCCGCCGATTCTGTCAGAGGATCCGGGCGTTGTCGCTGGCAGGTTGCAACTGGATCGCGACGAACTTGGAGGTCGGCGTGTGGCTGCCATCGCCCACGCTCTCCAGCGGCACCAGCGGGTTGACCTCCGGATAGTAGGCCGCCGCCTGGCCGGCCGGAATATCGAAGGCCAGCAGGGTGAAGCCCTTGACCCGCCGCTCGCGACCATCGCTCCACAACGAGACGATATCGGCCTTGTCCCCGGGGTGGAAGCCCAGGCGGACGATGTCGGCTTCATTGGCGAACAGCACGTTGCGCTGGCCCTTGACCCCACGGTAGCGGTCATCCAGGCCATAGATGGTGGTGTTGTACTGATCGTGCGAGCGCATCGACTGCATGATCAGGTCCGGCACCTGGCCGCTGGCGCGCACACGCTCGTGCAGCAGGTCGTCCGGCAGGGCGTTGGCCTTGAAGTTGGCCCGGCCGCTGGCGGTCTTCCATTGCCGCTGGCCGGCGCTGTTACCCAGGTAGAAGCCGCCCGGGTTTTGCAGGCGCTGGTTGAAGTTGTCAAAGCCGGGGATGGTCTGGTCGATCAGGTCGCGGATGCGCCCGTAATCGGCGATCAGCCAGTTCCAGTCCACAGGCTTGGCACCGAGGGTGGCGTTGGCAATCCCGGCGATCACTGCAGGCTCTGAGCGCATTTGCCGCGACAGTGGCTGCAACTGGCCATTGGAGGCGTGGACCATGCTGAACGAGTCTTCCACCGTTACTGCCTGCGGGCCTTGGCCCTGCAGGTCGATATCGGTCCGGCCCAGGCACGGCAGAATCAGCGCCTGCTTGCCATGCAGCAGGTGGCTGCGGTTGAGCTTGGTGCTGATCTGCACGGTCAGCGCGCAGTTGCGCAGGGCCTGGGCGGTGCGTTCGGTGTCCGGGGTGGCCTGGGCGAAGTTGCCGCCCAGGGCAATAAACACCTTGGCCTGGCCGTCGGCCATGGCGCGGATCGCCTCGACGGTGTTGTGGCCATTGTGGCGCGGTACCTTGAAGCCGAAGCGGCGCTCCAGGGCGTCGAGCAGGGCCACCGGCGGCCGTTCGTTGATGCCCATGGTGCGGTCGCCTTGCACGTTGCTGTGGCCACGCACCGGGCACAGGCCGGCACCGGGAACGCCGAGGTTGCCGCGCAGCAGCATCAGGTTGGCGATTTCCTGGATGGTCGCCACCGAATGGCGATGCTGGGTGATGCCCATGGCCCAGCACATGATGACCTTCTTGGCCCTGCAGTACATGCGCGCGGCTTGCTCGATCTCGGCCAGGGTCAGGCCCGATTGCGCGGTGATCTGCTCCCAGGAGGTGGCGTCGACCGCGGCCAGGTAGCCCAGTACGTCCTGGGTATGCTGGTTGAGAAAGTCGTGATCGAAGATCGCCGGGGCATTGTTGGCCTGGGCTTCACGCTCCCACTGCAATAGGAACTTGGCCATGCCGCGCAGCACCGCCATGTCGCCGCCCAGGGCTGGGCGCAAGTAGGCGGTGTTGGTCGGGCGGTCGCCGTTGGTGAGCATTTCCAGCGGGTGCTGCGGATGCTGGAAGCGTTCCAGGCCGCGTTCTTTCAGCGGGTTGACGCAGACCACCTGGGCGCCGCGCTTGACCGCTTCGCGCAGCGGTTCGAGCATGCGCGGGTGGTTGGTGCCGGGGTTCTGGCCCCAGACGAAGATCGCGTCGGCATGTTCGAAATCGTCGAAAGTCACCGTGCCTTTACCGACCCCGACACTCTGCCCCAGGGCCACGCCGCTGGCCTCGTGGCACATGTTCGAGCAGTCGGGGAAGTTGTTGGTGCCGTAGGCGCGCACAAACAGTTGGTACAGGTAGGCCGCCTCGTTGCTGGCCCGGCCAGAGGTATAGAACTCGGCCTGGTCCGGGCTTTCGAGCTGTTGCAGGTGCTCGGCGATCAGGGCGAAGGCGCCATCCCAGTCGATTGGTTGGTAGCGGTCGGTGCTGGCGTCGTAGACCATCGGTTCGGTCAGCCGGCCCTGGTATTCGAGCCAGTAGTCGCTCTGGGCCAGCAGCGAAGTGACGCTGTGGCGGGCGAAGAACGCGGCATCGACGCGGCGCTTGGTCGCTTCCCAGTTCACCGCCTTGGCGCCGTTTTCGCAGAACTTGACCATGCCGCTTTCCGGCGAGTCGCCCCAGGCGCAGCCAGGGCAGTCGAAGCCGCCGTTCTGGTTGGTCTTGAGCAGCGCGCGGATGTTCTTCAGGGCATTGTCGCTGCCGATCCAGGCCTGGGCCACGCTGCGCAGCGCGCCCCAGCCGCCAGCGGCGCCGTGGTAGGGTTTGTAGCGGGGCACAGGCTTGTGGTCGGCTTGGTGATGCAGGCTCACGTTCGGTTCTCCCGCACGGGGCTGAACACCCGTGGTGCGCTGTGTTTGGGCAGGTGAATAAGGTTGAGGTTGTGCCGCCGTGCCCACTGCAGGGCCAGGCCGGTAGGCGAGGACAGGCTGACCAGGGTCTGGATGCCGGCGCGCAGCACCTTCTGGATCAACTCCAGGCTGCAGCGGCTGGTGACGATCGCCAGGCCGCCGTCGAGGCTGATGTGCTGGCGCACCAGGGCACCGATCAACTTGTCGAGGGCGTTGTGCCGGCCGATGTCTTCGCGGCCCAGGAGGATCTCGCCCTGGTTGTTCATGAACAGTGCCGCATGCACCGCGCCGCAGTGCTGGCCCAGGGGCTGGAAGGCATCCATGCGCTGGCGCAGGCCGGCCAGCCATTGCGCGGGTGGCAGCGGCGCACCGGGCAGCACGGCAAGGTCGGGCAGCGCCTGCTCCACCGCCTCAACACCGCACAGGCCACAGCCACTGGTGCCGGCCAGTTGCCGGCGCTGGGTCTTGAGGTTCCAGAAGGCGCGGTTGGCAATCTCGACTTCGGCATGCACGGCAGAACCGTTGCCGGTGAACTTGACGTCGTAGATCTCGTTGGCCGAAGCGATGATGCCGCTGCCGATGCTGAAGCCGACGATAAAGTCTTCAAGGTCCGTGGGGCTGACCAGCATCACGGCCTGGCTGATGCCGTTATAGGCGATCGCCAGCGCGACTTCCTCGGCCAGTGCGGTATGGGCCTGGCTGTCGTCGTCAAGGTGGCAGTAGTCGTAGGTGTTGCTGGCCGCGGGCGCAGTCACAAGCGGGGTGGACGCCGCACAGGCCGGGGGTTTAGTGCTCATCAGCAGAGGTACCGGCGGCTGTTCAGCTTTAAGCCTAGGCTTGCGCTCGGGTATCGTCTAATCGCTAATGCTGATGCTTTGATAGACGGCGTCGATCAAGCCTCGCCGCGCAGCGCTTGATATTCGCCCAGGCACACCTCGGCCAGGGCCGAGCGCGGCGCCGTGCGACGCATGATCAGGCCCAATGGGGCCAGGGTGCAGGCCTGTTCGATCGGTTGCAGGCGCAGCCGTTCGGTGAGCACTTCCAGCCCTGCCGCCAACGGCATGATCGCGCAGCACAGGCCGCCGCTGACGGCCTGGGCCAACTGATGGACGGCATCGGTCTGCAGCAACAGCTGCGGGGTCAGGCCGCGGCTGTGGAAGTTATGGTCGATCGACTGGCGAAAATGCATGCCGGCGGTGAGCAAGCCCAGCGGCAGTTCGGTCAGCTGTTGCCAGCTTAGGGGCTGCTCGTCGAAGCGGAAATGATCTGGATCATATAAAAGCCCCATGCGCGTCTCGCCCAGCGGCAGCGCCTGGAAGCGTTCGTGGTCGAGCCGGTCGAGGTATGACACGCCCAGGTCCAGCTGGTTGCTGGTCAGCTGTTCGAGGATCTGCTCGGAGCTCAGGGCGCTGAGTTCGAAGCGCAGCTCCGGGTGCTGCTGGTGCATGCGCCGTAACAATGGCAAGGGGTCGAAGCTCGACAACGGCACCACGCCCAGGCGCAAGGTACCGACCAGGTGGCCACGGCAGGCGGCCGCTTCGGCGTTCAGGCCATCGTAGGCGGCGATCACCGAGCGCGCCCAGGCCAGCACCCGCTCGCCCTGGGCGGTGAAACCCTCGAAGCGCTGGCCACGGTTGACCAGGGCCAGGTCCAGCTCTTGCTCCAGGTTGCGCAAGCGCATCGACAGGGTTGGCTGGGTCACGTGGCAGCGGGCGGCGGCCTGGCCGAAGTGGCGGGTTTCATCCAGGGCGATGAGGAATTTGAGTTGTTTGATGTCCATCGTCGCTCCACGGCGCAAAGCAGGCGAAGCATTCTAACCTGTCCTAGACTCCAGGCTCCGAGATTCATCACCAAGGAGAGCGGTATGAGCATTTTCAGTTTCGTCAAAGAAGCAGGCGAGAAACTTATCGACCTGTTGACCCCGGGTAATGCCAATGCCAGCGAGCAGTTGAAGGACCACGTGGCGAAGGTCGGACTGGGTAACCCGAACGTTCAGGCCACAGTCGAAGGCGACAAGGTGATCCTGACTGGTGAAGTCGGCAGCCAGGAAGAGAAGGAGAAAATCCTCTTGGCGGTCGGCAACATTGCCGGTGTTGCGTCGGTGGATGACCAGATCACCGTTACCGGCCCGGTTGTTGCGGCGGCCCGCTTCGTCGTGGTCAAGAAAGGCGACACCCTGAGCGCCATTTCCCTGGCCGTGTACGGCAATGCCAACCAGTACAACAAGATTTTTGAAGCCAACAAGCCGCTGCTCAGCCACCCGGACAAGATCTACCCGGGCCAGACCCTGCGCATCCCCGAGTAATCACAACCCTTCGAGCAACGCCCGGTAGTCGTCCACCGCGGCGAACTCTTCGGTATCCCGCGGCCCTTTGCGGCTATCGGGCTGGCGCACCGCAAGCAGGTGCGCCACGCCGAAGTCGCGGGCGCTGCGCAGGATCGACAAGGTGTCGTCGATAAACAGGCTGCGTTGCGGGCTGAAGCCGATATCGGCCTGCAGGGCGCTCCAGAACTGCGGGTTCTCCTTGGGGTAGCCGTAGTCATGGGAGCTGATCAGGCGCTCGAAGTAAGGCGCCAGCTCCACCCGCTCCAGTTTCAGCGACAGCGAATCGCGATGGGCGTTGGTGATCAGGATCACCCGCTTGCCGGCCTGTTTGATCGCCTGCAAAAAGGTGTCGGCATCCGGGCGCAGGGCGATCAGGTGGGCGGTTTCAAGCTTCAGCTCGCGCACCGGGAGGTTCAGCTCGCGGCTCCAGAAGTCCAGGCAGTACCAGTTCAGCGAGCCGGCGTGCTGCTCGAACAGCGGCTGCAGCTCGAGCTCGGCCATGGCCCGGCTGATGCCGTGCAGTTCGGCGTAGCGCTGGGGCAGCTGCTCGAGCCAGAAATGGTTGTCGAAGTGCAGGTCGAGCAGGGTGCCGTCCATGTCCAGCAGGACGGTATCGATGGTGGACCAGGCTAAAACGGGCATATGAAATTCTCGAACAGTCATTAGGCAGCGGCCGGGCAAGCCACGGTATAGTAACCCGTTCACGCCAAGGAGCCGCCCCATGCGCCAGAAACCCACCGTCCTCTCTCGCGAGATTGTCGCCAGCAGTCGCCTGTTTCGCGTCGAAGCCGTGCAATTGCGCTTTGCCAACGGCGCCGAGCGCACCTATGAGCGCCTGGTCGGGCGCGGCAACGGCTATGGCGCGGTGATGATCGTGGCGATGCTCGACGCCGAGCACGCGGTGCTGGTGGAAGAATACTGCGGCGGTACTGACGAGTACGAGCTGTCGTTGCCCAAGGGCCTGATCGAACCGGGCGAAGACGTGCTGGCGGCGGCCGACCGAGAGCTCAAGGAAGAAGCAGGTTTCGGTGCCCGGCAACTGGAGCACCTGACCGAGCTTTCGCTGTCACCGGGTTACATGAGCCAGAAGATCCAGGTGGTGCTGGCCACCGACCTCTACGAGGAACGCCTGGAAGGCGATGAGCCCGAGCCGATGCGTGTCGACAAGATCAACCTGCGCGAGCTCTCGGCCCTGGCCCAGCATCCGCAGTTTTCCGAAGGCCGGGCCCTGGCGGCGCTGTATCTGGTGCGCGACTTGCTGAGCCAGCGTGGGGTGTTCCCGCTATGAACGATCTTGAACTGATGCAGCACGTGGTGGAGCTGGCTCGCCAGGCGGGCAAGGCCATTTTGCCGTTCTGGCGCGCCGATGTGGCGGTGACGGCCAAGGCCGACGAATCGCCGGTCACCGCCGCCGACCTGGCTGCCCATGACGTCATTGCCGAGGGTTTGCGCGCCCTGGCGCCGCAGATCCCGGTGTTGTCGGAAGAGGACTGCGATATTCCCCTGGGCGAACGGCAAGGCTGGCAGCGCTGGTGGCTGGTCGATCCGCTGGATGGCACCAAGGAATTCATTGCCGGCACTGAAGAATTCACCGTCAACATCGCTCTCATAGAGCAAGGCCAGGTGGTGTTTGGCGTGGTGGCGATTCCCACCAACGGGCGTTGCTATTACGGCGGCAAGGGCTTCGGGGCCTGGCTGGCGGAAGCGGGCGGCGTGCCTAAGGCCATCAGCGTGCGCAACGCGCCGACTGCGGGTGAGCGATTTACCGTGGTTGCCAGCCGCCGGCACTCCAGCCCGCAACAGGAAGCCTTGCTGGCCGGCCTGAGCCAGTCGGTAGGGGAGCTGGAGCTGGCCAATATCGGCAGTTCGCTGAAGTTCTGCTTATTGGCTGAGGGCGTTGCCGATTGCTACCCGCGCCTGGCACCGACCTCGCAGTGGGACACCGCAGCAGCCCAGGGCGTGCTCGAAGGCGCCGGCGGCGAAGTGCTTGGCCTCGATGGCCAGGCCTTCGTCTACCCTGCGCGCGAGTCCTTGCTCAACCCGTTCTTCCTGGCCTTGCCGGCGGCCGCGCCGTGGCGCGACAAGCTGCTGCAACAAGCCCTAGCGGTGTAGCACGTACTGGCCGCTGAATAGCACGGCAGCCTCGCTGCTGCCGGCATTGCTGACCTGGGTGTGCAGGTTCAGCCGCGCCCGGCCCCGGCGCTGATAGGTGGCGATGAAACGCTCCCAGACCTTCTCCTCCGGTGCCGCGCAGGTGGCGATGGCCGCGCCTGTGACCGGCAGCGGATAACTGATCTGGCCTTCCTGGATGACGATATGCCCGTCATCGACCCCCGCTTCGCGCAACCTCAGGTGCAGCCAGCCCCAACCGACCAGCACCGCCGCGCAGTACAGGCTGCCGCCGAACATGGTGCTCTTGTGGTTGACGTTGGCCTCCAGCGGTAGCTGCAGGCGCAGGCAATGCTGCTGCCAGTCGAGCACCTGCAGGCCCATTTGCCGGGTCAGCGGGATGTCGCTGTGCAGTACCGATTCGAGGTAGTGGCTGTCCGTGCTCATGGACGGTTGTCCTCCAGGTCATCGCTGTGATGGTTGTCGCCGAAGCTCAGGCCGTGTTTACGCAGCTTGTCGTGCAGGGTCTTGCGCGGGATGCCGAGGGCCTCGGCCAGGCTGCGTAGTGAACTGTGCGAGCGCGCCAGCTCCGCGGCGATCAGCGAGCGTTCGAACTGCTCGACCTGTTCGCTGAGGTTGCCGCTGCCGATGCTGGCCACGGGACCGTCGGCCGCAGGCGGCAGGTCACCGTCCAGGGCCAGTTCCAGGCCCAGGGCGAAGCGCTCGGCAGCGTTTTGCAGCTCACGGACGTTGCCCGGCCATTCATGGCGCAGCAGCAACGCCCGTTGCGCCGGTTGCAATGTCGGCACTGGCAGGCCGTGGCGCTCGCCGGCGGCGTGGGCAAAGTGCTGGAACAGCACCAGGATGTCTTCGCCGCGCTCGCGCAGCGGCGGAATGCGCAGTGGTGCGACGTTCAGGCGGTAATACAGGTCGGCGCGAAAGCGCCCCTGGTCAGCGGCCTGGCGCAGGTCTTCCTTGGTTGCGGCAATGATGCGGATATCCAGCGGGATCAACTGGTTGCCGCCCAGGCGCTCGACTACACGCTCCTGCAGCAGGCGCAGCAGCTTGACCTGGACATCCAGGCTCATGCTTTCGATTTCATCGAGGAACAACGTGCCGCCGTTGGCGAATTCGAATTTGCCGATGCGACGCTTCTGCGCGCCGGTGAAAGCCCCTGGCTCGTGGCCGAACAGCTCGCTCTCGACCACCGATTCGGCCAGGGCGCCGGCGTTGATGGCCACGAACGGGCCGTCGCGGCGGCTCGACAGGTCGTGCAGGGCGCGGGCCACCACCTCTTTGCCGGCGCCGGTTTCGCCAAGGATCAGCACATCGGCGCGGGTGCCGGCCAATGCGCCAATTTGCTCGCGCAGGCGCAGCATCGGCGCCGAGTGACCGACCAGGCGCGTGCTCAACTCCTGGCGATCGCTCAGGGCCAGGCGCAGGCTGCGGTTGTCCAGCACCAGGCGGCGCAGGGCCAGGGCGCGGCGCACACTGTCGAGCAGGGCATCGCTGGCGAAGGGTTTCTCCAGAAAGTCGTAGGCGCCGGCACGCATGGCCTGCACCGCCAGGGGCACGTCGCCGTGGCCGGTGATCAGCAGCACCGGCAGTTCCGGGTCCTGGGCGTGCAGTTGCTGCAGCAACTCGAGGCCGTCGATGCCAGGCATGCGGATATCGCTGACCACCACGCCCGGCCAGTCGCGCTCGATGCGCCCGGCCAGGCCCTGGGCGTCGCTCAGGGGCAGGATCTTCAGCCCGGCGAGGTCGAGGGTCTGGCTCAGCGCCTGGCGCAGGTGCGGGTCATCGTCGACCAGAATCACCTGCGTGCGGCTGTCGATGAGCGGCTCGGTCGTCATGCCGATGGGTCCTCCGAAGTGGGTAGGGTGGCGCCGGGCTTGGCGATGCGCAGTTGCAGGGTAAGCAGGGCGCCGCCTTCCGGGTGGTTGCCGAGCAGCAGCTCGCCGCCCAGCGCCCGCATCAAGGTATCGCAGATTGCCAGGCCCAGGCCAAGGCCCTGGGTGCGCGTCTTGGTGGTGAAAAACGGCTCGCGGGCGCGGGCCAGGGCCTGGCTGCTGAAGCCCGGACCGTTGTCGCGTATGTACAGGTAGACGTTGCCATCGCGCTGTTCGGCACTGAGCCAGAGTTTGCGCGGGTTGGCTTTTTCGGTCAGCGCGTCGAGGGCGTTGGCCAGCAGGTTGCCGAGCACCTGGCGCAAGCGGGTTTCGCCGGCCTGGACCCACAGGGTTGCCTCTGGCAGGTCGCGCACCAGTTCCACGGCCATTGCCCGCCGACGCTTGGCCAGCAGCGCCAGTGCATCGTCCAGCGCCGGCTGCAGGGCCACGCTTTCCGGGGCGTGGCGGTCGCGGCGGGCGAAGGCGCGCAGATGGGCGATGATCGAGGCCATGCGCCCGGTCAGTTCGCTGATCAGCTTAAGGTTGCTGCGGGCATCGTCGGTGCGCTGATGATCGAGGAGGATCTCGGCGTTCTCGGCATAGCTGCGGATCGCCGCCAGCGGCTGGTTGAGTTCGTGGCTGATGCTGGCCGACATGGTGCCCAGTACCGACAACTTGCCGGCCTGCACCAGCTCGTCCTGGGCGCGCACCAGTTCTTGCTGGGCCTGTTCGCGCTCCAGCACTTCTTCCTTGAGGCGACTGTTGAGGCCTTCGAGGTCGGCGGTGCGCTCGATCACGCGCTTTTCCAGCTCCTGGCGGCCGTGGGCTTCAAAGTCGATGCGGTCCATGTAGTGGCGGCGCCGCTGCATGATCAGGCCAAGCAGCAGCATCAGCACCAGCAAGGTGGCGCCGCCGATGGCCACCACCGTGCGTACCGAGCGGTCGATCAGCGTGCGCGGGGCGAGGATGCTGACCTGCCAGCCGGTCTCGTCGATGGCCTGGGTCTGGGTCAGCCAGGCCTTGGGGTCGAGGGTCAGCGGCTTGGGTGACTGGGTCGGGTAGGGCTGGATGGCAACGATGGCTTCGCGCTCGGCGTCGCTCAATGGCCGGGTGGCACGAAAGCGCCAGTCGGGGCGCGAGGTCAGGATCACCACGCCATTGTGGTCGGTCAGCAGCAACTGCTCCGGGGTCTTGCCCCAGAGGGTTTCGGTATGGTCCAGATCGACCTTGACCACCAGCGCGCCGATCACCTGATCGCGGTCGCGCACTGCGGCGGCGAAGAAGTAACCACGCTTGGCCGAGGTAGTGCCCTGGCCGAAGAAGCGCCCCAGGCGCCCGGCAATGGCTTCGCTGAAATAAGGGCGGAAGGCAAAGTTACGGCCGATGAAACTGTCGTGCTTGTCCCAGTTGGAGGCCGCCAGGGTGTTGCCGTTGGCGTCCATCAGGTACATGACTTCGGCGCCGGTCTGGGTGGCGATGTCCTTGAGCAGGCGGTTGGCGTTGGTCAGGGTTTCCAGGCGCAGCGGGTCGGCCAGCACTGCGCGCAGGGCCGGCAGGTCGCCGAGGATCTGCGGCAGGGTTTCGTAACGGTGCAGGGTGCCGAGCAGGTTGGCGACGTAGAGGTCGAGGGTCTGGCGGTTCTGTCCGGCCAGTTCGTCCTGGTAGTAGCGCTCGGCGAGGTGCTGCAACGGCCACAGCAAGGGTGCCAGGCACACGGCAAGGATGGCCAGGCTGCGCCAGCGAGGGCGGCGGGGTACGGGTGGAGTTATGTTCATCGCAACTGCGCCAGAATGATCTGGCGCATTATGCGCTACTTCAGGCAGTCGTTCAGCGCCTGCTGCCAGTGCGGCTGGCTGACGTGCCACTCGCGTTGCAGGCGGCTGCAATCGAGGCGCGAGTTCAGCGGGCGGCGAGCCGGGGTCGGATAATCGCTGGAGGCGATTGGCAACAGCTTGGCGCAGGACAGGCCCTGGGCCTTGAGTTGCTCGCCAATGGCCTGGGCAAAACCGAACCACGAGGTCTCCCCTTGCGCGGTCAGGTGATAGACACCCCAGGCACCGGCCTGGCCAGCCTGCCAGCGTTCGATCAGGGCACGGGTGCTGTGGGCGATGGTGCCCGCCCAGGTCGGCGCGCCGATCTGGTCGGCGACGATGCGCAGCTCGGGCTTTTCCTGCAGCAGGCGCTGCATGGTCAGCAGGAAGTTGCGTCCGTGGCGTGAGTACACCCAGCTGGTACGCAGGATCAGATGCTGGCCACCTACCGCGGCAATCGCCTGTTCGCCGGCCAGCTTGCTGCGTCCGTAGACGCCGAGCGGGTTGGGCTCGTCGTCCTCGGTGTAAGGGGTGGCTTTGCTGCCATCGAACACGTAGTCGGTGGAGTAGTGGATCAGCGGGATGCCAAGCTTCGCGGCTTCTTCGGCAAAAATGCCGGGAGCCTGGGCGTTGATCGCAAAGGCCAGCTCCGGCTCGCTTTCGGCCTGATCCACCGCAGTGTGGGCCGCGGCGTTGATGATCAGGTCGGGCTTGAGCTGCTGCACCTGGCCACGGATGGCTTCGGGGTGCGCGAGGTCGAGCTGGTCACTGCCCAGCACCTGCAACTGCGCCAGGTCGCCCAGTTGCTGTTGCAGCGCCTGGGAAACCTGGCCGTTGCGGCCGGCGATAAGGATGCGCGGTTGGCTGTGCTTCACGGGAACAGGTCTGCCTCATGCAGGAACTTGCCGACCTGGTCCTTGGCTGAAAGCACCGGTGCGCTTTCAAGTTCCCAGTCGATCGCCAGGTCCGGGTCATCCCAGCGGATGCAGCGCTCGGCAGACGGCACATAGTAGTCAGTGGTCTTGTAGAGAAACTCGGCGAAGTCGCTCAGCACCAGAAAACCATGGGCAAAGCCCTTGGGAATCCACAACTGGCGATTGTTCTGGGCCGAAAGCCTGACACTGACCCAACGGCCAAAGGTCGGTGAGTGGCGGCGGATATCGACGGCCACATCCAGCACTTCGCCTGCAGTTACCCGCACAAGCTTGTCCTGGGTATGTTCAACCTGGTAATGCAAACCGCGCAGCACATTTTTTTGTGAGCCGGAATGATTGTCCTGAACAAAGTGGGCATCGATGCCTGTTGCTTCCTGGAACGAGCGCTCATTGAAGCTCTCGAAGAAAAAGCCTCGTTCATCACCGAAGACCTTCGGCTCGATCACAAGAACATCAGGCAGCGCGCTGGCTGTTACTTTCATTAACGTTTCCCTACGAGACCGAACAGGTACTGACCGTAGCCGGTCTTGCCGAACATCTTGCCTCGCTCCAGCAGATGCGCTTCATCGATCCAGCCCTGCTGGTACGCGATTTCTTCAAGGCAGGCGACCTTGAGGCCCTGACGGTGTTCGATGGTCTGCACGTATTGCGATGCTTCCAGGAGACTGTCGTGGGTGCCGGTGTCCAGCCAGGCGAAACCGCGCCCGAGCAACTGGACATTGAGGTCGCCGCGCTTGAGATAGGCGTTGTTGATGTCGGTGATTTCCAGCTCGCCGCGTGGCGAAGGTTTGACCGCCTTGGCGATCTCGACCACGTCGTTATCGTAGAAATACAGGCCTGTCACTGCGTAACTGGACTTGGGTTGTGCCGGTTTCTCTTCGATGGAAAGGGCGCGGCCTTCATCGTCGAATTCGACGACGCCGAAACGCTCCGGGTCCTTGACCCAGTAGCCGAACACGGTGGCACCGGCACCCTGCTGGGCTGCCTTGCGCAGCTGCGGAGTGAAGCCCTGACCGTGGAAAATGTTGTCGCCGAGGATCAGGCAGACCGAATCGTTGCCGATGAACTCTTCGCCGATCAGGAAGGCCTGCGCCAGGCCGTCCGGAGAGGGCTGCTCGGCATAGCTCATTTCGATACCGAACTGGCTGCCATCACCCAGCAGTTGCTTGTAGTGCGGAAGATCCTGCGGGGTGGAGATCAGCAGGATTTCGCGAATACCGGCCAGCATCAGTACCGAGATCGGGTAGTAGATCATCGGTTTGTCGTAGATCGGCAGCAGTTGCTTGGAAACACCCAGGGTGATGGGGTGCAGGCGGGTGCCGGAGCCGCCCGCCAGGACGATACCTTTGGTCATGCAATCAGATCCTTGAATTCGCTGGCGCCCAGGCGCTGGCCTTGATAACTGCCGTCTTGTACCCGCTGGCACCATTGCAGGTTGTCCAGGTACCACTGTACGGTCTTGCGCAGCCCGGTCTCGAAGGTTTCTTCGGGAACCCAGCCCAGTTCACGCTCGATCTTGCTGGCATCGATCGCGTAGCGCTGGTCGTGGCCAGGGCGATCCTGAACGTAGGTGATCAGGTCGGCGTAGTTGGCAATGCCAGCCGGACGTTGTGGCGCCAGCTCTTCGAGCAGGGCACAGATGCCGCGTACAACGTCGATGTTCTTCTGCTCGTTGTGGCCGCCAATGTTGTAGGTCTCGCCAACTTCGCCTTCGGTTACCACCTTGAGCAGGGCGCGGGCATGGTCTTCGACGAACAGCCAGTCACGCACCTGCAGGCCGTTGCCATACACAGGCAACGGCTTGCCTGCCAGGGCATTGAGGATCACCAGTGGAATGAGTTTTTCCGGGAAGTGGAACGGCCCGTAGTTGTTCGAGCAGTTGGTGATCAGTACCGGCAGGCCATAGGTGCGCTGCCAGGCGCGGACCAGGTGGTCGGACGCAGCCTTGCTGGCGGAGTAGGGCGAGCTTGGTGCGTAAGGCGTGGTTTCGGTAAACAGGTCATCGACGCCATGCAGGTCGCCATACACTTCGTCGGTGGAAATGTGATGGAAGCGGAACGCCGTGCGCTCATCGGCCGGCAGGCTCAGCCAGTAGGCGCGAGTTGCCTCGAGCAGGCTGTAGGTGCCGACGATATTGGTCTGGATGAAGTCCGAAGGGCCGTCAATCGAGCGGTCGACATGCGACTCTGCCGCCAGGTGCATGATCGCATGTGGCTTGAAGCGCTCAAGCACAGCGCTAACGGTGGCCTGATCGACGATATCCGCCTGGACGAACTCATAGCGGGTGTCGGTCGCGATACTGGTCAGCGATTCCAGATTGCCTGCATAGGTCAGTTTGTCGAGGTTGAGCACTTCGTGCTCGGTATTGGTGATCAGGTGACGCACCAGCGCCGAGCCGATAAAGCCGGCCCCGCCGGTGATAAGAATTCGCATGTCGGACTGCCTTTCTTCCGTAACTGACATTGAACTTAGGGTGCACAGCTTGTGGCCGGGTGCAGGCAGGCGCAAGCAAAAAGCGCCGAACAGTCCTTCTTACCCGGGCTGCTCGATGAAACTGAGCAAATGTTGCGCAATTTTAGCCGTTATTCTTGCCAACCGGCACAAGCAGTGGCGATATAGGCAACAAAAAAATGAGGTCCCCTGCCCATGTCGCTCAGTACCCTGATCCATCGCTCCAGCCAGCCATGCCCTGAAGTCAGTGAACAGCAGGCCGCAACCCTGTTGCAGGAACACTTTGGCCTGAGCGGCTCATTGCGGGCATTGGGCAGCCAGCAAGACCTGAATTTTCTTGTCGATTCGGACCATGGGCGCTACGTGCTGAAGGTTTGCCATGGCGCCTATGCCGAGCAGGAACTGCAAGCCCAGCATGCCGCCCTCGGCTTCCTGCGCGATCAGGGGCTGCCAGTGCCTGCGGTGCAGGCTGCCCGATCCGGTGAGCAACTGCTGACGGTGACTGTCGACGGCCAACCGCTACGCGTGCGCCTGCTCGACTATATTGAAGGCCAGTCACTGACCCGCATCAAGCACATGGAGCCGCGCCTGGTAGCTGAACTCGGCCGCCTGTGCGCGCGGGTCGACCAGGCTCTGGCCAGTTTCACTCACCCGGGCCTTGAGCGCACATTGCAATGGGATCCGCGCCATGCCCAGGTGTTGATCGATCACCTGTTGCCGATACTGGATAACAACCCGCAGCAAGCCAGGGTAAAAGCCGCCGCAGATCAGGCCCGGGAACATCTGCAGCCGTTGATCGATGATCTGCCATCGCAAGCCGTGCACCTGGACATCACCGATGACAACGCCGTATGGGCGCGCGATGAGCAGCGCCAGTGGCAACTGCAGGGGGTCATCGATTTCGGCGACCTGATGCACACCTGGCGCATTGCAGATCTCTCGGTCACTTGCGCGGCCTTGCTGCACCACGCCGAAGGCGACCCCTTGCGCATATTGCCGGCGATCGAGGCTTATCATGCGCTCAATCCGCTGAACGCCGCTGAACTCAACGCCTTGTGGCCTTTGGTGGTGGCTCGTGCTGCGGTGCTGGTACTGAGCAGCGAGCAGCAGGTGAGTATTGACCCTGGCAACAGCTACAGCCGGGACAATCTGGCCCATGAGTGGGAAATTTTCGACGTCGCCACCAGCGTGCCTTTCGAACTGATGCAGGCGGCGATTCTGCAAGTGACCGGGCATGAACTCCCTGCGCTGGCGCTAGAAAGCTCGGCGCCACTCCTGCCGGCCTCGGTGGCCGCCCAGGTGATTGGCGTGGATCTTGGTGTACTCAGCGAGCATTACCAGGCCGGCAACTGGGAGCAAGCCGGCATTGACCAGCGCTTGCTGGCCCGGCAGGGCAGTGCTTCAGGCGCTGCCAGCAGCCTGTATGGGCAGTACCGCCTGTCGCAGACCCACATCGACAATCCCGCGGAACCTGCGACGTGCGCCCTGCATGTCGAACTGCATCTGCCTTGCGCCACGGTGCTCCAGGCACCTTGGGCCGGGACCTGGCACCAATATGGCGAAGACAGTGGCTGCCTTGAGGGCAGTGAATGCAGCCTGTGGTTGCACGGGCTGGATCAGACGCCGGCCGACGGGCAGGCATTGGCCATCGGACAGTCTCTGGGCGCCACTGGCGCATTGTTGACGGTCCAGTTATGCCGGGTGGCCGGGTTGTATCCACCAGCTTTTGTCGTGCCTTCGCGGGCCCAGGCCTGGCAGGCATTGTGCCCCTCGCCGCAAGCCATCCTCGGCTTTGCCTGCGACGCCGAACCGCTGGTCGATGCCCAGGCTTTGCTGGCTCGGCGCGATGCCAGTTTCGCCCGCTCGCAAAAACACTATTACCAGCAGCCGCCGCATATCGAGCGCGGCTGGCGCAACTACTTGTTCGACATGCAGGGGCGGGCCTACCTGGACATGCTCAACAACGTTGCGGTGCTCGGCCACGGGCACCCGCGCATGGTCGCCGAGTCGGCGCGGCAATGGTCGTTGCTCAATACCAACTCGCGTTTTCATTATGCCGCCATCGCCGAATTCTCCGAGCGCTTGCTGGCCCTGGCACCGAGCGGCATGGACCGGGTATTTCTGGTCAACAGCGGCACCGAGGCCAACGATCTGGCGATCCGCCTGGCCTGGGCCTACAGCGGTGGGCGTGACCTGCTGAGCGTACTTGAGGCCTATCACGGCTGGTCGGTGGCCACCGATGCGATTTCCACCTCCATCGCCGACAACCCCCAGGCCTTGAGCACCCGGCCGGACTGGGTTCACCCGGTGATTGCGCCCAACACCTATCGCGGCGCCTACCGTGGCGCCGAGAGCGCCGCCGACTATCTGCGCGACGTCGATGCCAAGCTCGATGCGCTGGCTGCCGAGCAGCGGCAACTGGCCGGGTTCATCTGCGAGCCGGTGTACGGCAATGCCGGCGGCATCTCGTTGCCTGCGGGTTACCTGCAGCAAGCCTATGCCAAGGTGCGGGCGGCGGGCGGGGTATGCATCGCCGACGAAGTGCAGGTCGGCTATGGCCGGCTGGGCACCTGGTTTTGGGGTTTTGAAGAGCAGGGCGTGGTGCCGGACATCATCACCATGGCCAAGGGCATGGGCAACGGCCAGCCACTGGGCGCGGTCATCACCCGCCGCGAGATTGCCGAGGCGCTGGAAGCCGAGGGCTATTTCTTCTCCTCCGCCGGCGGCAGCCCGGTCAGTTGCCGAATCGGCATGGCCGTGCTTGATGTCATGGAAGAAGAAGGGCTATGGGACAACGCCCGGGAAGTCGGCGGCTACTTCAAGTCACGGCTGCAACAATTGGTCGATAAACATCCGCTGGCGGGTGCCGTGCACGGCTCCGGCTTCTACCTGGGGCTGGAACTGGTGCGTGACCGCCAGAGCCTGGAGCCGGCCAGT
This sequence comes from Pseudomonas sp. 2(2015), assembly GCF_000955865.1. NCBI lineage: Bacteria > Pseudomonadati > Pseudomonadota > Gammaproteobacteria > Pseudomonadales > Pseudomonadaceae > Pseudomonas > Pseudomonas sp. 2(2015). Next base: position 156,808 of record NZ_JYOF01000019.1, read on the forward strand.
GCCGAGACTACCCTGCTGTGCAACCGCCTGCGTGACCTGGGTATCTTCATGCAGCCTACGGGCGATTACCTCAACATCCTCAAGATCAAGCCGCCGATGTGCACCACCCGCGCGAGCGTGGACTTCTTCGTCGACAGCATCGACCGGGTACTGTCGGAAGACCTGTAACCCTTGAGCTAAAGCCGGTTAATCCGATTGTTATCGAATTAACCGGCTTTTTTACGCCTGATATTTTCCATTTTCCACTTTTAAAGCCGATATTTATCGGATATAAATGCCTCCATTATCACCAGGGTGGCCTGGCCTTGTTGGCCCGAGCACCTGCCGAGGAGGAATGCATGAGCCGCACTGTCACTGTTGCCGCCACCCAGATGGCCTGCTCCTGGGACCGCCAGGGCAACCTGGAAACCGCCGAACGGCTGGTCCGCGAGGCGGCCGCCAAGGGCGCACAGATCATCCTGATCCAGGAACTGTTCGAAACCCCGTACTTCTGCCAGAAGCCCAATCCGGACTACCTGCAACTGGCCACAGCGGTTGAAACCAACGCCGCCCTCGGTCATTTCCAGAAGCTCGCCAAAGAGCTGCAGGTGGTGCTGCCGATCAGCTTCTACGAGCTGGCCGGGCGTGCGCGTTTCAACAGCATCGCGATCATCGATGCCGACGGCAGCAACCTCGGTGTGTACCGCAAGACCCACATTCCGGATGGCCCCGGCTACCACGAAAAGTACTACTTCAACCCGGGCGACACCGGCTTCAAGGTCTGGCAGACCCGCTACGCGAAAATCGGCGTCGGCATCTGCTGGGACCAGTGGTTCCCCGAGTGCGCACGCAGCATGGCCCTGCTCGGCGCCGAGGTGCTGTTCTACCCGACCGCCATCGGTAGCGAGCCGCACGACCAGAGCATCTGCTCGCGCGACCACTGGCAGCGTGTGCAGCAAGGTCATGCCGGTGCCAACCTGATGCCGCTGGTGGCCAGCAACCGTATCGGCCGCGAACAGCAGGACGGCTACGACATCACCTTCTACGGCTCCTCCTTCATCGCCGACCAGTACGGCGAGAAGGTCCAGGCGCTGAACGAGACCGAGGAGGGTGTGCTGGTGCATACTTTCGACCTCGATAAACTTGAGCACACCCGCAGTGCCTGGGGTACTTTCCGCGACCGTCGTCCGAATCTGTACGGCCCGGTAAAGACCCTCGACGGCGCGCTGCAATCCTGAAAGTTCAGCAAGGATCCTCTATGAAAACGCTTACCAGTACCCCGCGCGCCGACGGCTTCCACATGCCTGCCGAATGGGCGCCACAAACCCAGGTCTGGATGGTCTGGCCCGAGCGCCCGGACAACTGGCGCCTGGGTGGCAAGCCGGTACAGGCTGCCCACGTGACCCTGGCCAAGGCCATCGCCCGTTTCGAGCCGGTGACCGTTGCCGTCTCGGCCGCGCAGTACGACAACGCCCGGGCGCGCCTGGACCTGCCGAACATCCGCGTGGTGGAAATCAGCAACGACGACGCCTGGGTGCGTGATACCGGCCCGACCTTCGTCATCAACGACAGCGGTGAAGTACGCGGCATCGACTGGGGTTTCAATGCCTGGGGCGGCTTCGAGGGTGGCCTGTACGCGCCGTGGAACCGCGACGAGCAACTGGCCAGCAAGGTGCTGGAGATGGAGCGCTGCCAGCGCTACCACACCGAAGGCTTCGTGCTCGAAGGCGGCTCGATCCATGTCGACGGTGAAGGCACCCTGATCACCACTGAAGAATGCCTGCTCAACCACAACCGCAACCCGCACCTGAACCGCGAGCAGATCGAAGCCATCCTGCGTGACCACCTGGCCGTGGACAGCATCATCTGGCTGCCCGATGGTCTGTACAACGACGAAACCGACGGCCACGTCGACAACTTCTGTTGTTACGTCCGCCCAGGTGAAGTGTTACTGGCCTGGACCGATGATCCGCAAGACCCCAACTATGCACGCTGCCATAGCGCACTTGAGGTGCTGGAAAACAGCCGTGACGCCAAAGGTCGCGCCTTCACCGTGCACAAGATGCCGATTCCGGGGCCGCTGTTCGCCACTGAAGAAGAGTGCGCCGGGGTCGATCCGGTGGCCGGCAGCCAGGAGCGCAACCCGTCGGTGCGCCTGGCTGGCTCCTACGTCAACTTCCTGATCGTCAACGGCGGCATCATCGCCCCGAGCTTCGACGACCCGGCAGATGCCGAGGCTAGAGCGATTCTGGCGCGGGTGTTCCCTGACCATGAAGTGGTCATGATCCCCGGGCGCGAGATGCTCCTGGGCGGCGGCAACATCCATTGCCTGACCCAGCAACAACCGGCGCCAGCCAAAGGCTGAAGTGCAGTAAGAAAACAGCCCGTCGATTGACGGGCTTTTTTATGCGTGGACGACGACCGGCATAGTCTTCTGGCACACCTCTTGTATTTGTTTTGCATTGTATTTCAAACAGATAGACCAGCATGGTTCTGTCACAAAGTTTGAGTAGGTTAGCCGCTCACGGCCCCAGGGAGTACGTGTCGAAATGAATGCAGCAAGTGAGCCGGCTTCGCCCCCATCAGCGGTGAATCACGAGTCCCTCCAGCGCGTGGCGCAGTGGTTGAAACACCATGGAGCAAACCGGGTCAGGAAGGCCGATCAGCGTCGCTCGTTACTGGCGCGTTATCCGGCAGGCCTGCTGAGCGAGGCAGAGCTGGAAGCGCTGCTGGGTGATGGCAGCCGCTAGAGGGTTCGGCAACAACAATGAAAAGGGCGGCATTGCCTGAACAATGCCGCCCTTTTTTATTGCCTGGTGTTTAGAAGCTGTAGGTGCCGGTCACGATCAGGCTGCGCGGGTCGCCAAACTGGATCTGCGCGGCGCTGGTGGCCGAGCTGTAGTAGGTTTTGTCGGTAATGTTGTTGAGCGCCGCGCGCAGGTCCCAGTCCTTGGTACGAAAGCCTGCCAGCGCGTCCCAACGGCCATAGCCGGGCAGCACGGCGGTGTTCTGGTTGTCGGCATAGCGCTCGCCGACCAGGGTCAGGCCGGTTTCGCCGTACCAGCCCATTTCCGGTTTCCAGGTAACGAACAGGCTGGCGTTGCGCTTGGCAACGTTGCTCACGCGGTTGCCTTCCTGGCCGTTGTTGTCCTCGACGATGGTTGCATCCTGGATACCGATACCGCCGCGTACGTACCAGTTGCCAACGATGTTGCCGGTGGCGGTCAGCTCGACGCCGCGTGAGCGCTGCAGGCCGCTGAGCAAGGTGATGCCCGGGTTGTTCGGGTCGCTGGTGCGGCGGTTGTAGAGCTCCAGCTCATAAACCGCCAGGGTGGTGCTCAGGCGTTCGTCGAACCAGTCGCTCTTGACCCCGACTTCTTTCTGCCGGGTCTGTTCCGGGCTGGTTTCGTTGGTATTGCCGGCCGCACCCGGGGTGATGCCGATCAGGCCGCCGCCGACTGGCGAGAAGGTCTTGCTCCAGGAGGCATAGAAGGAGTGTTCCTTCCACGGCGAATAGACCACGCCCAGACGCGGGCTGGTGCTGTTGCTGTCCTGCTTCTCGGAGATACCGCGGACCTTGTTGGTGGTTTGCACTTCGAACTGGTCGAAACGCACCCCGGCCAGCACTTGCCACTGATCATTCAGGCGCAGTTGGTCCTGAAGGTACAGGCCGCGGCTGTCGACCACGGTGTGGTTGTTGCTGGAGACCACCATGGTGCCGTTGTGCTGCAGGTTACGGTTGGGGTTGTTCAGGTCCAGGCCCGGCACCGGGCGAGCGCCTGCGCCGGAAGTCGCTGCAGTGTATAGGATCGGATCGCGGCGCTGGTTACCGAACTCAAGGCCGGTGAGCAGGGTGTGCTGCAGGCCGAAGGTGTCGAAATTGCCTTCCAGTTCCAGGTTGTTGAACAGGTTGCGGGTGTTCAGGTCCTGCTGCCAGCGCTGGCGGGTAACCTGGTTGGTGGTGGCGTTGTAGCCGGTCAGGTAAGTGTTGTCGAAATCGCTGTTGAGCTTGAACAGGCCCAGGGTGTGGCGCACTTGCCAGGTGTCGTTGAGCTGGTAGTTCAGGCGCGAGCGCAGCGATTGCGCCTTGTCGTCGATGAAGTCGCGCTGGGTATCGCCGTAGGTGGTGTCGCGACCAACGTCGGCCGGGCGGCCGTTGACGCTGGGGATGCCGCGATCGGGGGTACGGTTGTAGCGGCTGTACTCGTATTGCACCAGCCAGTTCAGCTGCGGGGTCAGCTGCCAGCTCATCGAGGGTGCGAACAGCTGGCGGCTGCCGTCGATGCCGTCGCGGAAACTGTTGTTGTCCTGGTTGCCCATGTTCAGGCGCAGGCTGATGTTGTCGCTCGGGTCGGCGCTGAGGTCGGCATACAGGCTGCGCAGGTCCTCGCTGCCGCCCTGGGCCTCGATGCTGGAACGGCGGCCGGCTTCCGGCATCTTGCTCACCCGGTTGACGATCCCGCCCTGGCTGCCACGGCCATAGAGCACCGCGGCAGGGCCCTTGAGCACCTCGACCCGCTCGATATTGTGCAGGTCGCGCACGTATTGGCTGTCGTCGCGAATACCGTCGAGGTAGAAGTCGTTGCTGGCATCGAAGCCACGGATGCGCACGCTGTCAAAGCGCGTATCGGCGCCGCTGCTGACGTTGGGGATGCCGCTCAGGGCTTTGCCAAGGTCGTTGCTGCCGTAATCCAGCACGTTGCTGGTCTTCACCGAATCGATAGCCTGCGGCACGTAGCGGGCGGGCGTGGCGGTACGGGTTGCGGTGCTGACTTCACGTACCCGCGGGTCATCGCGTTCACGGTCAGACTCGGCGGTAACCGAGACTTCGGGCAACGTGGTGGTGGCAGCAGTGACCAGCCCTGAGCTGAAAAACAGCGACAGGCCCAGGGTCAGGGGAGAGAGGCGGCAAGGGGCAAGCATGACGGACATCCGGGCATTTATTAGAGTGAAGAAATTTTGCGCGAATGATAATGCTTGCCATTTACTAACGTTAATTGTTTCTGGATCTATCGACGAGCTGTTTGTTTCAAGATATTTCTGTCTATCAGCCTTTAGTTTTAGCGCTGAATTTGTACTGTTTTTCGCAACAAAGCTGTAACCCGTGCAGCGTTTTTCGCAACCTTCATCCGGCCTAACCTGACGTCATCATTTTTTCAGGAGGCGCCCATGCCGGTACAAACCACCCTTCACTATGTGTTCGATCCGCTGTGCGGCTGGTGCTACGGCGCCGAGCCGTTGATCAATGCGGCCAGCGGGCTGATGCCGGTTGTGCTGCACGGTGGCGGGATGATGGCCGGAGCCAATCGCCAGAAGGTCTCGGCGCAGTTGCGCGACTTCGTCATGCCCCATGACCGGCGTATTGCCGAGTACACCGGGCAGCCCTTCGGCCAGGGCTATTTCGAGGGCCTGTTGCGTGACAACGACGCTGTCTTCGATTCACAGCCACCCATAGCCGCGATCCTGGCAGCAGAGCAGCTCGCCGGGCGTGGCCTGGAGTTGCTGGCGCGCTTGCAGCGTGCGCACTACGTGCAAGGCCGGCGGATTGCCGATGATGGCGTGCTCAAGGCCATCGCCGCCGAGATGGGCCTGCCTGCACCCGCCTTTGCCAGTGCATTGCGCGATGTGGATACCCAGAGCCATATGCGCACCAGTCGTGCGTTCATGGCCAGCGTCGGTGGCCAGGGCTATCCAACCCTGGTGCTGGAACGCGAAGGGCGGCTGCAGGTCATCGACATCGGTCCTTTCCTCGGCAAGCCTGAGGCCTTCGTGCATTGGCTGGACAGGGAGTTCTATCTGAGCGCGGAGAAAGATGCCGCAAACGCGGCGTTCTGTGCCGCGGATGGCTGCGATCTGTAAGCAGAAACACTTACTTTTCACGAATTTTTGACATGCTGATCCGCACACGGATAGGATTCGGTCAACGCCTGTAGGCCCATCGGCCAAGAGTCCAGAAAAAAGGCCCGCTGCGAACACTCGCAGGCGGGCTTTTTATTTTCAGACCCGTGAGCGTCAACCCACGCAGGGGGCGTGGTTTTTGGCGTTTGGTCGCAGAGCGTCTTTGACTAAGTAATAAGGAAAATAAAATGTTGAAAACCAGGATCAGTCTGGTCGCGCTGGGGCTTATGGCCGCGACTCAGGCTATGGCCAATGACCAGGCCGAGGCCAAGGGCTTCGTAGAAGACAGCAAAGCCAGCGTTCTGCTGCGCAATGCCTTCATCAATCGTGACAAGAAGCACCATACCAACGACCAGAGCGAGTGGGGCCAGGCCTTCATCGGCAAGTTCTCCTCCGGCTACACCCAGGGCACCGTTGGTGTCGGTGTCGACGCCTTCGGCCTGTACGCAGTGCGTCTGGACGGTGGTAAAGGCCGCAACGGCGGTGGCGGTATCGACTTCTTCAAGCCGGCGGACGGCGACTCGCCGACCAACCAGCAGAACTCCCCGCACAACCTGGCCCGTGGTGGCGCAGCAATCAAGTTCCGCATCTCCAACACTGTACTGAAGTACGGTGACCAGATGCCTGAGCTGCCAGTGCTGCAGTACGACGACGGTCGCCTGCTGCCAGAAAGCTACACCGGTACCCTGATCACCTCCAAGGAGATCAAGGGCCTGGAACTGAACGCCGGTCGTTTCACCCAGGAAGCCCGTAAAAGTGCTGAAGGCCGTGACAGCGGTGGCCTGAAGTCGATCAACGTATTCGGCGGCAGCTACAAGTTCAGCGAAAACCTCTCGGCTTCGCTGTACACCTCCGACGTCGAAGACGTGCTGAAGAAGCACTACCTGGGCGTGAACTACGTTCACCCGATCGCCGACGACCAGTCGCTGACCCTGGACTTCAACGGCTACAAGTCGGACATCGACAAGAAGTACGTCGCTGCCGCCGACCTGACCGGTGACTCCAACACCATCTGGAGCCTGGCGGCTACCTACGCCTTCGGCCCGCACTCGATCACCATCGCCCACCAGCGCAGCACTGGCGACACCGGTTATCAGTACGGCTTCTACCAGAACGCCGGTGGCGTGGGTGACGGTGGTTCGACTATCTACCTGGCCAACTCCTACTGGTCCGACTTCAACGCTGAAGACGAGCGTTCCTGGCAGCTGGGCTACGGCCTGGACTTCGGCGCCTTCGGCGTACCGGGCCTGACCTACAAAGTGGCCTACGTGCGTGGTGACAACATCAACACCCACGGCTTCGGCGAAGGTAAAGAGCGCGAAATCTTCAACCAGTTCAAGTACGTGGTTCAGGAAGGCCCGGCCAAGGACCTGTCCGTCAAACTGCGTAGCTCGTTCCTGCGTACCTCCGAAAGCGTTCGTCAGAACGGCTACAACGACGACGGCAACGAAGTTCGCGTGTTCGTCGAGTACCCGATCAGCATCCTCTGATAGCTGTCTGGTGTCTCCAGCAACCCCGGCCTAGGCCGGGGTTGTTTGTTTTCGCCGCACAGCCGGTTTGATCGCCTGCACCTCGCCGCTCTCCGGCTCGAAGCTGTCGCTGCGGGCCATGCGCCACATCCGTGCATAGAATTCACTGTCGATCGAGCCGCTGAGCAACTCACCGGGCTTGAGGAACACATGCAACTGCGAAAACAGGCGGATCTCGCTGGCGCTGATGCGCCGAACCAGGTGCTTGGGCTTGAGCTCGGCCGGGTGGTCCAGGCCGGCAGCGGCGAGCATTTCGGCCAGGGCATGCAGGGTGTTGCGATGGAAGCTGTAGACTCTTTCGGCCTTTTCCGGCACCACCAGGGCGCGTTGGCGTAGCGGATCTTGGGTCGCCACGCCGGTCGGGCATTTGTTGGTGTGGCAGCTTTGCGACTGAATACAGCCGATGGCGAACATGAAGCCGCGGGCCGAGTTGACCCAGTCGGCGCCAATGGCCAGCACGCTGGCAATGTCGAACGCGCTGACAATCTTGCCGCCAGCGCCGATGCGAATCTTGTCGCGCAGGTTCAGGCCCACCAGGGTGTTGTGCACAAACATCAGGCCTTCGCGCATCGGCACGCCGATGTTGTCGCTGAACTCCCGGGGTGCGGCGCCGGTGCCGCCTTCCTTGCCATCAACCACGATGAAGTCGGGGACTATGCCGGTGGCCAGTATGGCCTTGGCGATACCCATGAATTCCCACGGGTGGCCAAGGCAGAACTTGAAGCCCACCGGCTTGCCGCCAGACAGCTCACGCAACTGGCCAATGAACTGCAACAGCTGCACGGGGCTACGCAAGGCGCTGTGCGCCGCCGGTGAGATGCAGTCCTGGCCCATCAGCACGCCACGGGTGGCGGCGATTTCGGCGCTGACCTTGTGCCCAGGCAGGATCCCGCCGTGGCCGGGTTTGGCGCCCTGGCTGAGCTTGACCTCGATCATTTTCACCTGTGGGTCGCCGGCCTGTTCGGCGAAACGCTGCGGATCGAAACGACCCTCCGGGGTGCGGCAGCCAAAATAGCCGCTGCCGATTTCCCAGATCAGGTCGCCACCGTGCTCGCGGTGATGGGGGCTGATGCTGCCTTCGCCGGTGTCATGGGCGAAGCGGCCACGTTTTGCGCCCTTGTTCAGCGCGGCAATAGCATTTGCACTGAGTGCCCCAAAGCTCATCGCCGAGATATTGAAGATCGACGCCGAGTAAGGCTGGCGGCACTGCGGGCCGCCGATGTTGATGCGAAATGAGGCAGGGTCGGGGGTTTCGACTGGCAGCATGGAATGGCTGATGAACTCGAAGCCTGGCCGGTAGACATCGTTGAGCGTACCAAAGGCCTTCTCGGCGCTCTCGTTCTTGGCCCGTGCATACACCAGCGAGCGCTGGGCCCGGGAGAACGGCAGCTTGTCATCGTCGCCTTCCAGCAAGTACTGGCGGATCTCCGGGCGGATGGTTTCGATCAGGTAGCGAATGTTGCCCAGGATCGGGTAGTTGCGCCGCACCGCGTGGTGGCTCTGGCGCAGGTCATTGAGGCCGACCAGGCTGAGCAGGGCGCTGAGCAGGGTGAACGGCCACAACCAGGAATGGGCAGAAACAAACGGCAGGCTGGCAAAACTGAAAACGAGACAGCCGACAAGGCAGGCGTAGCGGCTGGGAAGCGAAGCTTTCATGGATCTTCCGCTGATATGAGAGATCCTTCCTAGGATAGGCAAAGCGTCCTGCCAGAAAACCAGTGGTTTCGGTAAAACACTTTTATCCCGGGCGTGCTTGCCAGAGGGCCGTGCTCATGCGCAGGGTGTGGTTGCCCGGGCAAGTATTTGCAGAAACGCCTCGGCTGCCCGCGAGCGCCGCTGGCGGTGGCTGATGGCGAGCAGGTCGATGCTGGCGGCTGCTTCGTTCAAGGGCCGGTAGCACACGCCGCGCTGGTTCAGGGCACGGGTGCAGGCAGGCACCAGGGCAATGCCCTGGCCGGCGGCTACCAGGGCAATGATCGAAGTGATCTGCCGTCCGCGCGGGCCGCGCAGCAAGGGCAATTGGCAGTGCTGGAACAAGCGCTCGATGGCATCGTTGAGACCGGTGCCTTGCTCGTCGGTGTACAGCACCACGGCATGCGCTTGCAGTTGGCTGAGGCTGATGCTGTCGAGTGCCGCCAGCGGGTCGTTCGCGGCCAGTGCCACCAGCAGCGGTTCCTGGTCCAGCGGCTGGACCTGCAGCTCGGTGAACTCCTGGGGCGGCAACAGCCGACTGAGGCCGATTTCCAGGGTGCCTTCGACAATATTGCGCCATTGCGCGCTGGAGGCTTCTTCAACCAGGGTCAGGCGAACCTGCGGGTAGGCGTGGGAAAACTGCTGGATTGCCTGGGTGAAGTGGTCACTCAAGGCCACCGAGCTGGCATAGCCGATGCTCAACTGCCCGGCCGTGCCGGCGGCCAGCTTGGCGGCGAAGCTTTCGCTGCGTGTCAGTTGCTCCAGTACCCCGCGGGCGTAAGGCAGGAACTGCTGGCCTTCGCCGGTCAGACTGACGGCACGGCTGCTGCGCTCGAACAGGCGAAAACCCAGCTGGCTTTCCAGGGCCGAGATCTGCCGGGTCAGTGCCGGTTGCGCCAGGTGCAGGCGCTGCGCGGCGCGGCCGAAATGCAGGTCGTCGGCGACGGCAATGAAATAGCGCAGCTTTCGCACATCGAGCATGTTGCACCTTGAGGTATCAATCGGTCGGAAATCGGTATTGGCCAGTGCCAATGACCGCACCTTATAAACAATACTCGTCACTGTAACGAGTTTTCCCATGCAATCGCGCCTGTCTGCCGCACGAATCGCGATGTTCCTCTGCGGATGCGCCGCGTTTCTGCCGCTCTACGCTACCCAGGGCATCCTCGCCGAGCTGGCGCAGAGCTTCGCCGTGGATGCGCGGCACGTCAGCTGGAGCATCACCGCCACGACCCTGGCCGTGGCCCTGGTCGCGCCCTTTGTCGGCGTGCTGACCCGGCGCTGGAGCCAGAAGACCGTGCTGGTGGCGGCAACCCTGTTGCTCAGCGTGCCGGGCTTGATGCTGGCAGGGGCCAGTGACCTCAACAGCCTGCTGTTCTGGCGCTTTGTCCAGGGCATGCTGATCCCGGTGATCTTCGCCACCAGCGTGGCTTACGTCGGCGAGCGCTGGCAGGGGGCGAAAGTCACCGAAGTTACCAGCCTGTACGTCGCCGGGACCATTCTCGGCGGTTTCGCCGGGCGTTTTCTGACCGGGGTCATGACCCAATACCTGGGCTGGCGCGAAGCGTTCATCCTGCTGGCGTTGCTGACCGTGCTGATCGGCCTGAGCATTCACCGGCTGCTGCCCAGCGGCGCGCGCCTGATCGAAATCACCATCGCCAACAGTCGTATCAGCATGCTGCGCAACCGACCGTTGCTGGCGGCCTATCTGGTTGGTTTCTGTGTGCTGTTTTCGCAGATCGCCACCTTCACCTATGTCGGCCTGCACCTGCTGGCCGCGCCGTTCAACCTTGGCGTGGCCGCGCTGGGTTCGGTCTATGCAGTGTTTTTGCTGGCGCTGGTGGTCACGCCGATTGCCGGCAAGCTGGCCAGCGCCAGGCCGCCGGCGCACTTGGTGGTGTTCGCTGGGGTGCTCGGTTTGCTGGGCTCGATGCTGACCTTACTCAGCAGCCTGTGGTGGATCGTGCTGGGGCTGGCGCTCAGTTCCACCGGCGTGTTCCTGGCCCAGGCGGCGGCCAATGCCTTTGTTACGTCCACTGCCAGGCACAACAAGGCCGGCGCGGTGGGCTGCTATCTGACGTTCTATTACCTGGGCGGCAGCGTCGGTGCGTTGTTGCCGGCGCTGCTGTGGCAGCGCTGGGGCTGGTCAGGCTGTGTGCCGCTGATCATGGCCGCGCAGTTGCTGGTGATGCTGATCGCCTGGTTCGGCTGGCAGCCCACCGATTCCACCGACAAGAACGCGTTCAAAGAAACCGCTGACCCCTCCATTACAAGGACGTAAATACGCCAATGAACACCGTGATAGCCCTGCACAGCAAGCTGCTTTCGATCGTCGAGCCGGTCCTCAATGACATGCCGGCCAGCACCCTCAAGCACGCGTTGTTCGAAGCCTTCTGGGCGGTAGAAGAAGAGCTGATGGAGATTGAAAAGGCCTTTGCCCTGTTGACTGAGCGCAAGCATTCACCGGCGGTGCTGCGCAAGTTTTTCGCCAGTTGGTCGAAAACCAACAACTCCGCGGCCAGTGTCTCGGGCCTTGCCAACCGCCTGACCCTGCTGGCCCGTTCCGACGCCGGCTCCATGGCTGCCGACCAGCTGTATCGGGCCTGCGGCAGCCTGCAGCGGATCACCGATGAAGACCTCGGGGCCCTGGGCAATACTCTGCACGCCGATTTGTTCTACAACATGGCGACGCCCCTCTGCGGTGATGATCAGTGGATGCTCAAGGCCAACTGCCTGCCTTCGGCCCAGTCCTTCAAGGACTGGACCGATCGCCAGCGCCTGCGCGAGCGCGACCTGCTGCAAGGCCTGCTGACCACCCTGGTGCATGAGGTTTATACCCACGGCGAGGTCGAGTTCATCCATCCGTTGTTCAAGCAGTGGTTCGTCCGTGACATGGGCATACCGGCAGAGCGCGCGCGGGCAACGGTGGCCTGGGTCACCGTGCACACTGGCGGCACCGAGAGCAATCACTTTGCCCACGCGGTGGCGGCGGTCGAGCAGTTTGTCGAAGCCATGCAGATCAATATCGACCAGGCGGCGGCGCGAGAGATTTTCGAGCACTACCTGCGGTTGAAGGCTGGCGTGATGAAGGAATGCGCCGAGCTGTTGCACTGACCGCTGGATAGGCCGCGCGCAGGCACAGTTCGCTGCCGGCTGAACCCAACTCCGGCAGTTTTATAACGGTCGTGGAGCAAGGCCATGCTACAAGGCAGCTCCACTTCGCCGAGTGACGTCTGAGCATGTCCGCCATCCGTACCGAACAAGCTGCCCCAGGCTTTGGCCTGCTGTGCCTGGCCAGCTACCTGCTGTCGTTGTCCTATGGCTCGACCTTCCTGTTGTCGCTGTTGGTCAGCAGCCGTGGCGGCAACGAGCAGGATGCCGGGCAGATCATTTCAGTTGCCATGCTTAGCACCATCGTCGCCGTACTTGGCAGTGGCCATCTGGCCGACCGCTTGGGTTCGGCACGAGCCATCGCCCTGTCGGCGCTGAGCCTGGTGGCGGCTTGCCTGGGCTTCGCCCTGGTGCCTGGCACTGGCGCGGGCTTGATGCTCTGCGGCCTGATGCTGGGCCTGGGGTGGGGGGCTTTTTACACCCTGGGCCCGATCCTGGTGGCCGAGCGGGTCGAAGCCCAGCGGCGTACCCACTGCTTCGCTTTGCTCTCGGGCAGCATGATGAGCGGCATCGGTTCCGGGCCGCTGGCGGGCAAGCTGGCAGCGCTGTTGCAACTGCCGGTGCAGACGGCGTTCTACACCGCCGCGGGTGCCGCAGTCGCGGGCCTGCTGATCTTCAACCATCTAGCCCGCCAGCCACGGCACGCCACTCAGCCGGTTGGCATCAGCCGCCGCGCTGGCGCAACCGTACTGGCCTCGCCCGCACGCTGGCCGGTTCTCATGGTCGGCCTGGGCGGCGCGATCTTCGGTGGTCTGGGCAGCTTCCAGACCTCTTATGCCGCCGGGCGCGGCCTGGATTATTCGCTGTTCTTCATCGGCTTCATGAGTGCAGCCATCAGTTGCCGTTTGCTGATCGCCGGCTGGGTGGTCAAGCGTGATGCCTACCGTGCCTCGTGCCTGCTCTCGGGCTTTATCGTGCTCGCCGTGCTGGCGCTGGGCTGGTGGGTACAGGGCAACCTTGGCTATCTGCTGGCCGCAGCGCTGCTGGGGGTTGGATACGGTCTGAACTATTCGGTAATCAACGGCCTGGCCGCCAACCAGGCACCGCCCGGGCATACCCCGCAGGCCTTGCTGCTATTCAGCCTGGCGTACTTTCTCGGGGTGTTCGGCTTTCCCTGGCTGGCCGGGCAGCTGATCGTCAGCGGCGGCACCGAGGCGATGATGCTGTGCCTGCTGCTGGTGGCGTTGCTCAACTGGGCGGTCAGCCTTGGCCGCCTGTTCGGGCGCAGGCGCGCCCGTAGCGTTGCGCCGGCGTTACTGGTCCGGGGCGATGGCAAACATTAACTGGTCGGCTTCCAGGTAAACGATCGCCTCGCGGCCGATGACATCCACCGGGCGAGCGGCAACTGCCTCATGCTCGGGGACGATCTTCTCCAGGCGCTTGGTCACAAGGTCAACCCTCCAGATGCAGGCGAAGCCGCCGTTGTTGTCGAAGTACAGGACCGGCCGGGTCGGGCTCCAGGTCGGGTTGACCAGGCTCCAGCCGCCGGCATCCTTGTCCATCACCCGGTCGTAGGGGTTGCTGTCGCCGGTAAGGTGCGGGTAATAGATCAGCAGGCCGGAGTTATCGTGGTTGAGGTCGCCGCTGATCTGCGCCTTGGCGAAACGCTTGCTGTTGGACTCGGCCGCGTACAGTTGCGTTGAAGGCTGCGGCGTGGCCTTGGAACCCAGTGTGTAGGCCATGCTTTGCTGCGCCTCGCCGCTCATTTTCTGCCGGTAGTAGAACACCCCGTCAATGATCCCGGCATAGCGCCGGCCCTGATCGTTGGCGGTGATACTGTTCCAGCCATCAAAGCGCACATTGCGCGCGAACGGGTGCAGGCCAGGGCGTGCGTCGGAGTATTCGTAGAGGGTGCCGATCGGGCGGCTGTCATAGATATTGCCGGGGTTGCTGCCTTCGTCATCCTGCTTTTCGGCAACGAACAGCACCACGTTCAGCACGCCATCGAGGGTGGCAACGTCCACCAGATAGGCAAAACTGTCTTCGCTCATGTCGGCGACGGTGGCCAGGGGAAAGCGCTGCCACGGCTCATCCTCGACCTGGGTATAACGCTGGTCGCGGGGCAGGGGCTGCAGGCTTTTGGGATCAACCTGGGAGAGTGCCGGTACTGGCGTCAGCAGTTTGATCTGCTGGTCGTAGGCGACTTCCAGGCAGGCGGCAGTCTCGCAGCGGTTACGCACCTCGCGCAGCCAGAAGTTTTCCAGCTCGCGGAAGATCTTGCGGTCCTTGAGCGGCTTGTAGCGCTCGTTGAGCGTGTCGTCCTTGGCCGACAGCGACGGTGTGGTGCAGATCGCGGTTTCCAGCAGGGTGCTGGCCTTGCTGCAGTCAAAGCCTGCGGCAAGGGTCGCGGGGCTGTGCAGGCAGGCAGCGAACAGGGCAGCAGGAAGCAAGCGCGCGGCGGCTTTCATCGGACATCCATGTGAGGTTGAGCAGGGTGCGGATGATACTTCAGCGGCGGTGACGAAGGAATTGGCCGCCGCGCTTTGATTCAGCCTGCCAGAACAGAGTCGACTTCGGACTGTTTCTCGGGGTTATCGGCGAGAAACTTCTGAAGGTAGCTTTCAACCACTGCCCTGTTGGTACTGTGCGCCAATGCAGTGCGATACAGCCTGGTGTACTCGGGGGCGTTGAAAATCCGGTAGTGGATGCTTTCCAGCCAGTCTTCGGCCTTGCCCTTGAGGGAATCGGTGACCTCGACCACGGCCGCGACATAGCTGGCCGGGTCGAAGGATTCAGCCATGCCGATTATTTCCTTCATCAAGTCGCCATACTCACAGTCATCGTCCAGATGCGAGAGCATGACCGTCAGGTACTGCTTGTCGCGGGTCTGCGCCATGGCCTGCAGGGTCGCGGAAAAACGCGCCGCCTCAGCGTCGTTGTTCAAGCTTGCACAGTCTTCGAGGTCCTGGGTCAGGCTCATCCTATTTTCCTCCGCACTTCGATGGTTTGTTGAATATTTTCGGGAAGGTGCTTTTGTTCTGTCGAATCGTTTCGCGCAGGCCCGCTTGAATTTCCTTGGTGTAAAGCCCCTGCTTCTTGTAGATCTTGCGTGCGTCCCAGATGTCTCGAGCGAGTGCATCCCTGGGCTTTTCATCCAGGAAGGGTCGCCTTGCATAGGTGCGCGTCATTGGGTGACGGCCTTTGTTTTCAGGATAAATATGCTGCATCTGCATGGCGATGGATTTGTTGCGGCTGATTTCGAATTTTTGCTTCATGTATTCGGCCGACGGCATGTGGTGGCCAGTCAGGTTGTCCCCTGGCGTGCCGGGAAGCTTGCCGTAGGCACCGACACCGCCCTCACCGGGCAGCAACGCGTTAAGCCCTTGCGGGTCGATCCAACCCACCGGGTTGGCGGCATACTGGTACAGGTTCAAACCGCCGGCCAGGCCGATCGGGTCCGGCTGGGTAAAGCGCCCGACATCCGGGTCATAGAAGCGGAACAGGTTGTAATGCAAACCGGTTTCGCGGTCCAGGTACTGACCCTGGAACCTGAGGTTCTGCTCCTCGATGAAATGCGCTTCGCGCACTTCTTCCAGGGTGTTGCCCCAGACCTGGTAACGCGCCTGCCACACGGTTTCGCCACTGTCCTCGGTCAGTTGTTCAGGTAGACCGTTGAGGTCGTTGTGGTAGTAGCGCACCTGCTGCTGCGGGCCGGCGCCGTCCACCCTGGCCAGCGGCTCGTAGCTGTTCTGGACGTAAAGATAGAGGCTGGTCTGGCCATGACGATGCTCCTGCAGCAAGCGCAAGCCGTCCCAGACGAACCGGGTCTGATCGAGCAGGTTGCCTTGGTCGTCGAGTTCACTTTTCTCCACACGTCGCCCAAGCGGGTCGTAACGCATGTTCAGTACCCGCTCGCGCCCACCGTGCTGGCTACGCACCTGAATCAGGCGGTGCTCGGCGTCATAGCGCAAGTGCTGGATGCCGCGCCGGCTGCTGCGCTTTTCAATCAAACGGCCAAAGCTGTCGTAGCGGTAGCGCTTGTCCTGGTATGTCAACAGCCGGTTGTGGCGCACCAGCCCTTTGCCGGCCTGAGGACCATCGAGCAGGTTGGCAGCGGCGTCGTAGGCAAAAGCTTCGCTTTGACCCTGGCCAGCGTCCTGACTGGCCATGATCCGGCCACTGGCATCGTAATGCAGCAACTGCTGGTGCTGGCTGCCGGGCTGCTGGTTGAAGCGGCTGATGAGGTTGTCTACCGGATCGAAGTCAAAGCGTTGCTGCACGGCAGCGGGCAGTTGCGGCGGTTGGTGGCTTGGACGGCGCAGGCGCGAGCGCAAACGGCCGCTGCGGTCGTACTCGCTGCGGGTACTTATTCGGCCCTGGGTGCGCAGCACTTCACGGTGCAAACGGTCGCGCTCGAAGTCGCTGATTACCTTGCCATCGAGGTTGAGCTGATGCAGGTGACCGCTGCCGTAGTACAGGCGGTTGAGCCAGCGGCCATCGGGCAGCCGGGTCTGAGTCAGGTTGCCGAGTTCGTCATAGTGATGCTGCAGTACGCCGTCGGCACTCTGCTCTTGTCGCAACTGGCCGGCCGCATCGTAGGCAAAAGACAGCTGTTCGGTATTGCCGTCGTTGTCGGTGAAACTGACGGCGGTCAGTTGATCCAGCGGGTCGTAGCTGAAGTCGGTGCGGCCATCGTCGGTGTATTTGGCAATCAGCCGGCCCGCGGCATCACGGGCGAATTCATGAACGATCGGTGCCAGGCCGTTGCCGTATGGCGCGGGGACAAACTCCAGGCGACTGACATTATCCAGCGGCCCATATTCATAGCGTCTGGCGCTGCCGTCGAGGTCTTGCTGCTGGGTCAGGCGGTCTACCAGGTCCCAGCTGAATCGATAGCTCTCACCGTTTTGGTTGCTCAAGGCCAGCAGGCGACCATAGTTGTCGTAGCTGTATTGCACCTGTCGGCCGTGCGGGTCGAGGCGTAGCTGGATCTGGCCGCGCCGGTTATAGCGAAACTGCAGGGCATGCCCGGCGGGGTCGATGTAGCGGCTGAGCTGGCCGCTGCCATCGTGCTCAAACTGCTCGCGGCGCCCGTCGGGCAACTGTGTGGCGACGACCCGGCCCTGGGCGTCATTCTGGTATTCGGTGCGTTCGCCAAGGGCATCGACGACTGCCTGCAGGTAGCCGCGGCGGTCATACTCGAAGCAGGTCGGGTAGCCCGAGCAGTCGACCTGCTCGACTAACTGGCCCACCTCGCTCCAGCGCAAGTACTTGT